>NZ_JBEUKS010000019.1:0-164666 GCF_042510965.1 Streptacidiphilus jeojiensis
TCGGGGGCGAGGGGGTGGTGGGGGGTGGCGATGCTGTGGGTGTGGTGGTCGATCAGGTGCACGGGCCCTCCGGGGGGGTGGGGGCTGGGGTTGGTACGGGGGGTGCGGGTTGTGAGTGGTTGATCGCGCAGTTCCCCGCGCCCCTGGGTGGGAGGGGGGTTGGGGCGGTGCATAGGTGCGGGAGTGCGGGGGTTGATCGCGCAGTTCCCCGCGCCCCTGGGGGTGGGAGGGGGGTGGGGCGGTGCACGAGTGCGGGTCTGTGGTGGTTGATCGCGCAGTTCCCCGCGCCCCTGGGGGTGCGGGTCCCTGCGCTCCTGGGGGTGGGGTTAGTAGCGCCAGCGGGTGGCTTCGGTGATTTGGGTGGGGGTTTGGTCGGCGAAGAGGGTGGATTCGGCTTGGCGGACGGAGTGGATGGCGTGGAAGAGGGGGTCGCCTAGGGCCTGGTGGAGGGTGGTGGAGCGGGTGAAGGAGGCCAGGGCTTCGGGGGCGGTTTCGGGGAGGCGGGGTGGTGGGGTGGGGAGGTGGGCCGGGTCGCCGTTGACCTCGGCGGGGAGGGTCGCGGCGGCGTCCAGGCCGGCCAGGCCTGCGGCGATGGTGCCGCCCAGGGCCAGGTACGGGTTGGCGGCGCCGTCGAAGCACTTGATCTCGGCATTGGCGGAGCGGCCGGAGACCAGCCGGAGCGCGGCCTCGCGGTTCTCCGGGCCCCAGCAGTGGTAGGCGCCGGCCCAGTGCGAGGGGACCAGGCGGAGGTGGCTGGCCGGGCTGGGGGCGCCCAGGACCAGGAGTGCCGGGAGCTCGTCCAGGATGCCGGCCAGGAAGGACTCGCCCTCCTTGGTGAGCTGGTGGCGGCCCTCGCCGCCGGTCATCAGGTTCCTCCCGTCGCGCCAGGCGCTGAGGTGGAGGTGGGCGCCGTTGCCGACGGTGCCGGGCTCGAAGGAGGGGGCGAAGGAGGCGCGCAGACCGTGCCGGGCGGAGACGCCGCGGACGGTCTGCCGGACCAGCACGGTGGTGTCCGCGGCGGCCACCGGCTCCTCCGCGGCGACCGAGACCTCGAACTGGCCGGCCGCGTACTCGGGGTGGATCTGCTGGACGTCCAGGCCCTGCGTCTCCAGGGCCTGGAGCAGGTCGCGCAGGTAGTCGGAGAGGTCGGTGAGGCGGTGCAGGCCGTAGGCCGGGCCGTTCTCGGCCGGGTCGGTGCCGTCCGGGCGGCGGAGCACCCACTCGACCTCGTAGGCGGCCAGCAGGCTCAGCCCGCGGGCCCGGGCCTGTTCGGTCATCCGGCGGGCGAACAGGCGCTGGCAGGCCGGGTGCGGGGTGCCGTCCTGGGCGTAGCGGTCGGCGGGGGCCCAGGCCCAGCCCGGTTGCGCGGCGAGCGGGACCGCGCGTTCCAGGTCGGGGAAGAGCCGCAGGTCGCCATCGGGGCCGCCGAGGAAGCGGCTGGTGGTGGTCGAGTCGTCGACCAGGAAGACGTCGAAGACCGGGGACATGCCGACGCCGTCGCGGACCGCCTGGTCCAGCCGGCGCAGCGGGACGGCCTTGGTGCGGGTGATCCCGGCGTTGTCCACCCAGCTCAGGGCGAGGCCGACGACGCCCTCGGCGGCGAGTTGAGCCCGGGTCAGATGGGACTGTGCCAACAGTTCATCGTCCATAGGAGCTCCATGGTGCCGGGTGGGGGTCCGGTGGCGCGAGAGGGCGGCACACGGCGGAGTGACGGTGGTCACCCGGGCGGCGACGGCCTTGGGCTTCCTGGCGGCTTTATGTCATCATCCGAAGACATCACTTGATGACAACCTCCGGGAGAATGCCGATGGAAGCCCGACACGCCGCGCCCGGCGCTCTGCGAGAACGCGCCCTGGTGCCGGTCCTGGTCTTCCTCGGCATGGTGGTCGCGGTCATCAGCAGCCTGGGGTCGCCGCTGGTGCCCACCATCGCCTCGGTCGACCATGTCTCGCTCTCCGACGCGCAGTGGTCGCTGACCATCACCCTGCTGGTCGGCGCGGTCGCCACGCCCACCATGGGACGGCTCGGCGACGGGCCGCACCGGCGCCGGGTGATCATCGGCGCCACCGCCGTGGTGCTGCTGGGCAGCGTGCTGGCGGCGCTGCCGCTGGGGTTCGGCTTCCTGATCGTCGGGCGCGGGCTGCAGGGCCTCGGGCTGGGACTGACCCCGCTGGCCATCGCCACGGCGCGGGACGCGCTGCCGGCCGAGCGGTCGCGCCCAACGGTCGCGCTGCTCTCCATCACCACCGTGGCCGGTGTCGGCCTGGGCTACCCGCTCACCGGGCTGATAGCCGAGTCCTGGGGCGTGCACGCCGGCTTCTGGTTCGGGGCGATCATCAGCGCGCTGGCCCTGACCGCCGCGGTGCTGGTGGTGCCGAACGCGCAGGGACGGGAGAAGCGTCCGCTGGACGCGCTCGGTGCGGTGCTGCTGGCCGTCGGGCTCGCCGGGCTGCTGCTCGCCCTCAGCGAGGGCGAGCTCTGGGGCTGGGGCTCGTCCCGGCTGATCGGTCTGACCGCCGTCGCCGTGGTGCTGCTGGTCTGGTGGGCCGTCCACGAGCTGCGCACCGAGCACCCGCTGGTGGACCTGCGGTCGCTGCGGAACCGGGTGGTGCTCACCGCCGACGTGTCCGGTCTGATCGCGGGCGTCGCGATGTACATGCTGATGTCGATGGTGACCCGCTTCGTCCAGACCCCGTCCTCGGCCGGATACGGCTTCGGCACCTCGGTGCTGGTCACCGGGCTGGTGCTGCTGCCGTTCTCGGCGGCCAGCGTGGCCTCCAGCAAGCTGGTGCCGCTGCTGGCCCGGCGCACCTCCACCGCGCTGGTGCTGCCGGTCGGCTGCGCGGTCTCGCTGCTGTCGATGGTGATGTTCCTGTTCGCCCGCAACAGCCTGTGGGAGCTGTTCGTCATCATGGGCGTGGCCGGGCTGGGCGTCGGCTGCACCTTCGCGGTGATGCCCGGACTGATCGTCAGCTCCGTCCCCGCGCACGAGACCGGCAGCGCCATCAGCTTCAACCAGGTCCTGCGGACCGTGGGCTACTCCACCGGCAGCGTGCTGAGCGCGGTGATCCTGGAGGCGCACACCCCGGTCGGCCGGCTGCTGCCGGAGAACAGCGGATACCAGGCCGCCGCCTGGCTGGGTTGTGCGGTCTGGGTGGTCACCGCCGTGGTTACCATCGTCCTGCCGCGCCGGGGAGCCCCGGCGCGCGGCACGGTGACCGTGGACGAGGAGCTGCTGATGGACGAGAGCATCGCCGACGCCGAGACGGCGGAGGACAGCGTCACCGCCCCGGTGGCCGGGCCGGCCCCGCGGTGAGCACGCCCAGGCGACGGGACTCCGCCCGCAGCCGCGAGCTGCTGCTCACGGCCGCGAGCGAGCTCTTCGCCGAACGCGGCTTCGATCGCAGCACCATCCGGGACATCGGCGAACGCGCCGGCGTGGACCCGGCTCTGATCGCCCGTTACTTCGGCGGCAAGTCCCAGCTGTACCTGGCCACGCTCATGCTGGACCCGTTCAACGCCAACCCCGACGACCTGCTGGAGCCCGAGCGGGTCAGAGCGCTGCTCGACACCGTCGCCCAGCGCGGCCCCGGGCCGATCCACCGGGCCGCGGTCGCCCCGCACGAGGATCCCGAGGTGCGGGCGGCGGCCGCCGACCAGCTGCACCGGCGCCTGGTGGACCCGCTGCGCGAGCGGTTCGTCCGGGAGGGTCTGGACCGCCCGCAGCTGCGGGCGGAGCTGGCCACGGCGGCCTTCGTCGGGGTGAGCCTGTCGCGGAGCAGCGGCACCTTCCCGGCACTGGCCGGGGCCGACACCGAGGAGCTCGTCGAGCTGGTGGTGCAGTTGCTGACTCCCCGTCACTGACCCCGTCACCGACCGGTCAGCCGGCCGGCGTGCGCCGCTTCTTGGGGACGTGGCGCCGGTAGGGGCTGACGGTGGGGTCGTCGGCGATCCAGAAGCGCCAGGGGATGTCGGCGGCCGAGGAGACGCCGGTGCGCGGGCCGGCCGAGACGGCAGCGGCCTCCGGCGGGGTGCCGGGGAGGATCCGGACCGGGGTGCCCGGCGAGCAGGCGTCGACGCCGTTGACGGCGCGGTCGAAGCCCAGGGCGGAGGCCAGCCGGGCCGGGCCGCGGGCCAGGTCGACGGCGCTGCGCGAGCTGGGACGGCGGCGACGGGCCAGCTCCTCGCCGGAGCGGATCTCACCCGCACGGAGCAGGACGCCGGAGGCGGTGGTGCCGGGTCCGGTCACCAGATTGGCGCAGAAGTGCATGCCGTAGGTGAAGTAGACGTAGACATGGCCGGGTTCCCCGAACATCACCGCGTTGCGGGCGGTCATGCCCCGGTAGGAGTGGGCGGCCGGGTCGGCGGAGCCGCTGTAGGCCTCGACCTCGGTGATCCGCAGCTCCACCGCTCCCTCCGGGAGGTCGGAGACCAGCGTGCGGCCGAGCAGGTCGGGGGCGACGAGTTCCGCCGGGCGGTCGAAGAAGGCGCGGCCGAGGGCGGCGGGGGCAGGGCGGGGCATGGGGTCGAGGGTACGGGCAGGCGCGTCGGCCGGCGCCGCCGCGGGGGCCCGGCGTCCGGCCGGCACGGGTAGCGTTGGGGCCGACTAACCAGCGCTACGCAGGAGGTTGCACAGATGTCCGCAGCAAGGCGGCCCCTCCCCCACGACTTCCACCCGCCGGTCCCGGAGCTCGCCGTCAGCAGCGAGGACTTCACCGACGGCGGTGTCCTCCCGGACGACCACGTCTACAGCGAGGGCAATGTGTCCCCGCAGCTCAGCTGGGCCGGGGCGCCGGCCGGGACCAAGAGCTACGCGGTCACCTGCTACGACCCGGACGCTCCCACCGGCAGCGGGTTCTGGCACTGGTCGGTGTTCGACATCCCGGCGAGTGTGACCGAGCTGCCCAGGGGCGCCGGCAGCGGCGACTTCAAGGGACTGCCGGAGAGCGCGGTCCAGGTCCGCAACGACTACGGCACCAGGGACTTCGGCGGCGCCGCGCCGCCGCCCGGGGACGGCGCGCACCGCTACGTCTTCACCGTGTACGCCGTGGACCAGGAGAAACTCGGTCCTGACGCGGAGGTCTCGCCGGCCGTGGTCGGCTTCAACCTCCGCTTCCACACCCTGGCCCGCGGCCAGGTGATCGCGGAGTACGCGGCTCCGGAGGGCTGAGCAGCCGAAATATTGCGTTGTTCCGGGGGTGCTCCGGCCCGCACAGTGGTCTCGCGTACTCCGAGGGGAACGGCCCTCGGCGGCGCGGCGCCGCCGTGCGGGCGGGGCAGATCCTGTACCGCCTGGAGGCCGGAATGCGCAACACCCTCGTGCTGAACGCGAGCTACGAGCCGCTGTCGACGGTGTCGCTGCAGCGTGCCGTGGTGCTGGTGCTCCAGGACAAGGCCGTGGTCGAGCACGCGCACCCGCTGCGCCGGGTCCGGGCCGCCTCGGTGGATCTGCCGCTGCCGCGGGTGGTGCGGCTGCGGCGCTACGTGCGGGTGCCGTTCCGACAACGGGCTCCGTGGTCACGCCGCGGGGTGCTGGTGCGGGACGGGTTCCGCTGCGCCTACTGCGGGCGGCGGGCGACCACCGTCGACCATGTGCTGCCACGGTCCCGCGGGGGTGGGGACACCTGGCTGAACACGGTCGCGGCGTGCGCCGCCGACAACCACCGGAAGGCCGACCGGACGCCGGAGCAGGCCGGGATGGTGCTGCTGGCGACCCCGTTCGAGCCGACCCCGGAGGCCTCGCTGATGCTGGCGCTGGGGGCGGACCAGGACGACCTGCCGGACTGGCTGCCGCTGCCGGCCTGAGCAGGGTGCAGCGGGGGTGCAGCCGGGGGGTGCAGCGGGGGGTGCAGAGCTGCCGTCGGCCCGGCGCGGGGGACCGGGCCGACGGTGGAGGGCTTTCGGACAGGCTCAGCCGGCTGCGGTGAAGCCGGTGGCGGCGGTGCTGTAGGTGCTGGTGAACTCGGGCAGGGCGACCACCAGGTTGCCCTGGTAGAGGATCCGGCCCGAGGTCAGCAGCGAGCCGGTGTTCTGCGGGAAGCCGCCGCCCGGGGTCTCCTTGCCGGTGGCCAGGTCGAAGTGGCTGAGCCGGGCGGACTGGCCGATCCGCTCCTCGGTGGCCACCACCGCGTCGTTGCCGTCGACGCCGACCAGCGCGATGTTGCCCTTCTCCTGCGGCGTCGACTGCCACAGCTGCTTGCCGTCGGCCAGGGTGAATGCGGTGAGGACTCCCCCGCTGCCGGCGGCGGCCTTCGGCGGGGCCAGCTCGGCGACCATGGTGGTGGGCGTGAAGAAGAGGGCCGGGTCGGGGTCGAAGCTGCCGTGGATGGAGTCCAGGGTCCCGGCGGTCTGCGAGACGTAGATCGTCGCCTGGGTGTCGCCCTTGCTGCTGAAGGACATGATGCTGTCCTTGGTGGCGTCGGACATGTGCACGGCCACGACGGCGGGGGTGGCCGACAGCACCGTGTAGGAGGAGGCGCTCGCGGGCAGCCCGCGCCACCAGGCGAGCTTTCCGGTGTCCGCGTTCAGCGAGATCGCCTGCTGCTTGGGGTTGCTGTCGGCGCAGGTGCTCTGCACCAGCAGGGTGCTGCCGGTGCCGCTGCCGCTGATGCCGCCGCAGTACTTGCCCGGGCCCGCGTAGGTCCAGCTCTGCTTGCCGGTGGCGATGTCGTAGCCGACCACGCCGGAGTCGCCGACCGCGACGGCCCGGGTGTCGTTCACCATCACCGAGGCCCCGTACGCGGAGGTGGTCTTGGCGATGGTCGCCTTCCACTTCTGCTGTCCGGTGGCGGTGTCGACGGCGACGAGCTGGGTGCAGGCCTGGCCGGTGCCGGCCTTGGCCTGGAACAGCACGGCGCCGATCCCGGCCGAGTTGACGGTGGCCGACATGGCGCACGGGACGGCGCCGGCGCTGGGCGGCGCCACCGTCCAGAGCTTGCTGCCGCTGGTCGAGTCGTAGGCGGTGACCCCGGTGCCGTCGCCCCGGACCAGTGCCTTGGTCAGCAGCCAGGAGCCGAGCAGACCGTCGTTGCCCTGGGCCGCCCCGGCGTCGGCCGCTGCCGCCCAGGCCTTGGTGTGGCCGCCGGCCAGATTGGCGGTGGCGGCGCCGCCGGCCGCGGTCTTCTTGCCGCTGCTGCCCTGGCCGGCCACCACGACACCGGCGACCACCACGACGATCAGGGCGACCACGCCGACGGCCGCGCGCAGCAGGAACTTCCTGCGGTCGGTGCCGGGTGAGCGGCCGGTCGCGGCGGCCAGCAGCCGGGCCGAGAGGGCGGGGTCCTCCGGGGCGTCGTCCTCGTCACGGGTCCCGGCGTCGGCCTCGGCTCCCGCGCCGGCTTCAGGGATGTCGGCGGCAGAGGAGTCGGGCTCGGGTTCCGGCTGGTCCGCGGCGGGCTGGGGGTCGTACGGATACGGCTCGCCCGCGGACTGGGACGGGACGCCGTAGGCGTCGGCGGCCGGGTAGTAGCCCGAGGGGTCCGGATAGGGCTGCTGCTCGGGATAGGGCTGGTAGCCCTGCTGACCGTAGTCCTGCTGCCCGTAGTAGCCCTGTGCGTACTCCTGCTGCGGGTACTGCGGCTGCTCGTAGGTCTGCTGCGGGAAGTCCTGCGGCTGGTACTCCTGCTGCTGCCCGTACTCCTGCTGCGGGTACGGCTGCTGGGGGTAGCCCTCCGGCGAGTAGAACTGCTGCTGCTCCTGGGCGGGGTAGCCGTAACCCTCCGGCTGCCAGTACTGCTGCTGACCTTCCGGCGTCGGCCACTCGGGGTTCACCTGCGGATACCCAGGGTCACTGCCGGCGAAGGCGCTGTGACCGTGTTCGTGCCCGTAGTCCTGGCCGTATTCCTGGACGTGGTCCGGGCTCTGGCCGGTGCCGGTTGGGTCGTGTGCCATGGGTTCCGTCAGCTCCCGCCTTCACGATGCGTGCGCCAGCATCTCATGCGGAACTGAGGAATCAGGCGTGCGTACCGGTCGCTGCCGCGAGGACGGATTCGATCGCGGTGTCGATGACGGCGGCCAGCCGCAGGTCCAGGACGGTGATGCCGCCGGCGTCGTGGGTGCTGAGCGCGAAGTGCAGGGTGCGCCAGCGGATGTCGATGTCAGGGTGGTGGTCCATGGCCTCGGCGGCCTCGGCGACGGCCACGACCATGCCGATTCCGGTGGGGAAGTCGGGCGCCTGGAGCGTGCGCAGCAGGGCGTCCCCTTCGCGGTGCCAGTTGGGGACGGACTTGAGGCCTTCGGCGATCTGTTCGTCGCTGAGACGTACGCGGGACGGACTCATCGGCTTGCTCCTGGTCGGCGGATGGGGTTCAGGTTCCGTTCCCGCTGCGCCTGCGGATATGCGCGGATCCACTGGAAGATGTTGTGACGTGGCGTCAAGTCTCTTGTCAGAGCAGGAGTTTGGCCATGGCGACCAGGCCGACCACGACGATCAGGCCGCGCAGCGCGACCGGTGGCAGCCGACGGCCGACCCGGGCGCCGATCTGGCCGCCGATGACCGATCCGGCGGCGATCAGCAGCGCCGCGGTCCAGTCGATGGAGGCCGCGAAGAGGAAGAACACCGCGGCGACGCCGTTGACCAGCCCGGCCAGGACGTTCTTGGTGGCGTTGATCCGCTGCAGGTCGTCGTCGAGCAGCAGGCCCATCAGTCCGAGCAGCAGCACGCCCTGGGCCGCGCCGAAGTAGCCGCCGTAGACCCCGGTGCCGAAGACCCCGGCCAGCAGCGCCACCCCGCCGTCGGCGCGGTCCGGGCCGCGGCCGCGGGCGGCCAGGTAGCGGGCCAGCCGCGGCTGCAGGACCACCAGCAGCAGGGCGATGCCGATGAGCACCGGGACGATCGCCTTGAAGGCGCCGGACGGGAGCACCAGCAGCAGGATCGCGCCCAGCAGTCCACCCAGCAGCGCGGCGCCACCGAGCCGCAGCAGCCGGGGACGCTGGCCCTGGAGCTCGGCGCGGTAGCCGAGGGCGCCGCTGAGCGAACCCGGCACCAGGCCGAGGGTGTTGGAGACATTGGCGGTGATCGGCGGCAGGCCGACGGCGAGCAGGACCGGGAAGGTGATCAGGGTGCCCGAGCCGACGACCGTGTTGATCGTCCCGGCGCCCGCGCCGGCGGCGAAGACGCCGACTGCTTCCCACGGTGACATGGTTGCGCCCCTCACTCCCGGTTCGTGCCCGGTCCGATCATGCACGATGCGGGGAGTGGAGGGGCGTCGGCGTTTGGGATGTGGGACGGAGGCGGGACGGGGCCCGGGCCGGAACCGCCGCCGGACCTACTCCGGGTCGATCGAGGGGTACTCGCGGCGCTTCTCCATCCGCGGCGAGGGCACCGTGGAGCCGTTGCTGTCGGACGGCGCGTCGCCGCCCCTGGGCGCCAGTCCGCTGAAGGCGCCGCCGAGCCCCTTCAGCGCGTCGCCGACCTCGCTGGGGATGATCCACAGCTTGTTGGAGTCGCCCTTGGCGATCTCCGGCAGCGTCTGCAGGTACTGGTAGGCCAGCAGCTTCTGGTCGGCGTCGCCCTCGTGGATGGCCTCGAAGACGGTGCGGATGGCCGCGGCCTCGCCGTCCGCGCGCAGCACCGCGGCCTGCGCCTCGCCCTCGGCGCGGAGCACCTCGGCCTGCTTCTGGCCCTCGGCGGTGAGGATCTGCGCCTGCCGGGCGCCCTCGGCGGTGAGGATCGCGGCGCGCTTGTCGCGGTCCGCGCGCATCTGCTTCTCCATCGAGTCCTGGATGGAGGTGGGCGGCTCGATGGCCTTGAGCTCGACCCGGTTGACCCGGATGCCCCACTTGCCGGTGGCCTCGTCGAGCACCCCGCGCAGGCCGGCGTTGATGGTCTCGCGCGAGGTGAGGGTGGACTCCAGGTCCATGGAGCCGATGATGTTGCGCAGGGTGGTGACGGTGAGCTGCTCGATGGCCTGGATGTAGCTGGCCACCTCGTAGGTCGCCGCGCGGGCGTCGGTGACCTGGTAGTAGATCACCGTGTCGATGTTGACGACCAGGTTGTCCTGGGTGATCACCGGCTGCGGCGGGAAGGGCACGACCTGCTCGCGCAGGTCGATCCGGTTGCGGATGGTGTCGATGAACGGCACCACGATGTTGAGGCCCGCGTTGAGGGTGCGGGTGTAGCGGCCGAACCGCTCCACGATGGCCGCGCTCGCCTGCGGGATCACCTGGATCGTCTTGATCAGTGCGACGAACGCCAGCACGACCAGGATGATCAGGACGATGATCACGGCATTCACGGGGACTCCACTTCCAGAACTACCAGACTGCCGGGGGACCTTGGGGACGAGCGGGCTGCGGACGAGCGGGCTGCGGGACGAGCGGGCTAGAGGACGAGTGCGGTGGCGCCGTCGATCTGGGCGACGTTCACCTGCTGGCCCGGTGCGAACACCTGGCCGGGATCCAGGGCGCGCGCGGACCAGACCTCGCCCTGGAGCTTGATCCGGCCGCCGTGCTCGTCCACCTGCTCCAGGACCAGCGCGGTGGCGCCGGTGAGCGCCTCGATCCCCATCCGCACCTGGGGCCGGCTGCGCAGGCTGCGCATCGCCACCGGGCGTACGAAGACCACCAGCAGGACCGAGACGGCCAGGAAGACGACGAACTGCGCGACCGTCCCCGCACCCAGGGCGGAGGTGAGCGCGGCGGCCCCCGCCCCGATCGCGAACATGCCGAACTCCGGCATGGCCGTGATCACCAGCGGCACGCCGAGGGCGGCCGCGACGATCAACCACCACATCCAGTTCTCCACAGCCTCATGGTAGGGGCGGAGAGGGGTGCGGGGAGAGGGCTTTGCGCAGGTAGTCCGGATGTTGACGTTGTGAAGGAAGGGAGTGGCGCAGGGTGCGCGGCCGCTGTCGCTCCCCGGACCGTCAGCCCATGGGGAGGCCGCGGGCGGCCCAGCGGTCGCCGTGCCGCTCCAGGGTGAGCGGCAGGCCGAAGCAGAGCGAGAGGTTGCGCGCGGTGAGGGTGTCGTCGATGGCGCCCGCGGCCAGCACCCGGCCCTGGCGGATCATCAGGACGTGGGTGAAGCCCGGGGCGATCTCCTCGACGTGGTGGGTGACCATCACCATCGCCGGGGCCTTGGGGTCACGGGCCAGCGCGCCGAGGCGGCGCACCAGGTCCTCCCGGCCGCCGAGGTCCAGGCCGGCCGCGGGCTCGTCCAGGAGCAGCAGTTCGGGGTCGGTCATCAGGGCGCGGGCGATCAGGGTGCGCTTGCGCTCGCCCTCGGAGAGGGTGCCGAACCGGCGGTCGGTGTACTCGGCCATGCCGAGCAGGTCGAGCAGCAGCCGGGCCCGGGTCTCGTCGGAGGTGTCGTACTGCTCGCGCCAGGTGGCGGTCATGCCGTAGGCGGCGGTGAGGACGGTGTCCAGCACGGTCTGCCGGCGCGGAAGCTTGTCGATCATCGCGGCGCCGGCCAGGCCGATCCGGGGACGCAGTTCGAAGACGTCGACGCTGCCCAGCTTCTCGCCGAGGATCGCGGCGGTGCCGGCGGAGGGGTACAGGTAGGAGGAGGCGATCTGGAGCAGCGTCGTCTTGCCCGCGCCGTTGGGGCCGAGGATGACCCAGCGCTCGCCTTCGGCGACGGACCAGGACACCTGCTCCACCAGCGCGCGTCCGTCCCGGACCACGGATACGTCCACCAGCTCGAGCACGTCGCTCATGCGTACGCCTTCCCCACTGCCTTGTCTTGATGCCTCTGTGTATGCGTCGAGGGAAAACCTACGCCACGGAAGTGTGCGAGTTCTCCGTAGGCTTGCCCCATGGCGCAGAACACCGGCGAAAGCCGTCCCGATGACCGATTCGACGAGCCCCGGTCGGGGCGTCTCGTTGCCTGGGGCAACGCCTGGCTGGGCGGCTTCGCCTCGCCCGACCACGCCGGCGAGGGGATCAGGGGCCGGGACGACGCCCATACCGTGGAGGGGATCGAGGGGGCGGCCGGGTCCGGCCTGACCCTGGCCCTGGGGCGGCTGCGGGCACAGGGGGTGACGGGGTTTCGGCTGGCGCTGCCGGCGCCGGGGCATCCGGTCGGACTCACCGGCCCGGCGTCCTTCAACGAGCGGGCGCTGCCCGCCGGGGAGGCGGTGCTGACCGTCGGGGAGCTGTCGCTGGGCCTGGTCCCCGAGGTGGTGCGGCACGGACCGGTCGGCGACCAGCTGGTCCGGGTGGTGTGGCACGCGTCACCCGTGGAGCCGGGGATCCCCGCGGACGTCCCGCAGCTGCGGGACGCCGAGCGGGAGCTGGCGCAGACCCTGCGGGAGGCCACCGAACTGCTGCTGCGGCTGGACGTGGCCGGGGCCGGCCCCGAGGTGCAGCGGGCGCTGGAGGCGTACCGCCGGCGGCGCCAGCCCGAGCTGCTGGCGCCCGGCTACCAGCCGCGCGCCGTACGGGTGCTGCAGTCGGCCCGGCAGGTGCGGGCGGTGCTGGACCTGGCCGCCACCACGGACGGGGCGGCGGTCAGCGCCGGCGAGATGGCGGCGCGGGAGGCCGCGATGCGCCCGCTGGAGCGGGCGGCCAGGCGGGCGGCGGTGGCCGCCTACAACGCCATGGTGGACGAGCCGGCCCGGGATCCGTTCTAGCCCGCGACCCGTTCCGGGCGGCGGTACGACGGCACCCGCGCCCCCGCACGGAGGTTCGGCCTGCGGCGGGGGCGCGGGTGCCGGCGCTGCGTCAGTCGTTCTGGCAGCAGTTGCCGTGCGCCGGGTTGAGCAGGCCGATCACATTGACGGTGTCGCCGCAGACGTTCACCGGGATGTGCACCGGGACCTGGATGGTGTTGCCGGACACGACGCCGGGCGAGCCCACGCTGTGCCCGGCCGCGACGGACTGCGCCGAGGCGGCGCCGGCGCCGGCCAGGACGGCCGCACCGGCGGCGGTGGCGACGAGAGCACCCTTGCGAACGTTCATTTCTGTGTCCTCCTTGAGCGGGCCCGGCGCCGCACTTCGGCGTCGGGCACTTCGTCGTGGAGGCTAGGGACAACCCACCGGTGAGTTCACCTTTTGACACTCTTTCGGGTTGATGTGACTGTTGCGCAGCTCTGCCGCTCACTCCCCCATTTGCCACGTTCGCGCCCCTCGCGCCGTGGCGTTCGTCCGATGGTCCTACCGGGTTGCCCCGTTGCGGACCGCCCAGAGCGCCGCCTGGGTGCGGTCGGCCAGGTCGAGTTTCATCAGGATGTTCGAGACATGGGTTTTCACCGTCTTCTCGGACAGGTGCAGCGCCCGGGCGACCTCGCGGTTGGAACGGCCGTCCGCGATGTGCCCCAGCACCTCCTGCTCGCGCTCGGTCAGGGTGCCGCCCCGCCCCTGCGGCCCGCGCGGGGACTCGTCCGCGAGCAGCGCCCCGGCCAGCTCCGGCTGCAGCAGCACGTGTCCGGCGTGCACCGAGCGGATCGCCCCGGCCAGGGCCTCCGGGTCGACGTCCTTGTAGACGTAGCCGGCCGCGCCGGCCCGCAGCGCCGGGACCACGGTGCGGTGCTCGGTGAAGCTGGTCACCACCAGGACCCTGGCCGGGTTGCCGCGCTCCTTGAGGATGCGCAGCGCCTCGATGCCGTCGGTGCCCGGCATCTTCACGTCCATCAGCACCACGTCCGGGTGCAGCTCCTCGGCGCGCTCGACGCCCTCGGCCCCGTCCGCGGCCTCGCCGACCACCTCGATGTCGTCCTGCACCTCCAGGAAGGTGCGCAGCCCGCGCCGGACCACCTGGTGGTCGTCCACCAGCAGGACGGTGATGCGCTTCGGCCTGTCAGCCACCGGGTACCTCCAGTACCACCACGGTCCCCCGACCGGGGGCCGACTCGATCCGCAGCGTGCCGCCGACGCCGGCGGCACGGTCGCGCATGGACACCAGGCCGAGGTGCCGGCCGGCCCGCCGCACGTCGTCGGGGACGAAGCCGGCCCCGTCGTCGGTGACCGTCAGCACCGCGCCGCGGCCCGCCCGGCCCGGGTGCAGCTCCACCCGTACCGCCGTCGCGCCGGAGTGGCGCAGGGCGTTGTGCAGGGCCTCCTGGGCGACCCGCAGCAGCGCGGCCTCCTGGGCCGAGGGCAGCGCGCGGACCCGGGTGTGGGTGAAGCTGACGCGCGCCGCGTGGGCCCGGTCCAGTACCTCGATCTGGGAGCTGAGGGTCGGCAGCAGCCCATCCTCGTCCAGCGCCGCCGGACGCAGCTCGATCACCACGCCGCGCAGTTCCTCGGCGGCCTCGGCGGCGAGCCGGGAGACCTCGGCCAGCTCGGCGCGGGCCCGGTCCGGGTCCCGGTCGATCAGGGCGGAGGCGGCCTGGGCGGTCAGCCGCAGCGAGAACAGCTTCTGCGAGACCGCGTCGTGCAGGTCGTGGGCGATCCTGGCGCGCTCGCCGGCCAGGGTGAGCTCGCGGCTGCGCTCGTAGAGGCGGGCGTTGGTCAGGGCGATGGCGGCGTGCGCGGCGAGGATGCGCAGCAGGTGCTCGTCGTGGGCGGTGAAGACCTCGCCGGCGCGGCTCTTGTTCGCCAGACTGTGCTTGTTGGCAAGAAACAGGGCGCCGATGATGTCCTCGCCGTCCAGGATGGGGACGCCGAGGAAGGCGCTCATGTCCGGGTGGGCGTGCGGCCAGCCGCCGAAGCGGGGGTCGTCGCGGACGTCGGCGAGGCGCTGCGGGGCGGTGTCCTTGAGCATCGCGGCGAGGATGCCGTGCTGCCGCGGCAGCGGGCCGATGGCCCGCCACTGGGCGTCGCTGATGCCGTCCACCACGAACTGGGCGAAGCCGCCGTGGTCGTCCGGGACCCCGAGGGCCGCGTACTCGGCGCCCACCAGGGTGCGGGCCGAGGCGACGATCCGCTGCAGCACCTCGCGCACCTCCAGGTGCCGGCTCATCGCCAGGACCGCGGAGCTGATCGCCTCGATGCCGCCCAGGCAGGGCTCGTCGGCCGCCGCGTGCGCGTTCGGCTGCTCGGTGCTCGGACGTTTGGCCATGCCGTCACCGTACCGCCGGGGTGATCGCCGGGCATCGGGCGGAGGAGGTGGCGGAGCAGGGCCGAGGGACTAGGACCAAGGGCCCGCCCCGCCGCTCCCCCACGACCGAGGTACCGCCCGGCCGGTGCTGCCTACGGTCGAAGGCAGCAGGAGACGACGGATCGAGGAGTGGGACATGGCTGTCGCAGTGGTGACCGGAGCTTCGCGGGGACTGGGCCGGGCGCTCGCCCGGGCGCTGGCCGAACAGGGCTGGTCCCTGGTCCTGGACGCCCGGGGCGCGGAGGCGCTCGGCGCCGTCGCGGCGGAGCTGGACGGACCGGTGGTGGCACTGCCGGGGGATGTGGCCGACCCCGGACACCGGGCCGAACTGGTCTCGGCCGCAAGCGGGTTGGGCGGGATCGACCTGCTTGTCAACAATGCGAGTGTGCTCGGCGCCGAGCCGCTGGTGCCGCTGGCCGAACAGTCGCTGGCCGGTTTCGCCGAGGCGCTGACGGTCAACACGGTCGCGCCGCTGGGACTGGTCCAGGCCGCGCTCCCGCTGCTGCGGGAGTCCGGCGGGGCGGTGCTGAACATCAGCTCGGACGCGGCCGTCGAGGCCTACGAGACCTGGGGCGGCTACGGGGCCACCAAGGCGGCGCTGGACCACTGGTCCGCGGTGCTGGCCCAGGAGGAGCCCGCGCTGCGGGTCTGGTCGGTGGACCCGGGCGACATGCGCACCGCGATGTACGCGGCGGCGGTGCCCGGCGACGACGACAGCGGGCGTCCGCTGCCGGAACAGGCCGCCGTCCCGGCGCTGCTGGAGCTGATCGGCAGCGCGGCGGGCAGCGGGCGGTACACGGTGTCGGGCCGGACGGTGAAGGAGTGGACGCGGTGAGCGCACAGCGGCGGACCGGGGAGGTGGCAGTGGCGGTGGAGCGGATCGGAGTGCCGCCGTTCCCAGCGGAGCGCCCGGGGTCCGGGCAGGACCGCAAGCGGCTGGGCAGGCGCGGGGACCGGGCCGGGCACCTGGCCGCCCCGGCACCGGCGCCGACACCGACGGCGGACCTGATGGCGGACCCGGTGGCGGCGCTGGAGGGGTTCGGCCTGGACGAGTTCGAGCTGCCGGACGAGCTGGAGGCGACCGCGCCGCCGGAGGAGCGGGGCCGCTCGGGCCGGGACGACGTCCGGCTGCTCGTCGGCGCCCGGGGCCCGCAGGGGGAGCTGACGGTGGGTCACCATGCCTTCCGGGAGCTGCCGCAGCTGCTGCGCCCCGGTGACGTGCTGGTGGTGAACGTCTCGGCGACCCTGCCCGCCGCGGTCGACGGACGGGTGGCCGGCACCGACGCGCCGGTCGTCGTGCACTTCTCGACCCGGCGGTCCCGGCACCGCTGGGTGGTGGAGCTGCGGACGCCGGACGGGCACGGCAGCACCCGGGAGCGCGGGCAGGCGGACGGCGCGACCACCGTGCGGCTGGCCGGCGGGGCGTCGCTGCGGCTGCTGGCGGGTGTCGGGCCCCGGCTGTGGGCGGCGGAGTTCACCGTCCCGGACCCGCTGGCCTACCTGGCGGCGCACGGGCGGCCGATCCGCTACGCCTACACCGACGCGGACCGCCCGATCGCCGCCTACCAGACGGTGTTCGCCCGGCCGCCGGCCGAGGTGCGCGGCGGGTCGGCGGAGATGCCCAGCGCGGCCCGCCCCTTCACCGCCGAATTGGTGACCCGGCTGGTCAGCCGGGGCGTGCAGATCGTGCCGATCACCCTGCACACCGGGGTCGCCTCGTTGGAGTCCCACGAACCGCCCTACGCGGAGTGGTTCGAGGTCCCGGAGCCGACGGTACGCGCGGTGCGGGCGGCCCGGCGGGCCGGATCGCGGGTGGTGGCGGTGGGGACGACCGCGGTGCGGGCGCTGGAGTCGGCCGCCGACGCCGACGGCGTGCTCCGTGCGACCTCGGGCTGGACCGAGCTGGTGATCACCCCGCAGCGCGGGGTGCGGGTGGTCAACGGACTACTGACGGGGCTTCATGAACCGCGCGCCTCCCATCTGTTGATGCTGGAGGCGATCGCCGGACGGCCGCTGCTCGACCTGAGCTACGCCGAGGCGCTGCGCGAGCGCTACCTCTGGCACGAGTTCGGCGACCTGCATCTCATCCTCTCCCGGTGACCGGACGCACACGGAGCGTATGATCGCCGTGTGAACGAGGAGTCGGGGCAGTCGGGCCAGTTGAGGCAGTCGGGGCAGGAGCCGGAGCGGTCGGCGGCGCTGTTCGCGCTGTTGGGGAAGCGCTGGACGCTGTCGCTGCTGGCCGCGCTGGGACGCGGGGACGACCGATTCGACCAGTTGCGGGCCGCGGCACCGCGGTTGACCGCGCGGATGCTGTCGTCCCGGCTGTCCGAACTGGTCGGCGCCGGGCTGCTGGTGCGCGAACTGGCGGCCGGGCCGCCGCCGTTGGTGCACTACCGGCTGACCGCCACCGGGGCCGCGCTGGGTCCGGCGCTGGCGGGCTTGGACCGCTGCCTGGAGCGGGCCGCGGCCGTGACGCCCGGCGAGGAGGCGGCCTGATCCCCGGCCGTGGCTCAGCGCCCGCGGAACTTGCCCTCGAACAGGTCGACCTGGATGCGCTCCTCGGACACCGCCATCCGCTCCTCCCGCTCCTCCCAGCCCTCCTGCGGCGACATGGCGACGGTGATCGCCGCCACGGTCAGGAACACCACGATGCCGACCGCCACCGGCAGGATGAAGTCCCCGGCCGGGACGCCGTCCGTGGGCGCCGTCCCGGACAGCCGGACCTGTACCGCCTGCATCGCCGTGTAGTGCATCGCGGTCACCGCCACCCCCGCGACCAGCGCGGACACCAGCGACGCCCACAGCTTCCTGATGTTCAGGGTCATCCACAGCGCGGCGGTGGCGGCGAAGACGGCGATGCCCACCGAGAGGATCACCACCGGCACGTTGTAGTCCACGGTGCCGTTGAGCTCCATGGCGTACATGCCCATGTAGTGCATCACGGCGACACCGCTGCCGGTCAGCACCCCGCCGACCAGCAGGGTGTTCAGGTCCGGCGGGCGGTGACCGACGTAGAAGACCCCGATGCCGACCACCACGATCGCCAGCAGCAGGCTGGCCAGGGTGAGCGGGATGTTGTAGACGATGGTGGCGCTGGTGACGGAGAACCCCAGCATGGCGATGAAGTGCATGGTCCAGATGCCGCAGCCGATCGAGCAGGCGGCCAGGAACAGCCAGCCGCGGCGGCGGTCCTGGGGCAGGTCAAGGGCCCGAACGGTGCAGCGGAGGCCCAGGGCCGCACCGATCACGGCCACGACGTAGGCCAGCAGGGGGTTCACCCAGCCGTAGGTGAAGCCGTCCATGTGTGCCATGCGGGTCGTCCCCGTTCAGTTGTCAACACCTGTGATTCCTGTGAGGTACGCCGGAATGCTATGAGTCGGCGGAGATCCTTTCTCGGGATTGGCGATCGCGGTCGCCGGGGTTACCAATTCGATGCCTGGTGCACATGCCAAGGAGCCGCCCGCCTGTCAAAACAGGCGGACGGCTCCTGGGTCGGACACCGAGTTCGGACGCCCGGGTCGGGCAGCCGGCTCAGCGCTGGCGCATCACCTCGGGCTCGTGCCGGCGCAGCAGCCGGACCACCAGCACCGCGCAGACCACGCCGAGCAGCACCAGGGCGCCGGTGTCGACGGACCACTGGGTCAGGGTGTGCTTCCACAGCGGATCGTCGGCGTGCGCCGGGTCGCCGATGTGGGCCAGGTCGATGGTGGAGGCCACCGCGGCGACCGCCCAGCGCGAGGGCACCAGCCAGACCAGCTGGGCCACGCCCGGCTGGGTCAGCTTGACCAGCACGCCGCAGAAGACCACCTGGAGGATGGCCAACAGCACCAGCAGCGGCATGGTCTTCTCCGCGGTCTTGACCACGGCCGACACCACCAGGCCGAGCAGCATCGAGACGATGCCGAGCAGGGTGAAGACGATCACCATCTCCGGCAGCGGCGACGAGGAGAACACCAGGCCGTGCGCGGGCAGCTTGTTCGGCAGGATGCCGATCACCGAGAGCACGATCGACTGCAGCGCGGTGATCAGGCCCAGCACGATCACCTTGGACATCATGTACGCCGAGCGGGACAGGCCGACCGCGCGTTCGCGCTCGTAGATCACCCGTTCCTTGATCAGTTCTCGGACCGAGTTGGCCGCCCCGGTGAGCACCACCCCGACGGCGATCACCAGCAGCAGGGTGCCCGCGTCCGAGTTGGGTTTCTGCGGATCGCCCGTGCCCACCAGCCCGGCCGAGGTGCCCAGGGCCAGGCTCATCGCGCCCATGATCAGCGGTAGCGCGATCAGCAGGCCGACGAAACCCTTGTCCGCGCCGATGACCGTGAAGTAACGGCGGATCAGCGTGGACAGCTGGGAGCCCCAGCTCTGCTGCTTCGGCGGCTTGGACTGCTCGTGCTGTATCTGCACGGACTGGGCCTGCACGGCTTCGACGTCGGCCGAGTACATCTGGTAGTGCACCGAGCCGCGGAAGCGTCCGGCCCAGTCGTGGTCCGGGTAGTTCTCGAAGGCCTGGAAGACGTCGGCCCATGTCTCGTACCCGAAGAAGTGCAGCGCCTCCTTGGGCGGGCCGAAGTAGGCCACCGCGCCGCCCGGCGCCATCACCAGCAGCCGGTCGCAGAGCGCGAGTTCGGCCACCGAGTGGGTGACCACCAGGATCGTGCGGCCCTCGTCGGCCAGTCCGCGCAGCATCTTCATGACGTCGCGGTCCATGCCCGGGTCCAGGCCCGAGGTGGGCTCGTCCAGGAAGATCAGCGACGGCTTGGTGAGCAGCTCCAGGGCTACCGAGACGCGCTTGCGCTGGCCGCCGGAGAGGGCGGTGATCCGGTTGTCGGCGCGCTTCTCCAGGTGCAGCTCGGTGAGCACCTCGTCCACCCGGCGGGCCCGCTCGGAGGCCTCGGTGTCACCGGGGAAGCGCAGCTCGGCCGCGTACTTCAGGGCCGTACGGACCGTCAGCTGGGAGTGCAGGATGTCGTCCTGCGGCACCAGGCCGATGCGCTGGCGCAGCTCGGCGAACTGCTTGTAGAGGTTGCGGCCGTCGTACAGCACGTCGCCGTTGTCGGCCGGGCGGTAGCCGGTGAGCGCCCGCAGCAGCGTGGACTTGCCGGAGCCGGACGGGCCGATGACCGCGACCAGCGACTTCTCCGGGACACCGAAGCTGACGTTGTTCAGCAGGATCTTCTCGGTGCCCTTGTGCTGGACCTTGACCAGCAGGTGGCGGGCCGAGAAGGAGACCTCACCGGTGTCGACGAACTCCTCGAGCTGGTCACCGACCAGGCGGAAGGTCGAGTGGCCGACGCCCACGATGTCGTTGGCGCCGAGCAGCTGACGGGAGATCGGCTGGCCGTTGAGGTAGGTGCCGTTGTGGCTCTCGAGGTCGACGATCTCGTAGCGGCCGTCCTGCAGCTGGCGCAGTTCGGCGTGGTGCCGGGAGACCGAGAGGTCCGAGACCACCAGCTCGTTGTCCAGCCCGCGGCCGATCCTGATGGTGCGCAGGCCGCCGGCCAGGTTGCGGACCATGGTGGGGTTGCGCGAGCCGTAGACCGGCTCGGGCGCGGGCTGCGAGGGCTGCGGGGCGTAGCCGCCGCCCTGCTGCGGCGGCACAGCCGCGCCCCCGCCGCCGCTGTACTGCTGCTCCCACTGCGGGGCCTGCTGGGCCTGCTGCGGCTGCTGCTGGACGTAGCCGGCCTGGGCTGCGGACTGGGCGCCGGGGTTGAAGCGGGCCGTGCCCTGGTCGTGCCAGGCGTCACCGCCGACCGGCGCGACCGGGCTGGGCAGGCCCGCGAAGGAGAGCCGAGGACCGCTCTCGGCGTTGCCGAGGTTCACCACGGTGCCCTGTCCGAGCTGGACCTGGTTGGCCCGGTGCCCGTTGGCGAAGGTCCCGTTGGTGCTGCCCAGGTCCTCCATGACCCAGCCGTTGCCGTGGTACGCGATGGTGGCGTGGCGCCAGGAGACCCTGGCGTCGTCCACCGCCACGTCGGACTGCGGGTCGCGTCCGATCGAGTAGCTCCGGCCCGGTTCCAGAGTCCTGCGTTGTCCGTTGAGTTCAAGTACCAGCTGCGGCACTGTTGCCTGCCCCACGATGTAGTCCCCCGAGATAGTCCCCACTCTTGACAGGGGAAGTTTAGGGATGCCGAACGATGGGGGGAATCATTCCAGCTCGATCGACGTACGGGGAACCGGACCCCACTACCGTGACCCTGTGGCAACCTGACGGCAGAGCAGCAGTTCGCATGGGGGCGGTTAGACGATGACGGTGTACGGGCACCAGCGGCCGGCGGCGGGCACGGCCGGACCGGGCGGCAGACTGCGCGACGGAGCCCTGTACGGGGCGGTCTCCGGTCTGGTGGCGGTGAGTTGGGCCTTCGCGGCGATGGCGGCGGTGGCGGCACTGGGGATCCACCTGCTGGGCCTGGACACCTATGCCTCGCTGGGCTCGCTGACCGCGGCCCTGGTGGCGATGGCGGTCGGCGGAAGGATCAGCCCCTCGGGTGACGTCTCGTTCTTCGGAATCGACGCGGCGGGTGCCCAGGGGGCCATCGGGATCATCCCGCTGGGCCTGAGCCTGGTCGGCGCGGTGGTGCTGGCCTGGCTGTTCGTCAGGCCGCTGCGCCGCTACCCGGTGCTGGACCCGGGGCCGCTGCTCGCCCGGGCCGGCGGCGCGGTGGTCGGCTTCATGGTGCTGCTGGCGGTCGGGGCCTGGGCCGGCAACGGCACGGTGGCCATCAAGCTCAACTCGCTTCCCGGCACCGGGAGCGGCAGCGGTTCGGGCTCCGGCAGCGGCGATCCGCTCGGCGGCCTCGGCGGCCTGATCGGCAACAACAGCTCGGGGTCCGGGTCGGGTTCGGGCTCCGGCGGGATCGGCGGTCTGCTGGGCGGTGTCGGCAGCGTCCTCGGCGGCGGCACCGATCCGACCGTGGGCTTCAAGGTCGACCTGGCGCCGACGCTCGCCCTCGGCCTGCTGTGGGTGCTGGTGGTGCTGGCGCTGGCGCTGGCCGCCTCCAGGCGCTGCCCGCTGCCGGTCGGCTGGGAGCCGCTGCGCCGGACCGTCCGCCCGGTCGCCTCGGCCGTGGTGACCGTCCTGGTCGGAGCGGTACTGGTGGGCGCGGTGTCCGGGATCGTGGTCGGGCTGATGGGCAACGGCGGGGCCAAGACCGTGGGCGCGGCGCTACTGGCTGCGCCCAACGGGGTGTTCCTGGTGGTGGTGCTGGGCATGGCCGTCCCCTTCAACGGCAAGGCCAGCGGTCCGCTGGCGCAGTTCCTGCCCTCCCCCGTCGACCAGTTGCTGAAGGGCGGCACCGGGCAGAGCATCACCCTGTCCAAGCTGGCGCAGCTGGACGGCCGGGTGTGGCTGCTGCCGGTGGCCGTGGCACTGATGCTGCTGGCGGTCGGCGTGGTGGCGGCGGTGCGGACCCCGCGTCCGGTGCTGCCGCAGAGCGGGGCGCGCGAGGCGGCCGGAGCCGCGCTGCGGCTGGGGGTGGGCATGGCCGTGGTCACCCCGGTGCTGCTGGTGCTGGCGGACGTGTCGGTGAACGCCAACCTGTCGGTGTTCGGCTTCAACGCGGTCGGCGCGGGGCTGAGCATCAGCGGGAACCTGCTGATGGGAGTGGTGCTGGGGCTGGCCGAGGGGGCGGTGTTCGGCTTCCTCGGCGCGCTGCTGGTGGCTCAGTTCGCCTCCGCCAAGCGGGTGTCGACGGCGCCGTCGCTGCCGGGCGGCGGTTCCGGCCACGGCGACTACGGCGACTCGCCGGGCCGCACCGCCGAGTACCCGGCCGGCTACCCCTCGCCGTACCCGGACGAGTACCCGGCGACCCGGCCGCAGCCCTACCGGCAGCAGCCGTCCCAGCCGCCGCAGCAGCCCTATCTGCCGCCCGGCGGGCGGCCGCCCGCCCCCGCGCCCGACAACCCCTACGCCACTCCCCCGGCCGCCCCGCCGACCCCGCCCCCGGCCGGGCCGCCACCGGTGGCCCCGCCACCCGGCGGCTACAACCCGTACTCGGGCGGCCCCGCACAGACACCTCCGCCGCCCACGGCCCCACCTGGGAGGTAACGACTCCGGGCCGGCTGTCCGGTGGGCGGGACGGTACGCGGAGCGGCGCCCGCGGCCGGGTAGCGTTGGCCGCATCATGAGCGCTCAGTCCCCGGCCCCCGAGGCCGCCCCCGCTGCGACGTCGGACGCCCCCGCACCCCGGACTCTGCTGGTCAAGGTGTTCGGCAAGGACCGCCCCGGTATCACCACCGGCCTGTTCACCACTCTCGCCGAGTACGGGGTCGACGTGGTCGACTTCGAGCAGGTGGTGACCCGGGGCCGGATCGTGCTCTGCGCCCTGGTGACTGCCCCGCCGCAGGAGGGCGAGCTGCGGGCCACCGTGCACCAGTGGGCCGACCGGCAGCACCTGCAGGCCGAGGTCATCTCCGGCACCGGCGACAACCGTCCGCGCGGCGAGGGCCGCTCCCATGTGACCGTGCTGGGCCATCCGCTCAGCGCTGCCTCGGTGGCCGCGCTGAGTGCCCGGATCACCGACTGCGGCGGCAACATCGACCGCGTCTTCCGGCTGGCCAAGTACCCGGTGACCGCGGTGGAGCTGGCCGTCTCCGGGGTCCCCACCGAGCGGCTGCGGGCCGAGCTCGCGGCCGAGGCTGCGGTGCAGCGGGTCGATGTCGCGGTGGTCCGCTCGGGCCTGCAGCGGCGGGCCAAGCGGCTGATCGTGATGGACGTCGACTCGACGCTGATCCAGGACGAGGTGATCGAGCTCTTCGCCGCGCACGCGGGCTGCGAGGCCGAGGTGGCGGCGGTGACCGCCGCGGCCATGGCCGGCGAGCTGGACTTCGCCGAGTCGCTGCGGGCCCGGGTGGCGCTGCTGGCCGGCCTGGACGCGGAGGTGGTCGCCAAGGTGCGCGCCGAGGTCCGGCTGACGCCGGGGGCCAGGACGCTGATCCGCACCCTGAAGCGGCTCGGCTACCAGGTCGCCATCGTCTCCGGCGGCTTCACCCAGGTCACCGACGACCTGGTGGAGCGCCTCGGCCTGGACTTCGCCGCGGCCAACACCCTGGAAGTGGTGGACGGGAAGTTCACCGGCCGGGTGGTCGGCGAGATCGTGGACCGGGCCGGCAAGGCCCGGATGCTGGCCCGCTTCGCGGAGGCCGCCGGGGTCCCGCTGGAGCAGACCGTCGCCATCGGCGACGGCGCCAACGACCTGGACATGCTCAACGCGGCCGGCCTGGGCGTCGCCTTCAACGCCAAGCCGGTGGTCCGCGAGGCCGCAGACACCGCGGTCAACGTCCCGTTCCTGGACACCGTGCTCTACCTGCTGGGGATCTCCCGCGAGGAGGTCGAGGACGCCGACGGCCCGTCGGCGGCGCACTGACCGCCGGGGCCAGGGGTACGGCCCGGGGGCGTGCGGGAGGACCCGCACGCCCCCGGTCCGGAGACGGACCTTCTGCTCAGTCCTTGGGCGACCAGAAGGTGGTGAGGTGGGCCACGCCCGGCTCGACGGCCTTCCAGGGCGTGTCCAGGGTGAGCACGGCGACCGCGGAGGTCGGGAAGCCGCTGCTGCGCAGCCGGGTCAGGGTGTCGCCCTCGAAGCCGCCGGCGAGCACCTCGGTCAGGCCCTGCACGCCCGGGTTGTGGCCGACCAGCAGGACGGTCCCGACCTCCTCGGGGACCGCTTCCTGCACGACCTCGATCAGCCGGCCCGGGCTGGCCTCGTAGAGGCGCCCCTCGTAGACCGTTCTGGGCCGGGTCGGAAGCTCGTGGGCGAACAGCTTCCAGGTCTCCCTGGTGCGCTCCGAGGTGGAGCAGAGGACCAGGTCGGGGATGATGCCGGTGCCGGCGAGCCAGCGTCCGGCGACGGGTGCGTCCTTGCGGCCGCGGTCGGCCAGCGGCCGCTCGTGGTCGGGCACGGCGGGCCAGTCGGCCTTGGCGTGCCGGAGGACGATGATCCTGCGGGACGAATCGACGCTCATACCTGCCAGCTTCCCAGAATTCCCGGGGCCGGGTACTGGGAGCGGGACCAACTCAGCCCATTGTGGTGGCGAACGAGGCGATGACCCCGATCACCACCAGGATGGCGAGGATCAGGCCGAACATCTGCAGCAGCTTCTTGTTGCCGCCGGTGGGATTGGGGTCGAGAACTGGCATGCCGACGAGTCTGCCACCGGGTCCCGGATGAGAACCGGCGGGGTCCTCCCTCTTACCCTCGCCCGGGGCGGGCCACCGTTTCGTCCGCGATCCCGTCCGCGTTCCCGACTGCGATCTCGTCCTCGATCTGGCGCGGACGGGCCGCCCGGCGGCCGACGAAGGCCTGGACGCCCATCAGCACCGCGAGGAAGGCCAGCGGCCCGTACCAGCCGTGCTCGCGCTGGTAGAGGACGCCGATCAGGATCGGTCCGGGCACCGAGATCAGATAGCCGACGCCCTGGGTGAAGGAGGAGAGCCGGGTCACGCCTTCCCCGGTCCGGGAGCGCAGCCCGATCATGGTCAGCGTGAGCGGGAAGGCGCAGTTGGCCAGACCGGCCAGCAGCGCCCAGATCCAGGGGGCGGCGGCCGGGGCGAAGGCCAGGCCGGCGTAGGCGGCCAGACCGGCCACGGACAGCGCGATCACGATGGCGCCCTGGTCCGGACGGCGTGCGGCGTAGGCCGGGATGACGAAGGAGAGCGGGGCGCTGACGACCATGGTCACGGCGAGCAGCAGTCCGGACTCGGAGTCCGAGATCCCGGCGTCCTGGAAGATCTGCGGCAGCCAGCCCATGGTGGCGTAGGCGGCGGTGGCCTGCAGGCCGAAGAAGACGGCGAGGGCCCAGGCGGTGCGGCTGCGGGTGATCGGCAGCCTGACCCGGACGGCCGCCGCGACGGCCGGACCGGAGGAGCCGGCACGGTCACGGCGGGCGAGCCCGAGGTGGGCCAGCCAGACCAGCAGCGCGGCGGCCGCGGTCAGCGACCAGATGCCGAGGCCGACCCGCCAGCTCCCGCCCAGGGCGTTGGTCAGCGGGACCGCGACGGCGGCAGCGGCGGAGGTGCCGAGGGCCAGCGACATCGAGTACAGCCCGGTGATCGGGCCCACCCGGTCCGGGAAGTAGCGCTTCACCAGCACCGGCATCAGCACGTTGGAGACCGCGATGCCGCCCAGGGCCAGGGCGCTGAGCAGCAGGAACAGTGCACTGTCCGGGGCGATCGACCGGGCCGCCAGGCCGAGCGCGATGGCGCCCATACCGGCGCACACGGTGGTCGCGGGACCGACCCGGCGCGCCAGGGTCGGCGCCAGCAGACCGAACAGGGCGAAGCAGAGCGAGGGCAGCGCGGTCAGGATGCCGGCCACCACCGCGCTCATCCCCAGCGTGCCGCGCACCTGGTCCAGCATCGGGCCGAGCGCGGCCACGGCGGGACGCAGATTGAACGCGGCCACCGCGATGGCCACGGCGAGCAGCCAGCGGGCGCGCTGGGGGGTGAGGACCTGGGACGGGGACGGGGACGGGGACGAGGGCGTGGAGGTGGATGCGGGCGTGGGTGCGGTGGTCTCAGCGGCAGGCATGGCACCATCATAGAATGATGGGATGACTTCAGGTCACGCCTTTTGCTCCAAGCCTTTGGCGATCGAGAGGCGCGATGATGGGATCACTCCACACACCTCGACAAGGAGAGTCCATGGCACTGACCTCGCCCCGGCGTGAGCCGCTGGCCGACCAGGTGATCGCGCAGCTGCGGATCCAGATCACCTCGGGCGAGTGGCCGGTGGGCTCCCGCATCCCCACCGAGGTCGAGCTGGTCGAGCAGCTGGGGGTGGCCCGCAACACCGTCCGCGAGGCGGTGCGGGCGCTGGCCCACAACGGGCTGCTGGACATCCGGCAGGGTTCGGGGACCTACGTCCTGGCGACCAGCGAGCTGGCCGGGGTGATGCACCGGCGGTTCGCCGACGCGGAGCAGCAGCAGGTCGCCGAGTTGCGGGCGACGCTGGAGTCGTCGGCCGCGCGGTTGGCCGCGGGGCGCCGGACGGCGCAGGACCTGGAGCTGCTGGAGCTCGCCAGCGAGCGGCGGGAGGAGGCCTGGAAGGGCGGCGACACCGAGTCCTTCATCCAGGCGGACGCGGCCTTCCACCAGGCGGTGGTGGCCGCCAGCCACAACGAGGTGCTGGCCGCGCTCTACGCGGACCTGGGCGAGGTGCTGCGGGCGCACCTGCGCAACGACGTGGGGCCGGTGCTGGCCGCGGACCGGTATGTGCCGCATGCCGACATCGTCGAGGCGATCAGGTTGCGGGACGGGGCACGAGCTGCGGAGCGGGCGGCCTGGGTGGTGGGGCGGTGCAGCATTGAGGAAGGCGCCTGAGGGGGCGCGGGGAGCTGTTCGGGCGACCGTGCACCTCGGTGGGTGGTTGGCCGCGCAGTTCCCCGCGCCCCTGAATTCAGCTGCGCTGAATCAGGCGCCGATGGCGTGGAGGCCGCCGTCGACGTGGACGATCTCGCCGGTGGTCTTGGGGAACCAGTCCGAGAGCAGCCCGACCACGCCGCGGCCGGCCGGCTCGAAGTCGGTGACGTCCCAGGGCAGCGGGGAGCGGACGTTCCAGGTGTCGGCCAGGGTGTCGAAGCCGGGGATCGACTTGGCGGCCATGGACTTGAGCGGACCGGCCGAGACCAGGTTGCAGCGGACGTTCTGCTTGCCGAGGTCACGGGCCAGGTAGCGGGAGGTGGCCTCCAGCGCGGCCTTCGCCGGGCCCATCCAGTCGTACTGCGGCCAGGCGATGGTGGCGTCGAAGGTCAGGCCGACCACCGAGCCGCCCTCCGCCATCAGCGGCAGGCAGGCCATGGTCAGCGACTTCAGCGAGAACGCCGAGACGTGCACGGCGGTGGCCACGGACTCCCACGGGGTGTTCAGGAAGTTGCCGCCCAGGGCGTCCTGCGGGGCGAAGCCGATGGAGTGGACCACCCCGTCCAGGCCGCCCAGCTCCTCGCGGACCTTGTCGGCCAGCCCGGCCAGGTGCTCCGGGTTGGTGACGTCCAGCTCCAGCACCTTGCACGGCTTGGGCAGCTTCTTGGCCACGCGCTCGGTCAGGGTGGGGCGCGGGAAGGCGGTGAGGATGATCTCCGCGCCCTGCTCCTGGGCCAGCTTGGCCACCTGGAACGCGATGGAGGTCTCCAGCAGCACGCCGGTGACGAGGATGCGCTTTCCTTCGAGGATTCCACTCATGTCGGTCAGTGACCCATGCCCAATCCGCCGTCGACGGGAATGACGGCTCCGGTGATGTACGCGGCCTCGTCGGAGGAGAGGAAGCGCACGGTGGACGCGATCTCGGCCGGATCCGCGTAGCGGCCCAGCGGCACGCCCGCGACGATCTCGGCCCGGCGCTCGTCGCTGAGCACCGCGGTCATGTCGGTGTCGACGAAGCCGGGGGCGACCACATTGACGGTGATGTTGCGCGGGCCGAGCTCGCGCGCCAGCGAGCGGGCGAAGCCCACCAGGCCGGCCTTGGAGGCGGCGTAGTTGGCCTGGCCCGGGGACCCGGTCAGGCCGACCACCGAGGAGATCAGCACGACGCGGCCCTTGCGCGCCCGCATCATCAGCTTGGAGGCGCGCTTCACGACGCGGAACGCGCCGGTCAGGTTGGTGTCCAGGACCGAGGTGAAGTCCTCCTCGGACATGCGCAGCAGCAGGGTGTCCCTGGTGACCCCGGCGTTGGCGATCAGGACCTCGACGGGGCCGTGCTCCGCCTCGACCTCCTTGAACGCCTGGTCGACCTGCTCGGCGTCGGTGATGTCGCACTTGACCCCGAAGAAGCCCTCCGGGGGCTCACCGGAGCGGTAGGTGACGGCGACCTTGTCGCCCGCCTCGGCGAAGGCTCGGGCGATCGCGAGGCCGATGCCCCGGTTGCCTCCGGTGACGAGAACCGAGCGGCTCAACGGTCCACCTCTTCTCTCCTGGGTGACAGCTACTGGCTACTGGCAGGACCAGCCAACGCATGAGTACGCAGGCCTACGCATGGCGACGCTATCCGCAGAGGACACGGGCAGGCGAATCGGTGCCCGACAGTGGAACCGGCCCCGAGCTGTGGGTTTCCCACAGTGGGGGTGCCTGCTTCCGGTGCCTGCTTCCGGTCCGGACGCCCCGGCAACGGCAGAAGGCCCGGCACCTGGGTGCCGGGCCTTCTGACTTCGCGAGTAGCGGGGACAGGATTTGAACCTGCGACCTCTGGGTTATGAGCCCAGCGAGCTACCGAGCTGCTCCACCCCGCGTCGTTGTGTCCACACCGTACCCCGGCCGCCCGGATAAAAGCGAATGGGTTGTGGCGGGCGTAGGGCAGGATGCCGAACGAGACCCCATCATCTGGAGGAGTTTGATGACGGACACATCACCGTCCCTCGATCCCGCCTTCCTGGCGCTGCCGCTGCGTTCGCTGGCCGATGCGGCGCTGGCGCGGGCCGCCGAACTCGGTGCCGCCCACGCCGACTTCCGGCTGGAGCGGGTGCGCAGCGCGTCCTGGCGGCTGCGGGACGCGCGGCCTGCCGGGACCTCGGACACGCTGCAGCTCGGCTTCGCCGTGCGGGTGGTCCACGGCGGTGCCTGGGGCTTCGCGGCCGGGGTGGACCTCACCCCGTCGGCGGCGGCGCGGGTGGCCGAGCAGGCCGTGGCGATGGCCCGGCTCTCGGCCGGCATCGGCGCCGCCTCCGGCACCGAGGACCTGGTGGAGCTGGCCGAGGAGCCGGTGTACCCGGACGCGACCTGGGTCTCCTCCTACCAGGTGAACCCCTTCGAGGTCTCCGACGCGGAGAAGACCGCGCTGCTCGCCGACTGGAGCAGCCGGCTGCTGGGGGCCGAGGACGTGTCCCATGTGTCGGCGACGCTGCTCACCGTGCAGGAGAACAAGTTCTACGCCGACAGCGCCGGGACGGTCACCACCCAGCAGCGGATCCGGCTGCACCCGGAGCTGGAGGCGGTCTCGGTGGACGAGACCACCGGGGCGTTCGACTCGATGCGGACGCTGGCGCCGCCGGTCGGGCGGGGCTGGGAGTACCTGCGCGGGACGGGCTGGGACTGGGAGTCCGAGCTGGCGGAACTGCCGGTGCTGCTGGCCGAGAAGATGAAGGCGCCGAGCATCGAGGCCGGGCGCTACGACCTGGTCGTCGACCCGACCAACCTGTGGCTGACCATCCACGAGTCGATCGGCCATGCCACCGAGCTGGACCGGGCGCTGGGCTACGAGGCCGCGTACGCCGGGACCTCCTTCGCCACCTTCGACCGGCTCGGCAGCCTGCGCTACGGCTCCGACGTCATGCACGTCACCGGGGACCGCACCGCCGAGCACGGCCTGTCCACCATCGGCTACGACGACGAGGGCGTGCGGACGCAGTCCTGGGACCTGGTGAAGGACGGCACCCTGGTCGGCTACCAGCTGGACCGGCGGATGGCCAGGCTCAAGGGCCTGGGCCGGTCCAACGGCTGCGCCTTCGCCGACTCCCCCGGCCATGTGCCGGTGCAGCGGATGGCCAACGTGTCGCTGCAGCCGGCCGCGGACGGACCGGACACCGCGGGGCTGATCGCGGGCGTCGAGGACGGCGTCTACATCGCCGGGGACCGCTCCTGGTCCATCGACATGCAGCGCTACAACTTCCAGTTCACCGGACAGCGGGCGTATCGCATCCGGGGCGGGCGGCTGGCCGGGCAGGTCAAGGACTTCGCCTACCAGGCCACCACCACCGACTTCTGGGGGTCCATGGAGGCCGTCGGCGGCCCGCAGACCTACCAGCTGGGCGGCGCCTTCAACTGCGGGAAGGCACAGCCGGGCCAGGTCGCGGCGGTGTCGCACGGCTGCCCGTCGGCGCTGTTCCGCTCCGTCAACATTCTCAACACGCAGCAGGAAGCGGGTCGCTGATGTCTTCTCCTTCGGAGCTGGTCGAGCGGGCGCTGGAACTCTCGCGCACCGACGGCTGCATCGTCATCGCCGACGAGGAGTCCAACGCCAACCTGCGCTGGGCCGGGAACGCGCTGACCACCAACGGGGTGACCCGGGGCCGGACGCTCACCGTGATCGCCACGGTGGACGGCGGCGAGGGGACGGCCTCCGGCGTGGTCTCCCGCGAGGCGGTCACCGCGGACGAGCTGGAGTCGCTGGTCCGGGCCGCGGAGGCGGCGGCCCGCGAGGCGGGCCCGGCCGAGGACGCCCAACCGCTGGTACGGCCGGGCGGCCCGGCCTCGGCCGACTTCACCGCGGACCCCGCCGAGACCGGCGTGGACGTCTTCGCGGCCTTCGCCCCGGCGCTCGGGGAGTCCTTCGCACGGGCACGGAAGAGCGGCCGGCTGCTGTACGGCTTCGCCAACCACTCGGTCACCTCGACCTATCTGGGCAGCTCCACCGGCCTGCGGCTGCGCCACGACCAGCCGACCGGCACGGTCGAACTCAACGCCAAGACCGCCGACCTGTCGGACTCGGCCTGGGTCGGCGCCGCGACCAGGGACTTCACCGATGTGGACCCGGCGGCCCTGGAGGAGCAGCTGGCCCAGCGACTGGTCTGGGGCGAGCGCCGGATCGACCTGCCAGCCGGACGCTACGAGACGCTGCTGCCGCCCTCGGCGCTGGCGGACCTGCTGGTCTACATGAGCTGGTCGGCGGTCGGCCGGGACGCCGCCGAGGGCCGTACGGTCTTCTCCAAGCCGGGGGGAGGAACCCGGATCGGCGACCGGCTGGCGCAGCTGCCGGTGACGCTGCGCAGCGACCCGGCCTACCCGGGCCTGGAGACGGCCCCCTTCGTGGTCACCCGCTCCTCCGGCGGGGACTCCTCGGTCTTCGACAACGGGCTGCCGATCGGGCCGACCGACTGGATCAGGGACGGCGAGCTGACCAACCTGCTGACGACCCGTCACTCCGCAGGCCTGACCGGGCTGCCGGTCCGGCCCGCTCCCGACAACCTGGTCGTCGACGCGGGGGGCACCGCCTCGATGGAGGAGATGGTGGCCCGGACCGAGCGCGGGCTGCTGCTGACCTGCCTCTGGTACATCCGCGAGGTGGACCCGGCCACCCTGCTGGTGACCGGGCTCACCAGGGACGGCGTCTACCTGGTGGAGAACGGCGAGGTCACCGGGGCGGTCAACAACTTCCGTTTCAACGAGTCCCCGGTGGACCTGCTGGGCCGGATCACCGAGGCCGGACGGACCGAGCGCTGCCTGCCGCGCGAGTGGGCCGACTGGTTCACCAGGGCCGCGATGCCGCCGGTCCGGGTGGCCGACTTCAACATGAGTTCGGTGAGCCAGGCGTCCTGACGGGCCAGCGGGACGGCCGGGGCGGCCGGTGGGAGAATCCTGGGAATCTCCTGCAGAAACCGGGTGCCCCGGCCACGATGCCGCACGTGGCGCGGCGTACCGTGACGGACATGGGGAAGTCCAAGGGCAAGGTCGAGGTCGTACGGATCACCGGGGCTCGTTCGAGCCTCAGCGAGGACGTGCGCGGGCGGCAGCGTCGCTACATGATCGCCATGGCGGTGCGCACGCTCTGCGTGATCCTGGCCGTGGTGCTCTGGAAGGAGTCCCGGATCGTCGCGATCATCGCCCTGGTCGGCGGGATATTCATCCCGTACCTGGCCGTGGTGATCGCCAACGCCGGCCGGGAGAACTCCCCCGGCATGCCCGACACCTTCATCGGCCATCAGCCGCAGCCGATGCTGGAACCCGGGACCGAGATCCCGTTCCCCGCGGCCGAGACCAGCGCTGCTCCGCCACAGGCCTGAGCCGCCGACAGCGGACCCATAGGGTCCGGAAATACGCACACACTGAATTCACCGTCGGCACGACCGTCCCGAACGGATGTCGACGGTCTTCTCTGTGCCCCTGCCGCTGACCTGATCTGCGAATTCATCGCCGCGAAACAATTCTCACTGATCGTCATTCCGAGAATTGATCTGCGGGGCCCGGAAAGGATCAGTTCGGATCCGTTGACATGCCCCGGGGCCGAGCCTAGCTTCAAACCCTGTCCGTACACGGCTCACCAAACATGTTTGGAGGCATGATGCAGGGCACGGTGGAACAGGACATTTCGACGGAAGTGGCCGATCTCGACGAGGTCTCCCTGGAACTCATGGGGGCTTCCGAGGACCTGGCGTTCTCGAAGATCGTGGAAAGGATCGTGCCGACGTACACCCGGGTCGAGCGCCTGAAGGTGACCGCCTTCCAGAGCAAGATCAAGGGATAGGGACACGGCGGCTGCGGAGTGCGGACAGCCGCGCACCGCAGCCGTCGCCCGCACCATGCGCTCTTCCCGATCACAACGCCGAGGACTGCCGTGGACTCTCCGCCCGTCCCTTTCTCCGACTTCATTCTCAAGGTCCACAGCCGCTGCAACCTGGCCTGCGACTACTGCTACGTGTATGAACACGCCGACCAGAGCTGGCGGACCCGCCCGCTGGTGATGAGCGAGACCACGATGGCAGCGGTGGTCGGGCGCATCAGGGATCATGCACAAGGCCACCGTCTCTCCCGGGTCAGCATCGGCATGCACGGTGGCGAGCCGCTGCTCGCCGGTCATGACCTGATCGAAAAGCTGGCGGTCCGGTTACGCGACTCCCTGCAGGGAATCTGCGATCCGGAGTTGTGGATCCAGACGAACGGGGTGCTGCTGGACGAGCGGTTCTGCGAGATCTTCCTGGCCCAGGGCATCGAGGTCGGCATCTCCCTCGACGGCGGAAAAGTCGAGAATGACCGGCACCGGGTCCATGCGAACGGGAAGAGCAGCTTTTCCGCCGTTGTGCGCGGAATCTCACTGCTGGCCTCGGAGCGCTATCGCTCCCTGTTCTCCGGCCTTCTGTGCACAATTGACACACTGAATGATCCCATAGCTGTCTACGAATCGTTGGCGTCCTTTGATCCACCGGCCCTGGACCTGCTGCTACCGCATGCGAACTGGGAGAATCCGCCTGCACACCAGGACGGTCCGGGCACCGCGTACGCGGACTGGCTCATCCGCATCTTCGACCGATGGAATGCAGACCTCCGCCCTTTCCCCATTCGCCTCTTCGACTCGATCATCGACACCTCGTTCGGGGGCTCCAGCGGAGTCGAGACGATAGGTCTCGGCTCGGCGGAGATGGTGGTGGTGGAGACTGACGGCACCCTGGAGCAGGTGGACCATCTGAAGTCGACGTTCGAAGGGGCCGCCTACACCGGACTCGATGTCCTGGAGAACTCCTTCGACGAGGCGGCAGCCCATCCCGGGATACGCGCCCGACAGGTCGGACTCGCAGGCCTGGCTGCGGAATGCCAGGCCTGCCCCCTGGTCACCAGTTGTGGCGGCGGCCTCTACGCCCACCGGTACCGGGCCGGCTCGGGCTTCGACAATCCGTCGGTCTACTGTGCCGATCTCTACAGACTCATCGAGCACATTCGCGTGTCCATCGACGCCGATGAGCACACCCGCCCCGCACCGTCGGAGCGGGTGCACCGGATTCCCCGCTCAAGCCTGCGGCAACTGGGGCAGGGCCACGGGGACCGTGCCGCAATCAATGCCCTCAGAGCCGGTCAGCGCAGCTTGGGCCGACTGCTTATCGCCTCCGTCTACCACGCGACACCGGCAGAGCCTGCCGCTCGTCGGGCCTGGCTGGCGCTGACACGCATCGAGCGGCACGCTCCCGCCGAACTGGCTGCCGTCCTTGCTCATCCCTACATCAGGATCCGCGCCACGGACTTCCTGGCCAGGGCAGCAGAGCAGAGGGCAGGGAACGGGAACAGCACCGAGAGCGAACTCCGCACACTGCAACGTGAGGTACTGGTCGCGGTGGCGGGCGCGGCCGCCGCGCGCACGGGGACCGTCCTGACTCTCCCGACGACGGTCGACGGGCACGACCTCTACCTGCCGACCCTGGGCCTGGCCCGGTTTCCCTCCCGGGGGCAGCCGACGGAAGTCACCCTCACCTCGTCACCGCAGTCGCTCACCATCGACACGGATGACGGTTCGGGGCTGGTCCTGGAGAGGGGATCCGGTGGTGTGACCGCCGTCCGGAGCGACGGAGTCCACTGGCAGCCGACCCGCAGCAGGACCGTCCAGGGAGTCATGGTCGCCCTGGTCGACGACGACCCCTACCGGAACGTCTACGCCGAGGAGCCGTTGCCCCCGGTCTCCGACGCCGAAGCGGCCCTGTGGTGGGAGCTCCTGAATGGAGCCCTCGACCTCATCCGGCGCGAGTTCCCGGCCTACTGGCCCGGAGTGACGGGGATCCTGGCGGCGATCACCCCGCTCCGCCCCCGTCACGACGGAGCCCAGGTCAGCGGTACCTCCAGAGATGCTTTCGGCGCCGTAGGAGTCGCCGCACCCGACGGACCGGAGACGCTGGCCCTGCTGCTTCTGCACGAGATCCAGCACGCCAAGCTCGGGGCACTCATGGATGTCGTCGACCTCTACGACGAACAGGACTCCCGGTTGTACCCGGCCGCCTGGCGGGAAGACCTGCGCCCGTTGGAGGGCCTGCTCCAGGGCACCTACGCCCACATCGCCGTGGCTGACTTCTGGAGGAGCCGGAGCAGCCGCCCGCACGAAGGGGCCGACGGCGTCGCACAGCGCGAATACCTGCGCTGGCGCCAGGGAACGGACCAGGGCATCGAGACCTTGGTGGGCTCCGGTTCGCTCACGGAGATCGGTCTGGAACTCGCGCTCCAGATGCGGTCCGCCGTGCGGGGGTGGGCGTGATGGCCGCCACCGGGTCGACGAACTACCGGCTGCTCTACGCCGCCAACGCGGTGTCCAGAACCGGGTCGACCTTCTTTCCGGTCGGCCTTGCCTTCGCCGTACTCGATCTCACCGGATCGGCCGCCGACCTCGGCTACACCCTGGGCGCCTCGGCCCTGGCCGAACTCGGGTTCCTGCTGGTGGGCGGTGCGGCGGCGGACCGGTGGCCAAGGATCCGGGTGCTGCTCATATCCGCCCTGTGCTGCGCCGTGATCGAGGTGCTGACCGCGACCGCACTCCTGCTGGGGTCGATCCACATCTGGGAACTCGTGGCCCTCTCGGCGACAGCCGGCCTGTCGGGTGCCTTCTCCCGCCCGGCCGCACAGGGTCTGATCCCGATGGTGGCGCCGGCCGGAAAGCTCCAGCGGTCCATCGCCCAGATCCGGCTGGCCAACAGCACCTGCTTCATCGTCGGGCCCTCCCTGGCCGGACTCCTGGTCGCGGCGACCGGTCCCGGCTGGGCCATCCTCATCGACGCGGTGAGCTACGCCGCCGCCCTTCCGCTGCTGCTGAGGCTGCGGAGCCGACTCGGCCCCGTGGAACCGGAGGAGGCCGAGGACTCCGCCGGCATCTTCGGCCAGATCCGGGAGGGGTGGACAGAGTTCTGGAGCCGCCCCTGGCTGTGGACAGTGGTCATTCAGAGTGCATTTGTGAACATGGGTGACTACGCCGGGTTCTTCCTGCTCATGCCCGTGGCCACGCGCGAACTCTATGCGGGTGCGTCCAGCCTGGGATTCCTGATCTCGGCGACCGGTGCCGGCTTCGTCGTCGGCGGGCTGGTGGGGCTCTCCTGGAAACCGCGGCGTCCCCTGCCTGTCGCCGTGGCCTACCTGCTCGGGTGCGGCGCGCCGCTGTTGGCACTGGCCCTGGAGCAGCCGTTCTGGGTGGTACTGCTGGCGGCCCTGGTCGGCGGATTCTGCTCGGAGCAGCACGGCGTCCACTGGGACACCCTGCTGCAGCGGCACCTGCCCCAGCGGATCATCAGCCGGGCCTACGCCTACGACCAGCTGGGGTCCGAGCTGTTCACCCCCATCGGCTACTTCTTCGGCGGAGCCATCCTGGCAGCCATCGGCCTGGTTCCGGCCCTCTGGATATGCGTCGGTCTGATCGCCGTGCCTACTGCTCTGGTGTTCTCCTTCGCCGTGGTCCGCGGGGTGTCCGACCCCGGCCAGGAGGATCCGATGACGGAGGAGCCGGCGTTGGACTCCGTCGCATGACCCTCCTCGGGACCGATCAGGGTCCTCACGGGAAGCTCCCAGGCTCCTCCCAGCCTTAACGGAGTCCTAAGAGCAGGTCGTCGGGTTTTCTCGTTTCCCCCTCTCAGAGGGCGTTTGCGCATGCAATACTTCATTCGCGTTCCGGACCTTTACCGGAACCGAAGGACCGATGCCGGGCAGCTCCCCCCGTGGCTGCCCGGCATCTTCGTGCGGTGAACCGGTGCGCCGTCACCCGGTCCAGTCGGCGAACGGGACGACGTCCTTGAGGAAGCCCCGCAGGTCCAGGAACTGTGAGAGGTGCTCCTTGTGCTCGTCGCAGGCGAGCCAGGTCTTGCGGCGTTCCGGGGTGTGCAGTTTGGGGTTGTTCCAGGCCAGGACCCAGACGGCGGGCAGGCGGCAGCCCTTCGCGGAACAGTGCGGGATCTCCTCGGTACTCATCCCTGGAGTATCGCCTGCTCAGCCGCCGATGGCGGACATCGGACGGTCCGGCTGGTGGAACGAGGGCTCGTCGATGCCGGCGCCGGCCTTCTTGCCCCACATGGCCTTGCGCCACAGCTCGGCGACGGCCTCGTCGCCGGCTCCGTCGCGCAGGGCGGAGCGCAGGTCGGTCTCCTCGGTCGCGAACAGGCAGTTGCGGATCTGACCGTCGGCGGTCAGCCGGGTCCGGTCGCAGGCCCGGCAGAACGGACGGGTGACGCTGGCGATCACTCCGACCCGGGCCGGGCGGCCGTCCGCCCCGGTCCGGCCGTCGACCAGCCAGCGTTCGGCCGGGGCGGCACCGCGCCGCTCGTCCGGCTCCGGACTGAGCGCGAAGCGCTCGCCGAGGCGGGCCAGGATCTCCTCCGCGGTCACCATGTCGGCGCGGTCCCAGCCGTGCTGGGCGTCCAGCGGCATCTGCTCGATGAAGCGCAGCTCGTAGCCGTGGTCCAGGCACCAGTCGAGCAGGTCGGCGGCCTCGTGGTCGTTGACGCCCCGCATCAGCACGGTATTGATCTTCACCGGGCTCAGCCCGGCGGCCTCGGCAGCGGCCAGGCCGGCCACCACGTCGTCCAGCCGGTCGCGACGGGTGAGGGTGCGGAAGGTCTCCCGGTCCAGGGTGTCCAGGGAGACGTTGACCCGGTCCAGGCCGGCCTCGCGCAGCGCGGCGGCGGTGCGGGCCAGGCCGATGCCGTTGGTGGTCAGCGACAGTTCGGGGCGGGGGTCCAGGGCCGCGCAGGCGGCGACGATGCCGACCAGACCGGGGCGCAGCAGCGGCTCGCCGCCGGTGAAACGGACCTCGGTCACCCCGAGACCGGTGACGGCCAGCCGCACCAGGCGGACGATCTCCGCGTCGGTCAGCAGTTCGGGCTTGGGCAGCCACTGCAGGCCCTGTTCGGGCATGCAGTAGGTGCAGCGCAGGTTGCAGCGGTCGGTCAGCGACACGCGCAGGTCGACTGCACGGCGTCCGAATGTGTCGATCAACATGGCGACCCGCTCCCCTTGACTGTCTCCCAGGGTAGGACCTGGGACGGCCCACCAGCCTCAGCACTGCTGCCCCGGCACTGCTTCGGCACTGCTTCGGCACTGTTGCCGGGGCGCTTTGTCGATGAATTTCTCTACCGATGACAGCCGCTCCGGCCGATACCGGAGGCGGGGGTGCGTCGTTGTCCCCTGTGAACCCCTTCGAGTGCGCACCGTCCCTGCGGGACAGCTGCGGAGGTCTGCCATGCCCAGGCGCCCCACATCCCGGAGCCGCGGCTCCGAACCCGAGCCCGGTGCCCAGCCCGGTGCCCAGCCCGGACCGGTCCGGCCGCCCTTCGGGACGGTCCGGCTGGAACGGGCGATCGCCCCGGTGCCCCCGCCGGCCACGGTCCACCACCCGCCCGGGCTGCCACTGGGACCCTCGGTGCCGATGCCGGTGCTGAGCTTCGCGGCGCTGCGCCGGATGCCGTAGCCGGGCCGCCCTCCGGTGCTGACGGCGGAGGGCGGCCCGGGGTCGGGCGGCGTCAGAAGGTGATCTTGACCTTGAGCGCGGTGCGCTCGTCCATGGCCTTGTAGCCGCCGGGGACGCCGTCCAGGCCGACCACGGCGTCGAAGACCGGGGAGGGGTCGATGGTGCCGTTCAGGATGTCGGCCAGCAGCTCCGGGATGTAGGCGCGGGCCGGGGCGACCCCGCCGCGCAGCGCGACATTGCGGTCGAACATCTGGCCGATGTCGACCCCCGCGCTGCCGCCGTGCGGCACGCCCACATAGCCGACGGAGCCGCCGTCGCGGGCGATGGAGATCGCGGTGCGCATGGACTCCTCGGTGCCGACCGCCTCCAGCACCGCGTGCGCGCCGACCCCTCCGGTCAGCTCCCGCACCGCCTCGACGGCCGCCTCGCCGCGCTCGGCGACGATGTCGGTGGCGCCGAAGGTCCTGGCGATCGCGGTCCGGTCCGGGTGCCGGCCCATGGAGATGATCCGGTCCGCGCCCAGGCGCCGGGCGGCCAGCACCCCGCACAGGCCCACCGCGCCGTCGCCGACCACCGCGACCGTCCGCCCCGGGCCCACCCCGGCCCCCAGGGCGGCGTGGTGCCCGGTCGCCATCACGTCGGACAGTGCCAACAGCGCGGTCAGCAACCGCTGGTCGCCGGCGGCCTCCTGGGGCAGCTGGACCAGGGTGCCGTCGGCGAAGGGGACCCGGACCGCCTCGCCCTGGCCGCCGTCCGAACCGGGGGTGCCCCAGAAGCCGCCGTGCGGGCAGGAGGTCTGCAGCCCCTCGACGCAGAACTCGCAGACGCCGTCCGACCACACGAACGGGGCGACGACCAGGTCGCCGGGCTTGAACCCGCGCACCTCGGCGCCCACGGCCTCGACCACCCCGAGGAACTCATGACCGATCCGCTGCCCCGGCTGGCGCTGAGCGACGCCCCGGTAGGCCCACAGGTCACTGCCGCAGATACAGGCCAGCACGGTCCGCACCACCGCGTCCGTGGGCTTCTGCACCGCGGCGTCCGGGACCTCCTCGATACGGATGTCGTTGGGGCCGTGGATCACGGTGGCACGCATGGAGGGATCCCACTCTTTCAGGTGACAGGGGACGAACAGGCTTCGAACAACCTACGGACCACGATATTCCGTTTCCCGGAGGCGCGGCTGCCGTGGCCCGAGCTGTCAGAGCGGGCCCGTATTCTGAACGACCATGGAACCGACCCGCCTGGACGACATCGACGCGCAGCGCGCGGGCCGCGACGCAGTCCGGCCCGCGGTGCACCCCTACCCCCAGGGCGGCTGGGCCGTGGTGGACGTCGAGACGACCGGCCTGGGCCGGACCGACCGGATCGTGTCCGTGGGTGTCTACCGGCTCGACCCGGTCGGCGAGGTGCTGGACCACTGGTACACCCCGGTCAACCCCGAGCGCGATCCGGGGCCGGTCTGGATCCACGGTCTGACCAGCGAACACCTGGAGGGCGCGCCCACCTTCCCGGAGATCGCCGACCGGCTGGCCGAGCAGCTGTCCGGGCGGGTGCTGGTCGCCCACAACGCGCTCTTCGACTGGTCGATGATCTCCCGCGAGTACGCCCGGATGGGCGGTCGGGCCCCGGTCGAGCAGCGGCTGTGCACCATCGTGCTGGCCCGGGACCTGCGGCTGCCGCTGGCCAACCACCGCCTCGGCACCCTGGCCGGACACTTCGGGGTGATCCCCCGTCAGGCGCACCATGCGCTGGACGACGCCCGGGTGCTGGCCGAGGTGTTCCGGCCGAGCCTGCGGATGGCCGTGGAGGCGGGCCTGCCGCTGCCGTTCCAACCGTGCGTGGCGCCCGCACTGGTGGACCACCTGGCGGACGACGCCGACGCCGCACCGCCGAACCGCGGCGGCTCCGGATCCCTGCGGTCCGCCGGCTGGAGCCCCTACCGCCCGGCGCGGCGGCGCCCGGCCTGCCCGTACCCCAACCCGGGCCGGTGGGAGCCGGAGCAGCCGCTGGTGCAGGGGATGCGGGTGGCGATCAGCGGCGACACCGCCACCGACCGCGAGCTGCTGGAGGACCGGCTGACCGAGGCGGGCCTGCACGTGGCCGGCTCGGTGAGCAGCCGGACCAGCCTGCTGGTCACCAACGAGCCGGGCGGCTGGACCACCAAGGCCCGGCGCGCCCGCGAGGTCGGCACCCCGGTGGTGGACGAGGCCGCGTTCCTGCACCTGCTGCAGGGCGTGGTGCCCCAGCAGCGCCAGGCCTGACGCCCCCTCCGGCGCCAACCCGGAGCCCGCCGTAAGCGGACAGATCGGGCGGGGGTACCTTCAATGGGTGCTGCGCATCCTGCTGACCCGGCGCTGGGTGATCCTGACTCTGGTCTTCTTCGTGCTGATCCCGGTGATGTACCTGCTGGGCATGTGGCAGTTCCACCGCTACCAGCAGACCAACGTCGGCAACCAGCTGATCTCGCAGAACCTGTCGGCGAAGCCGGTCCCGATCGGGTCGCTGAGCCGGCCCGGGGCCACCGTGCCCGGCAGCGAGCGCTACCGCAGCGTCACGGCCACCGGCCACTACGACACCGCGCACCAGTTCGTGGTACGGCACCGCACCGACGCGGCCGGGGACACCATCGGCTACTACGTGGTCACCCCGCTGATCACCGCCGACGGTGACGCCGTGCTGGTGAACCGGGGCTGGGTGGATCCCGGCAACACCACCGGCGACCAGTACCCCAAGGTGCCCGGGGCGCCGTCCGGCACGGTCACCGTCACCGGGCTGCTGCAGCCGGACGAGACCACGGCCGTCAGCGGCATCCGCGACGTCAAGGGGCTCCCCGACCGGCAGTTCATGCTGATCAACAGCGTCCAGCAGGCCGCGCACCAGCCCGAGCCGGTGGTGGCCGGGTACCTGCAGCTGGAGAGCACCAGCCCGAAGGCCCCGGCCGGCGACTCCGCCGAACTGGTGCCGCTGCCGAACAACAACGACAGCAGCAGCATGGCGGTGGTCGGCAAGGGCGTGCACCTGCCGTACGCGGTCCAGTGGTGGCTGTTCGCGCTGCTGGTCCCGATCGCCTGGGGCTCGCTGCTGCGCCGGGAGGTCAAGGACCGCGAACGCAAGGCCGTGATCGCCGAGAAGAAGGCCGCCTTCCTGGCCGCGCAGCAGGCCAGGGCCGGACGACCTGCCGGACGACCTGCCGAAGTACCGGCGGAATCGGTGTCGGACACGCCCGAGGAGACGGTTGGCGCCCCCGCCGGGGCGACCGGGGAGTAGCGTCCGGGCCAGGAGCCGCAGGCCTTTCGGAGTGAGGGGGACGCACACATGCCCGGACGTATCGAGGACTACGCGCTGATCGGGGATCTGCAGACAGCGGCCCTGGTCGGCCGGGACGGCTCCATCGACTGGCTGTGCCTGCCCCGGTTCGACTCGCCCACCTGCTTCGCTGGTCTGCTCGGCGACAAGGAGCACGGCAGCTGGCGGTTGGCGCCCGAGGGCGCCACCGAGTGCACCAGCCGGTCCTACGTGGGCGACAGCCTGGTCCTGGAGACCGTCTGGGAGACCGACACCGGCACCGTCAAGGTGATCGACTTCATGCCGCAGCGGGACCGCACCCCCGATGTGATGCGGATCGTGGTGGGCGTCTCGGGGTGCGTGAAGATGCACGCCGAGATGCGGCTGCGGTTCGACTACGGCCGAGTGGTGCCGTGGATGCGGCGCACCGACCACCACCGGGTCGCGGTGGCCGGCCCAGACTCGGTGTGGATGCGCGGGCACTCGGCGATCCGCACCTTCGGCAAGGACTTCACCACCTTCGGCCACTTCGAGGTCAACCCCGGCGACCGGATCCCCATCGTGCTGAGCTGGCTGCCCTCGCACCACTCCAGCCCGCCGCGCCAGGACGCCGAGGCGTCGCTCCAGGAGTCGCTGCTGGGCTGGCAGGAGTGGTCCGCCGTCAGCAAGTACCGCGGACCGTATCGGGATCCGGTGATGCGCTCACTGATCGTGCTCAAGGCGCTGACCTACGAGCCCACCGGCGGCATCGTCGCCGCCGCCACCGCCTCGCTGCCCGAGGAGATCGGCGGCGAGCGCAACTGGGACTACCGCTTCTGCTGGCTCCGCGACTCCACCATGACCCTGTCCGCCCTGCTGCGCAGCGGCTACGTCGAGGAGGCCTCGGCCTGGCGCGAGTGGCTGCTGCGCGCCATCGCCGGCGACCCGGCCGACCTGCAGACCATGTACGGGGTGGCCGGCGAGCGCAGGCTCACCGAGTTCACCGCCGACTGGTTCCCCGGCTACGAGGGCTCGGCACCGGTCCGCTTCGGCAACGCCGCCGTGGACCAGCTGCAGCTGGACGTGTACGGGGAGGTGATAGACACCCTGTACCTGGCGCTGACGGCGGGAATACCGATGGAGCGTCATGTCTGGGCGCTCATCAACTCGTTCATGCGTTTCCTGGAGGACCACTGGAGCGACCCCGACGAGGGTCTGTGGGAGGTGCGCGGCGGGCGCCGGCACTTCGTCCACTCCAAGGTGATGTGCTGGGTCGCCTTCGACCGCGCGGTGAAGATGGCCGAGATCACCGGGATGCCCGCGCCGCTGGACCGCTGGCGCGAGGTCCGCGACGAGATCCACCAGGACGTCTGCGCCAAGGGCTTCGACGCGGAGCTCGGCAGCTTCACCCAGTACTACGGCGGCAAGGAGCTGGACGCCTCGACCCTGTTCGTGGTCAAGACCGGCTTCCTGCCCGCCGACGACCCCCGGGTGGTCGGCACCGTCGACGCCGTCCAGAAGGGCCTGGACCACGACGGCTTCGTGCTGCGCTACTCCACCGGGGAGCCCGAGGACTCCCAGGTGGACGGTCTGCAGGGAACCGAGGGCGCGTTCCTGGCCTGCTCGTTCTGGCTGGCGGACGCACTGATCGCGATCGGGCGGGTGGAGGAGGGACGGCAGCTGTTCGAACGGGTCGCCGCCATCTCCAACGACCTGGGGCTGATCTCCGAGGAGTGGGACCCGAAGGCCGAACGGCAGCTCGGCAACACCCCGCAGGCTTTCACCCATGTCGCCCTGGTCAACACCGCCTTCGCGCTGGAAGAGCCGAAGAAAGCACGACAGGAGGAACTCTGATCCATGGACCTCGGACTTGAGGGACGCGTCTACGCCGTCACGGCCGCCAGCCGCGGGCTCGGCTTCGCCAGCGCGGAGGCACTGGTCGCCGACGGAGCCAGGGTGGTGGTCACCGGACGCGGCCAGGCCTCGGTGGACGAGGCCGTCAAGCGGCTGGGCGGCCCCGCCTCGGCGGTCGGCGTGGTCGCCGACAACGCCGCACCGGACACCGCGGAGCGGCTGATCGCCGCGGCGGAGCAGCACTTCGGGCGGATCGACGGGGTGCTGATCAGCGCGGGCGGCCCGCCGGCCGGGTCGATGCTCTCCGCGACGGACGAGGAGTGGGTCGGCGCGTTCGAGTCGGTCTTCCTGGGGGCGGTGCGGATCGCGCGGCGCTTCGCGGCGGAACTCGGCGAGGGCGGCGCGATCGGGTTCGTGCTGTCCGGCTCGGTCCGGGAGCCGATCGGCGGGCTGGCGATCTCCAACGGCCTGCGGCCGGGGCTCGCGATGGCGGCGAAGACCCTGGCGGAGGAGCTGGGGCCGCAGGGCATCCGGGTGTTCGGGCTGCTGCCGGCCCGGATCGACACCGAAAGGGTCCAGCATCTCGACTCCCTCGGCGGCGACCCGGAAGGCGCCCGGGCCCGGGCCTCGGCGGGGATTCCGCTGCGGCGCTACGGGAGGCCGGAGGAGTTCGGGAAGGTGGCGGCGTTTTATCTTTCCCCGGCGGCGTCGTATTTGACCGGAGTCATGGTGCCGGTTGACGGCGGTGTGCTGAAGGGGATTTGAGCGGAGGCGGATTGTCAGGTGCGGGTGGTGCATGGTTTCTGTTCGCGCAGGTCCCCGCGCCCCTGAGGAGTTGCAACTGGCCCAGTTGCACTTGTTTAGGGGCGCGGGGAACTGCGCGAACAGAAACCCCCACAAACGTTCACTGGACCCTCGGAACCGAACCCGATTCCACCCGCACCCGCGCCTCCGCCGGCAGCGCCACCCCCGTGGTGCGCCGTGCGTCACCGAGCGGTCCCGCCGCGAACTCGTGCAGGACGGGCCCCGGGGCCGCCCCCGGGGCCAGGGTGAGGGCGATGCGGGCGCGGGGACGGCGCGCGCGGCCGAGGATGCGTACCCGGGCCCGGGACACCCCGGGGATCTGTTCGGCCCCGTCGGCGACGGCCTGCGCCAGCGCCCCGCCCCGCAGCCGGACCGGGACGTCCGCCGCCGCCGGCACGGCCACCCGGTCCGCCGTCCCGGTACGGAGTTGGGCCAGCAGCCACCACAGCGACAGCAGCGCGACGACGCCCAGCGCGGCGAAGACACTCGGCCACCACCAGCCGTCGCCGCGCCAGCGCACCCGGTCGGCCGGGTCCAGCACCGCGTGGTGCGGGTCAGTGACGGTCCAGTCGGACGGCAGGCCCAGGTGCCAGCGGTGGTTCAGGTCGAGTCCCCCGGCCAGCAGCAGCAGTCCCCCGGCGAGCAGCACCAGGCCGACCAGGGCCAGCAGGGTGCGGTTGACCGCGGTCCGGCTCATGACCTCCTCCTGCCCTTGCTCTGCGTCCTGACCTTGACGTTGACCATCGGCGGCCGGACCAGGCCGAGCCGGCCGCGCTCCACCGAGAGGTGCTCGGCCAGGGCCGCCTTCACCTCGCCGGGGTCCCCGAAGCCGACCACCGCGCGGACCCGGGCCCGGCGCCGCCCGACCTTCACCCCGGCCTCCCGCACCCCCGGAGTCTCCAGGGCGGCGCGGCGCAGCATCGCCGCCGCCGCGCGGCGGTCCAGGGCGGCCCGCAGGCCGCCGGTGTCCTCGGTGGCCAGCGGCAGCAGCCGGCGCAGTCCCGGGGTGGCGGCGAGCAGCAGCAGCCACAGGCCCAGCGCGCAGACCACGGCCGAGCCGGCGATCACCCAGGCGTCGTCGAGGTGACGGTCCGCCAGTTGGTCGCTGATCCAGGTGCGCCAGGCATGGGCCCGGTTGCCGCTGCGAATGTAGATCTCCTCGTACAGCAGCGCGCCGGCTGCGGCGACGGCCACCAGCGCGGCGAGGGCGGCGGCGTTGCGGCGGGCCGACCAGAACCGCCGGGCCCGCACCGCGTCCGGTCGGTCCGGCGCGTCTGCGGCAGCCGGGGCGGGCGCCGTTCCGGCCGGCGAGGCGAGGCTCATCGCAACCTTCCGCTCGGGGCCGCCGGGACCAGGCGTTCCACCACCAGGGCGACCCTGGGGTCCTCGGAGCCCGCGAGCTGCACCACCCGCTCGCTGACCCGGTGGTGGACCGCGCGGGTGACGGCGGCGAGGTCGAGGGGGTAGGGCAGGTCGAGGCCCACCCTGATGCTGACCCCGTGCCGCCCTTGCGAGGCCTTGGCCCGGGGGGAGTCGATCCGGTCGGGGTCGGCCCCGTCGTCGGGCAGCTGGTCCGCGAGTGCCTCGGCGGCCGCGCGGGCGGCGATCCGTTCCAGCACCCGGTCGGCGAGGCGGATGCTGCCGCGCTCACCGGGGGCGGGCAGGCCCGGGGCGGGGACGGCGCCGTAGGCCATCAGCTCTTCCGGTCCCTGGGCTTGGTGCTGCGGATCAGGTCGCCGAACTCCAGGTCGCCCTCCAGCAGCCGGCCGGCCACGAAGCCGACCGCGCCCAGCGCCGCGACCAACAGGAACGCGGCGAAGCCGCCGAAGTAGCCGGCGAAGCCGAGGGCCATGCCCACGGCCAGGCCGATCAGTGCCATGCTCACTGGACCCTGCTCTCGGTGGTTTCGTCGTCGTCCTGCTCGTCCGGCAGGTGCACGTCGTTGACGGCGATGTTGACCTCGACGACCTGGAGACCGGTGATCCGCTCCACGGAACTGATCACGTTCTTCCGCACCACCGCCGCCAACTCCGCGATGGGGACGCCGTACTCGACCACCAGGTCGATGTCGAGGGCCGCCTGCCGCTCGCCGACCTCGGCCTTGACGCCCTTTCCGACATTGGGCCGGTTGCCCGGGACCCGGTCGCGGACGGCGCCGAAGCCGCGGGATCCGCTGCCCAGGGCGTGGATGCCCTGGACGTCCCTGGCGGCCATGCCGGCGACCTTCTCCACCACGCCGACGGCGATGGTGGTGCGGCCGCGCTCACCGCTGGGGGCCAGTTGCACCGTCTCGCGCTGGCCGGGCTTGGGGGCGCTGGGCTTGGTCACATCAGTCATGGTGTGGGCTCCCTGTCGGGGTGCCCGGTTCAGCAGGACGTTTCCGCATATACCGGGCATATCATCTCGACCCTAGGGGAGCCCCACGACACGCACACCGCAGTGGAGTCGAACGGGTGAGCCTGCCGCCCGGCGGCTACTCGCCCAGTCCGGCCAGGTCACGCAGCCGGCGCAGCTGGGCGGCGCGCTCGGCCGCGCGCTGCTCGTCGTAGTCGCGGCCGCCGGCCCCCTGCAGCAGTGCCTTGGTCTCCACCAGGGCGTCCCGGGGTGCCGCGAGCAGCGCCCCGGCCAGGTCCGCCGCGGCGGCGTGGAGTTCGTCGGCGGGCAGCGCGGCGTTGGCCAGGCCGATGCGCACCGCCTCGTCCGCGCCGACCCAGCGGCCGGTGCCGCAGATCTCCAGCGCGCGGGCCGGGCCGACCAGGTCCACCAGCGGCTTGGTCCCGGCCAGGTCCGGCACCAGGCCGAGGGCGGTCTCGCGCATGGCGAACTGGACGTCCTGGGAGACCAGTCGGAGGTCGCAGGCCAGGGCCAACTGGAAGCCGGCGCCCACCGCGTGGCCCTGGACCGCGGCGATGCTGACCAGGTCGGGGCGGCGCCACCAGGTGAACGCCTGCTGGTAGCCGGCGATGACCTGGTCGCCCTCCTCCCCCTTGGCCAGGTCCAGCAGGCCGCGTTCGCCGGGGATCCCCTCGGGGGTGAAGGCGGCCCGGTCGAGACCGGCCGAGAAGGACTTGCCCTCGGCCAGCAGCAGCACCGCGCGCACCGTCCCGGGCAGGCTGCGGCCGACGGCCGCGAGCGAGCGCCAGAGCGCGGGCGACTGGGCGTTGCGCCGTTCGGGTCGGCACAGCGTGACCGTCGCGACGGCGCCGTCCTCGGCGAGCTCCAGGCGCAGGCCCGCCTCCCCCCACTCGGAGGGGTCGGCGCCGGGGCCGGAGTTCATGGTGGGCGCGGAATGGGACACGAGGACCTCCAGCAGCAGTGGCGAAGTCAAGCTACTGAAGGGTAACCACTACGGACGCGACGATCGGCGACCGGGTGGGAGACCTGTGCTGCGGGACTCCCCCAGCCGCCGAAGCGTCAGGGATCTGACGTGCTGATGGGTCGTACTGATGGATACGGTTCAGGACGTGGCCGCGGCGGTCGCCTTGGCCTTACCGCGCGTGGCGCCACCGCGACCGCGGAGGGAAACTCCGGACTCGCTGAGCATGCGGTGGACGAATCCGTAGGACCGGCCCGTCTCCTCCGCCAACGCCCGGATACTCGCACCGGAGTCGTACTTCTTCTTCAGCTCGGTCGCGAGCTTCTCCCGTGCGGGGCCCGTTACCCGGCTGCCCTTTTTCAGAGTCTCGGCCACCCGTGCCTCCTCGTAGCAAGTGCTCTGTCGGAATCCCATGATCACCCATGGGTGGCCTCCTGGCCACCCATTCCGCAAGGTCGGCAACGGAAATCCCGGCGGGTAGTGGCGTACCGCGCAGCTGACCAGCGTGCGGTTTGCTGTCGCACGCCCGGGGATGTCGCCGTGACATGGCGTGAAAATGCTGATCAGCAGCGGTGAATGGGCAATGCACGGGATTCCCGAATGAGGAGAATCGGTGTCAGTTCACTCGTACAGGTGGTGGCCTCGGCGATATGAACTCTTCTGGTCCAGATGCATGATCCAGCGACTACACCGCCCGGTCAGACGGGGGTCCGCCGGGGCTCAGGCGAGGGAGACCAGATCGGCGTAGCCCTCGTTCCACAGGTCCTCGATGCCGTCCGGCAGCAGGATGATCCGCTCCGGCTCCAGCGCCTGGACCGCGCCCTCGTCGTGGGTGACCAGAACGACGGCACCGGTGAAGCAACGCAGCGCGCCCAGGATCTCTTCCCGGCTGGCCGGGTCGAGGTTGTTGGTGGGCTCGTCGAGGAGCAGCACATTGGCGCTGGAGACCACCAGGGTGGCCAGGGCCAGCCGGGTCTTCTCGCCACCGGAGAGCACCCCGGCGGGCTTGTCCACGTCGTCGCCGGAGAACAGGAACGAGCCGAGGATCTTGCGGACCTCCACCAGGTCCATGTCCGGGGCGGCCGAGCGCATGTTCTCCAGGATGGTGCGGTCGTTGTCCAGGGTCTCGTGCTCCTGGGCGTAGTAGCCGATCTTCAGCCCGTGGCCGGGGATGAGCGCTCCGGTGTCGGGCTCCTCCACCCCGGCGAGCATCCGCAGCAGCGTGGTCTTGCCGGCGCCGTTCAGGCCCAGCACGACCACCTTGGAGCCCTTGTCGATGGCCAGGTCGACATCGGTGAAGATCTCCAGCGAGCCGTAGGACTTGGACAGCCCCTCGGCCATCAGCGGGGTCTTGCCGCAGGGGGCCGGGTCGGGGAAGCGCAGCTTGGCGACCTTGTCGCTGACCCGGACCGCCTCCAGGCCGGACAGCAGCTTCTCGGCGCGGCGGGCCATGTTCTGCGCGGCCACCGTCTTGGTGGCCTTGGCGCGCATCTTGTCGGCCTGCGAGTTCAGCTGCGAGGCCTTCTTCTCGGCGTTGGCCCGCTCGCGCTTGCGGCGCTTCTCGTCGGCCTCGCGCTGCTGCTGGTAGAGCTTCCAGCCCATGTTGTAGACGTCGATGCAGGTGCGGTTGGCGTCCAGGTAGAACACCTTGTTGACGACCGTCTCCACCAGGTTGATGTCGTGGGAGATGACGATGAAGCCGCCGCGGTAGGTCTTCAGGTAGTCGCGCAGCCAGATGATGGAGTCGGCGTCCAGGTGGTTGGTGGGCTCGTCCAGCAGCAGGGTGTCGGAGTCCGAGAACAGGATCCGGGCCAGCTCGACCCGGCGGCGCTGGCCGCCGGAGAGGGTGTGCAGCGGCTGGGCCAGGATGCGGTCCGGCAGCCCGAGGCTGGCGGCGATGGTGGCCGCCTCGGCCTCGGCGGCGTAGCCGCCCCTGGTGACGAACTCGGTCTCCAGGCGCGAGTACTTCTTCATCGCGTCGTCACGGGTCGCGCCCTTGCCGTTGGCCATCTTGTCCTCGGCGATACGCATCTTGCGCAGCACCTCGTCCAGGCCGCGGGCGCCCAGGATGCGGTTGCTGGCCAGGACGTCCAGGTCGCCGGTGCGGGGGTCCTGCGGCAGGTAGCCGACCTCGCCGCTGCGGGTGACCGACCCGGCGGCCGGGGCGCCCTCACCGGCCAGCACCTTGGTCAGCGTGGTCTTGCCGGCCCCGTTGCGGCCGACCAGGCCGATCCGGTCGCCCGGGGCGACCCGGAAGCTGGCGGACTCCAGCAGGATGCGGGCACCCGCACGCAGTTCGATGGCGTTGGCGGCAATCATGGCGAAGTAACTCCCGGGACGGCGAGGCGCTGGCGCGGGCCGTCGAGCGGGGCCCTGCTTGAGGCGGAGGCTTCCAGTCTAACGGGGGCCGGGCAGCTGCCTGATCGGCAAGGTGAGCGCGGGCTTGCCGGTGAGGCGCTGGAGCACCTGGGTGCTGAGCCAGGGGACGTCGCGGACGCCCACCGTGGTGGTGCCGGTGGCGACCGGCCGGGCCAGCGGACTGGACGGGAGCTGCCAGACCCGGCCGCTGCCGTCGAAGGCCTCGACGGTGCTGCCGTGGTCGCAGGGCCGGGCCAGCACCAGCAGGTCGTCCAGGGCCAGCGCCTGGGCCGGCGCGTAGGAGCAGCCGACCTGGGGCAGGGTGTCGCTGCGGATGGAGCCGTCGGCGGTGTTGTACTCCATCACCACCTGCGGGGTGGGCACCAGGAAGACCTTGCCGCGGTCCAGCGAGGCGACCAGCACGCCCACGTCGGCGGGGTGCTGGCGGAGCCGGTCGGCCAGGCCGGGGACGAAGCGGTGCCAGGCCACCTCGGCCGGATCGGTGCGGACGCCGGTGAGCATCCCGTCGTTCCAGACCGCCACGGTGATCCCGGCGAGCGGCACCACGCTCACCGGCTCGGCGCCGGGACGCTTGTAGGACCACAGGGTGTGACCGCTGTCGCTGCCCCTGGTCGCGTACAGCTGCACCGAGCCGTCGGCGCCGATCCGCAGCACGCCGCCGTCCTCCTTGGAGACCGTGTCGTTGCTGTGGACCACCACCGAGTCGCCGAACGGGGCGGGCCGGTGGTCGCGCGCAGCGGCGCCCACGCCGATGGCGGCGAGGATCACGATGAGGGCTGCGAGCGCGGTACGCATGTTCACTACCGTAGGTCGACGGGGCGGGGAAGGGGTGCAGGGTCGGAAAAATGGCGGTCCCAGGAGCGTAACGTTTCTCCATTTGGACACCGGTCGGGGCCCTCGGCGGCCCGCCTCAGGCGCGCGGCTGGTAGACGATCAGCGCCGCTCCCAGCAGGCAGACCGCGGCGCCGGTCACATCCCATCCGGTGGGGCGGAAGCCGTCCACCGCAACGCCCCAGGCCAGCGAACCGGCGACGAACACCCCGCCGTAGGCGGCCAGCACCCGGCCGAAGGACGCGTCCGGCTGCAGGGCCGCCACGAAACCGTAGGCGCCGAGCGCCAGCACACCGCAGACCGCGTACGGCCAGCCCCGGTGCTCCTTCACCGACTGCCAGACCAGCCAGCAGCCGCCGATCTCGGCGAAGGCCGCCAGTACGAACAGCAGGATCGAACGCGTGACGGTCATTCCCGCACGATATGACGGATCACCGGTGAATCAGCCGCAGCCCCAGGTGTGTCCCGTCACGCTGGACGGTGCCGGGACCTAGCGTGGGCCGGAACCGATCGAGGGAGGATGTCATGCTGCGCCGCCGTGCGGTGACGCTGCTGGTCACGGCGGTGCTGGTGGTCGCCGCCGGGATGGGGCTGCTGTGGTGGTCCGGGGGCGGCGGCAGCGGCCGGGGGCCGGTCGCGGACCCGACCGCGGTGCCGCCGCACCAGGTGCCGTTCGGCGCCTTCCTGGGGTCGACCGAGTCGGACGACGCGATGGGGCAGCTCTCCGCCTGGCTGGGCGGCGCGCCGATCCGGGTCGGGCACACCTACCTCCCCGGCGGCTCCTGGTCGGACATCGAGGGCAGCGCCACCCTGCTCGGCCCGTGGGCGGCCTGGCGGGACGCCGAGCCGGACCGGCTGCTGGTGCTGGGGGTGCCGATGCTCCCCGACAACGAGGGGCAGGTCCCCGACGACCAGGTCCGGCAGCTGCTGGAACAGGGCGCCGCCGGACGCAACGACGCGCACTTCACCGCACTGGCCCGGACCCTGGTCGCACTGGGCGCCGCCGACACCGTGCTCACCCTGGGCTGGGAGATGAACGGCACCACCTACACCAGCCGCTGCGGTCCCGACCCCGCCGCCTGGAAGCAGTACTGGCGCCGGATCGTCACCGCCATGCGCGCGGTGCCCGGACAGCGCTTCCGCTTCGAGTTCGCGCCGACCAGGGGCGCCGACGCGCACCCCTGGCCGGACTGCTATCCCGGGGACGACGTCACCGACGTCATCGGCATGGACAGCTACGACATGGCCGGCTCCGATCCGGACCGGACCGCACCGTTCTCCAGTTATGTGGCCGAGCCGTACGGCCTGCTGGCCCAGGTCCGCTTCGCCGCGGCGCACCGCAAGCCGGTGTCCTACCCGGAGTGGGGGATGTACGACCGGGGCGACGACCCCGCGTACGTCAGGGGGATGCTGGACTGGGCCGCCACCCACGACACCCTCTACCAGACCATCACCGACTACTGCCCGCACGGGGTCTGGCGCTGCACCGGCAATCCCCGTTCCGGCCAGGTGTTCCGGCAGGCGCTCAGCGCGCGGTGAGCTCCCTGAGCCTGGTGCGGAGCGGGGCCAGCCAGGGGGCGCGGGCGCGCAGCGAGCGGACCGCGCCGGCGCGCAGGCCGATCGCCGCCGCGTACAGGGCCACCGCCGGCCCCCCGCCCAGCAGCAGCCGCTCGTTGCGGGCCTGCTCGGGACGCCAGCGCTGCTTGTAGGGCTCGTCGCCGCGCAGCAGGCTCAGCTCGCCGCGACCGGTGGCGGCGGCGTGCGCCAGGCTCTCGCGGAACAGTATTCCGGCGACGTCCACCCGCTCCCGCAGGTCCGGGTGGACCCCGTAGACATAGATCGCGGACAGCCCGCGCACCTGCAGGGTCAGGTCGCAGGCCACCAGCTCGCCGTCCAGGCGGTACTGGCGGACGGCGGCGCGGCCGGCCGCGGCCATCCGCTCGGCGGAGCGGGACAGGTGCTCGGCGAAACGCGGGCGCAGGTGCTCGGGGGTGACGCCCCGGCCGCGCCACTGCAGCTCGTGCAGGGCCAGCAGCTCGCCGAGGGCCCGGGGCACGTCCTCGACCGGCACCAGCCTGGTCTCGATCCCGGCGGCCTCCAGCTTGCGCAGCTTGACCCGGCTGCGCTGCGCGGTCCGTCCCGGCAGCCGGGACAGCAGCTCCTCCACCGGCACACCGGGCAGGTGCTGGCACAGCGAGTCCGGCAGCCGCCGGGCCGCTCCCGGCCAGTGCTCGGCGATCCGGTGCGCGGCCGAACCCTGGCGCAGCTCGCGCAGGTCCAGCGCGGCCCAGGGCCGTCGCAGGCCGAGCTGCACGGCCATCGCCCTGGCCAGCACCGCCGCGGCCTGCTCGGCGTGGGCGTCGTCCAGCAGCACGTCCAGGAAGTCGGTCAGCCCCTGGCCGACCCCGGACAGCAGCGGCAGCCCGCGCCGACGGAGCATCAGCGGGGCCGCGCCCACCAGCACGCCGTCCCGACGGACCGTCACCACCCGCAGCCGTCCCGGCCTGCCGTAGCTGCGCCACCAGGAGGAGAGCCAGGCGTGGCTCTGGAACGGGGTGGCGGCGGCGCACCGGTCCACCAGCGCGTCCCAGTCGTCGGCCAGGGCGTCGAAGGCGGTGGCGTCCCGGACCGTGCGCACCTCGGTCACCGGGGCCGCAGCCTTCGCGGGCGCCGGTGCGGCGCCCGCGGGGACCGGAGCGGTGAGCTGAGGTGCCGTCATCGACGGGCCCTGGCCGCGGACTGCCGGGTACGGTCGGCATCCGCCTCGGAGCTCGCGGCCGCGGCCGCGCCCTGGGCGGGAGCGGGGGCGGAAGCCGGGGCGGGGGTCCGGTCCGGCGTCCCGGCGGGGGCCGGGTCGGCCGGGAACTCGTCCGCCGGGGCGTCCTCCGCGCTGCTGTCCGAGCGGGGCTGCGGCAGCGCGGAGGGCGCCGCGCCGCCGCCGGCCCGGGACTGCCGGGCCATCATGGCCAGCCCCCCGATCAGCAGGCCGGCCGCGCCGCCCACCGCGACGTCCAGGGTGTGTGAGGGCGAGCTCGGGGCGTCCGGCCTGGCCGCGGCGGCGAAGGTGATCAGCTGGACCCTGGTCTGCTTGGTGACGGCGTTGCCGAAGGTCACCAGCGAACGCGCCACCGCGTTGGCCTCCTGGGCGGCCCGGGCGGCGGTGGGCGCGCTACCGGTGATCTGCACCATCGGCGCGTCCGGCGAGGTGGTCGCCTGGATCAGCGGGGCCAGCTTCGCCAGCGGGACGCCGGTGCTCACCGAGGCCTCCAGCAGGATCTCCGGCTGGGTGATCACCCGGCCGTAGGCCTGGGCGAAGTTGACGGCGGTGGCGCTGTCGCCGGTCGCCTGCGGCACCACCATCACATAGGCGTTGGCCTGATACTGGACCGGCGCGGCCAGCGCGTAGGCGCCACCGCAGGCGGCGCCGAGCGGGACGGCGGCGAGAACGGGCCAGCAGCGGCGCAGGATGCTGCGCACGGCGTTGCGGCTACTGTCGGACATGGCTGCGGGCTCCTTGGGTTATCGAGAGGTTTTCGCCGGGGCAGCGGGCGCGTGCGGTTGCGGTTGCGGTTGCACCGGAACGGTGCGGGTGACAGGGGCAGTGGGGGTCGCCGGTACCGGGCCGAGCCGGTCGTAGACCTCGGCGACCAGGGGGGCCAGCCGGGCGATGTCGTAGTGCCGTACCGCCGCCGGCTGCGGCAGCGGCGTCCGGCACTGGCGCAGTCCGGCCAGCTCGGCGGCGTAGGCGGCCGGGTCGGAGCGGACCCGGACCGCGCCGGGGGCCGCCTCCGGCGGCAGCTCGGAGAGCGCGGGTCCGGAGGACCAGCGCACCGGCAGGCCCGCGGCCAGCGCCTCGATCAGCGCCATGCCGAAGGTCTCGGTCCGGGACGGCGCCGCCAGCACGTCCATCGCCGTGAGCAGGTCGGGGACGTCGTCGCGCTCCCCCGCGAACACCACCCGGTCGGCCACGCCGGCCGCGCGGGCGCGCCGCTCCAGGGCCGGGCGCTCCTCGCCGTCGCCGACCAGCAGCAGCCGGGCCGCGCCGGCCCCGGCGGGCATCAGCGCCAGGGCGTCCACCAGGACGTCGAACCGCTTGCCGGGGACCATCCGGCCGAGGCCGCCGACCACCAGCGCGTCCTGCGGCAGGCCCAGCTCGGCGCGGAGGAACTGGCGGGTGGCGGCCCGGGTCGGCGCGGGCTGCGCGTAGCGGGCCACGTCCACGCCGTTGGGGATGGTCACCACCCGGTGCGCGGGGACCCTCCAGCCGGCCAGGTGCTCGGCGACCGGGTCGGACACCGCCACGGTGCGCTGCCCGAGCCGCTCCGCGGCCAGGTAGAGGGCCCGCACGCCGGGGGTGATCCGGCGCCCCTCGATGATCCCGGGCAGCAGCGAGTGCTCGGTGGCGACCACGGCGCCGACCCCGGCCAGCCGGGCGGCCAGCCGCCCGTAGACCAGGGACCGGTAGAGGTGGCAGTGCACCAGGTCGTAGCGGCCGTGCCGGATCAGCCCGGTCAGCCGGGGCAGCGCGGCCAGGTCGCGGTTGCCCCGCATGCCCAGCTCGAACACCCGGACGCCGTCCTCGCGCAGGCCCTGGGCCACCGTGCCCGGGTTCTCCAGGGTCACCACGTCGCAGTGGTGACGGTCCGGCAGATGCCGGAGCAGCAGCCGGAGCTGCTGCTCCGCACCGCCGGCGGCGAGACCGGTGATCACCTGTAGCACTCTCATCGGGCGTCCTCTCCGTCGACCCGGACCCGCAGGCCGCGCAGCCGGTGCCGGGCGCGCTTGGCGCGCAGTCGCAGTCCGTTGTCGCGTTCGCCGACGTAGGAGCGCGGCAGCGCCCAGCGGCCGGTCAGCGGGCCGTGCGCGATCGCGGCCCCGTAGTGGTAGCCACTGTCGCGGACCGCGGCGGCCGCGGCGGCGTCGACCGCGCCGTAGGGGTAGCAGAATCCTCCGACCGGCTCACCGAGGAGGTCCCGCAGCAGCTCGCGGCTGTGCCCGGTCTCCTCGGCCAGGGTCGCGGCCGCGATCCCCGGCAGCGAGCGGTGGTACATGCCGTGCGAGCCGATCTCGACCCCGCAGTCGTGCAGCCGGAAGATCTGATCGGCCGTCAGCAGCGGCTTGCGCGGCCCCTCGTCCCAGACGTTGTGGCCGCCGAGGCGGCCGACCACGACGAAGGCGGTGGCGCTGAAGCCGTACCGCTGCAGCACCGGCAGCACGCCGCGGGTCAGGTCGGCGTAGCCGTCGTCGAAGGTCAGCCCGACCAGGTCGGCCGCCCGGCCGGCCGCGTGCGCGCGCAGCAGCTCGCCCAGGCCGACGCCGCGCAGGCCGCAGGAGTGCAGCCAGGCCATCTGCCGGGCGAAGCGCCCGGGGGTGACGGTGACCTGGTGCGGGTCCTCGGTGTAGTGGTCCACCGAGTGGTACATCAGCGTCCAGGGCGAGTCGGCGGGCCGGACCGCGGGGCCGGTGAACAGCTCGTCGGCCCCGGGGGCGCCGCGCGCGGGCCCGGGGTGGACCGGGTCCGTGCGCACCGGGGCCGGGTCGGCCGGGTCGGTCCCTATCGGGCCGGGGGAGCACGGCGGCTCGGCGGCCGGGTCCGTGAGGACCCTCCGTTCCCGGTGCAGCGGCTCAGCCGCCATGGCGTCCCTCCCCTTCGTCCTTACGGCCACGGGTCCACAGCCGGGCCGAGAGTGCTGCGAGCGGTCCGCTCACCACCGGCGCCCTGAGCGCGACGGCAGCGAGTACAAAGGCGGCGACGCCGACCACGGCGCCCAGGAGCACCGAGGGCAGCGCCTGGGCGCCGATCGGCCGGGCGGCCAGGTAGGCGGCCAGGGCGGCGAACCCGGCGGCGGCCAGCAGCCGGGCCTGGTCCAGCAGGACCGTGCCCAGCCGCAGGGCCACCCCGCGGGTCCTGATCCCGACCAGCAGCAGCGCCGCGGTCAGGGTGATGCCGGTGGCGTTGGCGGCGGCCAGCCCGATCGCTCCGTGCCGGCCCACGGCCGCCAGTCCGATGCCGGTGGTGACCAGCAGTCCGAGCGCCATCGCGGCCAGCGGGAACCAGTCGCTCCTGGTCCCCGACCTGGCCGGGGCGCTGCCGAAGGCCACCACCGGGCGGGTCGAGAAGAACGGCCGGACCAGTGCGCCGACCATGGCCTGGCCGAGCAGGCCCAGGCTGTAGACCCGCATCACCGCGGCGGTGGCGGCGGTGTCCTGGGCGGTGAACGCCCCGCGCTGGAACAGCAGCGCGACGATCTGCGGTGCGCAGGCCATCAGCACCGCGGTACCGGCCAGGACCAGCGCGCCGATCAGTCCGAGGTCCTTCTGGACCCGGTCCCTGGCCGCCTCCAGGTCGCCCTCGGCCAGCGCCCTGGCCACCACCGGGAAGGTCACCGTGCACACCAGCACGCCGAGAGTCATCGCCATCTGGGCGACCTTCTCGGCGTAGTTGAGGTGCGAGATGGTGCCCGGGGCCAGCGAGGAGGCGAGGTAGCGCTCGACGAAGACCTGGGACTGGCGGGTGAGGGTGAACAGGGCGATGGGGAGCAGCGCGAGCGGGCTCAGCACCAGGGCCGGGGCGGTGGCGGCTGTCGCCGCGGTGGCCGTCGCGGTCGCGGCCTGGCGCCGACGGAGCGTCAGGCGGGTGCAGTGGCGGGTGAAGGGCGGTAGCAGGACCGCCGTCATCAGGACGCTGCCCAGGGCGACGCCGGCCGCGGCGGCACGGACTCCTAGGGAGCCGTGCAGCAGGATCATCACCAGCAGGATGCCGGTGTTGTAGGCGATGTAGACGGCGCCGGGGGCGGTGAAGCGGCGGTGTGCGCGCAGGCCGGCGCTGAGGTAGCCGGTGAGGCCGAACGGGAGGATGGTGAGGGCGGTCAGGCGGGTGCAGACCACGGCGAGCCCTGGGTCCGGGAGGCCTGGGGCGAGGAGGTGCACCAGGATCGGGGCGCCGAGGAGGGTTACTGCTGAGACGGCGGCGAGGAGGAGGGCGAGCGGGGGGAGGGTGGCGGCTACCAGGTCCGAGACGGCGGGGGTGGGGGCCGGGGTTCGCGGGGGTGGGACGGTGCGGGAGGTGGGGGGTTGGGCGCGCAGTTCCCCGCGCCCCTTTGTGGGTGCGTGGCCGGGCGCTGTGGGGAGGGTCTGGCTGGCGCGGACGAGTCTGGTGCGGGGGGTGGGGATCTGGGGGTCCTGGGGGGTGTCCTCGGCGGAGAGGGCGAGGCTGAAGGCGGGGACCATGAGGAAGGCCATGGCGTCCTCGATCAGCAGCGGGGCCGCGGTCTCCGGCACGGTCCAGGCGACCAGGAAGGCGTCGGTGCCCTGGCCGGCGCCGAAGTAGCGGGCCAGCAGCAGGTCGCGGAACAGGCCGAGCAGCGAGCCGCCGGCGCTCATCACCGCGGTGATGCCGAAGGCCCGGGCCAGGACCGAGCGGGTGCGGCCGCGGGCCTCGGTGGGACGGGGTGCGGTCAGGGTCACGACGCGGCCTTCCGGTCCGCACCGAAGGTGCCGTACGCGGCCAGGCCGAAGACCACCGAGACCAGCACCGTGGTGGTGCCGCCGATGTCGGCGTAGAGGAAGTCGACGAGCTGCCAGACCAGCAGGCCGAGCAGCGCCGCGCCCAGGCCGCCGCGTTCGCGCAGGGTGCGGCGGACCGTGCCCAGCAGCAGCGACAGGAAGAGTACCGCGAAGGCGGTGAGGCCGACCAGCCCGTCCTCGCTGAGCAGCAGCAGGTACATGTTGTGCGGGGAGAGCAGCGGCTCGCGGGAGTAGCCCGCGCCCGCGCCGCCGGTGTCACTGCCCGAGGACAGCCGCAGCGGGGCGTGGCCGTCCCGGTACTGCGGGAACTCCTTGGGCCCGACCCCGGTCACCGGGTGGTCCCGCCAGATCCGGCCGGCCGTGGTCCACAGGTCGTAACGGTCCGTCACCGAGTGGTCCGGGGCGGCGCCGGCTACCGTGGTGATGGAGCCGAGCCGCGCGGCGACACTGGCTCCGCCCAGACCGAACCCGCCGACCAGGACCACGGCAGCGGCGGCGGCGAAGAGCGCCCCACGCAGCGCGAGCCGGACGTCGGCCAGGACCAGCGCCACGACGGCGGCGCAGCCGGTGGCGATCCAGCTGCCCCGGCTGAAGGAGACGGCCAGCGGGAAGACCAGTACCGCCGCGGTCAGGCCGAGCAGCCAGCAGGCCCGGCGGCGGCCCGCGCGGCGGGCCTCCAGGGCCAGGCCGAGGGCGGCCAGCAGCCCGTAGCTGACCACGGCGGACATGGCCATCACGTCCTGCGCCCCGAAGGTGCCGACCGCGCGGGCGCTGCCGCCGTCGTAGGAGGCGCCGGTGCCGGTGAGGAACTGCTCGGCGCCGACCGCCCCCTCGATCAGCGCGGCGGCCACCATCGCGCCCAGCACCAGCACCAGGTCCCGGCGCTCGCGCAGGGCCAGCAGCACCGCCAGCGGGACCAGGACGAACACCTGGATCAGCCGGACGAAGCCGGACAGGCTCTGGGACGGGTCCTGGGAGGCGATGGTGGAGGCGGCCACCGCGACGGCGATCACGCAGAACAGCACCGCGGCACGGGTCGGCAGCAGCGCCCGTCCGGTGCGGAACGCGGACAGCACCCGCAGCCCGCAGACGGCCACCAGCCCGACCGAGGCGACGTCGGCCGGGGTGACGTGGACGGCCGCGGTCACGTCCTGGTTGCCGAGCGGAACACAGACGAGCAGCACCGTCAGCGCCGCGAGGGCGCTGGGACGGCGCAGCAGCGCCAGCAGCGCCTCCCGCCGTCCTGGCGGTGCGCTGGGTTGTGGCTGGGCCTGCCGCGGCTGCGGCACGCTGAGAAGGGTCACCGCGGAGTCAGCTCCCGTCGGACTGGAGCACCGAGGAGATGGTGCGCAGCAGGATCTTGACGTCCTGCCAGAGGCTCCAGCTCTCGATGTAGTAGTTGTCGAAGCGGGTCCTGTCCTCGATCGAGGTGTCCCCGCGCAGGCCGTTGACCTGGGCGAAACCGGTGATGCCGACCGGCACCCGGTGCCGGTCGCGGTACTGCGGGTAGGCCTGGGCGAAGCGGGTCACGAAGTAGGGGCGCTCGGGGCGGGGGCCGACCAGGCTCATCTCGCCGCGCAGCACGTTCCACAGCTGCGGCAGCTCGTCCAGGGAGGTGCGGCGCAGGAAGCGGCCGATCGCGCTCATCCGCTGGTCCTGGGAGATGTTCCAGCGGGTGGCCGACTCCTGCTCGTCGGCCGGGCGCAGGCTGCGGAACTTGAGCACGGTGAAGCTCTCGCCGTCCAGGCCGATCCGCTCCTGACGGAAGATCACCCCCGGGCCGCCGTCGATCCGCACCGCGATCGCGCAGGCGGCCAGGATCGGCGAGGCCAGCAGCAGGCCGAGGCCGGCCAGGCCGGCGTCGACGGCGCGCTTGACCGCCCAGGAGGGCCGGCGCATCGCGGTGGGCCCGAGCCGCAGGCAGGGGAACCCCCAGAGCTGGTCGCCGACCGCGGTGCGGCGGTTGCCGTACTCGAAGGCGCCGAACTCCGGGAAGCCGGGCACGAACCAGACGTCGCAGCCGTGGCCCGCGCTGGTCCGCAGGGTCTGCGCCACCTCGGTGTCGTCGGCGCCGCCGGACGTGAGGATCACGTCGCGGATGCCCTGCGCGGGGATCTCCAGGTCCAGCACCGCCGGGCCGCCGAGGACCGGGACGGCGGAGTCGACCGGGAGGAAGATCGGCTCCGGGTCGATGAAGCCGACCGGGCGCAGCCCGTACTCGGGGTGGTCCAGCAGGGCGGCGGCGATCCGCTGGCCGATGTGCCCGGCCCCGGCGATCAGGGTCGGCCTGGGCCGGCGCCGCCGGCGGCGGCGCACCAGGGCGTAGACGGCGCCGCGGCCCAGCACGTCCAGGCCGAGGTGGCAGAGCACCAGCGCGACCAGCAGTCGGAGGTCCACCGGGACCACGGAGAGCCAGAGGCCGTGCAGCCCGCGGTCCAGGGTCAGCGCCAGCGAGACGGCGACGGCCGCCCGGGCCGCGAGCGAGGGGATCTCGTCGAGGACCGAGGGCGCCAGCCGCAACCGGTAGAGACCGCCGTAGGAGTTGAGCATGACCAGCACCGGCAGGATGACGCAGGCCGCCCAGAGCACCCGCAGCGGCTCCCCCGAGCCGAGCAGGGCCAGGGCCAGGACGGGTGCCACCGCGTCCACGGCGAGCAGGGCGGCGGGGATCCCGGTGCCGGGGCGGCGCCGGCGGCGCGCGACGGGCGCGGCGGCCGTCGCGGGGCGCTCCACGGCGCCGGTCGGGGAGGGCAGTTGGGCCGTGCTCATGGTCCCGGTGGTCGTCGGCCCGTTCGGAGTCGGCACAGTGGGGCGCGGCAGTTCGTTGTTGTCAATGGTGGTCATCCGCGCACGTACTCCTCTGCTGTGTGCCCATGGGGACGGGGCCCTCCCGAAGCCCGGGCTCGGTCGAGGTAGCACCTGCCGCCGCGATCGACGACTCGGCCCGATTGCGACAAAAGGAATGAAGCAGGCAAATACGACAGTACAGAATGTCTCCAGTCGTTTTCTCAGCCGACGTGCTCATTCACACCGATGAGCATTAGTCAGATTTTCCGGCTGGAATTCGCGCGGCCGAGCCGCCCGCCGCGGGCGCCGGAATGCGCCGCTCGGCGACCACTTCCTGATACACCGTCAGTACCGCCGCTCGGGTCGCTCTCACGTCGTGGTGTTCGGCCATCCGTTCCCTGGCCCTGGCTCCGGCCGCGAGACAGGCGACCGGATCCGCCAGCCGGGCCGCGAGCGCCTCCCGCAGGGCGTGCTCGTCGTCCACCGGCAGCAGCGTCTCGCCCGGCTCCAGGCACTCGCGGGCGCCGGCAACGTCGGTCAGCAGCACCGGGCAGCCGCAGGCCATGGCCTCCAGCGGGACCAGCGCCATGCCCTCCCAACGGGACGGCAGCACCAGCAGATCCGCCGCCGCGTACCAGTCCCTGGGGTCCTCGGTGCGGCCCGCGAAGACCACGCTGCCGGGGTCGGGCAGCCCGGCGGCCAGCGCCTCCAGCGCGGCGCGCTCGGGGCCGTCGCCGACCAGGGCGAGCCGCGCCCCCGGGATCCGGGCCGGGATCGCGGACCAGGCCCGCAGCAGGACGTCCTGCCCCTTCTGCCGGCACAGCCGGCCGACGCAGACCACCAGCGGGGCGGCGTCGCCCGGACCGTCCCGGCCGTCCTGCCCGGGCCCGGACAGCCCGAGCAACTCCCTGGCCCGGTCCTGCAACGGCAGCCGAACCGGGTCGAAGCGCTCCAGGTCCACCCCGTTCGGGGCCAGCGCCCAGCGTCCGCGCACCCCGGCGGACTCGCCCTCGGCGCGCTCCTGCTCGCTGACGCACAGCAGCCGGTCGGTCCAGCGGACCGCCCAGCGCTCCCAGAACCGCGAGGCGGCCGCCAGCGGTCCGCCGACCGCGGCGAACGACCAGGCGTGCGGCTGGAACACGGTCGGGAAGACGCCCCGGACCGCCAGCCGTCCGGCCAGGCCCGCCTTGGCGCTGTGCAGGTGCACCAGGTCCGGGTGGGCCTCGGCGACCAGCCGGCGCAGCGCGGCGACCTCGCCCGGCAGCCCGGGGCCCGGTGCGCGGACCGCGGTCCAGGGCAGCACCGTCGCGCCCACCGCCTCGGCCGCGTCGGCCAGCGGACTGCGCGGCGGGCAGGCCAGCAGCACCCGGTGGCCGTCCTCGGCCTGCCCCCGGAGCAGGTCGACGACGACCCTGGCGACACCGCCGTCGACGGGTTGGGAGACATGAAGAATGGTCAGGGGCACGACGCGCAACCTACGGGCCGCGAGTCGTGCGTGCGGCATTCCCTCACCCCCAGGAATGAGTAACTCCACCCGGGAGGGTGACGCACCGGATTGCCGCGTAACTATGTACGGAAGTGATTACCGGGGCTTTCCGTCCGCCCGGAAATGACGCCGCCCCGGATCGGGACGGCTCAGTCGTCCAGCCGGTGCGAGAGATGCAGGTCCCGCTCGGTGTGGCCGTCCTCGATCCGCAGCGCGGTGGCCACCGGCGGGTAGCCGCTGGCGATCACGGTGTACTCCCCCGGCTCCAGGTCGGTGAAGCGGAACTGGCCGTCGGAGCCGGTGGTGGCGGCGGCGACCACGGTGCCGGTGGAGTCCAGCAGGGTGACCCTGGCGTCCTCGACCGCGTGCCCGGCGCTGGTGCGCACCGTCCCGCGCAGGGTCCCGCTGCCGGCCATGGCGACGTCCTGGCGGGTCTCGCCGCTGGGGGCGACGTCGACGGCCAGGGCGGCCGGACGGTAGGCGCGGGCGCTGACGGCCAGGGTGTAGCGGCCGCAGACCAGGTCGCGGAAGTGGTACGCGCCGTCCGAGTCGGCATGGGTGGTGGCGGCGACCTCGCCGCGGGCGTCGGTGAGGGTCACCGTGGCGTCGGCGACCGGCGCGCCCTCGGCGCTGCGGACCGCGCCGGAGAGCCGTCCGGTGCCGCCCAGCACCACGTCCAGGTCGACCGGACGGTTGCCCACGGTGACGGTGACCGCCTGCGGCTGGTGGCCGGGCGCTGCGGCGATCAGCACGTAGTTGCCGCCCCGGGGCGCGGCCAGGGTCCAGCGGCCGTCCTGGCCGCTGCCGGCCCGGGCCACCTGCCGGCCGTCCATGTCGATCAGGGTCAGCACGGCGCGCGGCACTCCGGTCCGGTCCGGCTCCAGCACCGAGCCGCTGACCGGGGTGCCGGGCGCACCGGGGACCCCGGCGGTGTCCAGCGGGGAGGACGAGGACTGGTGCGGCACGGGGGCCTCCTGCGCGGACGGCTGGGCGGACGGCTCCGCCTCGTGGGGGAAGGCGGCCTCGTAGGGGAGGCCGTCGTCGGTACCGGCCTGCGAGGCCGCGTGGGTGACCAAGGGTTTCTCCTTGAGCAGGAAGGCGAGCAGGAAGCCCAGCGCCAGGACCGGCACCAGGTAGAGGAAGACCCGCGGCATCGCGGCCGCGAAGGAGTCGACATAGGCCAGCCGCAGCGGGGTCGGCAGCGACCGGACCAGCTCCGGGGTGATCGAGTCGGTCGGCGGGACGCTGCCGGAGGCGACGGCGAGGTGCGCCAGCCGCTGCTGGAGCTGGTCGGTCAGCCGGGAATTGAACAGCGTGCCGAAGACCGCCGCGCCGATCGAACCGCCGATCTGGCGCAGGTAGTTGTTGGCCGAGGTGGCCGCGCCCAGGTCGCGCGGGGCCACCGAGTTCTGCACCGCCAGCACCATCACCGGCAGCGCCAGCCCGACGCCGAGGCCCAGCACCGCCATGCCCGCGCTCTGCACCAGGTAGGAGCTGTCCGCGTGGAGCAGGCCGAGCATGGCCATCCCGGCGGTGGACAGCGCGCCGCCGACGATCGGGTAGAGCCGGTAGCGGCCGGTGCGGCTGATCAACTGGCCCGAGACGACGGAGGCGACGACGATGCCGCCCATCATCGGCAGCATCTTCAGACCGGAGACGGTGGCGCTGGCCCCGTCCACCATCTGCAGGAAGCTGGGCAGGTAGCTGGCCGCGCCGAACAGGGCGACCCCGACCACCACGCCGATGGCGCCGGAGACGTTGAAGACGCTGTCGCGGAACAGCCGCAGCGGGATCACCGGCTCGGCGGCCCGGCGTTCGGCCAGCGGGAAGAGCAGCAGCGACAGCACCGCGCCGCCGATCAGCCCGAGGATCACCGGCGAGCTCCAGGCGTACTGGCTGCCGCCCCAACTCGTGGCCAGGACCAGGCAGGTGCCGGTGGCCGCGAGCAGCAGCGAGCCCAGCACGTCCAGCCTGGGGCGGCGTTCGCCCTCGGCCCGGCGGCGCTTCGGCTTGAGCACCAGCGAGGTGACCACCAGCGCGACCAGGCCCAGCGGCAGGTTGACGTAGAAGCACCAGCGCCAGCCGGGACCGTCGGTGAACCAGCCGCCGAGCAGCGGGCCGGCCACCGAGGAGAGCCCGAACACGGCGCTGATCAGGCCCATGTAACGGCCGCGCTCGCGGGGCGAGACGACATCGCCGATGATCGCCTGGACGCCGATCATCAGCCCGCCGCCGCCGATGCCCTGGATCGCCCGGAAGGCGATCAGTTCGTCCATGCTGTGCGCCCAGCCGGAGAGCGCGGAGCCGATCAGGAAGACCGCGATGGCGAACTGGAACACCGACTTGCGGCCCAGCAGGTCGCCGAGCTTGCCGTAGACCGGCAGGCCGACGGTGGAGGCCAGCAGATAGGCGGTCACCACCCAGGACATGTGCTGCAGGCCGTGCAGTTCGCCGACGATCCGTGGCAGCGCGGTGGCCACGATGGTCTGGTCGAGAGCCGCGAGCAGCAGCGCCATCATCAGTCCGGCGAACACCAGCCGCAGTTGACGTTGGGTCAGGTCGGACTCGGCGGCGACGGCGCCGGACCTGGCCGACGTCGCGGCAACGGGTGTCGCGGGAGCGGGGGCTTTCTTGGCCGGACGGCTCGTCTGGGTCACGGACATGGCACGGATCATTGCATTGACCACGCACCGCCCTCGAACTGGTCATACGATCAGTTCGAGGGCGGTCGAGGTGCTGAATTCGTCCAGCTGACGCCATTACCAGCGGAAATGTGACGCCATGTCGATTAGTGGCGAAACTCGCTTCGTCGACATTTGCGTCAGGTTCACTCCTGCGGGATATCCCTCGTCTCTGTGTTCCCCTCCAGGACCAGTTCGTCGCTGTGGCCGTCGGGCCAGCGGACCACGACCCGGTCGCCATCCACGGCGGCCTCCGGTGCCGGTCCCGCGGCCTCCGCCGAACGGCCCAGGGCGACGGCGGCGACGTACACGCCGCCGACGCGGACCCCGGGGCCGGTCTCCAGGAAGGCGACGGCGGCGTGCGGGGCGAAGGAGGTGCGCCCGGTCGACGCCCGCACCCCGGCGCGCAGTCCGTCGCCGTGCAGTGCGGCCACCACGCCGAGCAGCCCGTCCGACGCCTGTACCCGGGCCCGTCCGGCCTCCGGCTGCACCGAGGCGGTGGGCGGCTCGGACCCGGCCACCGCCCAGCCGCCGATCCGCAGCCGGCTGCCCGGGGCCGGCTCCCCGAGGATCCGGACGGCGCGCACCTCCCAGGGGCCGCGGAGCAGCGATCCGGTGCTGAGCCAAGGGCCGTCCGCGGTGTCGGCCTGCGGCCAGCGGGCCCGGTGCACCGAGCGGTCCGCCCCCAGCCGGTGCAGCGGGCGCCGGTGCGAGGGGCGGCCCTCGCCGTCCAGCAGGGCGACGTACGAGTCCAGCGGGCCGCCGCCGGGCAGGTCCAGGTCCGGGCTGGAGGGATGGACCGCGCCGTCCGCGTCGGTGGCCGGACCAGGGCCGCCGAGTTCCGGGCCGGTCGCGGTCGAGTACGCCCAGCGGCAGTAGAAGGGGTCGTAGGAGTGCTGCCCCGCCCCCGCCCGGTCGTCGGCGTGGTCGGCGCCGTGGTTGGCGATCCGGACGATGCCGTCGGCGCGGGTGCCGCTCGCCACCCAGCCGGGGGCGTGCAGGGTGCGGACGAAGTCGCCCCGCTCGACCGGCAGCGGCTGCTCCACCGCGGTCCAGACCGGATGGTCGGCCGGCAGCAGCAGCCCGGCGAAGCCCTTGCTGGCCCAGTACGGCGAGGCCGGCCCCGAGTAGCTCTGCCGCAGCGGCAGGTGCTCGCCGTACCAGCCGAGCGGCAGCAGCCCGTTGCCGTCCAGGCTGCCCCGGTCGACGAAGTGCCTCAGCATGCCGCTGCCGATCCGCCTGGTCAGGCCCGGTTCCAGGGCCTGCGCCCGGAAGACCTGGTCGGCCCAGAACGCCGCGGCGGCGGCATTGCGGTAGGTGAGCGAGCGGCCCTGGTGCAGCGGGGCCCCGTCGGCGCCGACCAGGTGCTGAAGGTCCGTCAGGTAGTCGCGCAGCCGGGCCCGGTAGCGGTCGGCCAGGCCCGGCTCGGCGTCGGCCCCGGAGATCCGGCAGTACCAGAGCGGGTAGAGGTGCATGGCCCAGCCGCTGTAGTGGTCGAAGTTGCGCCGCGGCGGGGCGGTGCCGGCCCCGTCCGCGTACCAGCCGCCGCCGGCGTACCAGCTCTCGGTGCGGTCGATGGTGTGCTCGATGTCGGACGGCTTCCAGGGGCCACCGACCGAGCGCAGGAAGGCCTCGACCACGGCCTGGAACCAGACCCAGTTGTTGTCCGGGACCCAGGCGCCGACCATCTCGGCGAGCCAGTCCACCACCCGCCCCTGCACCGCGGGGGCCAGCCGGTCCCAGATCCACGGCCGGGTCTCGTGCAGGCCGAGCGCGATCGAGGCGGCCTCGACCTTGGCCTGGTTGCAGTCGGACATCCGCGGCCAGCGGTCCGCCGCCGCCGGATCGGTGCCGGCCGCCAGCCCGGCGGCGTAGTGGTCGTCGAGCTCCTGGGTGCCGTCCGCGCCACCGGCCCCGGCGATCCGGAAGGCGGCCAGCAGGAAGGTCCGCGCATAGCCCTCCAGCCCGTCGCTGTGCCGCCCCGAGCCGCTGGGCGGGCCGGGGAGGTGGATCAGCGCCCGGCCCGGGGTGGCGTACCGCTGGACCGCCGTCAGCATCCGGTCGGCCGTCCGCTCCCAGTGGGCCCGGGTCCAGCCGGTGTACGGCGACAGTTCCCGGTCCTCGTCCGGTAGTTGAGTATCCGTCAGTCGGGGGTCGGTCATCGGAGGCCTCCTTCGGCCAGGCCGCGGCGCCACCAGCGCTGCAGGGTCAGGAACAGGATTAGCAGCGGCACCACCGACACCGCCGAGCCGACCACCACCATCCGCAGGTAGTCCGGGTTCTGCGAGGTGGACGAGTTCCAGGTGAACAGGCCCAGGCTGGTGGTGAACAGCCGCGAGTCGGTGAGCATCACCAGCGGCAGGAAGAAATTGTTCCAGATCGACACGAACTGCATCAGGAAGATGGTCAGCGCTCCCGGGCCCATCAGCCGCAGCCCGACCGTGAAGAAGGTGCGCAACTCCCCCGCGCCGTCCACCCGGGCGGCCTCCAGCAGTTCGTCCGGGATCGAGCCCGCCGCGTAGACCCGGGCCAGGTAGACCCCGAACGGGTTGGCGGCGACCGGGATCAGCACCGACCAGACGGTGTTGGTGAGGTGCACCCCGGAGAACAACAGGTACAGCGGCACGGCCAGCGCCGTCCCGGGCACCAGCACCCCCGCGACCACCAGCCCGTAGAGCTTCTCCCGGCCGGGGAAGCGGTACTTGGCGAAGGTGTAGCCGGCCATCACCGAGGCGAGCGTGCCGAGGCCGGCCCCGGCCCCGGCGTACAGCACGCTGTTGAGCAGCCAGCGCGGGTAGACCCCGCCGTCCTGCGCGAACAGGTCGCGCAGATTGGCCCAGAGGTGGAAGCCGGACGGCGCGAAGCCGTTGCTGCCGTACAGGTCGGGCAGGGTCTTGGTGATCGCGAACAGCAGCCACACCAGCGGCAGCAGGGTGTAGAGGCCGGCGACCGCGCAGACGCCGAGGTTGAGGCCCCGGCCCAGCGGGCTGTGCCGCACCCGGCGCGGCGCCGGCCTGGCCGGACGGGCGGCCCGGGAGGACGGGGCGGACGGACGGGCCGGCGGGTTGAGGGTGGTCATGAGTCCGCCTCCTGGGACGACCGGTCCACCCGGCCGACGAGCTTCATGGCGAGCAGCGACAGCACCCCGGCCACGGCCGCCAGCAGCAGCGAGACGGCTGCCGCGTAGCTGTAGTCGTTGGAGTTGAAGGCCTCCGAGAAGGCCAGCAGATTGGGCGTCCAGGAGGCGGTGACGGTGCTCCCGGCGCTGCCCTGGAGGATCTTCGGCTCGGTGAACAGCTGCAGCGAGCCGATGATGGTGAACAGCCCGGACACCACCAGCGCCGGGCGGATGTGCGGGACCTTGATGCTCAGCGCGGTGCGGATCTCGCCCGCCCCGTCCAGCCGCGCGGCCTCCAGGACGGAGGGCGAAACGCTCTGCAGCGCCACGTACAGCAGCACCGAGTTGTAGCCGATCCACTGCCACAGCGAGATGTTGACGATCGATCCGAGCACGCTGCCGCTGGAGAAGAAGTTGACGTGCAGTCCGATGTCGCCCAGCCAGGAGGTGAGTGGGCTCAGCCCCGGGGTGTAGAGGTAGACCCAGATCAGTGCGGCGATCAGCCCCGGCACGAAGTGCGGCAGGAGCAGCAGGGCCTGGAAGAAGCGGCGGGCGGTGGTCAGCGCGCTGTCCAGCAGCAGGGCCAGGACGAGTGAGACCGCCAGCATCAGCGGCACGTCGATGACGGCGTACAGCAGCACCCGACCCAGGCCGTCCAGGAAGCGGGAGTCCTGGAGCGCGCGGGCGTAGTCGTGGAACCCGGCGAAGGCGAGATGGGAGCCGTTCCAGCCGAGGCCGGTGAAGCGCTCCCGGAACAGGCTCAGCACCAGGCCGTAGACCAGCGGGGCCACGAACGCGATGACGAAGAGGAGCGCGAACGGGGCCAGCAGCAGCGGGATGTGCAGCCTTCGGCGAGCACGGGCGCGGGTGGGCGCGGGGACGGACGCGGCCTGGGGTGGGGACGCGGTCAGGGCGGACAAGGCAACTCCTCCTTGGCGTGCGGGGGCGCGGGGCGCGCGGGTGGGCGGGGGCTCAATCGCTGACGTTCATGCCTCGTTCGCGCAGGTCGGCGCGGGTGGTCCGCTCCCAGGAGTCCAGCGCCGAGCGCAGTCCGCCAGGTGCGGTCATCGACCCTGCCAGCGCGTCGTTGAGGTCGCTGAGCGACTGGGCCATGTCGGGTCCCCACTGCCAGGCGGTGCCGACGGTCTGGCTGGCCCGCGCGGCGACGTCGAAGAGGGAGGTGCCGGTGTAGTAGGTCTGGGTGCTGTCGAAGACCTGCTTGGCGACCGGGATGCTGGCCAGCGCCGCCGGGTAGGCCCCCGGGCTGACCGGTTCGACGGCCTTGATGGAGTCGGGGCTGTTGGACACCCAGTCCAGGAACTCCATGACCTGCGCCGGGTGCTTGCTGCCCTTGAGCATCACCATGGTGGAACCGCCGTTGGTGCCGTCGCCGGCCGGCTGCCCGGGCCACTGCGGCATCGGCGCCACCGCCCACTTCCCGGCCTCCTTGGGAGCCAGCCGCTGCAGGTAGGCCGCGCTCCAGGGCCCGCCGATGGCCGTGACCAGGTTCCCGGCCTGCAGGTCGGCGGTCCACTGCTGGGCGTACGCGGGCTCGTTGGCGACCAGGCCGCCGCTGACCAGCGGCTGCCAGAAGGCGGCCACCCGGTCGCTGGCCGGGTCCTGGGTGGAGACCTTCCAGGCGTCGCCGGGGGTGCTGAACCACTGGGCCCCGGCCTGCCAGGCGAGTCCGGCGAGCAGCGCGCTGTCACTGGTGGAGAAGGCGCCGATGACCGCCTTGGGGTTCTGCCGGTGGATCGCCTTCGCGTCCGCCGCGTACTGCGCCCAGGTGGTGGGGACGGTGAGGCCGTACTTCGCCAGCAGGTCGGTGCGGTAGTAGAGCACCATCGGGGCGATGTCGCGGGGCAGGCCCCAGACCTTGCCGCCCTGGTCGACCATGCCCCAGACCCAGGCCGGGTACCTGGACTCCAGGTCGGCGCCGCCGTAGGGGGTCAGGTCCTGGATCGCGCCCTGGGTGGCGAAGGCGGGGAGCTCCGGGTACTCCACGGTGGCGGCGTCCGGCGCGTTGCCCGCCCGGACGGCGGTGAACATCTTGGAGTAGCCGCCGGAGGTGCCGGCCGGGATCTTGCTGAGCACGACCCGGACATCGCTGTGGGTGGCGTTGAAGCGGTCGACGACCTGCTGCATTCCGCCGAGCCAGGTCCAGTAGCTGATGGTGGTCGGACGGTTAGCGCCCGCGCTCGCGGCACCGGACCCGGATCCGCAGGCGGTGAGCAGCAGGCAGCAGACGGCCAGCAGCGCCCCGGCGAGACGGCGGGCTGCGGACGTCCGCTGTGACGCGTCCGGTGGCGTGTCCGGCGGCGTGTCCCTGGTGTGCATCGGCTCTCTCCCCTCGAGTAGCCGCTCACGATGCCCAGCAATCCGCAATGCGTCAACAGCTTCAACCAAGAAACCCAAGAATCTGCTATTTTCCGTAACGGGGCAGCAGTTCAGGCAGGGAACGAGCAGGATCGGTCCCGGACGGGATGGAGGGAACGTGCTCGCACAACAGCGGCATGACTACGTACTGGAGCAGCTGCGCACCCACGGGGCGGTCCGGGTCGCCGACGTGGTCAACGGCCTCGGGGTGTCCGACGGCACTGTCCGCAGGGATCTCGAACTCATGGAGCAGCAGGGGCAGTTGACCAGGGTCCGGGGTGGCGCCGTGCTGCCCGGCGGATCCGGATCAGCTGCGGTGGATCCCGCCGGCGCCGAGGCGACCGAGCCGGCGATGCCGGCCGAGGGCGCCGTCGTCGGCATGCTGGTGCCCTCGGCCACGTACTACTACCCCGAGGTGCTCAGGGGGGCGCGCAGCGCCATCGCCCGCGCCGGGGCCCGACTGGTCCTCGGCGTCACCGACTACGACCCCGGCCGCGACCTGGACCAGCTCCGCGACCTGATCCGCTCCGGCTGCGACGGGCTGCTGGTCACCAGCGCCGGCGGCCCGGTGATCCCGGCCCCGGTACGGGAGTTGCTGGACGGCTCGGGCCTGCCCCACGTACTGGTCGAGCGGCGCTCGGCGGCCGCCTTCGACCACGCCGAGTGCGTGCTCAGCGACCACCGCCAGGGCGCCTACCGCGCGGTGGAGTACCTGGCCGGTCTTGGCCACCGCCGGGTCGCCCTGTTCACCGTGTCCACGCCCACCGCCCGCCCGGTGACGGAGGGTCATGCCGAGGCGGTGCGGCTGCTGGAGCTGGACCCGTCGGCGCCGCGGCACATCGCCGAGGAGGGCGCCGACCGCATCGCCGCGGTGGACGCCTTCGTCCGCGACTGCCGCGCCTCGGCCGCCACCGCCGTCCTGGTCCACTCCGACCAGGAGGCGATCCTGCTGGTCCAGCGGCTGCGGTCGCTCGGGGTGCGGGTCCCCGAGGACCTCTCGCTGATCGCCTACGACGACGAGGTCGCCGCCCTGGCCGAGGTGCCGCTGAGCGCGGTGGCACCGCCCAAGTTCGAGGTCGGCCGCACCGCGGCCGCGGCGCTGCTGGACCGGCTGGGCAGCCCGACCGACCTCCCGGTCCGGCAGACCGTGCTGCAGCCCCGGCTGCTGGTCCGGGACTCCACCGGGGCACCGCCGGGAGCCGAGGCGGTCACGGCGGCAGGGTCCGGGGCGAGCGCTGCGGCGGCCGCCGTATGAGCCGACCGCTCGCCGCCCTGGCCATGCGGCCCGCCGTCGCCCCGGTCCTCTTCGACGCCGGGGCCAGGCGACGCCTGAACGGCCTGGTCGACCTGGGCCCCGACCCCGACCTGGTGCTGGACGAGTTCGACTCGCCCCGCGCCCGTTCCGTGCTGGCCGGCGTGGAGGTCCTGGTCACCGGCTGGGGCTGCCCGCTGCTGGACGAGGCACTGCTCCACCACGCCCCCCGGCTGCGAGCCGTGGTGCACACCGCAGGGACCGTCAAGAACCATGTGACGGAGGCCTGCTGGCGCCGCGGGCTGCAGATCACCTCGGCCGCGGGGGCCAACGCGGTGCCGGTCGCCGAGTACACCCTGGCCGCCATCCTGTTCAGCAACAAGCAGGTGCTGGCCACCCGGGACGGCTACCGCAGGACCCGCGAGCGCGCCACCGACTGGCACGTCCGGCTCGCGGGGGCCGGCAACTACCGCCGCCGGATCGGCATCGTCGGCGCGTCCAGGATCGGCCGCCGGGTCGTCGAACTGCTGCGCCCCTTCGACCTGGAGGTGCTGCTCAGCGACCCGTTCCTGGACCCTGACGAGGCGTCACGGCTCGGGGCCCGGCTGGTGCCGCTGCCCGAGCTGTTCGGCAGCAGCGACGTGGTGAGCGTGCACGCGCCCTGGCTGCGCAGCACCGAGGGCCTGGTGTCGCGGTCCCTGCTCGGCTCGATGCCGGACGGGGCGACGCTGATCAACACCGCCCGCGGCGCACTGGTCGACCAGCCGGCCCTGGAACGGGAACTGGTCTCCGGCCGGCTGAACGCGGTGCTGGACGTGACCACCCCGGACCTGCTGCCGTCCGGCTCACCCCTCTACGACCTGCCGAACGTGCTGCTCACCCCGCACATCGCCGGCTCCATGGGTGGCGAGCTGCACCGGATGGCCGACTTCGCCCTGGACGAGCTGGAGCGCTGGACCAGGGGTGCGCCCTTCGTCGACCCGGTCCACCCGGACGCCTGGGACCGGACGGCCTGAGGGGCTGAGGGGCTGAGGGGCTGGCCCGAGGGACTGACCCGAAGGGCCGTCAGGCCTGCTCGGCCAGGGTCGGCGCCAGCTCCTCCAGGGCCCCGGTCACGATCGCCCGCATCGCCCGCTCCGCAGCCGCGGCGTCCTGCGCGCAGACCGCCTCGGCGACCTCGCGGTGCAGCGCCACCGCGTAGCGGGCCGGGTGGTGCGGCATCAGCTCGTGCTCGGTGCGCCCGGTGAGCACCGCCCCCACCGCGTCGGCCAGGTGGGCGAACATCTCGTTGCCGGAGGCGCGCAGCACCAGTGCGTGGAACGCGATGTCATGCCGCAGGAACTCCTGCAGGTCCCCGCTCCGGGCGGTGACCGTCAGCTCCACCGCGAGGGCGCTCAGCTCGCGGCAGTGGTCCTCGGACGCCTGCGCCGCCGCCAGCGCCGCGGCCACCGGCTCCACCGCGATCCGCAGCCCGCCCAGCGAGCTCAGCTGCGCCGCCCGGTCCGCACCGGCCAGCCGCCAGCGGATCACCAGCGGGTCGAACACGTCCCAGGCCTCGCGCGGCTGCACCGTGGTGCCGACCCGGCGGCGCGAGGCGACCAGCCGCATCGCCTCCAGCACCCGGACGGCCTCCCGGACCACGGTCCGGGACACCCCGTAGCGCGCCTCCAGCTCCTCGCTGCGCAGCACCGTGCCCTCCGGGATCTCACCGGAGGCGATGGCAGGCCCGAGGTCCGCGAGCAGGCGGCCGTGCAGGCCCTGGATCTCCATGGGGTCAGGCTATCCGGACCCGCGGGGAACACACTCGTATGACGATTGAATCTCATCCACTTGAATAAGTCATACCTTTGGAGTCATAGTCCTCCCATGGCTTACAACGTCGTCGTCATGGGCGTCTCCGGTGTCGGCAAGACCACCGTCGCCCGGCTGCTCGCCGAACGCGTCGGCCTCCCCTACGCGGAGGCCGACGACTTCCACCCGCCCGCCAACATCGCCAAGATGTCGGCCGGGACGCCGCTCGACGACGCCGACCGCCAACCCTGGCTCGAAGCCATCGGGGCCTGGCTGCAGCAGCAGAACGTCGCCGGTGTCGGCGGCGTGGTCACCTGTTCCGCGCTCAAGCGCCGCTACCGCGACACCCTGCGCGCCGCCTGCCCGGACATCTGGTTCCTGCACCTGGCCGGCGCCCATGACCTGGTCGCCGACCGGATCGGCCACCGCACCGGCCATTTCATGCCGGCCTCGCTGCTCGACTCCCAGTACTCCACGCTCGAACCGCTCGCCGCGGACGAGCAGGGCGCCGTCCTGGACGTCGGACCGACCCCCGACCAGCTCGTCGACGCGGCGGTCCGCCTGCTCACCGCCTCCTGAGCAGCCCCCGACCGGCCCCCTTCCCACCCCGCACCCTTGTCAACGGAGACAACGCGTGACCCTCCTGCTGGCCGCCGACGCGGCCCTCCCCCACAGCGGCAGCGACGCCCGACTGGTCACCGCCATGCTGCTCGGCATCGCCGTGATCGTGGCTCTTATCAGCTGGCTCAAGCTGCACCCCTTCCTCGCCCTCACCCTGGGCTCGGGCGTGCTGGCGGCCGTCGCCGGCGTCCCCTTCGACAAGCTGATGAACAGCTTCTCGACCGGCTTCGGCGCGACCGTCACCAGCGTGGGGCTGCTCATCGGACTCGGCGCGATGCTGGGCAAGCTGCTCGCCGACTCGGGCGGCGCGGACATCATCGCGGACACGGTGCTGGCCCGTTCCGGCCCGCGCTCGATGCCCTGGGCGATGGGGCTGATCGCGGCCGTGCTCGGGCTCCCGCTGTTCTTTGAGATCGGCGTGGTGCTGCTGGTCCCGATCGTGGTGCTGGTCGCCCGGCGCGGAAACCTCCCGCTGCTGCGGGTCGGCATCCCCGCGCTGGCCGGGCTCTCGGTCCTGCACGGACTCATCCCGCCGCACCCCGGCCCGCTGGTCGCCGTGTCGGCGCTGCACGCCAACCTCGGTGTGACGCTGGCCCTCGGCCTGCTGGTCGCCGTGCCCACCCTGGTCGTCGCGGGCCCGCTGTTCGCCCGCGTCGCCGAGCGCTGGGTCGGCCCGCTGGAGCTGCCGGCGGCGGACCAGGGCGAGGCGGAGGCCGAACAGGTGGACCGCCGCAGGCCGGGCTTCGGCGCGACCCTCGGCACCATCCTGCTGCCGGTCGTGCTGATGCTGGGCAAGGCCCTGGTCGACATCACCGTCGACAACCCCACCGCCACCCCGCAGCGCATCCTCGACTTCGTCGGGTCCCCGCTGATCGCGCTGCTGCTGGCGGTGCTCGTGGCGATGGTCACCCTGGGCCGCGCGGCCGGCTTCGACCGGGGCCGGATCTCAGCCACCGCGGCGGCCGCACTCGGCCCGATCGCCGGGATCGTCTTCATCGTCGGCGCCGGCGGCGGCTTCAAGCAGACCCTGGTGGACGTGGGCGTCGGCAATGTGGTCAGCAGCTGGGCGACCCATCTGCACATCTCGGCGCTGCTGCTCGGCTGGCTGATCGCGGTCCTGATCCGGGTCGCCACCGGCTCCGCCACGGTCGCCACCATCACCGCCGCCGGGATCGTCGCCCCGCTGGCGACCGGTATGAGCACCGCCCACACCTCGCTGCTGGTACTCGCCATCGGCGCCGGATCGCTGTTCTTCTCGCACGTCAACGACGCCGGCTTCTGGCTGGTGAAGGAGTACTTCGGGATGAGCGTGGGTCAGACCCTCAAGTCCTGGTCGGCGATGGAGACGCTGATCTCGGTGCTGGCGATAGCCCTGATCATGCCGCTGAGCCTGCTGGTCTGACGCGGTGACGGGAGCCCGGCCCGGGCTCCCGCTGCACGGCCGGTCAGCCGACGGAGGACGCCAGGCGCTCCAGGACCTCGTTGTTGATCCGGTTCAGGCCCTTAGGCGCGAAGGTCCGCTCGAAGAAGCCGCCGACCCCGCTCGCGCCGGCCCAAGTCGTCTCGACGACGACCTTGGCCTTGCCCTCGCCGGCCGGGGTGACCGTCCAGGTGACCACCATGCTGGAGTTGGCGTCCGTCTCCACCAGCTGACCCGGTGTGGGCTCGGTGACGGTGAACAGGCAGTCGCGCACCCGCTTCTCGGTCGCCTGCAGCTTCCAGTGCACAACCGTGCCCGCGCCCTTGCCGCCCTCGCGTACCTCGTACTCACTGAACTGGGCCGGGAGGATCGCCCCTCGGGACGACTGGTAGTCGGCCAGCACGTCGAAGACCCGCTCCGGCGACGCGTCCAGCACCCGCTCGGTGACCGCGTAGACCTGGCCCATGGTTGTACTCCTCAAGCTCACTGTGCGTTCCTGCTTACCCGGAAAGACAACCATCGCGCGGCCCGCCGTCCAAACCGGGGCGGCCCTGCCGCGGCCGTCGGGCGTGCTGCGATGATGTCCGCCATGACGACCACCTGGGACGCGGCCGCTTTTGACGCCTTCGAACGGTCGGGCTGGGTCGGCCGGAGCGATGCCTACCAGCGCGGCTTCGCCCGGCTGACCGCCCACACCGTGGAACCGCTGCTGGACGCGGCGGAGGTTGGCTCCGGCACCGCGGTGCTGGACGTCGGCACCGGGCCAGGCATCGTCGCGGCGGCGGCGCTGGCGCGCGGCGCGGTGGTCACGGCAGTGGACGCCTCCGCGGAGATGGTCGCGCTGGCGGCGGCCACCTGCCCCGGTGCGGAGGTGCGCACCGCGGTCCTCCCCGACCTCCCCTTCGCGGACGCCTCGTTCGACGCGGTGGTGGGGAACTTCGTGATCAACCACCTGGGCGACGCGGCGGCCGGGCTGGCCGAGCTGCAGCGGGTGCTGCGGCCGGGCGGCCGGATCGCGCTGACCTGCTGGGAGCGGGAGGCGATGCGCGCCACCGCGGTCTTCGGGGAGGCCGTCGCCGCCGCGGGCATCCCGCAGCCGGACGACCTGCCCTCCTCGGGGCTCTTCCTGGCGGGGGCGACCGACCGTGCCGCCGCTTTCGGCGACCTGCTCGCCACCGCCGGATTCGTCGACGAGCGGTCCCGGCGGGTGGAGTGGGCCCATCAGGTGGACCCGGACGCCTGGTGGGCCGCCGTGGTCGCCGGGACCCCGCTGACCGGCTCGCTCATCGCCCGCCTGCCGAACGGCGTGGTCGCCGGGATCAAACAGCGCTACGACGCGCTGGTCGCACCGTTCGCGCAGGGAACCCCGGGCCAGGTCGCCCTGCCCGCCGTCGCGGTGCTGGCCACGGCCCGCAGGGCGGGGAACCCGCTCAGCACCGACGAGATCCTGGACATCGTCGACGCCGAGGACAACGTGATCGGCCGGGCCCCGCGCGGCGAGGCCACTGCGAAGCGGCTGCGCCACCGCTGTGTCTTCATCCTCGTCAGGGACGCCGACGACCGGATCTTCGTGCACCGCCGTACCGCGGAGAAGCTGGTCTTCCCCTCGATGCACGACATGTTCGTGGGCGGCGTCGTCGGCGCCGGCGAGAGCTACGACGAGGCGGCGAAGCGGGAGGCCGAGGAGGAGCTGGGCGTCTCCGGCCTCTCCCCGGTCCCGCTGTTCCGCTTCCTCTACGAGTCGCCGGAACACACCTGGTGGTCCGCCGTCTACGAGACCAGGACCCCGACGGCGGTCGCCCCGCAGCAGGAGGAGGTCGCCTGGCACACCTTCCTGACCGAGGACGAACTCGCGTCCCGCCTCAGTGAATGGGCCTGGGTTCCGGACGGTCTGGACGCCTGGCGGCGGCTGACCGCCTGGCGCGACGCGGAACCCGCCGGCTGACGACCGCTCAGGCCCGGTCCTGGTCCAGCCGCAGCGCCGCCCGGGTCAGCCTGCGGCAGGCGCCCAGGTCGCCGAGCGCGTCGGTGCTGTCGACGAACTGGTCGATCCCGCCGGCCAGCGGCAGGGCCCGTACTGCCGGGTCGTCCACCGTCTCCAGCAGGGCCGCGGTGAAGCGTTCGGCGTGGACGACCGGGAACGGGCGGCCGTGGTAGCGGCGGACCGAGGGGTCGACGGTGGCGCAGAGGGCGAGCCGGTTCTGCCAGGCGCCCGCCAGAGCGGCGGCCTCGGCCACCGCCCGCTGCCGGTCCGACGGTGCGTCGGCCCCGAGTGCGGTGCGCAGCGCCGCCGCGATCGGCGCCGCCTCCGGCAGCCGGGCGAAGGCCGTGCCCAGCCACTTGCTGTAGGGGGCGTACCGGCGCGCCAGCAGCAGGCACAGCCGGACGACCTCCCGGGCGAGCCGTGCCGCGACCACCCGGCTGCCCAGCTCGTCGCCGACCTCCGCGGCCCGGCCGACGAAGGCCTCCTCCTGGGAGATCCGCTGCCACTGGCAGGCCAGCAGATAGCGCCAGACCTGGTCCGGGTACCAGGCGAGAGCGGCGCGGGCGTCGGTGAGCCGGCCGAGGCCGTCGTGGTAGACGGCGCCCGCGGTGACCTCCAGCAGGCGCTGGCCGGGGACGGCCAGCCAGTCGAGCAGGCCGGGCCGGTGGTCGAGCGGGTCGAAGCCCAGTGCGCCGGACAGCCAGTCCGCGGTCCCGGCGACATCGATGCGGTGGTTCACCGACCCGGTGGTCGGTGTCATGACCTGCACCCGTTCGCCCGGCGGGGCGAAGTTGGTCGGCCATCCGCGGACCTCCTCGGGCAGCCGCTCCGCGAACATCCGGCGCAGGGCGGCGCCGTGCGCTGCTGCGTCCTCCGGACGGAGCAGCAGTTGCAGCCGCGGGCCCCAATCATGGTCGGCCGAGCGCTCCGTGTCGTAGCCCAGCACCTCCGACCCCGACCCGATCCGGGCCGCCGCGTAAGGCATCCCCGGGTACACCTCGTCCAGCAGCGGACGGACCGCCTCCCGGTAGAGGATTCCGCACAGCTCCAGCCCCGGCAGGAAGGTCGCAGTCATGGGCGGGAGCGTAAGCGCTGCCCGGGCCGTCCGCATGTGGGTTTCTCCCCGCCGCGGCGGAGTCGCCGGGCTTCCCCCTTCCTACTTCCGGGTAACCCGGCTACAGTGTCCGCACCGCCCCAGTCCGCGCCGGGAGCCGCAGCGACGGGTCGGTTGTTTCCTTCTGGCATGCCGTCACATCTGTGGATCCGGCAGTGCCTCTTCCCACGGTGACCTCAGTCGCGCCGTGCGTCAGCACCACTCCCCCCTCATCATTTGTTGCGTGGACCGTCCGAGCGACGCGACGGGCGCAACGCTCCCCGAGGAGTACCCAGCCATGACCCTGACTGAGCCCACCCCAGAGCCCGCCCCCGAGCACAGCGCTGACCTGGACGTCTTCCCCGTCGTGGCCGTCGTCGGCCTCGGCACCATGGGGGCCGGGATCGCCGAGATCACCGCCCGCAGCGGCCGCCGGGTGATCGGCGTCGAGCTGGACGCCACCGCTGCCGACGCCGCGCTGCGCCGGATCGAGGAGTCGACCGCGCACTCCGTGGAGCGCGGCCGGATCACCGCCGACGAACGCGCCGAGCTGCTCGGACGGATCAGCGTCGGCCACGACCTCAACGCCGCCGCCGAGGCGCAGCTGGTGATCGAGGAGATCCCCGAGCAGCTGGACTCCAAGCGTGAGCTGTTCGCCGAACTGGACCGGATCTGCCCGGCTGGGACGGTGCTGGCGACCGGCACCACCGCGCTGTCGGTGACCCGGATCGCCGCGGCGACCCAGCGGCCCGAGCGGGTGATCGGGCTGCACTTCTTCAACCCGGCGCCGGTGATGCAGCTGGTCGAGGTCGTCCGCACGGTGCTGACCAGCGCCGAGGTGGCCGAGGCCGCGGCCGGGTTCACCCGGGGGCTGGGCAAGTCCCCGGTCGCCGCGGGCGACCGTCCCGGCTTCATCGTCAACGGTCTGCTGTTCGCCTACCTCAACCAGGCGGCGGCGATGTACGAGTCGCGCTACGCCACCCGGGAGGACATCGACGCGGCCATGCGGCTGGGCTGCGGGCTGCCGATGGGGCCGCTGGCGCTGCTCGACCTGATCGGCGTCGACGTCGCCAAGACCGTGCTGGAGGCGATGTACGCGCAGTCGCACGACCGGCTGCACGCGCCCGCGCCGGTGCTGGGCCAGCTGGTGGCGGCCGGGCTGCTGGGACGGAAGACCGGCCGCGGCTTCTACAGCTACGCAGCGCCGGGCTCCTCCCAGCCGGTGCCGGACCAGCCGGTGGACGGCGGGGCCGTCGCGGTGCCGGGACGTCAGGTCCGCAGCGTCGGCGTCTGCGGCTCGGGCACGATGGCGACCGGGATCGCCGAGGTCTTCGCCAAGGCCGGCTACGACGTCACCCTGGTCGCCCGCAGCCAGGAGAAGGCGGACCGGGCCAGGGCCGCGCTGGCGAAGTCGCTGGAGCGGATGGTGGCCAAGGGACGCCTCGGCGAGGCCGACCGGGACGCGGCGCTGGCACGGGTCACCGCCTCGGGTTCGCTGGAGGACCTGGCCTCCGCCGACCTGGTGCTGGAGGCCGTCGCCGAGGACCTGGCGGTGAAGCAGGAGCTGTTCACCACCCTGGACAAGATCTGCCGGCCCGGCGCGGTGCTGGCGACCACCACCTCCAGCCTGCCGGTGATCCAGTGCGCGATGGCGACCGGGCGCCCGCAGGACGTGGTGGGGATGCACTTCTTCAACCCGGCCCCGGCTATGCGCCTGGTCGAGGTGGTCAGCACGGTGCTGACCGCGCCCGACGTCACCGCCACCGTGCTGGAGCTGTGCACGGCGGTGCGCAAGCACCCGGTGGCGTGCGGCGACCGGGCCGGCTTCATCGTCAACGCGCTGCTCTTCCCCTACCTCAACGACGCGGTGCGGATGATCGAGGAGCACTACGCCTCGGTCGACGACGTCGACACCGCGATGAGGCTGGGCTGCGGCTACCCGATGGGCCCGTTCGCCCTGCTGGACGTGGTCGGCCTGGACGTCTCGCTGACGATCGAGAAGGTGCTGCACGGCGAGTTCCGCGAGCCGGGACTGGCTCCGGCGCCGCTGCTGGAGCACCTGGTGGCCGCCGGTTGCCTGGGCCGCAAGACCGGGCGCGGCTTCCGCGACCACGCCCGCCGGTGACAGCGCCGCTGAGGGGACGCATGACCAGGGCGCCGAGGGTGCCCGTGCGGGGGGCCGCGGCGTGTAGCGTTCCGGTCATGAGCGGGGCAGAGAACGGCGCAACGGCAACGGCGGTCGACCAGGCCAACGGCGTTCCGCGCCGGGTGACGGCACAGCGGCAGCAGATGCGCCAGGACCTGGCGGCGGCGGCGATGGAACTGTTCGCCAACCAGGGCTACGAGGAGACGACGGTCGATCAGATCGCCGCCGCCGCCGGCGTGGCCAGGCGCACCTTCTTCCGCTACTTCCGGTCCAAGGAGGAGGCGATCTTCCCGGACCACGACGACACCCTGGTCCGGGTGGCCGACCTGCTGGCCGGCGCCGACCCGGCGGAGCACCCGCTGGACGTGGTCTGCCGCGGCATCAAGGAGGTGCTGCGGATGTACGCGGCGACCCCCGGCGTCTCGGTGGCCCGGTACCGGCTGATCCGGCAGGTGCCGACGCTGCGCGAGCGGGAGATCGCGGTGGTGGCCCGGTACGAGCGGCTGTTCACCCGCTACCTGCTGGGGCGCTTCGACACCGCCGGGCAGGCCTCCGGCGGCTGGGAGCGGGGCGTCGGCGACGACGCGATGCTGGCCGAGGTGTCGGCGGCGGCCGTGGTCGCCGCGCACAACCACGTGCTGCGCCGCTGGCTGCGCTCCGGCGGCCGGGGCGAGGTCGAACCGCAGCTGGACCATGCCTTCGAGGTGATCCGGCGGACCTTCTGGGGGAACGCCCCCTCGGCCGGGGCATCGCAGCTGGCACCCAGTGCCACCAAGGGCGTCACGGAGACGCTGAGCAGCGCCGTGGAGAGCGCCGTGAGTGCCACCCCTTCGGGTGAGGTGCTGATCACCGTGGCCCGTACCGACGCGCCGCTGGACGAGGTGCTGCAGAGCATCCGGGCCGCACTCGGGGCCAAGTAGGGGACGTAACCGCAGGTCAGAGCGGAATCGTCAGGCCCCTCCCGGCGCGCCGGAGGGGCCTGGTGCATGCCCTGGGGTATGTGTTGCCACGTGATGACGCTCACGTGTCCTGAGTCCATATTGGTGGCACGCAGTGTCTTTACGGGTGGCACAGGGTGCCAGTACCTTGTTACTCACTGGTCGCGGCGCCGCGGCTCCCCACCCTGGCGCGCCATGCCCAGGGCCCGGGCGACACCCCTGCACGGGCGGTCGGCAGCAGCCCCACCAGCACACGACTGAAGCCCAGCCCAGCAGTACCCCCCTCATCACCGGTGTCCGTTCCCGGTACCCCCAACAGACGTCCCCGCACCCCTCAAGCGGGGAAGCCGCCGGAGGCAACCATGAAGGCTCCAGCCATGAAAAGCATTCTCGAAGCGATCACCAGCGGTGATGCGAGCCCGGCCGATTTCGCCGCGCTCGACGTGCCGGAGTCCTACCGGGCGATCACGCTCCACAAGGACGAGGAGCAGATGTTCGCCGGCCAGGACAGCCGCGACAAGGACCCGCGCAAGTCGCTGCACCTGGACGAGATCGCCGTCCCCGAACTCGGCCCGGGCGAGGCCCTGGTCGCGGTGATGGCCAGCGCGGTGAACTACAACACCGTGTGGAGCTCCATCTACGAGCCGGTCTCCACCTTCTCCTTCCTGGAGCGCTACGGCAGGCTCTCGCCGGAGACCGCGCGCCACAACCTGCCGTACCACGTGCTGGGTTCGGACCTGGCGGGCGTGGTGCTGCGCACCGGCCCCGGGGTGCACGCCTGGAAGCCCGGCGACGAGGTGGTCGCGCACTGCCTGAGCGTCGAGCTGGAGAGCGCGGACGGCCACAACGACACCATGCTCGACCCGGAGCAGCGGATCTGGGGCTTCGAGACCAACTTCGGCGGCCTGGCCGAGATCGCCCTGGTCAAGTCCAACCAGCTGATGCCCAAGCCGGCCCACCTCACCTGGGAGGAGGCCGCCTCCCCCGGCCTGGTGAACTCCACCGCCTACCGGCAGTTGGTCTCCCGCAACGGCGCCGGGATGAAGCAGGGGGACAACGTGCTGATCTGGGGCGCCAGCGGCGGCCTCGGCTCCTACGCCACCCAGTACGCGCTGGCCGGCGGTGCGACGCCGATCTGCGTGGTCTCCAACGACGCCAAGGCCGACATCTGCCGGGCGATGGGCGCCGAGGCGATCATCGACCGCAGCGCCGAGGGCTACCGGTTCTGGAAGGACGAGAACAACCAGGACCCGCGGGAGTGGAAGCGGTTCGGCGGCCGGATCCGCGAACTGACGGGCGGTGAGGACGTCGACATCGTCTTCGAGCACCCGGGCCGGGAGACCTTCGGCGCCAGCGTCTACGTGACCCGCAAGGGCGGCACCATCGTCACCTGTGCGTCGACAAGTGGCTATATGCACCAGTACGACAATCGCTACCTCTGGATGTCGCTGAAGCGCATCATCGGCTCGCACTTCGCCAACTACCGCGAGGCATGGGAGGCGAACCGGCTGATCGCCAAGGGGAAGATCCACCCGACCCTGTCGAAGACCTACACCCTGGAGGAGACCGGCCAGGCGGCGCTGGACGTCCACCACAACAAGCACCAGGGCAAGGTCGGCGTGCTCTGCCTGGCCCCGAGCGAGGGCATGGGCGTCCGCGACGAGGAGCTGCGGGAGAAGCACCTGCCTGCCATCAACCGCTTCCGGGGCGAGTGACCCCATGACCCAGCGAGACCGCCCCTGGCTGATGCGGACCTACGCGGGGCACTCCTCCGCCACCGCGTCGAACGAGCTGTACCGCAAGAACCTGGCGAAGGGTCAGACCGGCCTCTCCGTCGCCTTCGACCTGCCGACGCAGACCGGCTACGACCCGGACCACGTGCTGGCCAAGGGCGAGGTCGGCCGGGTCGGGGTTCCGGTCGGCCACGTCGGCGACATGCGGGCGCTGTTCGACGGCATCCCGCTGGAGCGCACCAACACCTCCATGACGATCAACGCCACCGCCATGTGGCTGCTGGCGATGTACCAGGTCGTCGCGGAGGAGCAGGGCGCGGACATCGCCAAGCTCACCGGCACCACCCAGAACGACATCATCAAGGAGTACCTGTCCCGCGGGACGCACGTCTTCCCGCCCGGGCCCAGCATCCGGCTGACCACCGACATGATCGCCTACACCGTGGCGAACATCCCCAAGTGGAACCCCATCAACATCTGCAGCTACCACCTCCAGGAGGCCGGGGCCACCCCGGTCCAGGAGTTGGCGTTCGCGATGTGCACCGCCATCGCGGTGCTGGACGCGGTGCGGGACGGCGGGCAGGTAGCGCCGGAGCAGATGGGCGAGGTGGTCGCCCGGATCTCCTTCTTCGTCAACGCCGGCGTCCGCTTCGTCGAGGAGATGTGCAAGCTCCGTGCCTTCGGCCGGATCTGGGACACCGTCACCCGCGAGCGCTACGGCATCCAGGACCCCAAGCAGCGCCGCTTCCGGTACGGGGTCCAGGTCAACTCACTGGGTCTGACGGAAGCTCAGCCGGAGAACAACGTCCAGCGGATCGTGCTGGAGATGCTGGCCGTGACGCTGTCCAAGGACGCCCGCGCCCGCGCCGTCCAACTCCCGGCCTGGAACGAGGCGCTGGGCCTGCCCAGGCCCTGGGACCAGCAGTGGTCGCTGCGGATCCAGCAGGTGCTGGCCTACGAGTCGGACCTGCTGGAGTACGGCGACCTGTTCGACGGCAGCCATGTGGTCGAGGCCAAGGTGCAGGAACTGGTCGAGGGCGCGACCGCCGAGATCGACAAGGTGCTGGGCATGGGCGGGGTCACCCCCGCCGTGGAGTCCGGCTACCTCAAGGCGGCGCTGGTCGGCTCGCACGCGGAGCGCCGGGCCAGGATCGAGTCCGGCGAGGACAAGGTCGTCGGCGTCAACTGCTTCGAGACCACCGAACCCAGCCCGCTCACCGCCGACTTGGACACCGCGATCATGCAGGTCGACCCGGACTCCGAGCGGGCCGTGGTGGAGGCCTTCGCGCAGTGGCGCAAGGAGCGCGACGAGGACGCGGCGGTCGCCGCCCTGGCCGAGTTGAAGCGCCGGGCCGGCACCGAGGAGAACCTGATGCCGGCCACCCTCGCCTGCGTCCGGGCCGGGGTGACCACCGGGGAGTGGGCCTTCGCGCTGCGCGAGGTCTTCGGCGAGTACCGCGCCCCCACCGGCGTCGGCGGCGCCCCGATCACCGGGTCGGTGGAGGGCGAGAGCGGCGCGGAACTGCTGGCGGTCCGCGAGGCGGTGCGGGTCACCGCCGAGCAGCTCGGCTCGGGCAGGCTGCGGCTGCTGGTCGGCAAGCCCGGCCTGGACGGCCACTCCAACGGCGCCGAGCAGATCGCGGTACGAGCCCGCGACGCCGGCTTCGAGGTGGTCTACCAGGGCATCCGACTGACGCCCGAACAGATCACCTCGGCGGCGGTGGCCGAGGACGTCCACTGCGTCGGCCTGTCGATCCTCTCCGGCGCGCACGCCGAGCTGGTCCCGGACGTGCTGCGGCGGCTGCGCCGGGCCGGGGTGGAGGACGTGCCGGTGATCGTCGGCGGGATCATCCCGGCGGCGGACGAGCAGGACCTGCTGGCGCAGGGCGTCGCCGCCGTCTTCACGCCCAAGGACTTCGGAATCACGCACATCATCGGCCGTATTGTCGACGAGATCCGTCGCGCACACGGACTGCCCCCGTTCTCGGACCTCAAGGAAGAGACCCTCACCGCATGACTTCTTCTTCGGCGAACCGCCTCCGTCCCCGCCGCTCCTGCCTGGCCGTCCCGGGCAGCAACCCGCGCTTCCTGGAGAAGGCCCAGGGCCTGCCCGCCGACCAGGTCTTCCTGGACCTGGAGGACGCCTGCGCGCCGCTGGCCAAGGAGGGCGCCCGGCACACCATCGTGGACGCGCTGAACCAGGGCGACTGGACCGGGAAGACCCGGGTGGTCCGGGTCAACGACTGGACCACCCACTGGACCTACCGCGACGTGGTGACCGTCGTCGAGGGCGCCGGCCAGAACCTGGACTGCATCATGCTGCCCAAGGTCCAGGACGCCCAGCAGGTGGTCGCGCTGGACCTGCTGCTCACCCAGATCGAGAAGACCATGGGCTTCGAGGTCGGGAAGATCGGCATCGAGGCGCAGATCGAGAACGCCAAGGGCCTGATCAACGTGGACGCCATCGCGGAAGCCTCGCCGCGGCTGGAGACCATCATCTTCGGCCCGGCCGACTTCATGGCCTCCATCAACATGAAGACCCTGGTCGTCGGCGAGCAGCCGCCCGGCTACGGCGCGGACGCCTACCACTACATCCTGATGCGCATCCTGATGGCGGCCCGCGCCAACGACCTGCAGGCCATCGACGGCCCCTACCTGCAGATCCGCAATGTCGACGGCTACCGCGAGGTCGCCGGGCGGGCGGCCGCGCTGGGCTTCGACGGCAAGTGGGTGCTGCACCCGGGCCAGGTCGAGGCCGCCAACGAGGTCTTCTCGCCCAGCCAGGAGGACTACGACCACGCCGAGCTGATCCTGGACGCCTACGACTGGTGCACGTCCGAGGCCGGCGGCAGGAAGGGCTCGGCGATGCTCGGCGACGAGATGATCGACGAGGCCAGCCGGAAGATGGCGCTGGTCATCTCCGGGAAGGGCCGTGCGGCGGGGATGCAGCGGACCACCAAGTTCGAGATTCCGGAGGGCTGAGGCCATGCAGTTCGGACGCACCTTTGAGGAGTTCGAGGTCGGCGCGGTCTACAAGCACTGGCCCGGGAAGACCGTCACCGAGTACGACGACCACCTCTTCTGCCTGCTGACCATGAACCACCACCCGCTGCACCTGGACAGCAACTACGCCGAGAGGACCACGGACTTCGGGAAGAACGTGGTGGTCGGCAACTACATCTACTCGCTGCTGCTGGGGATGTCGGTGCCGGACGTCTCCGGCAAGGCGATTGCCAACCTGGAGGTCGAGTCGCTGAAGCACATCGCGCCGACGTTCCACGGGGACACCATCTACGGCGAAACGCTTGTCCTGGACAAGACTCCCTCGAAGTCCAAGAGCGACCGGGGGATCGTGTACGTGGAGACCAAGGGGTACAAGCAGGACGGCACCGTGGTGTGTGTGTTCCGGCGCAAGGTGATGGTTCCCACGGAGACGTATGTGAAGGAGCGGGGTGGGGATCAGGCGGGACGGCCTGAGCCTCTGTCGTGACGGTGCGGACCGTAGACGGTTGCTGTTCGCGCAGTTCCCCGCGCCCCTAAAAACAAAAGACCAGGTGTCCTGCGGCTGCTGCCACGGCCGCGGGGCACCTACCCCCCTCATCACCTTTTCAGGAGCCAGCCATGGGACGCCTCGCCCAGACCGAAGGCCTCACCGAGATCCAGCAGGACATCCTCAGCACTGTTCGGAGCTTTGTCGACAAGGAGATCATTCCGGTCGCCACCGAGCTGGAGCACAGGGACGAGTACCCCGCCGCCATCGTCGAGGGGATGAAGGAGATGGGCCTTTTCGGGCTCATGATCCCGGAGGAGTACGGCGGGCTCGGCGAGTCGCTGCTGACCTACGCCCTGGTGGTGGAGGAGATCGCGCGCGGCTGGATGTCGGTGTCCGGCATCGTCAACACCCACTTCATCGTGGCGTACATGATCGCCCAGCACGGCACCCAGGCGCAGAAGGACCACTTCCTGCCCCGGATGGCCACCGGCGAGGTCCGCGGCGCCTTCTCGATGTCGGAGCCCGGCCTCGGGTCGGACGTGGGCGCGATCCGCACCAAGGGCGTCAGGGACGGCGACGACTACGTCATCAACGGCCAGAAGATGTGGCTGACCAACGGCGGCACCTCCACCCTGGTCGCGGTGCTCTGCCGGACCGACGAGGGACACCCCGAGGGCACCGCGCCGCACAAGTCGATGACCACCTTCCTGATCGAGAAGACGCCGGGCTTCGGCCCGAACGAGAGCGTCCCGGGGCTCACCATCCCCGGCAAGATCGACAAGATGGGCTACAAGGGCGTCGACACCACCGAGATGATCCTGGAGGACGTCCGCATCCCGGCGGACATGGTCCTCGGCGGGACTTCGGGCCGCGGCTTCTACCAGATGATGGACGGGGTCGAGGTGGGCCGGGTCAATGTCGCCGCCCGCGGCTGCGGGGTCGCCCAGCGCGCCTTCGAGCTGGGCATCCGCTACGCCCAGCAGCGCAGCACCTTCGGCAAGAAGATCGCCGAGCACCAGGCGATCCAGTTCAAGCTGTCGGAGATGGCCACCAAGGTCGAGGCCGCGCACCAGATGATGGTGATGGCCGCCCGCAAGAAGGACTCCGGGAAGCGCAACGACCTGGAGGCCGGCATGGCGAAGTACCTGGCCTCCGAGTACTGCAAGGAGGTGGTCGAGGACTCCTTCCGGATCCACGGCGGCTACGGCTTCTCCAAGGAGTACGAGATCGAGCGCCTCTACCGGGAGGCGCCGATGCTGCTCATCGGTGAGGGAACGGCGGAGATCCAGAAAATGATCATTGGCCGCCGACTGCTGGAGGACTACCGTCTCGGTGAGTGAGACGGGCTCCGTCACAAGGGACGATTATCGGCCGGAACCACCGAGTTCCGGCCGTTTTCCCCGTTCTGCCTTCGATACTCCGGAGTACGTGCTCCGGCACCCCGATCGGCCCCGCGCGCGGGGATGCTTCGCACGCCCCCTGTTGCCCCCGACAAGCCCCTGACCATTCCTGAGAGAGTTGTCACCGATCCGGTGAAACGCTTGGCCCAGGGGGGTCGACAGCTCTACGTTCGTAGTAAGGGGCGAGGCGTGGAGACGTTCCCTGCCTCCTGGAGGTTGCCTAGTGACCGTCTGCTGCCGATAGCATCCACCCCTGGACAGATACGTCCCCGAACCCCTCGATTACGCGGCCCCTCGCGCGGTCACCGTACGCCGGTACCCTCGGCGTCCATACCGTTCCCGGGCCCCCGCGACAAAGGTCTTCGATGCCCCTCAGTCCGTCCCACCGATCCGCGAGCCGTCCCCGTGTCACGCTTGCACGTGGCTGCTCGCCCTGGCTTGCCCCCACGGTCCTCACCGCCGCCGCCTGCACCGCCCTCACCCGGCGCAGCGGCAAGTGGGCCCTGGCGGCAGTACCGGCCTCCGCGCTCAGCGCGGGGATGCTGTGGTTCTTCCGCGACCCCGAGCGCACCATCGGCCAGGGTCGGGTGATCTCCCCCGCCGACGGCGTGGTGCAGAGCATCGACGCCTGGCCCGACGGCCGCACCCGGGTGGCGGTCTTCATGAGCCCGCTCAATGTGCACGTCAACCGCGCACCGCTGCCCGGCACGGTCACCTCGGTCGAGCATGTGGCCGGCGGGTTCGTCCCGGCGTTCAACAAGGACAGCGACCGCAACGAGCGGGTCGTGTGGCACTTCGACACCGAGCTCGGCGACATCGAGATGGTCCAGATCGCCGGGGCCGTCGCGCGCCGGATCGTCCCCTACCTGCCGGCCGGCACCAAGGTCGAGCAGGGCGAGCGGATCGGTCTGATCCGCTTCGGCTCGCGGGTCGACACCTACCTGCCCGCCGGCGTCGAGCCCGGGGTGCAGGTCGGCCAGAAGACCACGGCTGGGGTGACTCGCCTTGACCGTGACTGACCCCGAGACCCTCCAGGAGTCCGACGACGACCGCGACGGCGCGGCCCGCAGGCTGCGCTGGATGCGCGACCGCGAGCTGCGCGCGCCCCGTTCGCCGCAGCACCTGTCCACCGCGGACATGTTCACCCTCGGCAACGCCGTCTGCGGCTTCCTGGCGGTCTACTGCACCACCACCGGGGTGCTGATCCCGCACCTGACCGGGGTGGCCACCTCCGGGGACCGGCGCAGCGCGGCCACCGCGGTGACCCTGCTGCTGATCGGCTCGATGTGCGACCTGTTCGACGGCCTGGTGGCGCGCAAGCTGCGCTCCTCCGCGCTGGGCGCCGAGCTGGACAACCTGGCCGACCTGATCAGCTTCGGCATCGCGCCGGCCTACTTCGTCGTGGTCTGGGGCATGGTCTCGGACGGGGCGCACCAGCGGGTGTCCGCGGGCATCGCCATCCTGGTGCTCCTCGCCGTGGTACTCAGGCTGGCCCGGTTCTCCTGCACCACGATGCGGCCCGGGGTGTTCCAGGGCATGCCGTGCCCGATGGGGGCGCTGACGGTGATCTCCATCGTGCTGCTCAACCCGCCGTTCGTGCTGGCCGTGCTGGGCATCGTCGCGGTCGCCGGGCTGATGGTGAGCCGGGTGGAGTACCCCAAGCCGCACGGGGTTCTGGCGACGGCGACGCTGTGCTGGATCGTGGTCAGCATGGGCTGCCTGGCGGCCTGGGCCACCGGCGTGCCGGGCGGCGAGACGCTGCTCAAGATCGGCGCGACGCTCCAGGTCACGCTGGCGCTGATGGCGCCGCTGATGGTGATCCGCCGCAAGGTCGGCGACGTCCGGGCCCGCCGTGCGGAGTCCCGTACCAGCTGACGTCCTTTCACGCCGAAGCCCCCGTGACCGCTCGCAGCGGACACGGGGGCTTCGGCGTGGGGCGGCCGGGAACGGGCCGTCAGGGCACCTGGGTCGGCTCCGGGGCGGCCTGGGCGGCCGCCGGCTGCGGCTTCTGCTCCCAGGGCGCCGGCGCGCCGCGCCGGACCAGCGCGAGCACCAGCAGCCCCGCGACGACGCCGGTGACGCCGGCGACCAGGTAGACCCGGTCCAGGCCGGTGGCGAAGGCCGAGTGCACCAGCCCCTGCACGGTGTCCCGCTGGTCCGCGGGCACCGCGGCCAGGACGGCCTGGGCCCGGCCGCCGCTGAGCGCGGAGGCCGCCGCGTGCGGGTCCGCCAGGTGGCTGTTGTCCGCGACGAAGGTCTGGATCCGGTTGGCGAAGATCGTGCCGAGGACCGCGATGCCCAGCGCGTAGCCGAGCTGGCGGCCGGTGTTGACCACGCCGCTGGCCATGCCGACCCGCTCGCGCGGAACGCTGCCCAGGGCGGCGGACATCATCACCGGCATGGCCGCGCCGACGCCGAGGCCGCTGACGATCAGGCCGGGCAGGGTGGCGGTCCACGAGGACCCGGGCGAGACCAGCGTCATCAGCAGCGCGCCGGCGCCGACCAGGACCAGCCCCAGGCCGACCGGAACCTGCGGCGGCGCCTTGTGGAAGATCCGGGCGTTGTTGCCGGAGACCACGAAGGCGGCCAGGGCCAACGGGCAGATCGCCAGGCCGGCCTGGATCGGGCTGAGACCCAGCACCGACTGCATCCAGATGCCGGTGTAGGTGAGGTGGGCGAAGGCGGCGGCGTTCACCAGCAGCGCGGCCAGGGTCAGTCCGACGAAGCTGCGGTTGCGCAGCAGCGACAGGTCCAGCAGCGGGTCGGCGACCCGCAGTTCCACCAGTACGAAGCCGACCAGCGCCAGCACGGCCACGCCGAGCCAGGTCAGCACGGTGCCGCTGCCCCAGCCCTGGTCCGCGCCCTCGATCAGGGCGTAGACCAGCGCGCCGGAGAAGGCGGTGAAGGCGACGGCACCGGCGTAGTCGAGCCGGCCCCGGCCGTGCCCCTGATCGTTCTTCAGATGACGCAGGGTCATCACGACGGCCAGCGCCGCGATCGGCAGATTGACGTAGAAGATCGCGCGCCAGTCGATCTGGTCGGTGAGCACACCGCCGAGGACCGGGCCCACGGCCGCGGCGCCGCCGCTGACGGCGCCCCAGATGCCGAAGGCGGTGCCCCGGTCGCGGCCCTGGTAGGCGGCGTTGAGCAGCGAGGTGGTGGAGGTCAGCATCGCGGCGCCGCCGATGCCCTGGGCGGCGCGGGCCGCGATCAGGGTGGCCGCGTTCGGCGCCAGGCCGCAGGCCAGCGAGGCGACGGCGAAGACCACCAGGCCGACCAGGTAGAGCCTGCGGTGGCCGAGGCGGTCGCCGAGCGCGCCGACGACCATCAGCAGGGCGGCGAGCACCAGCGCGTACATGTCCACCACCCACTGCAGGGAGGTGAAGGAGGAGTGCAGGTCGGAGGCCATGTCGGGCAGGGCGACATTCACGATGCTGACATCGACCAGCAGCATGAAGGTGCCGAGGCAGATGGCGGTCAGGGGGATCCACTTACGCATGCGAACAGCATCGGCTCCCGGGCACCCGATTCCCCAGCCAGTGGCCCGCTACCGGCGGATCTCGACATTGTCTACGCTGGAGCGGTGAAATCCCATGAGTTCGACCGGCTGGACCGGCAGCTGGTGCGCGCCCTCCAGGTCGACGGGCGGGCCTCGTTCAGCCGGATCGCCCAGGCGCTCGGGGTCTCCGACCAGACCGTGGCGCGCCGCTACGGCAGGCTGCGCGGCCGGGGATCGCTCCAGGTGATGGGGCTGACCAGCCCCGCCGTGATGGGCGAGGTCCAGTGGATCATCAGGGTGCAGTGCACCCCGGACGGCGCGGCCCCGGTCGCCGAGGCGCTGGCCCGCCGCGACGACACCGCCTGGATCAGCCTGATCTCCGGCGGCACCGAGATCAACTGCGTCAGCCGCTCGGGCGACGACCGCAGCGACTCGCTGCTGCTGCAGCGGCTGCCGAGGACCCGCAGCGTGGTCGGGGTCACCGCCTACTGCGTGCTGCACACCTACTTCGGCGAGTCGCTGAGCCTGATCAGCAAGCTGGACACGCTGACGGCGGAGCAGACCCGGCTGCTGGAGCCCGGGCCCTCCACCGCCGTACCCCGGCCGGCCGAGGCGCTGGACGAGGCGGACCACCGGATGCTGGCCCTGCTGCAGCGCGACGGCCGCACCGGACTGGCCGAACTGGCGTCCGCCGGCGGGCTCTCGCAGACCTCGGTGCGCCGGCGGATGGCCGAGCTGAAGGCCAGCGGGGTGCTCTACTACGACATCGACTTCGACCGGCGGATCTTCGGGCTCGACACCGTGGCGATGCTCTGGCTGTCGGTCTCCCCGTCCGAGCTGGACCGCACCGGACGCGAGCTGGCCGAGCACCCGGAGGTGGCCTTCTGCTGCGCCACCACCGGGCCGACCAATCTGCACGCGGTGGTGATCTGCAAGGACATCCCGGCCTTCTACACCTACCTGACCACCAGCATCTCCGCCCTGGGCGCCGTCCAGCAGGTGGAGACCGGGCCGGTGCTGCGCCGGATCAAGGCCGCCGGCCCCTATCCCAGCGTGTCCGGGGACGTCCGCTACTGGAGCGGACGGCAGGCCTAGTCGCGGTCTCCGGTTCAGCCCAGCGGGGGCAGTGCCTCCAGGGCGTGGTGGCTGAGCCGGTCCAGGCCGTCCACCACGGCGCCGGTGCGGTCCGGCGGGAGGACCGCGAAGACGTGCCGGTCGAGCTCCTCGACATGGCGGCGGGCCGCCTGCACCAGCCGGGAGGACCCGGCCGGGGTGAGCGTGACCACCTGGACCCGCTTGTCCGCGCTGGAGCGCTGCCGCCGCACCAGACCGCCGGCGATCATGCGGTCGATCAGCCGGGTGGCCCCGCCGCTGGTGAGCACCAGGCTGCGGGAGAGATCGCCCATCGCGGCGCCCTCCGGCCTGGCCGCGAGCAGCAGCAGCACCTCGAACATCGGGTGGCTGAGCCCGCTCTCGTGCTCCATCGAGGAGCCGAGCAGGCGCTCCAGCCGGTTGGCCGCGGTCAGCAGCACGCCGAAGGCCTGGATCCGGGAGTCGGCGACCGCGTCAGCGGGTGAGTCGATCCGTCCTTCGGCTGTCATGCTCACTCCCTCGCCCGGCTGCTGCCACACACCGTACTCGCCGCCGGGCCAGGAGGGCGCCGGGTCAGCGACCGCCCTCGTGGACGCTGAAGGCGCTGCGGCGGGCCGCGCGGGCCACGCCGGGGTCGGGGTGGGCGGAGGCGACGGCGGCCAGCACCTGGCCCGCCCTGGGGTGGCCGATCCGGCGGGCCAGTGCGAACAGCCGGCCCGGGTCGCCGTCGGTGGCGCCCTGGACGTGGCGGACCAGCATGGCGGTGTCGCCGTGCTCCAGCACGGCCGCGCCGGTGTCCACCCACAGCCAGGTGGCGTCCTCCTGGCCCAGCACGTCCGAGGGCAGCACCTCCTCGTCGGTCTGCTCGGCCAGCCACAGCAGCGCGTAGGGGCGCAGCAGCGGCTCCTCGGTGCAGTCCCTGATGGCCGGCTCGGCCGGGTGCCCGGCAACCCGCAGCGCCTCGAAGGCGAGCCCGCGCAGCAGCGCGTCCTCGCCGCGGGCGACGTCCAGCAGGTCGGCGACGGCGCTCTCGGCCTGACGGGCCGCCAGCCAGGCCCGGTACTCGGCGCGGGCCGGGCCCGGGGAGTACTGGGCGCAGGCGGTCAGCAGTTCCAGCGCGGACTGCTCGATGTGGCCGGCGGCGGTCTGCGCCACCGTGCAGATCTCCTCCAGCTTGGCGCGCACCGCCCAGTGCCCCAGCGGGGTGAGCTCCGCGCCGACCTCGACCGGGCCCGCCTCGGCACTGCCCGGCTCGGCGTCGGGCGAGCCCAGGTCGCGGCGGACCACGGCGCCGACGGCCGCGAAGCCGTCCAGCATCCAGTCCAGCACCCCGGCGACCTCGGCCGCGCCCGGGGTGAGGGTCAGCGCCAGCGCGCTGTCGCCGCGGACGGCGCTGACCGCCCAGGCGGCGTGCGGGACCGGTGCGCCCAGCGCGGGCGGCACCCCGCCGTGCCACTGCTCCTCCAGGCCCCGGCGCAGCAGCTCCAGCAGCTCGGTGAGCGGCACCGGGCCGTCCACCAGGTGCAGGAAGGAGAGCAGTTGCGGGGCGTGGTCGACGGCCAGCCCGGCCAGCGAGGTCAGGTTGCGGTCGGGCACCGGCACCAGCAGCGTCCAGGCGTCGAACAGCGCCGCCCAGCCGCGCAGCACGGCCTCGTCGTCGTGCTCCCAGGCGTGCAGCCGCCAGCCGGGGCCGGCGCCGCTGCCGCGCAGTTCCACCAGGCCGGCCAGGCGGGCCCGCTCCCAGGAGGCGACGGCGGCGTCATGGGTCATCGCCAGGGCGCGCCCGGCCGAGACCACGTCGCCCTCCAGCAGGTCCCCGCGCCGGTCGACGTTGGGCAGTTCGCCGGCCCAGCGGGCGATCCGGACCGCGTCGGCGAGCAGCCTGCGGGCCAGCGGGGAGAGTTGGGCAGGGCCGGGCAGCCCGGCCGGGGGCGTGCGGCGGGCATGAGCGCCGGAGCGCGCTGCCGCGCCGGTGCTGCCCATGCCGCCTGAGGTGGCCGCGCGGGGCTGCGGCGGGCGGGCGGCGGTGGGCAGTCGGGTCACCCTCGCGGGTGCACCCTCCTGTCGCCCGCCGGCGGTGTCGGGTCGGCCAGAAATCTCGGATCGGCCAGTACGGTCACGCGAATTCCGGGACGTCACGCCGTGCAGTCTTCCCCGTCCGCGGGGCAGTTGTCACATCCCCTGGCGCGGCGGGCTCCACTCGGTCCCGGAATGGTGACGGAAGGGTCACAGGAGGGGGGTGAGGAATCTGAGCAGCGTCGCCTCGTAGCGCTCGGGATCCGCGTTCCACAGCGCCTCGTGCTCGGCTCCGGCGTACTCCTCGTAGACCACCAGATCCTCGCGCCGCCGGGCCAGCTCCCGGGCCGCCCCGACGCCGGCCACCGTGTCGTCGGTGCTGTGCAGCAGCAGGGCCGGGACGGTGAGGTCGGCGCCGAGGGCGAGCCGGTCGAAACCGGCCGGGTCGACCGCCGAACGCCCCTGGGCCGCCCGCACGCCGAGTTCGGCCAGCGGTCCGGGGACCCCGCGCCGGGTGGCCTGCCGGCGCACCGTGTCCTCCCAGTCCAGCACCGGGGAGTCCAGCACCAGGCCGCGGACCGCCTCGCGGTGGTCCGAGCGGGCCGCCGCCTGCAGCGCCATGGTGGCGCCCACGGACCAGCCGTAGAGCAGGATCCGCCGCGCGCCGCCGTCCACCGTGAACCGGATCGCCGCCTCAACGTCGCGCCACTCGGTCTCGCCGAAGTGGGCGATGCCGTCGGGCGAGCGCGGCGCGCCCTCGTCGTTGCGGTAGGTCAGCACCAGCACCGGCACCTTGAGCCGGTCCAGCAGCGGCAGCAGCGGCAGCGCCTGGCGGCGGTCGGCGCCGATGCCGTGCACCGCGATCACGCACAGGTCGCGCACCCCGGCGAGGTACCAGGCCGGCATCGGGCCGAGCTCGCCGCGGACATGGAGCTCGGAGAAGTCGAGACCGACCGCCGAGCGCGGATCGCCGGTGAGCACCTGCGGGGTGATCCGGACGGTGGTGCCGACGGCCAGCGGGCTGCCGCCGTCCGCACCGGCGCTCTCCAGCCGGCGCACCACGGTCTGGGCGGTGGTGCCGACCACCTCGCCGACCACCGCGTGTCCGTCGTTCCACTCCAGGGCGTAGCGGCCGGGCCGCTGGGTCTCCCAGGACCGGGTCAGCTCGACCCGGCCCGCGGCCAGCGAGTGCACCCGCAGCCCCCCGGCCGCGGCCGGGGCCGCGCCGCGCGGGCGGACCGAGAAGTCGGAGACCACCCGTCCGGCGACCAGCGCGGCAGCTCCCGCGCCCACCGCCGTGGCCGTGGCCAGCACAGCCGTTCGTCCCCAGCGCATCTCGCTCCCAAGGTCGGTCCGATACCGGGTGCTCACCCGTTGCGTTCCTTACCCGCTCCGACCCATCCCAGTACCCCGCGACGGCACGCGCCAGCGGTGCGCGGCCATCCGACGGAGTGTCCGAGTCCGCGGCCCGCCCCTGACAGAGTGCGCATTGCCGCAGGTCCGGGGGCATCGGTAGCGTGCCGGGCACTATCCGCAGCATGGAAGCAGGTCACCTGTGGGCACGTCCGCCACCGCCAACGGCGGTGTCTCGTTCTGGTACTCGACCATCGGGCTCCCCACCCCCCGCAGGCCGCTGGACGGCTCGGCCGAGGCCGACGTCTGCATCGTCGGCGGCGGCTACACCGGTCTGTGGACCGCGTACTACCTGAAGAAGGCCGATCCCAGCCTGCGGATCACCGTCCTGGAGCAGCGCTTCTGCGGCTACGGCGCGTCCGGCCGCAACGGCGGCTGGCTCTACAACGGCTTCGCCGGACGCGGTGTCTTCGCCCGCAGGTACGGCAAGCCGGGCGCGATCGCCATGCAGCAGGCGATGAACGGCGCGGTGGACGAGGTGATCGCGGTGTGCGCGGCCGAGGGCATCGACGCCGACATCGCCAAGGGCGGAATGATGGAGGTCGCCCGCACCCCGGCCCAGCTGGAGCGGCTGGGCGCGTACGTCGAGAACGAGCACTCCTTCGGCGAGACCGGTCTGGAACTGCTGAGCCCGGCCGAGGCCGCCGCGCGGATCGGTGTGGCCGGCACCCTGGGCGCCACCTGGACCCCGCACGGCGCCCGGATCCAGCCGGCCAAGCTGGTGGTCGGACTGGCCCGGGTGGTCGAGGCGATGGGCGTGTCGGTGTACGAGTCCACGGCCGTGCAGGAGATCGTCCCCGGCGGGTCCGGCGCGCCCGCCAAGGCGGTCACCGCGCAGGGCACGGTGTCGGCGCGGTTCGTGCTGCGGGCCACCGAGGGCTTCACCTCGGCGCTGCGCGGCGAACGCCGGTCCTGGCTGCCGATGAACTCCTCGATGGTGGTCACCGAGCCGCTGCCGGAGGCCTTCTGGGAGGCGGTCGGCTGGTCCGGGCGGGAGACCCTGGGCGACATGGCGCACGCCTACATGTACGCCCAGCGCACCGCCGACGACCGGATCGCCCTGGGCGGACGCGGCGTCCCGTACCGCTTCGGCTCGCGCACCGACAACGACGGGCTGACCGCGCAGAAGACCGTGGACCAACTGCGGGCGATCCTGGTGGACTTCTTCCCGGCCGCCGCCGATGCCCGGATCGACCACGCCTGGTCCGGGGTGCTGGGCGTGCCCCGGGACTGGTGCTCGACGGTGGAGCTGGACCCGGCCACCGGCCTCGGCCTGGCCGGCGGCTACGTCGGCAGCGGGGTGACCACCACCAACCTGGCCGCCAGGACCCTGCGGGACCTGGTGCTGCGCGAGTCCGCGCCGGCCGGTTCCGGGGACACCGGGCTGACGGCACTCCCCTGGGTGAACCACCGGGTCAGGCGCTGGGAGCCGGAGCCGCTGCGCTGGATCGGCGTGCACGGCATGTACGCCGCCTACCACGCCGCGGACCGGCAGGAGCGCGGCGGCCGGGCGACCACCTCGCCGATCGCCCGGGTCGCCGACGTGGTCTCCGGGCGGCACTGAGCCGGGGCCGGGCGGCGGTGCGCTGACTGTACGCAGTCGCGCGCGGACTCCCCGAGATGCGGAACGCGGAGCGGTGGCCGAGGCTGGGATCCGGGGGTAGTCGGAAGACCGCAGCAGCACTGACCGCCTGGGGTGCCCATGTCTGTCCTACTCTGCGTCGTCATAGCTCCGATCGGCCTGCTCATGATCCTGGGCATGTCGTGGTTCGAGGACCACTTCCTCCGCCCGCCCACCAGCCCCGGTGAGCAGGTCGTACTCAGCCAGGTCGTCCAGGGGCAGGTGCTCCCCGGGCCGGTCCTCGGTCCGCACCTCGGTCCGCACCTGGGTCCGCTCCAGGGACCGGTGCCGGTCGAGCCGGTGCCGACCGCCGTCGAGCTGCTGCGCGCCGCCCGCTCGCCCAAGCAGCTGCCGGCCAGCAAGGACAACGCCGCCTGAGGCCGGTGTCGTCGATGGAACGCGAGCGGGCCGAGCGGGCGGCTGCCGCGGTACGGGCCTCGCTGGCCGCACCGCGGCAGCCGCAGCTGGGCCGACTGGTCGCGGCGGCGCGGGCGGCCGGCGGCCTGGACGCGCGACTCGGCTCCGAACTGCTCGCGGTGGCGCGCCCGGCCCGGCTGGTTCCGGGGATGCTGGCCGGGGCCGACGACCCGGAGGGGCTGCTCGCCGCCGAACTCCGGGCCCTGGTGGCCGAGTTCCTCGGCGCCGACGCCGAGCGCTGGCACGGTCTGCAGGAACAGCTCTCCGGCTACCGCGGGACGCTGCCCGACCTGCTCGCGGCCCGGCCCAGTCCCGCCGCGGGTCCGGACGAGTGGTACCCGCCGAGCCGGAACGTGCTCGGGGTACTGGCCTTCCTGCTGGACCGGCTCCCGGACCAGGACGTCCGCGCGCTGCTGCCCGCCCTCCCCGAGGCCCTGCTCGAACAGCTGCGCCCGCTGACCGCCGTCGCGCCCGCGCCCGCGCGGGCCGCACCGCCCCGGGTCGCCGAGTCCGCGCTGATGGCGCTGGACCTGCTGCGCCGCGCCTGCGGTGACACCCAGCCACCGCTGCCGGAGGACCCAGGGGTGCTGGCCGCGCTGCTGGCCACCGGCGCCTACGACCTGCCCAACTGGACCACCCCGGCCTGGCTGCTCGACGCCTGCGACGCGGCCGGCCTGCCCCGGCCCGAGCGGGTCTACGGCCACCACACCGCGGAGCTGGTCACCGCGACCTTCCGCGAGTTCTGCGCCGCCGCGCCCGCCGAGGGACCGGGCCGGGACGCCGCCGAGTACGCGGACACCGCCCTGGCCCGCGGACTGGTGCGCGCCGCCGACCTGCTGGCCGTGGTCCCGGCGCGGTTCACCCTGGCGCGGTGCCCCGCGTTCCGGGACACCGCCCTGGTGGCCGGCACCGAGCCGGCCGGGCTGCCGGAGCGAGGACCCGGGCAGGGCTTCGACGAGCTGGGCGACGGGATGGTCGCGCAGCTGCTGGACCGCGCCCTGGACACCGGCCGGATGGACGGGGCGGACCTGCTGATCCGCACCGCCCCGGCCGCCCGGGTGCTGATGTACCTGTCCGGCGCGCTGGTCCGCGACGACCTGCCGCAGGCCACCCGGGTGGCGCTCGCCACACTCGCCGAGCAGGTGCCGCTGATCCTGGGCACCGATCCGGTGCGATGGGCCCGCCTGGGCGCGGCGCTGACGGGCCGTGACCCCGGCTGGGACGGCCGCGGCAGCGTGGCCGACCTGCTGGAGCACTGCGCGGGCGGGGCCGCCGCCGGTTGACGCTCGGTCGGCGGACGTGGTGGTATCAGCAGGCCAAACGGAGGCATGGAGAGGAAGCCGGTGAAGGGGGAGACCCCCAGTCCGGCGCGGTCCCGCCACTGTCACCGGGGAGCGCCCTCGAACGACGGCCACGGCGGCGGTCACCCCCTCTACCGGGTGGTGGCACTGCGGGAAGGCCCGGGGGCGTGTCGATCCGGAAGCCAGGAGACTCTCGCCCCCGGTTCGTCGATCCAGGGCGCGGACCCTGAGTGAGGACATCCACCGCCATGCGCGTTTCTGCTCCGCCACCACCTCTGCCTGCTGTCCCCGCCATCGCCCGGCCCTGCGGCTGACGGCCGTGCGGGCGACGACCGCCCTGGGGCTCGCAGCCGGATACGCAGCCGACGCCGCCTTCGGCGACCCCCGGCGCGGGCACCCGGTGGCCGGGTTCGGCCGGGCCGCCGGGGCGCTGGAGCGGCTGCTCTGGCAGGACCGGCGCGACAGCGGGGCGGTCTTCACGGCACTCTGCGTCGGCACGGTCGCGGTTGGGGCCCGGTGCGGCGAGCGGGCGCTGCGGCGCACCCCGGCGGGAACGGCGCTGTTCACGGCCGCGGCCACCTGGACCGTGCTCGGCGGCGCGTCCCTGGTCCGGGAGGCGCGGACCATCGGCGCGGCTCTAGAGGCAGGCGACCTCACGGCGGCGCGCGAGCGGCTGCCGTACCTCTGCGGACGCGACCCCCGGGAGCTGACGGAGCAGCAGATCGCCCGTGCGGTGGTCGAGTCGGTGGCGGAGAACACCGCCGACGCGGTGGTGAACGCCCTGGTCTGGGGCGCGCTGGCGGGCAGCCCCGGGCTGCTGGCGTTCCGCGCGGTGAACACCCTGGACGCCATGGTGGGCCATCGCTCGCCCCGCTACCTGCGGTTCGGTTGGGCCTCGGCCCGGCTGGACGACGTGGCGGGCTGGCCGGGGGCGCGGCTGACCGCGCTGCTGACCGTCGCCGCCGCGGGGCCGGACCACCGCGGGGAGGCCTGGCGGGTGTGGCGGGCGGACGCCTCCAGCCACCCCAGCCCCAACGCCGGCCAGGCGGAGGCGGCGTTCGCCGGCGCGCTGGGAGTGCAGTTGGGCGGGACCTTGCAGTACGGCGCGAGGGTGGAGCACCGTCCGGTGCTCGGAGCTGGGTCGCGGCCGGTGGCGGTCGCGGACATCGAACGGGCCTGCCGGCTGTCCCGGCGGGTGGGGCTGCTCGCTATCGGCGTGACCGCGCTGGTCGCAGGGGTACGGAGGGGGCGCCGATGAACGGGGCACTGCTGGTCGCGGGTACCACCTCGGACGCCGGCAAGAGCGTGGTCACCGCCGGTGTCTGCCGCTGGCTGGCCCGGCAGGGGGTCTCCGTCGCGCCGTTCAAGGCGCAGAACATGTCGCTGAACTCCTTCGTCACCGCCGACGGCGCCGAGATCGGCCGGGCCCAGGCGATGCAGGCTGCGGCGGCCCGGATCGAGCCCGAGGCGGCGATGAACCCGGTGCTGCTCAAGCCCGGCTCCGACCAGCGCAGCCAGGTGGTGGTGCTGGGGCAGCCGGTCGCCGAGGTCGGCGCGCTGGACTACCGCGAGCGCAAACCGGCGCTGCTGCGGATCGCCCTGGACTGCCTGGCCGATCTGCGCGACCGCTACGACGTGGTGGTCTGCGAGGGCGCCGGCTCCCCCGCCGAGATCAACCTGCGCGACCGGGACATCGCCAACATGGGCCTGGCGGTCGCCGCCGCGCTGCCGGTGGTGGTGGTCGGCGACATCGACCGGGGCGGGGTCTTCGCGTCCATATACGGGACGCTGGCGCTGCTGTCCGCAGAAGACCAGCGGCACCTGGCCGGATGGATCGTCAACAAGTTCCGCGGCGACGTCCGGCTGCTCAAGCCGGGCCTGGACATGCTGGAGCAGCTGACGCACCGTCCGTCCCTGGGCGTGCTGCCGATGCTGCCGGGGCTGTGGCTGGACGCCGAGGACTCGTTGGACCTGGCCGGACTGGTCGACCGGGCGCCCAGCGGCGGTGCCTCCGGCGAGGAGGTGCTGCGGGTCTCGGTGGTGCGGCTGCCCCGGCTGTCCAACTTCACCGACATCGACGCGCTGGCCCAGGAGCCGGGGGTGCTGGTCCGCTGGGCCACCCGGCCGGAGGAGCTGGCCGACGCCGACCTGGTGGTGCTGCCCGGCACCAGGGCCACCGTCGCCGACCTGGCCTGGCTGCGCGAGCGCGGCCTGGACGCGGCGCTGGCCGCACGCGCCGCCGAGGGGCGGCCGGTGCTGGGGGTGTGCGGCGGCTACCAGATGCTGGCGCGGACCATCCTGGACGAGGTCGAGTCCAGGGCCGGAGCCGTCCCCGGACTCGGGCTGCTGCCGGTTCGGGTGGAGTTCGCGACCGCCAAGACGCTGGCCCGGCCGGTCGGCGAGGCCTACGGGGAGACCGTGGCCGGCTACGAGATCCACCACGGGGTGGCCGCCGTCGAGGGCGGCGAGCCCTGGCTGGACGGGGTCCGCCAGGGCTCGGTCTGGGGCACCACTTGGCACGGCGCGCTGGAGAACGACGGCTTCCGCCGCGCCTTCCTGCGCGAGGTCGCCGCGGCCGCCGGCCGCCGCTTCGTACCGGCCCCGGACACCTGCTTCGCGGCGGCCCGCGAGGAACGGCTGGACCGGCTGGGCGATCTGATCGAGGAACACGCCGACACCGCGGCACTGCTGCGGCTGATCGAGGGCGGCGTACCGGACGGGCTGCCGTTCGTGCCGCCGGGTGCGCCGTGACCGAACCAACCACTTCTGGAGAGGTACCTGCTGTGACGACGGTGCTGCTGCTGTCCACCTCCGACACCGACCTGCTGGCGGCCGGTGCCGCCGACGCCGGCTACCGGGTCGCCAACCCGACCAGGGTCGAGGCCGGTGAGGAGCTGGACGCGCTGCTCACCGGCGCGGACCTGGTCGTGGTGCGGCTGCTGGGCGGCCGGCGGGCGTGGGAGGACGGGCTGGCCACGATCGCCCGCTCCGGGGTGCCCGCGGTGCTGCTGGGCGGCGAGTCGGTGCCGGACGCCGAGCTGATGGGGATGTCCTCGGTCCCGGCCGGGGTGGTCGCCGAGGCGCTGTCCTACCTGGTCGAGGGCGGTCCGGCGAACCTGGCCGAGCTGGCCCGGTTCCTCTCCGACACGGTGCTGCTGACCGGCGAGGGCTTCGCCCCGCCGCAGCCGATGCCGCTGTACGGGGTCAGCGGTTCGCGTCCGGTGGTCGAGGGCCGCCCGACCGTGGGGGTGCTCTTCTACCGGGCCCACGAACTGTCCGGCAACACCGCCTTCGTGGACACCCTGTGCGACGCCGTCGAGGCGCGCGGCGGCAATGCGCTGCCGGTGTTCTGCGGTTCGCTGCGCGGCGCCGACGCCGAGCTGTTCGCGCTGCTGGGCCGCTGCGACGCGGTGGTGGCCACGGTGCTGGCCTCCGGTGGCACGGTGGCGGCCGACGCCAGCGCCGGCGGCGCGGAGGAGGCCTGGGACATCGGGGCGCTGGCCCAGCTGGACATCCCGGTGCTGCAGGGCCTCTGTCTGACCTCCACCCGGGCCGCCTGGGAGGCCTCGGACGCGGCGCTGTCGCCGATGGACGCGGCCATGCAGGTCGCCATCCCGGAGTTCGACGGACGGCTGATCACCGTCCCGTTCTCCTTCAAGGAGCTGGGCGAGGACGGCATCCCGGTCTACGCAGCCGACCCCGAGCGGGCCGCCCGGGTGGCCGGGATCGCGCTGCGGCACGCGGCGCTGAAGCACAAGCCCAACGCCGAGAAGAAGATCGCCGTGGTCTTCACCGCCTACCCGACCAAGCACTCCAGGGTCGGCAACGCGGTCGGCCTGGACACCCCCGCCTCGGCGGTACGGCTGCTGGACGCGCTGCGCGGGGCCGGTTACCGGGTCGCCGACTACCCGTCCGGCGGCGACGAGCTGATCCACAAGCTGATCGCCGCGGGCGGCCACGACGTGGAGTGGCTGACCGAGGAGCAGCTGCGGGCCGCCCCGGCCCGGGTGCCGCTGGCCGACTACCAGCGCTGGTTCGCCACCCTGGACCAGGAGTTGCGCGAGGGCATCCTGCGGCACTGGGGCGAGGCCCCCGGCAGCCTCTACGTCGACAACGGCGACATCGTGCTGGCCGCGCTGCAGTTCGACAACGTGATGCTGATGATCCAGCCGCCGCGCGGCTTCGGCGAGAACCCCATCGCCATCTACCACGACCCCGACCTGCCGCCCTCGCACCACTACCTGGCCGCCTACCGCTGGCTGGAGCAGTCCTGGGGCGCCGACGCCGTGGTCCACCTCGGCAAGCACGGCACCATGGAGTGGCTGCCGGGCAAGGGCCTCGGCCTGTCGGCGGGCTGCGCGCCGGACGCGGTGCTGGGCGAACTGCCGCTGGTCTACCCGTTCATCGTGAATGACCCCGGCGAGGGCACCCAGGCCAAGCGCCGCGGCCACGCCACCATCGTGGACCACCTGGTGCCGCCGATGGCCCGTGCCGACACCTACGGCGACCTGGCCAAGCTGGAACAGCTGCTGGACGAGTACGCGCTGGTCAAGGACCTGGACCCGGCCAAGGCCCCGGCCGTCCGGGCGCAGATCTGGACCCTGGTGAAGGCCGCCGAGCTGCACCACGACCTGCATGTCGAGGACCAGCCGGACGAGGAGGCCTTCGACGAGTTCGTGATGCACATCGACGGCTACCTCTGCGAGATCAAGGACGTGCAGATCCGCGACGGGCTGCACATCCTGGGCGGCGGCCCGGTGGACGAGGCCAGGGTCAACCTGGTGCTGGCGGTGCTGCGTTCGGCCCAGGTGTGGGGCGGGAAGGCCGATGCGCTGCCGGGGCTGCGGGCGGCGCTGGCGGCCGAGTTCGGCCTGGTGGAGAAGGAGTTGCTGGCGGAGCCCGGCGCGCCGGTGAAGGTCCCGGCCGAGCTGACCGCGCTGGTGGCCGGACCGGCCCGGAGCGCCGCCGACGCGGTGGACCTGCTGGAGCAGCTGTGCCGCAGGCTGGCCGAGGGGATGGAGCAGGCGGGCTGGGCCGCCTCCACCGCCGAGCCGCTGGTGCGCGAGGTGCTGGGGCACGCCAACGCCGACGCCGCCGCGGTGCTGCGATTCGCCGCCGACGAGGTGGTCCCCCGGCTGGAGCGGACCACCGACGAGCTGACCCACATCCTGCGGGCGCTGCGCGGCGGCTACGTCCCGGCCGGTCCTTCCGGGTCGCCCACCCGCGGGCTGGTGAACGTGCTGCCGACCGGGCGGAACTTCTACTCGGTCGACCCCAAGGCCATTCCGTCCCGGCTCAGTTGGGAGGTCGGGCAGGCACTGGCCGACTCGCTGGTGGCCCGCTACCTGGCCGACACCGGCGGCTATCCGCGCTCGGTCGGGCTGACCGTGTGGGGCACCTCCTGCATGCGCACCCAGGGCGACGACATCGCGGAGATCCTGGCGCTGCTCGGCTGCCGTCCGGTCTGGGACGACGCCTCCCGCCGGGTCACCGGCTTCGAGATCGTCCCGACCACCGAACTCGGCCGTCCCCGGGTCGATGTGACGGTCCGTATCTCCGGCTTCTTCCGGGACGCCTTCCCGCACGTGGTGGCGCTGCTGGACGACGCGGTGCAGGCGGTGGCGGCGCTGGACGAGCCCGGGGACGCCAACTACGTCCGGGCCCACGTCGAGCAGGACACCGCCGAGCACGGCGACCGGCGCCGGGCCACCGCCAGGATCTTCGGGTCCAAGCCGGGCGCCTACGGGGCCGGGCTGCTGCCGCTGATCGACGCCCGCAACTGGCACTCGGACGCCGACCTCGCCGAGGTCTACGCGGTCTGGGGCGGCTACGCCTACGGCCGCGGCCTGGACGGCCGGGCCGCGCGGGGCGACATGGAGCAGGCGTTCCGCCGGATCTCGGTGGCGGCCAAGAACATCGACACCCGCGAGCACGACCTGGTCGACGCCGACGACTACTTCCAGTACCACGGCGGCATGGTGGCGATGGTCCGTCATCTGACGGGTGCTTCGCCGGAGGCCTACGTCGGCGACAGCGCCACCCCGGACCAGGTGAAGACCCGCACCCTGGGCGAGGAGACCCACCGGGTCTTCCGGGCCCGGGTGGTCAACCCCCGCTGGATGGCGGCGATGCGCCGGCACGGCTACAAGGGCGCCTTCGAGATGGCCGCCACGGTGGACTACCTCTTCGGCTACGACGCCACCGCCGGTGTCGTGGACGACTGGATGTACGAGAAGCTGGCCACCGAGTACGTCTTCGACCCCACCAACCGCGAGTTCATGAAGCAGTCCAACCCCTGGGCGCTGAGGGGCATCACCGAACGCCTGCTGGAGGCGGCGGACCGGCAGCTGTGGGCCGAGCCGGACCAGGACACCCTGGACCAGCTGCGCGCCACCTACCTGGAACTCGAAGGCGACCTCGAAGGGGACGACCAGTGACCGACTCCCGCTATCCCTTCACCGCGATCGTCGGCATGGACGACCTGCGCCTCTCGCTGCTGCTGAACGCGGTGTCCCCGCAGGTCGGCGGGGTGCTGGTGCGCGGCGAGAAGGGCACCGCCAAGTCGACCATGGTGCGGGCGCTGGCCGGGCTGCTGCCGTCGATCGCGGTGGTCGACGGCTGCCGCTTCGCCTGCGACCCGGCCGCGCCGGACACCCAGTGCCCGGACGGGCCGCACGACACCGCCGCACCGGCCGCCGAACGGGCCACCCGGCTGGTGGAGTTGCCGGTCGGGGTGTCCGAGGACCGCATCGTCGGCTCGCTGGACCTGGAGCGGGCGCTGGCCGAGGGCGTCAAGGCCTACGAGCCCGGGCTGCTCGCCGCCGCGCACCGGGGCGTGCTCTACATCGACGAGGTGAACCTGCTCAACGACCACCTGGTCGACCTGCTGCTGGACGCCGCCGCGATGGGCCGCTCCTACGTCGAGCGCGAGGGCGTCTCGGTGCGCCATGCGGCGCGGTTCCTGCTGGTCGGGACGATGAACCCGGAGGAGGGCGAGCTGCGTCCGCAGCTGCTGGACCGGTTCGGCCTGACCGTGGAGGTCGCCGCGACCCGGGAACCGGTGGAGCGGGCCGAGGTGGTCCGGCGGCGGCTGGCCTACGACGCCGACCCGGAGGGCTTCGCGGAGCGCTGGGCGCAGCAGGAGAAGGAGCTCGCGGCCCGGATCACCGCGGCGCGGGCGCTGCTGCCCGCCGTGCTGCTGGGAGATCCGGCGCTGCGTCAGATCACCGCCGTGTGCGCCGCGTTCGAGGTGGACGGGCTGCGCGCGGACATCGTGATGGCGCGCACCGCCGTCGCGCTGGCAGCCTGGGCCGGCCGGACCGAGGTCACCGCCGAGGACGTCCGCACCGCCGCGCAGCTGGCACTGCCGCACCGGCGCCGGCGCAACCCCTTCGACGCGCCCGGCCTGGACGAGGAGAAGCTGGACCAGACCCTGGAGCAGTCGGCCGCCGAGGAACCGGACGGCGGCCCCGACGACGACGGCCCCGGCCCCGAGGGACCGCCCGACGGCGGCGGTCCTGACGGACCGTCGGGCGGTGGCCAGGACGCTCCCGAGCCGGAGGCCTCCGAGCAGGAGAAATCCGGTGAGGAGAGCGCGCCCAGCCGCACCGCCCCGGCGCCGCCCCAGCCCGCCGCACCGGCCGCCTCCCCCTACCGGACCCGGCTGCTGACCGTGCCCGGGCTCGGCGAGGGCGCCGGGGGGCGCCGCTCGCGGGCCCGCACCGACAGCGGCGGCCACACCGTCCGGGCGGCCCGGCCGACCGGGGCGCTGCAGCGGCTGCACCTGGCCGCCACCGTCCAGGCCGCGGCCCCGCACCAGCTGGCCCGGGGCCGGGACGGACGGGCGCTGCGGCTGCGCCGGGACGACTTCCGCGAGCAGGTCCGCGAGGGCCGCGAGTCCAACCTGGTGCTGTTCGTGGTGGACGCCTCCGGATCGATGGCGGCCCGACAGCGGATGTCGGCGGTCAAGGGCGCGGTGCTGTCGCTGCTGATGGACGCCTACCAGCGGCGCGACAAGATCGGCATGATCACCTTCCGGGGCTCCGAGGCCGTGCTGGCGCTGCCGCCCACCTCCTCGGTCGAGGTCGGCGCGGCCCGGCTGGAGCAGTTGCCGACGGGCGGCCGCACGCCGCTGGCCGCCGGACTGCTGCGGGCCCACGAGACGCTGCGGCTGGAGCGGCTGCGCGATCCGCGCCGCCGTCCGCTGCTGGTGGTGGTCACCGACGGCCGGGCCACCGGCGGGTCGCAGGCACTCCCCGACGCCCGCCGGGCGGCGCAGCTGCTGGCCGCGCAGGGCACGGCGGCCGTGGTCGTCGACTGCGAGAGCGGACCGGTCCGGCTGGGCCTGGCCGCCGAGTTGGCGCAGCACCTGGCCGGCGAGGCGGTCCGGCTGGAGGAGCTGGCCGCCGACAGCGTCACCCACCTCGTCACCGACCTCATCCACACCGACCGTGGACACAGCAAGCAGAAGGAGGCGGCGTAGCCATGCCGCAGGGACAGCCGACCACCGTTCCCGACGACGGCCTGACCACCCGTCAGCGCCGTACCCAGCCCGTGCTCGCCGTGCACACCGGGCCCGGCAAGGGCAAGTCGACCGCCGCCTTCGGGCTGGCCCTGCGGGCCTGGAACCAGGGCTGGCCGATCGGGGTGTTCCAGTTCGTCAAGTCCGCCAAGTGGAAGGTCGGCGAGGAGCACGCGCTGCGGGTGCTGGGCGCCAGCGGCGAGGGCGGCAGCGTGGCCTGGCACAAGATGGGCGAGGGCTGGTCCTGGGTGCAGCGCTCCATCGAGAACAGCGAGGACGCGGCCCGCGAGGGCTGGGAGCAGGTCAAGCGCGACCTGGCGGCCGAGACCTACCGGCTCTACGTCCTGGACGAGTTCACCTATCCGCTGCACTGGGGCTGGATCGACACCGACGAGGTGCTGGCGGTGCTCAAGGACCGTCCCGGCAGCCAGCATGTGGTGATCACCGGCCGCAACGCCCCGGCGGCGCTGGTGGACGCCGCCGACCTGGTCACCGAGATGACCAAGGTGAAGCACCCGATGGACGCCGGCCGCAAGGGCCAGCGCGGCATCGAGTGGTAGCGCTCCCCCGGGTCGTCCTGGCCGCCCCCTCCTCCGGCAGCGGGAAGACCACCGTCGCCACCGGGCTGATGGCCGCGCTCACCGGGCTGGGGCTGGCGGTGTCGCCGCACAAGGTCGGTCCCGACTACATCGACCCCGGCTACCACGCACTCGCCACCGGCCGTCCGGGACGCAACCTGGACGCCTTCCTGTGCGGACCCGAGCGACTGCCGGGACTGCTGCTGCACGGCGCGGCCGGGGCGGACGTCGCCGTGGTCGAGGGCGTGATGGGGATGTTCGACGGGGCGGCGGGGCGTGGGGAGTTCGCGTCGACGGCGCATGTGGCCAAGCTGCTGCGGGCGCCGGTGGTGCTGGTGGTGGACGCCTCCTCGCAGAGCAGGTCGGTGGCGGCGCTGGTGCACGGGTTCGCGTCCTGGGATCCGGAGGTGCGGCTGGGCGGGGTGATCCTCAACCGGGTCGCCTCGGACCGGCACGAGGAGCTGCTGCGGGACGCCCTGGAGAGCGGCGGCGTGCCGGTACTCGGTGCGGTGCGGCGGCAGGCCGAGGTGGTGACGCCCAGCCGGCACCTGGGGCTGATCCCGGCGGTGGAGCGGGACGCCGACGCACTGCGTGCGGTGCGGTCCATGGGCGAGCTGGTCCGGGCCGGGGTGGATCTGGAGGCGCTGCTGGCGCTGGCCCGCAGTGCTCCCGCGCTGGACGCCGAACCCTGGGACCCGGCTGCGGAGATCGAGGCGCTGGGCGGGCCGGTGCCGGGGCGGCCGGTGGTCGCGCTGGCCTCGGGCGCCGCCTTCTCCTTCAGCTACGCCGAGAACGCCGAACTCCTCGCCGCCGCCGGCGCCGAGGTCGCCCCGTTCGACCCGCTGCGCGACGAGAAGCTGCCGGAGGGTACCTCCGCGCTGGTCATCGGCGGCGGCTTCCCCGAGGTGTACGCGGAGCGGCTGTCCGGCAACACCGCGCTGCGGGAGTCGGTCCGGGCGCTCGCCGCCTCCGGTGCGCCGCTGGTGGCCGAGTGCGCCGGGCTGCTCTACCTGTCGCGCTCGCTGGACGGGGCCCCGATGTGCGGGGTGCTGGACGCGGAGGCGCGGATGACCGAGCGGTTGACCCTGGGCTACCGCGAGGCGGTGGCGCTGTCGGACAGCCCGCTGGCGGCGGCCGGGACCCGGCTGAACGGGCACGAGTTCCACCGCACGGTCTGCGAGCCGGGCGGCGGTCCCGCACCCGCCTGGGGCTGGCGCGGGGCGGCCGGGCCGCGTACCGAGGGGTTCACCTCGCCCACCCTGCACGCCTCCTACCTGCATCTGCACTGGGCCGGCGCCCCGCAGCTGCCGCACCGGCTGCTCGGGCACGCACTGCTCGGCGCCTGAACCACCGTCAGCGCCAGCGAGCCGCCGTCAGCGCTTGAGCTGTCGCGCCTGCTCGCGGCCATAGGCCCGCAGCAGGAAGGGCAGCCGGTAGCGGCCGGTGCCCGCCCCGTACCGGACCAGCACCGAGGCCCGGATCAGCCCAGCCCAGGCGGCCTCCAGCGCCGGGCCCGAGAGCGGCGTCCCCGGCAGCGCCAGCCCGGCGCAGGCCTGGTGCGCGTCGGCCAGGTCGAAGCCGACCGGGACCCCCGACAGTGCGGCCCACAGCAGCCGCTCGTCCTCGGTGCACAGCTCATGGCTGGCCTCGGCGGCGGACCGCAGCGTGCGGTCCGGCAGATGGCGCCGGCCCGCCTCGGCGTGCGCCGGATCGAGTTCACCGGGGGCCAGTGCCAGCAGCCCGGCCGGGCAGGCGGTCTCGGTCATCAGCCGCCGGGGCGGGGTGTCGACCAGGCGGCTGGCGGCCAGCACCAGGGCCAGCGGGTTGCGGTCCAGCAGGTGGCACAGCGGCAGCGCGTCCAGATGCTCCCTGCCTCCCCGGGCCATCGGGCCGGCCCCGAACTGACGGGCCCTCAGCCGCAGCAGCGCCACCGCCGGGGTCTCGGCCAGCGGCTCCAGGCGCTGGCCGTGCTCATGGTGCGAACCGGGGCCGGCCCGGCCTGCGCAGAGCACCGTCAGCTCGGGGCAGGTGTCCAGCAGGTACTCCAGCGCCGCCGCACCCCGGCCCCTGAGCCGTTCGGTGCCGTCCAGCAGCAGCAGGGTCGGCTCCGTCCCCAATGCGCGGGCCAGGCCGCCCAGTTCGGAGACGCCGGGACGCTCGGGCACCCGCAGGGCGTAGCCGAGGGTGACCGCGAAGAGCTCGGGTGCGAGCAGCGAGCCGAGATCGGCCCGGCGGACCCGGCCGCCGACCTCGCCGTGCCAGACCTCCGCGGCCTTCCGGGCCAGCCGGGTCTTGCCTACGCCCACCGTCCCGGTCAGTGCGACCAGCCGCCGGGTGCCCAGTGCCCGGTGCAGGGAGGCGAGTTCGCGGTCCCGGCCGAGCAGGGTGTCGTCGGTCGGGCAGGGTTCGGGCGGAGTGGCTGCCTCGGTGGCCATGGCGGCCTCCTCGTGTCGGTGCGGAGCGAGTCGGTGCGAGGACGGGTCAGTGCAGGGCGGGTGCCCGGAACAACGACCGGGCCCGCCACGGCACCCCCCGCCAGTGGAACCGGGGGAGCCCCTGCTGCAACGGCGGATGCCGTGACGGTCGCCGGGCTGCCCCCCGTACCGGTCCCAGAGGCCCTTGCGGACCCCCTGCTGTACCCGGCTCCGGTGCGGCCCGACGTGCTTCCAGCATCGACCGCGGGCCCCGGCCCGGGCATCGGTAACCGACCGAAACAGGTATACCTAGATCTGCGCCGGCACCTACCTAGACGCTGCCCTCCACGACCTGCGAGCGGGCCACGGCCGCGGCGATCTCGGTGCGCGAGGAGAAGCCCAACTTGGCCAGGATGTGCTCGACATGGGCGTCGGCGGTGCGCTTGGAGATCACCAGTCGCTCGGCGACCTGACGGTTCGACATGCCCTGGGCGACCAGCGCGGCGACCTCGCGCTCACGGCGGGTCAGCAGATCCGGTCCCGGGGCCCGCGCCGGCTGCTCCGGCCCGTTCTGCACCGGCTGCGGGGTGTCCGCCTCCGAGAGGGCCAACTCGACAGCCCGCTCCGGCTCGCAGGACGCCCCCTGCCGGTGGCACTCCGCCCGGAGCGGCTCGCCGAGGGCCGCGACGATCAGCCGCACCGCCGTGTCGTGCGGCCCGTGCAGCTCGACGGCGCCGCTCAGCGGGAGCCCGGACCGCTCCCAGAGCGCGGCGGCGGCGCCCAGCAGCCAGGCGGCCCGGCGGTGCCGGCCCTCTGCCGCCGCGACCCAGGCCAGCACCTCCAGCGCATACGCCTGCCCGGTGCGGTCGCCCAGCTCGGTGCGCAGCCGCAGCGACTGACGGGCAGTCAGTGAGGCCTCCTGGTACTGGCCGAGGGCGAACTGCGCCTGGGCCTTCACCAGCAGCAGGAAGCCGCGTAGCCAGCACTCGTCCGGCTCCGCGGCCAGCACCGCCAGGTGCGCGTCGCAGATCTCCACGCCCTTGTCCGGACGGTCGGTGGTCACGTGCTTGAGGGCCCAGTGCGCCATCATCAGGCCGTCGCTGACCGGGTCCTCACCGGGGCGCAGATACTCGAAGATCTTCTGGGTGTGGGCCTCGACCTGCTCGTAGTCGCCGCGCCAGCCCGCGGCCAGGGTCAGGAAGTGGTGCGCGTGCAGCCGCAGCCGGTCGTCGTCCAGCTGCTCGGCGATCGCCAGCGCCTCCAGCAGGCCCGGCAGTGCGCCGTCGTGGTCGCCGGCGAACAGTGACAGCTGGGCGCCGAGGCTGAGCGCCAGCGACCGGGCCGCGGTGGGCGCGGGCTGCTCGGCGAGGGCCAGGTCGATCCAGTGCCGCCCCTCGGCGTGCAGCCCGGAGCAGACCCAGAAGGCCCACAGGTCGGTGCAGAAGGACAGGGCCTGGTCAGGATCGGTGGAGCTATCGATCTGGAAGCGCAGCGCGGCGCGCAGGTTCTCCAGTTCCGGGCCGAGCGCGCGGAACAGCGGCAGCTGCGCGTCGGTGGCGAAGCGGGTCCGGAACTCGCCCGCCATCGCCCGGTAGTGGGCCAGGTGCCGGTGCCGGACCGCGGCCTCCTCGCCGGTCTGCTCCAGCCACTCGCCGCCGTACTCGCGGATGGTGTCCAGCAGACGGTATCGGGTCCGGGCGTCCTCGGAGTCGACCCGCAGCACCACCGACTTGTCGACCAGGCCGATCAGCTGCTCCAGCACCGTGCCGGCGGCCAGCTCGCCGCCGGCGCAGACCCGTTCCACCGCGGTCAGGTCGAAGCTGCCGGCGAACACCGACAGCCGCGCCCAGAGCAGCCGCTCCTCGGCCGTACACAGCTCGTGGCTCCAGCCGATGGTGGTCCGCAGGGTCTGGTGCCGCGGCAGTGCGGTGCGCCGGCCGCCGGTGAGCAGCCGGAAGCGGTCCTCCAGCCGGGCCACCAACTGGTCCAGCGGGAGGGCGCGGAGCCGTACCGTGGCGAGTTCGATGGCCAGCGGGATGCCGTCCAGCCGTCGGCACAGCGCCAGCACGTCGGCGCGGTTGCCGTCGCCCAGGGCGAAGCCCGGCAGCACCGCGGACGCCCGCTGGGCGAACAGCGCCACCGCGCCGACCCCGTCCGGGCCCTCGTCCTGGACCGGCAGCGGGGGGATGACCAGGGTGTGCTCCCCCGGGACGTCCAGCGGCTGCCGACTGGTCGCCAGGATGCCGATCCCCGGCGCGTCCCGCAGCAGCAGGTCGGCGAGCATGGCGCAGGCGTCGACCAGGTGCTCGCAGGTGTCCAGCACCAGCAGTGCGGTCCGGTCGGCCAGGTACTCGGTGAGGAAGTCCAGCGGCGGACGGGCCGTCTGGTCCACTATCCCCAGCGCGGCGCAGACCGCCCTGGGCAGCAGTTCGGGTTCGGGCAGGGCGGAGAGCTCGACCAGGAAGACGCCGTCCGGATAGCGCTCGCGCATCCCGGCGACGGTGCGCAGCGCGATCCGGGTCTTGCCGACCCCGCCGGGGCCGGTCAGGGTGACCAGTCTGGCCTGCGTCAGCAGCCGTTCCACGGTGGCCAGTTCGGCGCTCCGGCCGACGAAGCCGGTGACCTCGGCGGGCAGTTCCCCGACTCGCCTGCCATGGACGCTGAAGGTCATGTCCACCCCGCCCGCCTCGCCGGTCCGCACTCTTCCGAGAGTATCGGTTCGTTCACTCCCGGTGGTGGTGATCAGTCAGAACGGCGGGGAACGGGGCGTGGGCGAGGACACAGCCGCCCCGGTTGACCTGGCGACGGGCCACGTGGTGGGATTTTGGAGCCTTGTACGGCGGCAATGATGAGGAAGTCCGGTGCGAATCCGGCGCGGTCCCGCCACTGTCACCGGGCGGCGCGCCCGAGCACCGGGTGCGGTCGTCCCCGAGCCAGGAACTCTGGCCGCCGACACCACGATCCGGGGCGCGGACCCCGAGTGAGGACTACTGCCATGCGCTGCTGCGCCCCTGTGCCCTGCCGCCTGCCCGCACCGTGGTGACGCCGCGACTGACCGGGGTGGGGATGGGTCCCGGCGATCCGGAACTGGTCACCGTCAAGGCGGTCCGGGTGCTGCGCGAGGCCGCCGTGGTGGTCGTGCCGGTGCTGGACGGCGGTGAGACCGGACGGGCCGAGGCGACGGTGCTGCACCATGTCGCCGGTGCCGCGGCCAAGGTCGAGCGGGTGGTCTTCGCCCTGAACGAGCGCGAGGACCGGGCCCGCCGCGAGGCCGCCTGGGACGCGGCCGGCACCCGGGTCGCCGAGCTGCTGCGGGAGCACGGCAGCGTCGCCTTCGCCACCATCGGCGACCCCAATGTCTACTCGACCTTCACCTACCTCGCCCAGACCCTGGCGCCGCTGGTCCCCGGCCTGGTGGTGGAGACCGTCCCCGGCATCACCGCCATGCAGGACCTGGCCGCGCGCAGCGGCACCGTGCTGGCCGAGGGGACCGAGCCGCTGACGCTGGTCCCGGTGACCGCCGGCGCCGAGGTGCTGCGGGACGCCCTGGCCGGGCCCGGCACCGTGGTCGCCTACAAGTTCGGACGGCTGGCCGAGCAGGTCGCCGCCGCGCTGCGGGACACCGGCCGGGACGGCAGCGCCGTCTGGGGGTCCGCGCTGGGCCTGCCGGACGAGCGGATCCGTCCGGCCGGACACCCGCTGACCGGACCGCTGCCCTACCTCTCGACCCTGATCGCGCCCGCGACCCGCACCCGCCGTGGAGGCAAGCTGTGACCGGTACCGCTGCGACTTCCGACAACGGCACCGCCGGCAGCACCGGCAAGGTCACCTTCGTCGGCGCCGGCCCCGGCGCGGCCGATCTGCTCACCTTCCGCGCGGCCCGGGCCATCGCCGAGGCGGACACCGTGATCTGGGCCGCCAGCCTGGTCCAGGCCGAGGTGCTGGAGCACGCCCGCGAGGACGCCGTGATCCTGGACTCCTCGCTGGTCCCGATGGAGGACGTACTGGCGGAGTACCGGCGCGCCGCCGAACAGGGCCGCCGGGTGGCCAGGATCCACTCCGGGGACCCCTCGCTGTGGGGCGCTGTCCAGGAGCAGCTGGACCGCTGCCGGGAGCTGGGCCTGGAGACCGAGATCGTCCCCGGCGTCTCCTCCTTCTCCGCCGTCGCCGCCATCGCCCAGCGCGAGCTGACCATCCCCGAGGTGGCCCAGAGCGTCATCCTGACCCGGCTCGGCGGGGGCAAGACCCCGATGCCGCCCGGCGAGGAGGTGCGCGACTTCGCCCGGCACGGCACCACCATGGCGGTCTTCCTCTCCGCCGCGCGCACCAAGCAGCTGGTGGAGGAGCTGACCGCGGGCGGCTACCCGCTGGACACCCCGGTCGTGGTCGCCTACCAGGCGACCTGGCCGGACGAGCTGGTGCTCTACGGCACGCTGGAGACGCTGGAGGCGACCGTCAAGGAGCACCGGCTGTGGAAGCACACGCTGTTCCTGGTCGGCCCGGCGCTGGCGGCGACCGGGACCCGGTCGCACCTCTACCACCCCGGCCACTTCCACACCTTCCGCAAGGCCGACCTGGCGGCCCGGCGCGCCCTGCGCGGCAGCGGCGCCTCGTGACGGACCGGCACCGGCGCCCGTTCCGGCACCGCATCACCGTCCTCGGTGCCGGGCAGGCCGCGGCGCACGCTGCGCTGGTCGCCGGCGCCGGGCTGGTGCTGGGCGCGCGACGGCACCTGGACGCCGCCGGGGTACCGCCGGAGCGGGCGGTGGCGCTCGGTCCGCTGGCACCGGCGCTGGACGCGGCTGCAACCGCGCTGGACGACGGCGCCGGTCCGGTGGTGGTGCTGGCCTCCGGCGATCCGGGGTTCTTCGGTATCGTCCGCGCCCTGGCGGAACGCTTCGGCCCGGAGGCGCTGGACGTCCGACCCGGCGTCAGCAGCGTCGCGGAGGCCTTCGCCCGGGTGGGTCTGCCCTGGGACGACGCGGTGGTGGTGAGCGCCCACGGCCGTGACCCGCGTACCGCGCTGAACGTCTGCCGGGCGCACCGCAAGGTCGCCGTGCTGACCGCGCCCGGCGCCGGGCCCGCTGAGATCGGGGCGGCGCTGGCCGCCGTCCCCGGGCTGCGGCGCCGGCTGCTGGTGGCGACCGACCTCGGCGCCGACAGCGAGCGGATCGAGGAGGTGACGCCGGAACAGGCCGCTGCGCGGGACTGGCCCGGCGTCCATGTGGTGCTCAGCCTGGGCCCCGGCGCCGAGCGCCCCGGTGCGATGCGTGCCGTCGCCGGGGGCGCTGACGCCGCCGAGGGCGGCTGGGGACTGCCCGAGGACGCCTTCGAGCACCGCGACTCCATGGTCACCAAGGCCGAGGTCCGTGCCCTGGCGCTGGCCCGGCTCGGACCGCGGCTGGGCGAGCTGGTCTGGGACGTGGGCGCGGGCAGCGGCTCGGTGGCCGTCGAGTGCGCCCGGCTCGGCGCGGCCGTGGTCGCGGTCGAGAAGGCAGCGGACGGAGTGCAGCGGGTCACCGCAAACGCAGCGGCGCATGGTCTCGATGTACTCGTGGTACACGGGGCCGCCCCGGATGTCCTCGCCGAACTCCCGGAGCCCGACGCGGTGTTCGTCGGCGGCGGCGGCACGGATCTGCCGGAGATCGTGGCCGCCTGCGCCGAGCGCGCCCGGCGCACCGTGGTGGTGACGCTGGCCGCCCTGGACCGGATCCCAGCCGTGCGGGCCGCACTCCTCGCAGCGGGCTTCACCGCCGAGGGCGTGCAGCTGCAGTCGTCACGGCTGGCCCCGCTGCCCGGCGGAGTGGTCCGCCTGGCCGCCACCAATCCGATTTTCGTCCTCTGGGGCAACCGACTTGATCCATCGTCAGGAGATGAACAGTGATCGGCTTGATCGCAGCGACGTCGGCCGGCCGCTCGGCCGCCGCCGAACTCGCCGGGGCGCTGGGCGGCTGCACCCTCTACCAGGAGCAGACCGTCGCCGCCTCGGTGGCCCGGGCCTGGGCCGAGTGCGAGCAGCTGGTGTGCTTCCTGGCCACCGGCGCCACCGTGCGGCTGATCGCCCCGCTGCTGGCGGACAAGCACGGCGACCCCGGGGTGGTCTGCGTGGACGAGGCCCGGCACTTCGCGGTGTCGCTCGTCGGCGGCCATGACGGCGGCGCCAACCGGCTGGCCGAGCGGGTCGCCGAAGCCCTGGACGCGCAGCCGGTGCTGACCACCGCCACCGACGCGATGGGCCTGCCCGGCCTGGACACCCTCGGACTGCACGTCGAGGGTGAACTCGCCGCGGTGAGCCGCGCGCTGCTGGACGGCGCGCCGGTCCGGCTGGTGTCCGACGCGGTCCACCCGCTGCCCGCCCTGCCGCCGAACCTGACGCCTGACGCACCGTCGGAGGCACCGGTGGTCGTCATCAGCGACCGCATCGACGAGGCCGCCGGGCCAGCGACGGTGACGCTGCGTCCGCGCAGCCTGATCGTCGGCGTCGGCGCCAGCCGCGGCGCCCCGACCGAGGAGGTGCTCGGGCTGGTCGAGGCGGCCCTCGCCGACGCCGGGCTGAGCCGGCACTCCGTCAGCTACCTGGCCACCGTGGACGCCAAGGCCGACGAGCCGGGGCTGCTCGCGGCCGCCGCCGCCCTCGGCGTGGACCTGGTCGCCCACCCCGCCGAGGCGCTCGCAGCCGTCGCCGTCCCCAACCCCTCGCCCGCCCCGCAGGCGGCCGTCGGCACGCCCAGCGTGGCCGAGGCGGCGGCGCTGCTCGGCGGCGGCGAACTGCTGGTGCCCAAGCGGAAGTCCGCCCCCGAGGGCCGGGCCGCGATGGCCACCGTCGCCGTGGTCCGCAAGTCGCCGCGCGGACGGCTGGCGCTGGTCGGGCTCGGCCCGGGAGCGCGCGACCTGCTCACCCCGCGGGCGCGCGAGGAACTGCGCCGGGCGTCGGTGATCGTCGGCCTGGACCAGTACGTCGACCAGATCCGCGACCTGCTGCGCCCCGGCACCCGGATCGAGGCCACCGGCCTCGGCGCCGAGGAGGAGCGCGCCCGCAGTGCCGTACGCCTGGCCGAGCAGGGCCATGCCGTCGCCCTGATCGGCAGCGGCGACGCGGGCGTCTACGCCATGGCCTCCCCCGCTCTGGCCGAGGCCGGCCCGGACATCGACGTGGTCGGCGTCCCCGGGGTCACCGCCGCGCTGGCCGCCTCCTCGCTGCTGGGCGCGCCGCTGGGGCACGACCACGTCTCGATCAGCCTCTCCGACCTGCACACCCCCTGGGAGGTCATCGAGCGCCGGGTCCGCGCCGCAGCCGAGGCCGACCTGGTGGTCACCTTCTACAACCCGCGCAGCCGGGGCCGGGACTGGCAGCTTCCCAAGGCGCTGTCGCTGCTGGCCGAGCACCGAAGGCCGGACACCCCGGTCGGGGTCGCCCATGCGATCTCCCGCGCCGACGAGTGGCACACCGTCACCACCCTGGCCGAACTGGACGTCAGCACCGTCGACATGACCACCGTCGTGGTGGTCGGCAACACCGCCTCGCGCACGGTCGCGGACCGGATGGTCACCCCGCGCGGCTACCGGTGGCAGTCATGACGGCGCGCCAGGTCCACCCCATCGAACGCGAGTCCTACCGCCGCCTGCGGGCCAGGGCCGACACCAGCCATCTCCCGCCGCTCACCCGGGCCGTGGCCGAGCGGGTGGTGCACTCCAGCGCCGACCTCGCCTACCTGGACGACCTGGTGATCGCCGACGAGACGGTGCTGCGCGCCGCCGCCGACGCGCTGGCGGCCGGAGCGCCGCTGGTGGCCGACGTGCAGATGGTCGCCGCCGGCATCACCACCCGCCGGGCGCTGTGCCGGCTCGGCGACGCCAAGGGCGACCCGGCCACCGGGCTGACCCGCTCTGCGGCCGCCGTCCGGCTGGCCCTGGAGGAGGTCGGCCACGGGGCGGTGTGGGTGATCGGCTGCGCCCCGACCGCACTGGAGGAACTGCTGCTGCTGGACGCCCGTCCGGCGCTGGTCATCGGCCTGCCGGTGGGCTTCGTCGGCGCCGCCGAGTCCAAGGCGGCGCTGCGCGCCTCCGGGCTGCCGGCCGTCAGCAACATCTCCGAGAAGGGCGGTTCGGCGGTCGCCGCGGCCGCCGCCAACGCCCTGCTCTACCCGGATCTCTACGAGGAGTCCCCCCAGTGACACCCCCTGCCCTGCTCATCGTCGGCCACGGCACCCGCGACGAGGCCGGCGCCGAGGCGTTCCGCTCCTTCGTCGCCGGGCTGCGCGACCGGCTCCCGGACACCCCGGTCGGCGGCGGCTTCATCGAGTTGTCCCCGCCGCCGCTGGCCGACGCCGTCGCCGAGCTGGTCGAGGCCGGAGCGCGCCGCTTCGCCGCGGTCCCGCTGGTGCTGGTCTCCGCCGGGCACGCCAAGGGCGACATCCCGGCCGCCCTGGTCCGCGAGCGCGAGCGCCATCCCGGCACCTCCTTCTCCTACGGCCGCCCGCTGGGCCCGCACCCGGCCCTGCTGACCGTCCTGGAGCGGCGGTTGGACGAGGTGCTGGCACCCGAGGAGCGCGCCGACACCACCGTGCTGCTGGTCGGCCGGGGCTCCACCGACCCGGACGCCAACGCCGAGGTGGTCAAGGTGGCCCGGCTGCTGTGGGAGGGCCGGGGCCTGGCCGGGGTGGAGACCGCGTTCGTCTCGCTCGCCGCGCCCGACGTCCCGTCCGGGCTGACCCGCTGCCGGCTGCTCGGCGCCCGGCGGATCGTGGTGCTGCCCTACTTCCTGTTCACCGGCATCCTCCCCGAACGGGTGGAACAGCAGGCCGCCGACTGGGCCGCCGCCCACCCGGACACCGACCTGCGCCAGGCCGCCGTGATGGGCCCCACCGAGGAGTTGGCCGAACTGGTCCTGGCCCGCTACCGGGAGGCACTTGCCGGAGATCTCCGGATGAACTGTGACACCTGCGTCTATCGTGTCGCCATGCCTGGTTTCGAGGACCGCGTCGGTGCGGCGCAGCGCCCGCACCACCACCCTGACGATCCTTCACACGGCTCGTCGCACGGCCCTTCACACGACCACGGGTCCGGCTCGCACACGCATGTCCACTGATCGGGACGGCCGCCCGGACCATCGCTACCTGCGCCACCACGGCGACGCCGAGGTCGGCGGCGGCCTGGTCGACCTCGCGGTGAACGTGCGGGCCGGTACTCCGCCGCCGTGGCTGCGGCAGCGGCTGGCGGACACCCTGGGCGGCCTGGCCGCCTACCCCGACGGACGGGCCGCCCGCGCGGCCGTCGCCCGGCGGCACCGGCGTCCCGACGGCGAGACCCTGCTGACCTCGGGCGCAGCCGAGGCGTTCGTGCTGCTGGCGCGAACCCTCAAGCCGCGCCGCGCGGTTGTGGTGCACCCGCAGTTCACCGAGCCGGAGGCGGCGCTGCGCGACGCCGGGCACCCGGTGGAGCGGCTGGTGCTCCGCCCCAGGAACGGCTTCCGGCTCGACCCGGCGGCCGTCCCCGCCGACGCCGACCTGGTGGTGGTCGGCAACCCGACCAACCCGACCTCGATCCTGCACCCGGCCGCCGCCCTGGCGGCGCTGGCCCGCCCCGGGCGGACCCTGGTGGTGGACGAGGCCTTCGCGGACACCGTCCCGGGCGAGGCGGAGAGCCTGGCCGGACGGCGCGACCTGCCGGGCGTGGTGGTGCTGCGCAGCCTCACCAAGACCTGGGGCCTGGCCGGGCTGCGCATCGGCTACGTCCTCGCCGCCCCCGCGATGATCGACGCCCTGTCGGCGGCCCAGCCGCTGTGGCCGGTCTCGACCCCGGCCCTGGTCGCCGCCGAGGCGTGCAGCACCCCGGCCGCGCTGGCCGAGGCGGAGGCAGCAGCCCGGGCCACCGCCGAGGACCGGGACTACCTGCTCTCCCGACTGGCGGAACTGCCCAGCATTCGGACCTACGGTCAGCCCGCTGCATCGTTCGTACTCATTCGGATGGCCGGCGCCGCCAGTGTCCGGGAGCGGCTGCGCGGCACCGGGTTCGCGGTCAGGCGGGGTGACACCTTCCCAGGTCTGGGGCCCGATTGGCTGCGGATCGCGGTGCGCGACAAGGCCACCCTGGACGCCTTCTTCGAGGCACTGACGGCCCTTCAACTCTGATTCACATACTTGAACTTTGTCCAGCATCTTGACTCGGCCGGATGGGCGGCGTGTCATGTCCTCACACCTGACCCGACGTCACCGAGGACGCCCGCATGGACGACAGCACGCCCCTCGCCGCACCACTGCGCCGCCGCCGCTTCCTCGGCGCCGGCGCCGCCGTGACCGGAGCCGCACTGCTCGGAGCCGGCGCCACCGGGACGGCCACCGCCGCGACCCCCACCGCGGCGGTGGCACCCGGCGCCACCGGAGCCGGAACGCCGGCCGGGGCCGGTGCCGACACCACCGCCGCCGCCGACGCCTTCGACCAGCTCCGCGGGGTCTGGTCGGACATCCTCACCGGCGGCAGCGCCGTCGACCCGACCGACCCCGACTACGCTGCGGCCATCGCCACCATCGACGCCATCGCCGCGGCCGACATCGCGCTCTACGACAACTCCGCCACCCCGGCGTCCGTCTACACCGACCTGCCGTTCACCCAGGTGGAGAACGCCAGCGGCACCTACTACCGGATCCGCGACACCGCCATCGCCTGGGCCACCCCGGGCTCGGCCCACTACCAGGACGCCGCCGTCGCCACCCGCCTGGTCGCCGCACTGCAGCTGATCGGCTCGGCCTACTACAAGCCGTCCTCCGCCGAGGTCGGCAACTGGTACCACTGGGAGATCGGCGCACCGCAGGCCCTGGTCAACGCCTGCGCGGTGCTCGGCAGCCAGGTCCCCGCCGCCGACCTGACCTCCTACCTCGCCACCGTGGCCCACTTCGTGCCCGACCCCACCCACCAGCAGTCCGGCACCGTGCTCACCACCGGCGCCAACCGCTCCGACATGTGCCAGATCACCATCCTGCGCGGCATCCTCGCCAAGGACGGCGACCTGATAGCCCTCGGCCGCGACAAGCTCTCCGACATCTACCCCTACGTCACCACCTCGGACGGCTACTACCGCGACGGCGGCTACATCCAGCACGGCACCATCCCCTACAACGGCCACTACTCCTACGTGCTGCTGGACGACCTCAGCCAGCTCTCGCTGCTGCTCAACGGCTCCAGCTGGCCGATCGACGACCCCCAGTTCGCGGTCATCCTGGACTCGGTGGACCTCACCTACGCGCCGTTCATGTACGACGGACTGGTGATGGACGTGGTCCGCGGCCGCTTCCTGTCCCGTCAGGGCGAGACCGACCACGACGCCGGGCACTCCATCACCGAGTCGATCCTCCGACTGATCCCGGTCGGCTCCCGGGACCAGCAGAAGCGCTGGAAGGCGCTGTGCAAGGGCTGGATCGAGCGCGAGACCTTCGCCGGCATCCGTGCGTCGGCCACCCCGGCGCGGATGGCCCTGGTGAAGTCCGTGCTGGACGACACCAAGGTGCACGCCATCGGCCAGGGTCCGAACCACGTCCAGCAGCCCTCGATCGAACGCGCGGTGCACCGCCGCCCCGGCTGGGCCTGGACGGTGGGCCTGTCCAGCAGCAGGATCGCCCGGCTGGAGGCCATCAACGGCGAGAACCAGCGCGGCTGGCACACCGGCGACGGCGCGACCTACCTCTACAACGACGACAACGGCCACTACACCGACGCCTACTGGCCCACCGTGGACTGCACCAGGCTGCCCGGCGTCACCGCCGACACCCTGCCGCTGGCCCCCAGCGCCGGCAACGGCACGCTGCCGCCCACCACCTGGTCCGGCGGCGCGGTGCTGGACGGCACCTGGGGCGCGGTCGGCCTCGACCTGGTCCCCTACGGCTCGCCGCTGCGGGCCAGGAAGTCCTGGTTCTGCCTGGACGACTGCGTGGTGGCGCTCGGCGCGGGGATCACCGGAAGCTCCGGCCACACCGTGGAGACCACCCTGGAGAACCGCAACCTGCACGCCTCGGGCCGGAACCGACTGACCGTCAACGGCCGGGCCACCCCCACCACCGCGGGCTGGTCCGGCAGCTTCGCGGCCGCGGGCTGGGCCCATCTGGAAGGCGTCGGCGGCTACGTCCTGCCCGCGGGCTCCGCCCCCGGCGCCACCCTGCGCGCCCTGCGCGAACAGCGCACCGGCACCTGGGCCGCCATCGACAACGGGCCCAGCACCGGCGGCACCACCACGCCCTACACCAACAGCTACGCCACCCTCTGGCTCGACCACGGCATCGACCCCAGCGGCGGCAGCTACGTCTATCTGCTGCTGCCGGGGGCGAGCGCGTCGGAGACCGCCCGCAGGGCCGGGCACCCGGACGTCGCCGTCCTGGCCAACACCCCCGCCCTGCAGGCGATCCGATCGGGCCGCAACAACCTCACCGCCGCCAACTTCTTCACCGCCGGCGCCCTCCCCTCCGTGGGCGTCAGCGGCCCGGCGTCGGTCCTGTTCCAGGAGCGCGGCGGCCGGCTGACCCTGGCGGTCAGCGACCCGACCTGCACCCAGACCTCACTGACCGTCACCCTGTCCGACCGGCCCCGCTACCGCCGCGGCTTCAGCGACGACCCGGGGGTCACCGTGAGCCTGGAGGGCGCCGCCCCGGTGGTCACCCTGGACCTCACCCAGGGCCTCCCCGGCACCTCCAGGACGGTGCACCTGTCCTGACCGGCGGCCCACCCCGGCTCAGTGCTGCCGACGCCGCCGCCGACGGGTCGTGCCCACGGCCGCGGCACCGGCGCCGACCAGCACCAGCGCGGCACCGGCGATCATCGGGGTCTGACTGCCGCCGCCGGTCTCCGCGAGATTGGTGGTGGCAGCGGCCGGGGTGGCCGCAGCCTGTGATCCGGACGCCGCCGAGCCCGCCGACGAGGCGGAGGTCTGCGGCGGCGGGGGCAGCGCGGCGCCGCTCGACGCGGCGGAGCTGCTCGGCGCGGGCAATCCGGAGGCCGGGCCGGAGGCGGAGGCCGAGCTCGACGGGGCCGAGGAGCCCCCGTCCCCCTTTCCCTCGGTGCAGTGCACGGCCGCGAGCTCGACCGTGCCGGTCACCTCGGCGACATTCAGGTTCAGCGGATTGACATGGACGTTGAGCTCCAGCGCGGTGGCGGCCGCCGTGGTGGAGGTCACCGTCTTCTTGGACAGCTCCAGGTCGACTATCCCGATACCGGGAACGCTGACCCTGGTCGGTCCGGTCGCGCTCAGCGAAACCCCCTTGCCCAGCACGCTGAGCGTCCCCAGGATGTTGACGTCCGCACTGGGCCGTCCGCCGGCCGGGCAGTCCGCGGTGGCGTGCACCTCCTTGAGGCCCACCAGCTGGGTGAGCAAGCCGGGCAGGCTGAGGTTGGCCTTGACCAGGTCGACCTCGGCATGGGCACCGTGCCTGTCCACGGTGGCCGCGCTGTGGCCCAGGGTCGCGTCGAGCAGGGTCAGCTGCCGGCCCTGGTCGACGCCGCCGATGGTCGTCGTCAGCATCGAGCCGTCGACGCTCTTCGGCGCGTGCACCGCGTTCAGCGTCAGGTCCACCGGGATGTCCACGGCGCCGTTGATCAGCTTGACGTCCAGCGACAGCCCGGCGGTGGTGGCCGACGCCGTACCCCACCCGGAGCCGCCGGAGCCGTCGGCGCGGGCGGGCTGGGCCGCCGCGAGCAGGGAGACGGCGAGTAAGGCACCGAGGGCGGAACCGGTGCGGCGGATGGTCATCATGTGAAGCCCCCACAGGTGTTCGTCGATCACAGACAGCAATGGGAAAGGGCCGGGCGCTCACCCCCAGTTGCGGAGCGCCCGGACACAATCGTGGATGCGGCCTATCCTTACGAACCGTGCGTCACTCTGGAGGCACACGGAGTGTGTTCACCCGAACGAGTGACAGAACCTCAGGTGTCGCTGGAGTCCCACCAGTTCAGGGCAGGCGCCAGTCAATCGGCTGCGCGCCCTGCCGTACCAGCAGCTCATTGGCCCTGCTGAACGGGCGGGAGCCGAAGAAGCCCCGGTCCGCCGAGCGGGGGCTGGGGTGCGGCGCCTCCAGACAGGGCGCGGGGCCCAGCAGCGGGCGCAGGTTGCGGGCGTCACGCCCCCAGAGGATGGCCACCAGCGCCGGTCCGCGCTCGACCAGCGCCCGGATCGCCTGCTCGGTGACGGCCTCCCAGCCCTTGTCGCGGTGGGCGTTGGGGTTGCGCGGCGCGGTGGTCAGCGACCGGTTGAGCAGCAGCACCCCCTGCTCGGTCCACGGCGTCAGATCGCCGCTGCCGGGTGCGGGCAGCCCCAGGTCCTGCTGGTACTCCTGGAAGATGTTGACCAGGCTGCCCGGCAGCGGCCGCACCTCGGGCGCCACCGAGAACGACAGGCCCACCGCGTGCCCCGGCGTGGGATAGGGGTCCTGACCCACGATCAGCACCCGGACCTGGTCGAACGGCTGCTGGAACGCGCGCAGCACCTGTGGCCCCGGCGGCAGGTAGCCGCGCCCGGCGGCGATCTCCGCGCGCAGGAAGTCGCCCATCGCGGCGACCTGCCCGGCGACCGGCTCCAACGCCTTGGCCCAGCCGGGCTCGACGATCTCATGCAAGGGACGTGCGGCCATGGTGCGTCACTCTAATGCCATACGCGCCCTCCGCTCCACGCGCGCGACAAACCCCATCAAACAGGACAGAATCACCCCATGAACGCGCAGCCGGTCCCGGCACGCCCCGTCCCGGAGCCCCCGCACCACCTCGCCCGGGCCCGGACCGCCGCCTGGGCGTACCTCCGCCGCGCGCCCGGCACGCACCTCTGGCTGCTGGCCCTGTTCGTCACCACCGTGGCCATGCACCGGATGAGCCCGGAGTTCCAGGAGCACTTCCTGCGCCAGCGCTCCACCAATCTGCACCAGCTGGCCACCGACCCGGTCCGGGTGCTGATCGCCAGCGCGTTCTGGCTGGACGGCGGGACCTGGATCTCCTACGCCGTGATCTACACCATCTTCCACGTCCCCGCCGAGCGCTGGCTCGGCACCTGGCGCTGGCTGCTCGCGCTGGCCGTCGCCCACGTCGGCGCCACCTACATCAGCGAGGGCGTCCTCTACTGGGCCATCCACCAGGGCCGGGCTCCCCAGTCCGCAGTCAACACCCTTGACGTGGGCGTCAGTTACGCGCTGGCCGGGATCCAGGCCATCCTCTTCTACCGGATCACCGCACCCTGGCGCTGGATCTACCTGGCAGCGGTGCTGCTCTGGTACGGCTCGGCCCTGGTGCACGGCCGCACCTTCACCGACGTCGGCCACCTCACCGCCGCCCTGCTCGGCCTCGCCTGCTACCCGCTGACCCGGGGCCGCGGCGAGCGCTGGGACCCGACCCGGTCGAAGCCGGCCGGCTGGCTGCGCGGCCTGCTCCACCGTTCGTCCGGCCGCTCAGCCGACCACTGAGCCCCGCAGCACCACGGCCAGCGGATCCGCCAGCGCCCGTACGTCGGCGCGCGGGTCCTCGCGGAGCACCAGGAGGTCGGCCGGGGCGCCCTCGGTCAGTCCGGGGCGGCCCAGCCACTCCCGGGCGGACCAGCTCGCCGCCGACAGCGCGGCCAGCGGCGGCAGTCCGGCCAGCACCAGTTCGGCCACCTCGTCCGCCACCAGGCCGTGCGGCAGCGAGCCGCCCGCGTCGGTGCCCACGAACACCGGGATGCCCGCGTCGTGGGCGGCCCCCACGGTGGCGTGGCGGCGCCGGTGCAGTTCCCTCATGTGCCGGGCGTAGGCCGGGAACTTGCCCTCGGCGGCGCCCGCGATCCCGGGGAAGGTGGCGATGTTGACCAGGGTCGGGACGATCGCCACCCCCCGCTCGGCGAACAGCGGCAGCGTCTCCGCGGTGAGACCGGTCGCATGCTCCACGCAGTCGATCCCGGCTTCCACCAGGTCGGCCAGCGACTCCTCGGCGAAGCAGTGCGCGGTGACCCGGGCCCCCTCGGCATGGGCGGCGGCCATCGCCTCGTCCAGGGCCCAGCGTGGCCAGCAGGGTGCCAGGTCCCCGGTCTCCCGGTCGATCCAGTCGCCGACCAGCTTCACCCAGCCGTCGCCGCGCCGCGCCTCCTGGCGGACGTAGGCGGCGAGGTCCCCGGGCTCGATCTCATGGGCGTAGTTGCGGATGTAGCGGCGGGTACGGGCGATGTGCCGCCCGGCCCTGATGATCCGGGGCAGGTCGTCCCGGTCGTCGATCCAGCGGGTGTCGGACGGCGAGCCGGCGTCGCGCAGCAGCAGCGCCCCCGCCCCACGGTCCGTCAGCGCCTGCTTCTCCGCCGTCTCCCGGTCCACCGCGCCGTGGCCGTCCAGGCCGACGTGGCAGTGCGCGTCCACCAGCCCCGGCAGCACCCAGCCGTCGACCGTGCCGGCCACGGCCGCGCCCGGCGGCCGGGAGAAGGTCACCCGGCCGCCGACCACCCAGAGCTCGTCCCGCACCTCCTCGGGGCCGACCAGGATCCGACCCCTGAGGTGCAGCGGCTGCGGCTGCGGCTCCGTCCCTGCCTGCTCCCGCGTCGCGCTCACTTGGCCGCGGCCTGGCGTGCCCGCACCGCGCGGCGCAGGTCGTCCACCTGGTCCACCAGCCCGCGCCGCAGCGCCGCGGTGAGATCCGTCCTGGCCAGGCAGGTCTCCGCGGCCGCCACGGTCTCCTCGGTGGCGTGGTACGCCGGGAAGCCGTAGCGCGAGAGCAGCCGTCCGACCGCGGGCCCGCGCCGCTGCGCGGTGTCGACCACGGCCTCGAAGTAGCGCTGCGGCAGGTCGCCCAGCAGCTCGTGCTGCTCCGGCTGCCAGAAGCCCTGGGCGGTCGCGGCGATCAGGTAGTTGGACAGGTCGCTGTCGAACAGCGCCGTCCAGGCGGCCTCCTTGGCCGCCGGGTCGGGCAGCGCCGCACGGCAGCGGGCGGCGCCCTCCAGCCCGGTGGCACTGGTGTCCCGGACCAGCTCGGCGGCGATCTCGGCCTCTCCGGCCGCCCCCAGCACGCACAGCCGCAGCAGCAGCTGCCAGCTCAGCTCGGGGTCCAGCAGCGGGCCGCCGGGCACCCCGCCCTCCTCCCGCCAGGACTGCAGCACGGCCAGCTCGGCCGGGGTGGACGAGGAGGCGATCAGGCTGCGGACGGCGAGCAGCCGCAGCCCGGTCATGTCGTCGGGGCCGCCCTCGGTCCGGCGCAGCAGGTCCCGGCCGACCCCGGCCAGCAGCCCCAGCCCGGCCGGACGCCGGTCCGGCGTCAGGTACTGGTCGGCGACGGTGCTCCGGGAGAAGCCGAGCACCGACTGGACCAGGTGCGCGGAGGCCTCCCCCGGCAGGTGCGCCGCGACCAGCTCCAGGTAGCCCTCCGGGTCCAGCTCGCCGTCGCGCACCATGTCCCTGGCCGCGCCCCACAGCACCGCCCGCGCCAGCTCCTCCGGGACGCCGCCCAGCGACTCGGTGACGGTCCGCCAGGAGCGGTCGTCCAGACGGACCTTGACGAAGCCGAGGTCGGTGTCATTGAGCAGCAGCAGGTCGGGGTCGCCCGCGCCGACACTGTCCAGCTCGTGCTCGGGCTCGGCCGGCAGGTCCAGCGGGCGGCGGGCCCGCAGCACCAGGTGGCCGTCGGCGGCGCGCTCGTAGGTGGCCGCGGTGATCAGCAGCGGGCGCAGCTGGCCGTCGGCCGAGGTGTGCCGGATCCGGGCGCCGCCCCGTCCGCCGCTGTCCTCCCCCGTCTCAGCCGGCTCGACCCGCAGGGTGTCCACCCCGGTGGTGCGCAGCCAGCGCTCAGCCCAGGCGTGCACGTCCCGGCCGCTGCTCGCGGCCAGCGCCTGGAGCAGGTCGGCGAGCGCGGCGTTGCCGAAGGCGTGCTGCTGGAAGTAGGAGTTGACGCCCTTGAAGAAGGCCTCCTCGCCCAGCCAGCCGACCAGCTGACGCAGCGCCGCGGCGCCCTTGGAGTAGGAGATGCCGTCGAAGTTCTGCAGCGCCTCCGCGGTGTCGTCCACGCTCTCGGGGGCCACCGGGTGGGTCGAGGGGCGCTGGTCGGCGTCGTAGCCCCAGGACTTGCGGGCGGCGGCGAAGCCGGTCCAGGCACCGGTGAAGCGGGTGGACTCGGAGACCACCGTGTAGGCCAGGAACTCGGCGAAGGACTCGTTCAGCCACAGGTCGTCCCACCAGCGCATGGTGACCAGGTCGCCGAACCACATGTGCGCCATCTCGTGGGCGATCACGATGGCGCGCTCCTCGCGCTCGGTGTCGGTGACCGCCGAGCGGAACACGAACTCGTCGCGGAAGGTCACGCAGCCGGGGTTCTCCATCGCCCCGGCGTTGAACTCCGGGACGAAGCACTGGTCGTAGGAGTCGAAGGGATAACGCTGGTCGAAGACCCGGTGGTAGTGGTCGAAGCTGCGCCGGGTGGTGTCCAGCATCTCCTCGGCGTCGGCCTCCAGGTAGGGGGCGAGCGAGCGCCGGCAGTGCAGGCCGAGCGGGATGCCGTCGTGCTCGGAGCGCACCGTGAACAGCGGCCCGGCGACCACGGCGACCAGGTAGTTGCTGATCGGCGGGGTGGGGGCGAACTCCCAGCGGCCGCCCTCCTGACGACCGGCCAGGCTGTTGGCGACCACGGTCCAGTCCTCCGGCGCCGTCACGCTCACCTCGTAGGCGGCCTTGAGGTCGGGCTGGTCGAAGCTGGCGAAGAAGCGCGGCCCGTCGTCCAGGAACGCCTGCGTGTAGACGTAGGCCTCGCCGTCGGCGGGGTCGACGAACCGGTGCATGCCCTCGCCGGTGCGCGAGTAGCCCATGACCGCCTCGACCAGCAGCTCGTTCTCCGCGGCCAGTCCGTCGAGCGGGAGCCGGCCGTCGACCAGCGTCGCCGGATCCAGCTCCCGCCCGTTGAGCACGGCCCGCAGCAGGGTCACCGGCTTCACGTCGACGAAGCTGGCGGCCCCGGGGCTGGTGCAGGCGAACCGGATCACCGTCACCGACCCGAAGACCTCGTCCCCCTGGGTCAGGTCCAGGTCCACAGTGCTACTGCGGACCTCCAACAGTCGACGGCGTTCCACGGCTTCAGCAAGAGTCAGAGCAGACATGCAGCTCATGCTGCCATTGACCCACCCACCTCAGCCAGGCAGTACGAAAGGGGCGCGGGGAACTGCGCGACAAACCACGCAGCCCCGCGTCACCGCTCCAGAACCCCGTCCACCCGCCTCGGCACGCCCACCGAACCGTCCCGCAGCTCAACAGGAAGCAACGCCTCGGGCACCCCCTGGTAGGCCACCGGCCGCAACCACCGCTCGATCGCCGTCCCCCCCACCGACGTCCCCGTCGACGTCGTGGCCGGGTACGGCCCCCCGTGCTGCATGGCGGGCGCCACCGCGACCCCGGTCGGCCAGCCGCCGAACAGCACCCGCCCGGCCAGCGGCGTCAACCGGGCCAGCAGGTCCGCGGCGTCGGCCTCCCCCGGTTCCGCGTGCAGCGTCGCCGTGAGGTTGCCGCCCAGGCGGCCCAGCACCGCCTCGACCTCGGCCGCGTCCCGGTACCGGGCCACCACCGTCACCGGTCCGAAGCACTCCTCCAGCAGCACCTCGTGCGCGTCCTCGGCCAGCCGCGCCGCGGCCACGCTCAGATAGCCGGCGCGCACCGCGTAGCCGTCCTCGCCCGCCCGCACCGGCACGGACACCCCCGGCAGCGCGGCCCGCTCGGCGAACCCGGCCAGGAACCCGGCGCGCATCCGCGCGTCCAGCAGCGCCCCGGAGGGGCTGTCGACCGCGCCCTCGGCCAGGGCCTTCTCCAACCGGTCGCCGGCCGCGCCCGCGGGCACCAGCACCAGCCCCGGCTTGGTGCAGAACTGACCCATGCCCAGGGTGAACGATCCGGCCAGTCCGGCCCCGATCTCCTCGGCCCGCTCCGCCGCGGCCTGCTCGGTCACCACCACCGGGTTGAGGCTGCCCAGCTCCCCATGGAAGGGAATCGGCGCCGGACGGGCCGCGGCCAGGTCGAACAGGGCCCGGCCGCCGGGGATGGAGCCGGTGAAGCCGGCCGCGTTCAGCAGCGGGTGCTGCACCAGGTCGACCCCGGCCTGCCGGCCGTGCACCAGCGCCAGCACGTCCGCGGGCAGTCCGACCGCCACCGCCGCCTCCCGCAGCGCCGCCGCGGCGAGCTCGCTGGTGGCCGGGTGGTCCGGGTGGGCCTTGACCACGACCGCGCAGCCGGCCCCGAGGGCGCTGGCGGTGTCGCCGCCGGGCACGCTGAAGGCGAAGGGGAAGTTGCTGGCGGCGAAGACGCCGACCACCCCGAGCGGCACCTTCCAGCGCCGCAGGTCGGGGCGGGGAGCGGGGGCGGCCTTCGGGTCGGCGTGGTCGATCACCACGTCCAGGAAGGCGCCCTCGTCCACGATGTCCGCGAAGGACCGCAGCTGGTACGTGGTCCGGGCGAGCTCACCGGTCAGCCTGCCGGTGCCGAGCGCGGTCTCCCGGTCGGCAGTCGCGATCAGCTCCTCGCCGTGCGCCTCCAGCCGGTCCGCGGCGGCGCGCAGGAAGGCGGCGCGCAGCGTGCGGTCGGCCAGCGCGGGCTGCGCGGCGTGCGCGGCCCGTACCGCGGCGTCGACCGCCGCGGTGTCCGCCTCCACGGCGACCTCCCCCGTACGGTCACCGGTACGGGCATCGACACTCCACACTGGTGTGGTGTTCATGGGGGCCGCCTCCAGGCGCAAGCTCTGAGCGCATGCATTCCATATGCTGAACGCTGTCCAGTATGCTGAACCACTCCGACGATACGTCCCTAGCAGAAATGGGGTCAACCCAGATGCCCCAAGCCCGACCCGCAGCCGCCGACGCCGGCGGAGCCCAGGTCAAGTCGGCCGTCCGCACCGTGGAACTGCTGGAGTACTTCGCGGGCCGCCCCGGCATGCACAGCCTCGCCGAGGTGCAGGAGGCCGTCGGCTACCCCAAGAGCAGCCTCTACATGCTGCTGCGCACCCTGGTCGAGCTGGGCTGGGTCGAGACCGAGTCCACCGGCACCCGCTACGGCATCGGCGTCCGCGCGCTGCTGGTCGGCACCTCCTACATCGACGGCGACGAGGTCGTGGCCGCCGCCAGGACCACCCTGGACCGGCTGGCCGACGACACCACCGAGACCATCCACCTGGCCCGGCTGGACGGCTCGGACGTCATCTACCTGGCCACCCGCCAGTCCCAGCACTACCTGCGGCCCTTCACCCGGGTCGGCCGCCGGCTGCCGGCCCACTCCACCTCGCTGGGCAAGGCGCTGCTCGCGACCTACTCCGACGAGGAGGTCCGCAAGCTGCTCCCGGCCCGCCTGGAGCAGCTCACCGAGCACACCCACACCGACATCGACGCGCTGATCGAGGACCTGCACGCGATCCGCGAACGCGGCTACTCCGTCGACGCCGAGGAGAACACCCTCGGCCTGCGCTGCTTCGGCATCGCCATCCCCTACCGCACCCCGGCCCGCGACGCCGTCAGCTGCTCGGTCCCGGTCGCCCGACTCACCCCGGGCCGCGAACAGATGATCCGCGACGCCCTCTTCGACGCCCGCGACCGCCTCACCCTGGCGACCCGTCACCTCTGAGCAGGCGGTCGGGCGGTTGCCGTTCGCGCAGTTCCCCGCGCCCCTGGCGTGCTGCAACTGAGCCAGTTGCAGCACGTGGGGGCGCGGGGAACTGCGCGACAAGCCGCCTACGGACGCAAGCTCCTCCGCACCACCGCAAGATCCTCGTCGGAGGCCAGTCCGGCATGGTAGAGCCGCAACTCGGTAGCCCCAGGAGGCGGCGTGACCGCAGGATCACCCCCCATCCCCCGCACCACGGTGAAGTTGGCCGCGTAGGTCCGCCCGGGAACATCCGGAAACGTCGCCGGCGTCCCCGTGCACGGCATCACCAGCCCGTCCGCACCCCCCTCCCCCAGCAACCACTCCGCCTCGACCCCCACGTTCGCGCCCACCCGATGCGCAGCCGTGTCCGCATGCAGCAGCACCGAGAAGTCCGCCGCGCCCGCAGCGCCCCGCACCGCGCGAACACACGCCCGCTGCACCGCCCGGGCCCGTTCCTTCCGCCAGCGCAGCGTCACCCCGGCCAGGTCCGCCCCCAGCAGCTTCTCCACCCCTGACCACTCGTCAGCAGCCGGCGCGGCCTGCCCCGCCCACACCGGCGCCAGCGCCCCCCGCACAGCCGCCGCCAGTTCCGGCACGCCAGCCTCGGCCCAGCCGGCCTCGCACACCTCGCAGAAGCAGAGCGACATCAGGTACTGCGCCGCGCCGTCCAGCGGCACCCCGCCGATCTTGTCGTGGGCGTGCAGATGAGCCAGCCCGTACCACCCGCAGGACTCCAGCTCCGTGCCCACCGCCCCCGGCCGCGCCCCCGCCTCACCGGCCAGGGTCGCGCAGTACTCGACCACCTCGGGACGGGCGATGCACAGCGCCCAGGGATACCGGTCGCCATAGGCGTTCCGCACCGTGCTCTGCGGATTCTCGCCGCCCAGCCGGGAGTTGTGCGCCAGCACCACCCAGGTGGCGACCTCCAGACCGGCCGCCGCCAACCGCTCCGCGGCCTCGCCCCAGGCATCGTCCGAGTCGATCCACCGCTGCCGGTGCGGCCGCAGGGTCCGACCGGCCCAGGTCTCGGCCGACGGCGGGTAGTACACCGCCGCGTACGGCGCGGTGACGATCCGGGTGCGCGGATGACGCGGCGTCAGCGCCCTGGTGCTGTGGTAGGCGGAGGCCAGGGTGACCCCGTCGACCCCCAGGTCGGCGATGCGGGCCGGGGCGTCCGGGTCGCCGAGGACGTCCCAGGGGTAGAGGAAGGCGGAGGTGCGCATGGCTGCAGGACCCTTCTCAGTTGCCGGCGAGCAGGGCGCGCCCGCGGGCGATCAGTTCGGCCAGTTCCTTGACGTGCTGCGGCGACGGGTCCGACAGCGGCGGCCGTACCCCGCCGGCGTCCAGCCCCTCCAGCCGCACCCCCGCCTTGACCAGCGACACCGCGTACCCCCGGCCCTGGTTGCGCAGTTCCACCAGCGGCCGGTAGAAGCCGTCCAGCAGCGCGTTGACCACCGCGTCGTCGCCGCCCAGCAGGGCCCGGTGGAAGGCCAGGGCGATGTCGGGGGCGAAGCAGTAGACGGCCGAGGAGTAGAGGGTGACGCCGATGCCGCGGTAGGCCAGGCCGGTGAGCTCCGCCGTGGGCAGGCCGTTGAAGTAGAGGAAGCGCCGGTCGGGGGCCTCGGTGCGCATCGCGCTGATGATCCGCTGCATCAGGTCCAGGTCGCCGCAGCCGTCCTTGATGCCGATCACCTGCGGCAGTTCGGCCAGGGCCACCACCGAGGCCGGGGTGAGCACGGCGTTGTCGCGCTGGTAGACGATCAGGTCCAGGTCGGTCGCCGCGGCGATGGCGGCGAAGTGCCGCAGCAGCCCGTCCTGGTCGGCGCTGACCAGGTACGGGGGCAGCACCAGCAGGCCGTCCGCGCCGGCCCGGCGGGCCCGCGCGGCGAACTGCTTGGCCAGCGCGGTGCCGTGGCCGACACCGGCGACCACCGGCACCCGCCCTGCGGTCGCCTCGACGGCCGCGGCGACGACCGCCTCGTACTCGTCCAGGTCCAGGGCGTGGTACTCACCGGTGCCGCAGGCCGCGAAGACGGCACCGGCGCCGCCGGCCACCCCGGTGCCGACATGGGCGCGGAGCACGTCCAGGTCCAGCGAGCCGTCGGGGGCGAACGGGGTCACCGGGAAGAACAGGAGTCCGTGCAACCGGTCGGCGAGGGGCGGTACGGCGCGGTCCGGCATGGGGGAATCTCCCTGATGGCTGTGCTGGGCTTGTTGACTGCATGATGCAGCGACTCCTAGGCTAGCCATATATGTGAATGCGATCCACATTCTTGTTCAATCTTCTTCGGAGGCCTGATGCCCACCCCGCACCGTGTGCTGCTGACCGGCGCCGCCGGAGGCGTCGGCACGTTCCTCCGCGAGAGTCTCCCCGGCTACGGCTACAGCCTGCGCCTCAGCGACATCGCCCCGGTCCCCGGCGCGCCGGAGGCCCTCGCCGTGGACCTCCAGGACCGCGACGCCGTCCGGGAGGCCGTCCGCGGGGTGGACGCGGTGGTCCACCTCGGCGGGCTCTCGCTGGAGAACACCTTCGACCGCATCCTCGCCGCCAACATCGAGGGCGCCTACAACCTCTACGAGGCGGTCCGCGAGGAGGGCATCGGCCGGGTCGTCCTGGCCAGCAGCAACCACGCGATCGGCTTCACCCCACGTCCCGAGCACCCCGAGGACCGCAAGCAGGACCTGCCGATCGAGACCCCGTTCCGCCCGGACACCTTCTACGGCCTGTCCAAGTGCTTCGGCGAGTCGCTGGCCTCGCTCTACGCCGACAAGTACGGGGTGGAGACGGTGTCGATCCGGATCGGCTCCTGCTTCGCGGTCCCTGCCAACACCCGGATGCTGGAGACCTGGCTGAGCCCCGCCGACTGCGCCCGGTTGGTCCACGCGGCGCTCACCGCACCCGATGTCGGCCACACCGTGGTCTTCGGCACCAGCGCCAACACCCGCGGCTGGTGGGACCTGGCCCCGGCCCGCGCCCTCGGCTACGAGCCGCGGGACGACTCCGAGGCCTTCGCCGAGTCCGTCGTCGCCGAGCACGGCCCGCTGGTCCCGGGCACGCCCGAGTACCGGTACCTAGGCGGCGCGTTCACCACGGTCCAACCCGAGGGATTCCGACCGGTCAGCTCCTGAATGGGAGGTTCTGCGGTTACGGTGGGTTCCGTAGGAGTCCGGATCAGGCATCCGGCCATCGTGCGAGCCCTGGAGACCCCCGTGACCGCAGTCCTCACGCCCGGCGGCAACACGCCGCTGACCAGCACGCGCGTCAGCGTGGAGGTCGCCGCCGCGAAGCTGCTGGACGTCTCGGCACTGCTGCTCACCACGGCCGGAAAGGTTCGCTCCGACAACGACCTGATCTTCTTCAACGCACCCAGCGGACCCGGCGTCAGCTACAGCCAGGCCGGCATCGCCGTGGACACCAACGGGGTGCCCGCCGACATCGACAAGATCGTGATCACCGCCAGCCTGGACGACCAGCAGGCCACCTTCGCCGGCACCGAGCCCACCGCGACCGTGCGGGACAGCGCCAACGGCACCGTCCTGGCCACCTTCACCCCGCCCCGGCTCACCACCGAGACGGCGCTGATCGTGGTGGAGCTGTACCGGCGCGGCACCGAGTGGAAGCTGCGCGCCGTCGGCCAGGGCTACGCCAGCGGGCTCGCCGGCATCGCCACCGACTTCGGCATCTCGGTCGAGGAGCCGTCGGCGGCCCCGGCCCAGCCCGAACCCGAGGACTGGCACCTGGCCTCCCCGGCCCCGACACCCGCGCCGGCCGCCGCCCCGTTCACCGCCCCCGCCCCGACTCCGGCTGCACCCGCCCCCGCCGGCCCGGCCAAGATCACCCTCGACAAGGGCCGGGTCTCGCTCACCAAGGGCAGCTCGGTCTCCCTGGTCAAGGACGGCAAGCCGTTCCTCTCCTCGGTGAAGATGGGCCTCGGCTGGGAGCCCGCGTACCGCGGCCGCGCCGTCGACCTGGACGCCAGCGTCATCGCCTTCGACAGCCACCGCAAGGAGCTGGAGAAGATCTACTTCATGCACCTGCAGGGCTTCAACGGCGCCATCCAGCACATGGGCGACAACCTCACCGGCGCCGGCTCGGGCGACGACGAGGTCATCACGGTCCACCTGCAGAGCCTCCCCCCGCAGGTCACCGGCCTGGTCTTCACGGTCAACTCCTTCTCCGGCCAGAAGTTCACCGACGTCGCCAAGGCCTACTGCCGCCTCATCGACGCCAACACCAACACCGAACTCGTCCGCTTCGACCTCACCCACGCCGAACCCCGCACCGGCGTCATGGTCTGCAAACTCATCCGCATGAACACCGGCGAATGGGTCATGACCGCCCTCGAGGAGTACGCCGACGCCAAGAGCGCCCGAGGCATGGTCAAACCCGCCTCCAAGCTCCTCTGACCTGCTCCTACGCCGAGCCGGGCTCGAACATCCCCTCACTCGTTTGGTGTTTGTAAAGTCGTCACCTTGACGAGGTTCACGCATATGAGCGAGCAGGATCGTTTCGGCCATTCGGATGACCCAGGTGACCCGGATCATTGCCCTCATGACAGACGATCAGGTCAATCGACACCCTGCGCCCATGCCCACCGAAGACCTCCCGGTCGGCTACGCCGACCTGCTGCACGACATCAAGTCGGAAATCACCTCTGCCCGGATCCGGGCGCACCGAGCCGTCAACACCGAACAGATCGAGTTGTACTGGCGGATCGGCCGGCTGATTCTCACCCGCCAGGAGAAGGAGGGCTGGGGAGCTCAGGTCGTGGACCGGCTGGCGGCCGATCTGCGCACCACTCATCCCGGCCAGCGTGGCTTTGGGCGCAGCAACTTGCAGTACATGCTCAAAATGGCCCGGACCTGGCCGGAGCCAATTGTCCAACAGCCTGTTGGACAATTACCCTGGGGCCATATCACGGTCCTCCTCGACAAGACCAACACCCCCGCTGAGCTGGACTTCTATACCCGCTCTGCCGTACAGCACGGCTGGTCCAGAGCCATGCTGCAGCATTGGATCACCAGCGGACTGCACCTCTCCCAGGGCGCTGCGCAGACCAACTTCGCCACCACTGTCATCCCCGAGCAGTCCGACGCCGTTCGCGAGCTCGTCAAGGACCCCTACCGGCTGGAGTTCCTCGGCCTGGACGGCGACCACGCTGAGCGTGACTTCGAGGACGCCCTCGTCGCGCGGCTCATCGAATTCCTCACCGAACTGGGTGTCGGTTTCTCCTTCGTCGGTCGGCAGTACCGGGTCCTGGTCGGAGGCGAGGAGTTCCGCATCGACCTGCTCTTCTACCACTGCAAGTTGCACCGCTACGTCGTCTTCGAGCTGAAGACCAGGACGGCCCGCCCCGAACACGTCGGCAAGCTCGGCTTCTACGTCGCCGTCGTGGACGACCCGGTTCGTGACAAGGAGCGGGACGACGAGACGATCGGCATCCTCCTCAGCGCGGGTCGCAACCATGCTGCCGTGGAGTACGCCCTGCAGAACCACAACCGACCACTCGCCGTGAGCAGTTACGTCGGCCTGCCCCGGCAGGTACGCGAGTTGCTCCCCAGCAGCGAGGATCTGGCCCGCGTGGCCCAGGGTGTCCTGGAGCAGGAAGCACAGCCGTGAATCGTCTTACTCACCAACGTTGAGCTGCGACAATGCGTCGCAACTCAACGAACCGGAGGAAGCACCGATGGCACAGACCGCCATACCGATCCGCACCACCGGCGATCACGATCTCGACGGGGTGACCGTCAAGTACGCATGGGTCGTCACCGTCACCGCCTGGAATGCGGCCGACGCTTTCCGAGAACTGGCACAGCAGGCCCAGGCGGAGGGCGCGCACTGCGTCACCGGTGCACGGCTGGTGTGCAACCCGCACAACAACTCCTGGACCGCCTACGGCACCGGCGAGATCCTGGCGCCGCGGGACAGGTAGCCCGCCCAGGTCAGTTCTTCGTGGCCAGGGCCCTCAGGAAGAAGGTCAGGTTGGCCGGGCGTTCGGCGAGGCGGCGCATGAAGTAGCCGTACCATTCGCCGCCGTAGGGGAGGTAGATGCGCATGGTGGCGCCGGTGTCGACGAGGCGCTGCTGCTCGTCCGGGCGGATGCCGTAGAGCATCTGGTACTCGAAGGTATCGGCCTTGCGGTTGTTCCACTGGGCCAGTTGGCCGGCGATGCGGATCATGCGGGGGTCGTGCGAGGCGACCATGGGGTAGCCCTCGCCGCGCATCAGCTGCTTGAGGCAGCGGACGTAGGAGAGATCGACCTCGCGCTTGGACTGGTATGCCACCGAGGCCGGCTCCTGGTAGGCGCCCTTGCAGAGCCGGACCCGGGAGCCGGGGCCGGCGAAGTCCGCGCAGTCGGCCTCGGTGCGGTGCAGGTAGGCCTGCAGCACCACGCCCAGCCAGGGGAAGTCCGCCCGCAGCTCGCGGGCGATGCCGAGGGTGGAGTCCGTGGTGGTGTGGTCCTCCATGTCGAGGGTGACCGTGGTGCCCGCGTCCGCCGCGGCGGCGCAGATGCGGCGGGCGTTGTCGAGGGCGACCCGCTCCCCGTCGGCGCCCAGGAACTGGCCGACCGCGGAGAGCTTGACCGAGACCTCGGCGCGCTCGGCCAGGCCGGTCTCCTTGAGCGCGCCGAGCAGCCGCTCGTACGCGGCGGCGGTCTCCGCGGCCTGGGCCGCGTCGCGGGTGTCCTCGCCGAGGTGGTCCAGGGTGATCCGCCGGCCCGCCCCGACCAGTTCGTCGGTGACGGCCACGGCGTCGTCCAGCCCCTCGCCGGCGACGAAGCGCTCGACCAGGGCCCGGGTGGGCGGAAGCTGCTGCACCACCGCGCGGGCGCGGGGCGATCGGGCAGCGGCGAGGAGGGGGGTACGGAGCATGACGACTCCTGGCAGGGATGTGCGGGAACAGGTGACGGCGGAGACGAGGGAGCGTCAGCCCATGTGCGGGTAGCGGAAGTCCGTCGGCGGGACGAAGGTCTCCTTGATGGAGCGGGTCGAGGTCCAGCGCAGCAGGTTCTGCGCCGCGCCGGCCTTGTCGTTGGTGCCGGAGGCCCGTCCGCCGCCGAAGGGCTGCTGGCCGACGACCGCGCCGGTGGGCTTGTCGTTGATGTAGAAGTTTCCGGCCGCGAAGCGCAGCTTCTCCATGGTCGCGGCGATGGCCGCCCGGTCGCGGGCGATGACGGCACCGGTGAGGGCGTAGGAGGAGACCGAGTCGAGCTGCTCCAGCACCTCCTCGTAGCGGTCGTCCGCGAACACGTGCACCGCCAGCACCGGTCCGAAGTACTCCTCGCGGAAGTACTCGGCCGCCGGGTCCGCACAGACCAGCACGGTGGGCCGGACGAAGTAGCCGACCGAGTCGTCGTAGCTCCCGCCCGCGAGGATCTCGACCTGAGGGTCGACCGCGGCGCGGTCGATGGCGGCCTTGTTCTTGGCGAACGAGCGGGCGTCGATGACCGCGCCCATGAAGTTGGCCAGGTCGGTGACGTCGCCCATGGTGAGCCACTCCACCTCGTCCTTGAATCCGTCCCTGATCTGCTCCCAGAGCGAGGCCGGGACATAGGCGCGGGACAGCGCCGAGCACTTCTGGCCCTGGTACTCGAAGGCGCCGCGGGTCATCGCGGTCTTCAGCACGGCCGGGTCGGCGCTGGGGTGGGCGACCAGGAAGTCCTTGCCGCCGGTCTCGCCGACCAGGCGGGGGTAGCTGCGGTAGCCGGCGATGTTGGCGCCCACGGTGGCCCAGAGCTTCTGGAAGGTGGCGGTGGAGCCGGTGAAGTGAATGCCCGCCAGGTCACGGTGGGTCAGCGCGACCTCGGAGACCGCCAGTCCGTCGCCGGTGACCATGTTGATGACACCGGCCGGCAGCCCGGCCTCCTCCAGCAGGTCCATCAGCAGGTGGGCCGCGAACTGCTGGGTCGGCGAGGGCTTCCACACCACGGTGTTGCCCATCAGCGCGGGCGCGGTGGGCAGGTTCCCGGCGATGGCGGTGAAGTTGAAGGGCGTGATCGCGTAGACGAAGCCCTCCAGCGGCCGGTGGTCGCTGCGATTCCAGACGCCGGGCGAGGACTGCGGCTGCTCGGCCAGGATCTCCCGGGCGAAGTGGACGTTGAAGCGCCAGAAGTCGACCAGCTCGCAGGGGCTGTCGATCTCGGCCTGCTGGGCGGTCTTGGACTGGCCCAGCATGGTGGCCGCGGCGATGGTCTCCCGCCAGGGGCCGGCCAGCAGGTCGGCGGCGCGCAGGAAGATCGCGGCCCGGTCGTCGAAGGAGAGCGCCCGCCAGGCGGGGGCGGCGGCCAGCGCGGCGTCGACGGCCTCCTGGGCGTCCTCGCGGGTGGCGTTGCGCAGGGTGCCGAGCACGGCGGCGTGGCGGTGCGGCTGGACCACGTCGACCGGCTCGCCCCGGCCGAGGCGGCGGACGCCGCCGACAGCCATGGTCAGCTCCACCGGGCCCTGCTCGCCGAGCCGCTTCAGCTCGGCCTCCAGCCGGGCCCGCTCGGGGCTGCCCGGCGCATAGCTGTGCACCGGCTCATTGACCGGCGCGGGAATCCGGGTCACAGCGTCCAACACGCGCGCTCTCCTCTTGTACGGGTGGGGCAGGGTCTCTGCGCCCTGTGCAGCACGCTAGGGCTCAGCGGTGGGCCACCGATTTGGCCGAACGGATAACATCTGGCCTTGGAGGCTGGCGTATCGGACAAGAGCCGGAGAAGAGGGGTGGACATAGTGCAGGAGCCCGACGGCGTCTCGCTGCGCCAGCTGCTGATGTCCTTCGGGGAGCCGCTGGCCGAGCTCCAGTACGCCCCGGACCTGGACGCGCCGGTCACCGGGGTCGCCCTGCTGGACCCGGAGGACCCGCCGGTCGCGCGCGCCGGCGACCTGGTGCTGGCGCTGGGCGTGCGTGGACGTTCCGCGCTCCCGGTGCTGCGCGCCGCCGCCCGGGACGGGGCGACGGCCGTGGCCGTCAAGCCCGCCCCCGGCACCCCGCCCGAGGCCCTGCGCACGGCTGCCGAGGACGCCGGCGTCGCCCTGCTCTCGGTCCATCCGGAGGCCCGCTGGGACCGGCTGGACGCGCTGGTGCGCGCCGCCCTCGCGGTCGGCCGCCCGCAGCTCACCCATGCCGACGCCGAGGAGGGCGACCTGTTCGGCCTGGCCCAGACCACGGCGGTGCTCACCGGCGGCATCGTCAGCATCGAGGACACCGCCAACCGGATCCTGGCCTACTCCCGCTCCGCCGACTCGGACGAGGCGGACGACCTGCGCCGGCTGACCATCCTCGGCTGGCAGGGACCCGAGCCGTACCTCTCCCGGCTGCGCGAGTGGGGCGTGTTCCAGCAGCTGCGCACCCTGGACGCGGTGGTGTCCATCGACCCGCATCCCGAGCTGGGCCTGCGCCGCCGACTGGTGGTCGCGATCCGCTCCGGCGAACGGCAGTTGGGCACGATCTGGGTGCAGGAGGGATCGGCCCCGCTGGCCGAGCGCGCCGACCAGGCGCTGCTCGGCGCGGCCCGGGTCGCCGCCCTGCACCTGGTCCGCCGCCGCAGCGAGGTCAGCGCCGACCTGCGGCTCACCCGCACCCTGCTGGCCGGACTGCTGGACGGGGCGACCGGGCCGCAGACCCTGGCCGGGCACCTGGCCCTGGACGTCCGCCGTCCGGCCGCCGTCCTGGGCTTCGCGCTGCCGGGCGGACCGGAGCCGGGCCGCAGCGAGGCGCTCAACGTCATCTCGGTGCACGCGGCCGCCCGGCACCGCAACGCACTGGTCGCCCCGGTCGGCGACCGGGTCTACGTGCTGCTGCCGGAGCTGCCGCGCGGCGTCTCCCCGGAGACCCTGCGCGGCTGGGCCCAGGACATCGCCGACGCGGCCCGGCGGCACACCGGCGAGCCGCTGCGCGGCGCCGTGGGCCGGGTCGTCCCCGACCTGCACGCGGTGCCGGCCTCCCGGGCCGAGGCGGACCGGGTGATGGACGCGATGGCGGCCGGCCGGATCACCGCCGACATCGCGGCGCTGCCCGACGTCAGGGCCCAGGTGCTGCTGGGCGAACTGCTGGAGCTGCTGGCCGCCAACCCCGAGGTCCGCGACCCCCGGCTGACCGCGCTGGTGGCGCACGACGCCCGGCACGGCGGCCGACTGGCCGCCTCGGTGCTGGCCTGGCTGGACGGGCTCGGCGACGTCCGGGAGGCCGCCGCCGGCCTGCATGTCCACCCCAACACCCTGCGCTACCGGGTCCGCCGCGCCCAGCAGCTCACCGGCCTGGACCTGAGCAGCCCCGAGCAGCGGCTGCTGGCCATGCTCCAGCTGCGGCTTCCCGACACCGCCTCCGCCCCCGCCCCCGAGAAGTGACGTTTCATCAGCCGACGGATGATCAACTCCTGGATTCGGAACGCTCCATGAGCCAGCTGTTCCACTGGTCCAGCCAGTCGGCCTCGACCGCGAGCCGCTGCTCCAGCAAGCGCCGGCGCTCCTGCTCCGTCGCCGCCTCGGCGATCGCGGAGGGGTCCCAGCGGAACCGGATCTTCCAGGCCCGCTGCGCCCCGGCACTGGGGACGTCGCTGTCGAAGACGGCGTAGCGAATGCTCTCCTCCACTGCTGCCCGCGCGTCGTCCGTGCCCGGGAACCAGTCGGCCCGGAAGGCGAGCCTGGTCATCTGGTTGACCAGGATCCCCACCGCCTCGTCGGCCTGGGCCCGGTCCTCCCCGGCCAGCCGCATTTGCTGGCGCACCGCGCTCTCCCACAGTTCGGCATGGCCGCTGGTGCCCCTGGGCGTCCGGGGCCTGTGCCCCGACTCCATCGACGCCTCGAAGCGCAACGCGTCCTGCACCGAGAAGTCGATCAGCCGACGATGTGCCTCCAACCCCTGGGCCTGGGGCAGTTCGCGCTCGCTGATGTGCGGCTGGGGCGTACCCCGCCGTTCGGCGACGGCCTGAAGCAGCGCCTGCCGCCCCAGTGCATAGGGCTGCAGTTCCTCGACCGTGCGCAGCGCGACCCGTTCGGGCGCGATGCCGCGCCCGGTCAGGGTGAGCACCACCGGATCGCCGCCGCGTCCGCGCAGCGGGCTGTCGGGACCGCCGACGGAGAACCTGGCCGCCCACAGCTTCCCCTCGACCCGCAGCCGGGCCCGCACCGGGATGCCGTCCACGGTGAACCAGGGCTCGGACTCCTCGGCCGGGTCCGTCCCCGCCCCCTTGTCGATCCCGGCGTGGGTGAACAGCCGGTCGCGCTCGTCCTCGACCACGTCCTGGAGCGGGTACAGGCTCAGGCCCTCCTCCTCCACGTGCGTCTCGACCTGGACGTAGGGCCCGTCCGGATCGAACAGCGCCCCGTGCGAGAGCACGACCACGGCGAGCCTGCCGTTGTGCTGCTCCCAGGAGGACAGCGCGGGCGAGTCCAGCAGCGGCGCGATCGGGCCGTAGACCCGGAAGCTGCGCCGACCGAGGCTGCGCAGGTCCGACTCGGCCAGCTCGCGCCAGATGTCACGGGGCCCCTCGAAGCTGGAACCGCTACCCCTGAGATGCACGCAGAATCCCCCTCCGGCCGCGCCGCGGTCGCCATGGTCGCCGACTCCCAGCCTACGGAGCGACGGCCCGGCCGGGCACCGGATCCGGGCACCGGATCGACCGGGCCGGACGCCCGTCCCGCTGGACTACTGCTGCTGCGAGCCCATCCGCGAACGCGCCTTGTAAGCGGCCTTGCGGGCCTCCTTGGCGGTGGACTTGTCCGGGTGCCGCTCGCCCACGGCCTCCAGCACCGCCGTGGTGTAGGGGTGTTCGATCCGCCACAGCTCCGCGAAGAGCTCGGCCGGCTTCTCCTCGTCCGAGAGCTGCACCATGAACGCGGCGAAGCCGCTCTCCTCCGGCCCCTCCTCGATCAGCTGGGCGGCCAGGGTGTCCACCATGGTCCACAGCATCACCGGCCGCCCGGGCAGGTCGAAGTCCTCGACGCCCCGTCCGGCCAGCCAGGTCGTGGCCAGACCGGCGAGCTCGGGATCGGCCAGCACCTCCCGCAGCGCGGGCTCGGCCGCGCCGTCGAGGCGCGCCAGCGCCGCCGCGCAGAGCAGCCGGCGGGTGGGCCCGGTCAGGTCGTTGCCGCGGGCGGCGGCGAGCAACTCGGCCGCCGCCGGCAGCGGTTCGCGGTCCACCAGCCACTCCGCGATCTCCTCGTCCGGCAGCACGTTCACCGCCTCGCAGATCCCCTCCAGCAGCTCGGCCGCGGTGCCCCGGGCCAGGTCGCCGATCAGCGGCGCCTCGTAGCCCTCCTCCAGCAGCCACTGCCGGACCTGGTGGACGCCCAGCGCGGTCAGCCTGGCCAGGCCGAAGCGGGCCGCCTCGTCCTCGTCGACGTCGCCGTCCAGACCGGGCCCGACGGCGTCGGGCGCGGTGTCGCCGGACTCGTCGAAGAGCGCCGGGTCGATCGGGCGGTAGTCGAGCACGCCGATGTCGGCGAGGTCCTGCAGCATCGGGTCCAGTGCGACCATCACATTGGTGATGTCGCCGAGCATCTCCTCGGTGGGCTCCTCGCCGTCCGGCACCACCAGCAGCGCGGCCAGCACGCCCAGCGGGACCGTCTCGTCGGCCTCGGTGTCGGCGAAGGCCCTGGCCTCGTAGAGCACCTGCAGGGCGTCGTCCAGCAGCCCGGAGGCCTGTTCGCGCGCCGCCTCCAGGCGCTCGTACATGGCCTCGGACTCCTCCTCGTCCCTGCCCTCGGAGGCCTCCTCCAGCGCCTGCAGCTCATTGGGGTCGAGGTCCGCCTCGACCACCACGTCCGCGACGGTGTCGGCCGCCAGCTGCCAGGCCTCCAGCACGGCCTCCGGGTCCCCGCCGCTCAGCGCGGTCAGCGCGGCGGTGGGGTGGGCGGTGTCCGCGCCGTCCGAGTCCGGCTCGCCCAGCTCCACCAGGGCGAGGTCCAGGGCCAGGGTCCAGGCCCGCGCCACCGCGAGCGCCCCCTCGTCGCCCGCGCCGAGCTCCAGCTCGGCCGCGGCCAGCTCCTCCTGCTCCCGGCCCAGCTCGCCGAACTCGTCCACCGGGCGCCCGGCCCCCACCCAGCCGGCCAGCCGGATCGCCTGCTCGAACAGCGGCACCCGCAGCGCCGCCGCCGCCAGCTCCTCGCGCGGCAGCAGCCGCACCGGCGGGACGATGATCAGCTCCTCTTCCTCCTCGTCGAAGAGCTCCTCCGGGTCGGCCCCGGACGCACCGTAGAGCGTGTCCAGATCCATGTCGGCCGGGAGTGGGACCCCGGCCGGCGCACCACTCTTCTTACGGCTGGGACCTGCCATGATCGGACACTCGCTCTCGACGGGAAGTGGGGCGACGGACTCGGTCCGCCCGCTCCGTCGAGCCTATCCGCAGCGGCTGCCCGGAACACGGCAGCTTCTCGAAACCCGGACGGAACCCGGACCGACTCAGACGTTGAAGCCGAGTGCCCGCAGCTGGTCGCGGCCGTCGTCGGTGATCTTGTCCGGACCCCACGGCGGCATCCAGACCCAGTTGATCCGCAGGTCCTGGACCAGTCCGTCGGTGGCGGTGCGGGCCTGGTCCTCGATGACGTCGGTCAGCGGGCAGGCCGCCGAGGTCAGCGTCATGTCGATGGTGGCCACGTCGCCCTCGTCGATGTGGACGCCGTAGATCAGGCCCAGGTTGACGACGTCGATGCCCAGCTCCGGGTCGACGACGTCCAGCAGCGCCTCCATCAGGTCGTCCACGGCGACGGTGCCGGCCGTGGTGCCGACGAAGGTGCTCTCCGACGGCGCGTCGGCGGCCGACGTGTCGGTGGTCTCAGCGGTGTCACTCATGCGCTCTCCCTGACGGGTGTCTCGGCCAGCGCCTGCGCGGTGGCGTCCTTCCAGGCCATCCAGCTGAGCAGGGCGCACTTGACCCGGGCCGGGTACTTGGAGACCCCGGCGAACGCGATGGCGTCCTCCAGCAGCTCCTCGTCGCCCTCGGACTGGCCCTTGCTCTGCATCAGCTCCAGGAACGCCTCCTGGACCTGCTGCGCCTCCCCGATCTGCTTGCCGACCAGCAGGTCGTTCAGCACGGACGCGCTCGCCTGGCTGATCGAACAGCCCTGCGAGTCGTACGAGATGTCGGCCACGGTGCTGCCGTCCAGCCGCACCCGCAGGGTGATCTCGTCACCGCAGGTGGGGTTGACGTGGTGCACCTCGGCGTCGCCGTCCCGCAGGCCCTTGCCGTGGGGGTGCTTGTAGTGGTCCAGGATGATCTCCTGGTACATCGAGTCCATCTTCACAGGGTCGTCATCTCCTCTCTCAGCCGAAGAAGGCGCGGACCGTGTGCAGCCCGTCGATCAGGGCGTCCACCTCCGCCTCGGTGGAGTACAGATAGAACGACGCCCGCGTGGTCGCAGGAATTCCGTAGCGCAGGCAGACCGGCCGGGCGCAGTGGTGGCCGACCCGGACCGCGATGCCCTGCTCGTCCAGCACCTGGCCGACGTCGTGCGGGTGGATGTCGCCCAGGGTGAAGGAGATCGCCGCGCCGCGGTCCTCGGCCGTGTCCGGGCCGATGATCTTCAGGTCGGGGACCTCCTGCAGCCGGCGCACCGCGTACTCGACGATCTCCTTCTCGTGCGCGGCGATGTTCTCCATGCCGATCGCGCTGAGGTAGTCGATCGCCGCGCCCAGGCCGATGGCCTGGGAGATCGGCGGGGTGCCGGCCTCGAACTTGTGCGGCGCCGGGGCGTAGGTGGACGAGCTCATCGACACGGTCTCGATCATCTCGCCACCGCCCAGGAACGGCGGCAGGTCCTCCAGCAGCTCCTGGCGGCCCCAGAGCACGCCGATGCCGGTGGGCGCCAGCATCTTGTGCCCGGTGAAGGCGACGAAGTCGGCCTCCAGCGCCTGCACGTCCAGCGGCATGTGCGGGGCGGCCTGCGAGGCGTCGATGACGACCAGCGCGCCGACGTCCTGGGCGCGCCGGACGATCGCCTCGACCGGGTTGATGGTGCCCAGGATGTTGGAGACCAGTACGAACGAGACGACCTTGGTCTTCTCGGTGATGATCTCGTCGATGTTGGAGAGGTCGAGCCGGCCGTCGTCGGTCAGCCCGAACCACTTCAGCTTGGCGCCGGTGCGCTGCGACAGCAGCTGCCACGGCACGATGTTGGAGTGGTGCTCCATCTCCGTGATCACGATCTCGGACTCGGCGTCGACCCGGTAGGGCTCGTCGGCCCAGCCCAGCATGTTGGCGACCAGGTTGAGCGACTCCGAGGCGTTCTTGGTGAAGATCACCTCGTCCCGGCTGGGCGCGTTGACGAACGACGCGACCTTGTCACGGGCGCCCTCGTAGAGCGCCGTGGCCTCCTCCGCCAGCGTGTGCACGCCGCGGTGGACGTTGGCGTTGTGCTGCTCGTAGTAGGCGTTGACCGCGTCGAGCACCTGGCGGGGCTTCTGCGAGGTCGCCGCGCTGTCCAGGTAGACCAGCGGCTTGCCGTCGTGCAGCACCCGCTGCAGGATCGGGAAGTCCTTGCGGATGGCGTCGGTGTCCAGCGCGGACGCCGCGGCGCCGCCGGGGACCACCAGGCCGGGACGGGGGGTATGGATCACGCTGCAGCGCCGCCCTTCGCGTACTTCTCGTAGCCCTCGTTCTCGAGCTCGTCGGCGAGCTCCGGGCCGCCGGACTTGACGATCTTGCCCGCCGCGAAGACGTGCACGTAGTCGGGCTTGATGTAGCGCAGGATGCGCGTGTAGTGGGTGATCAGCAGGGTGCCGACCTCGCCGGTCGCGCGGACCCGGTTGACGCCCTCGGAGACCACCCGCAGCGCGTCGACGTCCAGGCCGGAGTCGGTCTCGTCCAGGATCGCGACCTTGGGCTTGAGCAGCTCCATCTGCAGGATCTCGTGGCGCTTCTTCTCGCCGCCGGAGAAGCCCTCGTTGACGTTGCGCTCGGCGAAGGACGGGTCCATCTGCAGGTCGGCCATGGCCTCCTTGACCTCCTTCACCCAGGTGCGGAGCTTGGGGGCCTCGCCGCGGACGGCGGTGGCGGAGGTGCGCAGGAAGTTGGAGATCGACACACCGGGGATCTCCACCGGGTACTGCATGGCCAGGAAGAGGCCCGCGCGGGCGCGCTCGTCCACGGTCATCGCCAGCACGTCCTCGCCGTCCAGGGTCACCGTGCCGCTGGTGATCGTGTACTTGGGGTGGCCGGCGATGGAGTAGGCGAGGGTGGTCTTGCCGGAGCCGTTGGGGCCCATGATGGCGTGGGTCTCGCCCTGCTTCACCGTCAGGTCGACGCCGCTGAGGATCTCGCGGGGGCCGTTCTCGGTCTCGACGGTGACGTGCAGGTCGTTGATTTCAAGGGTTGCCATGAGGCTCAGGACTCCTGGGTGACGGAGACGAGCACATCGTCCCCTTCGATCTTTACGGGGTACACGGGAACGGGCCGGGTCGCGGGCAGCCCGGAGGGCTTGCCGGTGCGCAGGTCGAAGCTGGACCCGTGCAGCCAGCACTCGATGGAGCAGTCGTCGACCTCGCCCTCGGAGAGCGAGACATTGGCGTGCGAGCAGATGTCGTTGATCGCGAACACCTCGCCGCCGGTGCGCACCAGCGAGACCGGAACGTCGCCGACGGCGACCCGCTTGGGGGTGTCGGCCTCCAGCTCGCTCAGTGCGGCGACTCGAACGAAGCTCATGCGACCGACGCCTCCAGCTCGGCGTCGATCCGCTCGATCAGGCGTTCCTGCAGCTCGGGCAGGCCGATCTGCTGGACCAGCTCGGCGAAGAAGCCGCGGACCACCAGGCGGCGCGCCTCGTCGGCCGGGATGCCGCGGGACTGCAGGTAGAACAGCTGCTCGTCGTCGAAGCGGCCGGTGGCGGAGGCGTGTCCGGCGCCGACGATCTCGCCGGTCTCGATCTCCAGGTTGGGGACCGAGTCGACCCGGGCGCCGTCGGTGAGCACCAGGTTGCGGTTGAGCTCGTAGGTGTCGGTGCCCTCGGCGGCGGCGCGGATCAGCACGTCGCCGATCCAGACCGCGCGCGCGTCCTTGCCCTGCAGCGCGCCCTTGTAGGCGACGTTGCTGCGGCAGTGCGGGGTGTCGTGGTCGATGAACAGCCGGTGCTCCAGGTGCTGGCCGGCGTCGGCGAAGTACAGCCCGTAGAGGTCGGCCTCGCCGCCGGTGGCGCCGTAGACCACCCGGGGGTGCAGCCGGACCAGGTCGCCGCCGAAGCTGACCACCACGGACTTGAACGAGGCGTCCCGGCCGACCAGCGCGGTGTGCTGGGCGACGTGGACGGCGGTGTCGTCCCAGTCCTGGACGGAGACCACGGTGAGCTTGGCGCCGTCGCCGATCAGGTACTCGACGTTGGCGGCCAGCACCGCGTCGCCGGTGTGCTCGATCACGACCAGGGCCTCGGCGAACGCGCCGAGCTCGATCACCTGGTGGCCGTAGGCGGTGCCGCCCTGGCCCTGCACGGTGATCCGGATCGGCTCGGTCAGCACGGTGTCCCGCGGGACCGAGACCAGACCGGCCTTCTCGAAGCTGCTGAACGCCTGGGCGGCGACCCGGTCGACCGGCTTGCCGGCCCTGCCGACCCGCGGGTCGGTGCGCTCCACGGCCTCGACGACGACCCCGGCGGGGGCGCTGACGTCGACCTTGACCGCGCCCTCGGTCGCCTCGGCGCTGCCGTCGTGCAGCCCGCGCAGCCGGTTCAGCGGGGTGAACCGCCAGTTCTCCTCGCGCCCGGTGGGCACCGGGAAGTCGGCGACGTCGTAGGAGTCGACGGCGTCGAGCCTGGCATCGACGGGCTGGACGGCGGCGACGCTGTCGCGCCCGGTGCCGGGACCGGCCAGTTGCGCGCCGGAGCCGGCGGTGCCGACCTCGATGGAGCCTGCCGTGGTCGATCCACCGGCCGTGTTGGTGGCCTCAGCCATTACTAGAACTGCTCTCTCTCGTACGGAAGCGTCGGTGTGCAGGGGCGGGGACCGCGGTCAGCCGACCGAGCCCTCCATCTGCAGCTCGATCAGCCGGTTGAGCTCCAGCGCGTACTCCATCGGGAGCTCCTTGGCGATCGGCTCGACGAAGCCGCGCACGATCATCGCCATCGCCTCGAACTCGGTCAGACCGCGGCTCATCAGGTAGAAGAGCTGGTCCTCGCTGACCTTGGAGACCGTCGCCTCGTGGCCCATCGACACGTCGTCCTCGCGGACGTCCACGTAGGGGTAGGTGTCCGAGCGGGAGATGGTGTCCACCAGCAGCGCGTCGCAGAGCACGTTGGACTTGGCGCCCTTGGAGCCCTCGCCGATCTCGATCAGACCGCGGTAGGAGGTGCGGCCGCCGCCCCGGGCCACCGACTTGGAGACGATGTTGGAGGAGGTGTTGGGCGCCATGTGGACCATCTTGGCCCCGGCGTCCTGGTGCTGGCCGGCGCCGGCGAAGGCGATCGACAGGGTCTCGCCCTTGGCGTGCTCGCCCATCAGGTAGACGGCCGGGTACTTCATGGTGACCTTGGAGCCGATGTTGCCGTCGACCCACTCCATGGTCGCGCCCTCGTAGGCCACGGCCCGCTTGGTCACCAGGTTGTAGACGTTGTTCGACCAGTTCTGGATGGTCGTGTAGCGGCAGCGGCCGCCCTTCTTCACGATGATCTCCACCACGGCGCTGTGCAGCGAGTCCGAGGAGTAGATCGGCGCGGTGCAGCCCTCGACGTAGTGGACGTAGGCGTCCTCGTCGACGATGATCAGCGTCCGCTCGAACTGGCCCATGTTCTCGGTGTTGATCCGGAAGTAGGCCTGCAGCGGGATGTCCACGTGCACGCCCTTCGGCACGTAGATGAACGAGCCGCCGGACCACACCGCGCTGTTCAGCGAGGCGAACTTGTTGTCGCCGACCGGGATGACGGTGCCGAAGTACTCCTGGAACAGCTCCGGGTGCTGCTTCAGCGCGGTGTCCGTGTCGAGGAAGATCACGCCCTGCTCCTCCAGGTCCTCGCGGATCTGGTGGTAGACGACCTCGGACTCGTACTGCGCCGCGACACCGGCGACCAGGCGCTGCTTCTCCGCCTCCGGGATGCCGAGCTTGTCGTAGGTGTTCTTGATGTCGGCGGGCAGGTCCTCCCAGGACTCCGCCTGCTTCTCGGTGGACCGCACGAAGTACTTGATGTTGTCGAAGTCGATGCCGGTGAGGTCGGAGCCCCAGGTCGGCATGGGCTTCTTGCCGAACAGCTTCAGTCCCTTGAGGCGCAGGTTCAGCATCCACTCCGGCTCGGACTTCTTCGCCGAGATGTCGCGGACGACGGCCTCGGACAGACCGCGCTTGGCGGTGGAGCCTGCGGCGTCGGAGTCGGACCAGCCGAACTCGTAGGTGCCCAGGCCCTCAAGCTCCGGGTGAGCGGTGGTGGTCATACGGGGTTCCTCCCGGAGACTGGTGAACTGGAGACGGGCGAACTGGTATCGGTGGACGATCGGGTGGCGGCCGGGGCCGCCGGTACGGCTGGGGTGGGCACGAAGGTCGTGCAGACCCCGTCGCCGTGGGCGATGGTGGCCAGCCGCTGCACATGGGTGCCCAGCAGCTGCGAGAAGACCTCGGTCTCGGCCTCGCAGAACTGCGGGAACTGCTCGGCGATGTGCGCGACCGGGCAGTGGTGCTGGCAGAGCTGCTCTCCGAGAGGGGCACGCCGCACCGTGGCAGCGTACCCGTCGCCGGAGAGCACTCCGGCCAGCTTCTCGGTCGGGGTCAGCCCGTCGCTCTCGCCGAGGGCCTCGCGGTAGCGCTCGGCGTCCCGGGCCAGCCGGGCCCGGGCGAAGGCGGCCAGCGCGTCGCGGCCGGCCTCGCCGCCGCCGGCGGCCTCGGCGAGGAAGCGCAGGGCGTCCGCGGCGAGCTGGTCGTAGGCCTGGTAGAAGGCGTCCCGGCCGGAGTCGGTGAGCAGGAAGACCTTGGCGGGGCGGCCCCGGCCGCGGTGTCCGTACACCTTCTGCTCGCGGGCGGTGACCAGCCCGGCGGCGAGCAGCGAGTCCAGGTGCCGGCGGACCGCCGCCTGGGTGACGCCGAGCCGCTCGGCGAGGTCCGCGGCACTGCTCGGGCCGTGGTCCAGAATGGAGCGGGCCACCCGCTCCCGCGAGGACACCGCGGAAGGCATGGCGACAGCGGCGGTCGTCTCAACGACTGCCTCAGGCCCCTCCTCGCGCTCCCGCATGTATTTCACAACACCATTGTTGCGTAATTCATTCCGCCGGGACAACTTCCTTCGGGGGACGTCCGCTGTCTGATCTATCACTAAGGATTGCCTAACCTGACCTGCGGATTCGGTACCTGGTGCGGGGCGCACCCCGCCGCTTCGTAGACTCGTCGCCATGCAAACCAGTGCTCCCGCCGTCGCGATCACCGGCCTGGTCAAGCGGTACGGCGACAGGACCGCGGTGGACGGCCTGGACCTCACCGTGGCCACGGGCAGCGTCACCGCCGTCCTCGGCCCCAACGGCGCGGGCAAGACCACCACCATCGAGACCTGCGAGGGCTACCGCCGCGCCGACGCCGGCACCGTACGGGTGCTCGGCCTGGACCCCGGCGACCCGGCGCAGGCCGCCCGGCTGCGCCCGCGGATCGGCGTGATGCTGCAGTCCGGCGGCATCTACCCCGGCGCACGCGCCCTGGAGATGCTCCGGCACACGGCGAAGCTGCACGCCCACCCGCTGGACGTGGACGAGCTGGCCGCCCGGCTCGGCCTGGACTCCTGCGGCCGCACCGCCTACCGCCGCCTCTCCGGCGGCCAGCAGCAGCGGCTGGCACTGGCCATGGCCGTCGTCGGCCGCCCGGAACTGGTCTTCCTGGACGAGCCCACCGCCGGCCTGGACCCGCACGCCCGCCAGGCCACCTGGGACCTGGTCCGGAACCTGCGCCGGGACGGCGTCACGGTGGTGCTGACCACCCATCACATGGACGAGGCGGAGCAGCTCGCCGACCGGATCGCCATCGTCGACGGCGGCCGGGTGATCGCCGAGGGCACCCCGGAGGAGCTGTGCCGCAGCGACGCCGCCGACACGGTGCGCTTCCGCGCCCGCCCCGGGCTCGACCTGGGCAGCCTGCTCAAGGCACTGCCGGACGGAACCGCCGTGGCCGAGTCCACCCCCGGCTCCTACCTGGTCGAGGGCGTGGTCGACCCGCAGCTGCTGGCCACCCTCACCAGCTGGTGCGCCCAGTCCGGGGTGATGCCGGAGCAGCTGGCGGTGGGCCGCCGCACCCTCGAAGACGTCTTCCTCGAACTCACCGGACGGGACCTGCGCGCATGAGTACCACCAGCTACGCCCCGCAGCCGGGCGCGGCACCGCTCGGCCGGATGCTCCGGGCCCAGACCGGCCTGGAGACCAGGATGCTGCTGCGCAACGGCGAGCAGCTGCTGCTCACCGTGGTCATCCCCAGCGTGCTGCTGGTGCTGTTCAGCGCGGTCGACATCGTCGCCACCACCGGCCCCGGGGCCAGGGTCGACTTCCTGGCGCCGGGACTGCTGGCCCTCGCCGTGCTGTCCACCGCCTTCACCGGCCAGGCCATCGCCACCGGCTTCGAACGGCGGTACGGGGTGCTCAAGCGGCTGGGCGCCAGCCCGCTGCCGCGCTGGGCGCTGATGACCGCCAAGACCGGGAGCGTGCTGGTCACCGAGGTGCTCCAGGTCGCCCTGCTGTCGGTGATCGCGCTGCTGCTCGGCTGGCACCCGCACGGGCTCGGCACACCGTCGGGGGCGGTCGCGGTGCTGCTGCTCCTGCTGCTGGGCACCGCCGCCTTCTCCGGCCTGGGCCTGCTGATGGCCGGCACGCTGCGGGCCGAGGCCACCCTGGCCGCCGCCAACCTGGTCTTCATCCTGCTGCTGCTGGCCGGCGGGGTGATCGTGCCGCTGTCCAGGTTCCCCGGGGCGGTCCGCCCGGTGCTGGAGGCGCTGCCGATCAGCGCCCTGTCGGACGGACTGCGCTCGGTGCTGCAGCAGGGCGCCGCGATGCCCTGGGGCGACATCGGCATCCTCGCCGCCTGGGCGGTGGTCGCCCTGGCCGCGGCGGCACGCTTCTTCCGCTGGGAGTGACACCGGCGCAGGCCCGACCGGCTAGCCGCCGGCGTGGTCGGCCACCGCCTTCCGGAACGCCTCGGCGGCGCCGGCCGAGCTGGCGACCCGCCAGTCGGTCGGCGTGCTGCTGCCCGGCCACTGCTTGCGGCTGTCGAACCAGACCAGACCGATGACGCCCTTGCTGCCGGCCACCCCCTGGAACAGGTCCCGGATCTGCGCCGGCTTGCGCGGCCCCTCGGCCACCCCGGTCTCGGCGATCAGCAGCGGCTTGCCGGTGAGCCCGCGCAGCACCTTCTCGGTCGGTGCGAAGAGGGAGCGGTAGTCGCTGCCCTCGCCCGGTCCGTAGTAGCCGATCAGGCCGACCCAGTCGATGTAGTCCGCGCCGGGGAAGTAGGGGGCGATGGCGGCGGGGGTACCGGAGTCGGTGGCGTGCGGCGTCCACACCCAGATCACATTGGTGGCCTGCCGCGCCGCGAACAGGTCGTGGATGTGCCGCCAGGCGCGTACGTAGTCGGCGGCGGTGGCGTGCCCCGGGCCCCAGGCGTTCCAGTCGCCGTTCATCTCCGGGGCGAAGCTGATCGCCACCGGCCCGTCGTAGGAGCGGACCTGCCCGGCGAAGCGGGTCAGGTAGGCGTCGTCGGCCCCGGCGGCGATCCGGGCCGGGGTGGTGCCGTTGGGCGTCCAGGTCAGCAGCGGCAGCTGGCCGTTGGCCCAGAGCGCGGCGTTCCCGTCCGGATCGAAGTCCTCGCCCCAGTTGGTGTAGTACTCGCGCAGGTCGGGCGCGCGCCCGGCACTCGCGGTGAAGGAGGTGACCGGGGCCAGTTGACCGGGCTCCCCGTCGGAGGAGACCCCCAGCATCCATCGGTCGGGGTGCAGCAGCGAGGCCACCGAGTAGGGGGCGTGGGTCGGCGAAGCGCTCGGGACCGTACCGGTGCTCGTGGCACCACTGCTCCCTGCGGCGCAGCCGGCCAACGGGAGCAGCGCGGCCACGAGGAGTGCGGCGCGGACCGGTTGCCGCTTTTCCCGAGTAGATATGCGCATGTCAGAGGCTGCTTTCCGATGGGCGAATGCCCGCATCCTAACCATCTTCCGAAACTCATTCCAATTTCATTACACACTCATCACAAAGGTGGGATAAAAGCCCCACCCATGGACATTCGATCGACGGATCACCAGGTTGCTGCACTACCTTCCGACCGGTGAGCATCTCGTCCGACTGGGACACCTTCGAAATTCCGCTGCTCGTCCCCGAGAAGGTCCGGGAAGCCCTTCCCGAAGCCTCGCCGGTGTTCGTCGACCACACCGGGAAGCGCGGCCGCCGGCTGCGCGCCTCGGGCTGGGTCCTCGGGGTGGTCTGCACCGTCTTCGCGGCCGGAATGCTGTCCAACCTGGTCGGCGCCCAGGCCAAGGCCCCGGCCCTGCGGGTGCCCGCCACCGCTGACACCAGCCGGCCGCTCACCCGCTCCGGCCACCCGCTGGTCGTCAACCCGACCGCGCCCTGATGGCCCGCTCCTCCCGCCGGCGCCGCCCGACCAGCCGCAACCGCCGGCTCCAGGTGCCCCCACTGCGGTTCTTCCTGCCGGTCACCCTGCTGGTCACGCTGCTGGTGCTGCTGGTGCTCCGCGGCATGGCCATCAACCAGGTCTTCCACGACACCGCGATCGCGGTGTCGGTGGACAAGACCACGGTGCCCATGAGCGTGCTCACCGGCGGCCCGGTCGTGGACGCCAGGGGCACGGCCAAGCAGGCGAAGCCGGTGAACTACAACATCCCGGCGCACACCGTCGTGCTCAGCTTCGACGACGGCCCGGACCCGGTCTGGACGCCCAAGATCCTGGCCGTGCTGAAGACCTACGGCATCAAGGCCGACTTCTTCATCACCGGTTCGATGGCCTCCCGCCATCCCGCGCTGATCCGCCTGATCCGGGACGAGGGCCACGAGATCGGCGTGCACACCTTCACCCATGCCGACCTGGCCCTGAAGTCCAGCACCCGGATGTCCTGGGAACTGGCGCAGACCCAACTGGCCCTGGCCGGGGTGGCCGGCATCCACAGCTCGCTGTTCCGGCCCCCGTACTCCTCCACCGTGGACGCGCTGGACGACTGGTCCTGGCCGGTGACCAAGCACGCCGGCGCGGACGGCTATCTGACCGCGTTCATCAGCAGCGACACCGACGACTGGATGCGGCCCGGCGTCGCCGCCATCGTCAAGGCCGCCCAGCCGGTGCGGGCGGGGCAGGGCGAGATGATCCTGCTGCACGACGCCGGCGGCGACCGGTCCCAGACCGTGGCCGCACTGCCGCAGATCATCGAGGGCCTGCAGAAGCAGGGCTACCGGTTCACCACCATCACCGGCGCGATCGGCGCGCCCAGCGCGGACGTACCGGTGCACGGCTACCAGCTGTGGGCCGGAAAGGTGTTCATCAAGTCCACCGGTCTCTCGGTGGCCGTGCTGCCGCCCCTGGTCGCCCTGCTCGCCTTCGCCGGCTTCCTGGTCTTCGGCCGCCTCGGGCTGATGCTGGTGCTGGCCGTGGTCCACGTCCGGCGCACCCGCCGGGTGGCCCGCCCCTCGGCGGGGTGGAGCAGTTGGGGCGCTCCGGTGACCGAGCCGGTGACCGTGCTGGTGCCCGCCTACAACGAGCAGGAGTGCATCGAGAGCACCCTGCGCTCGCTCACCGCCGGTGACCATCCGATCGAGGTCATCGTCATCGACGACGGCTCCACCGACGACACCGCCGCCATCGTCCGGGCCCTGGCGCTGCCCGGCGTGCGGCTGATCAGCCAGCCCAACAGCGGCAAGTCCACCGCGCTGAACACCGGCATCGCCAACGCCTCGTACGACCTGATCGTGATGATGGACGGCGACACCGTGTTCGAGCCCTCGACCGTGCGGGAACTGGTCCAGCCGTTCGCCGACCCCCGGGTCGGCGCGGTCGCCGGGAACGCCAAGGTCGGCAACCGGGACACCCTGATCGGGGCCTGGCAGCACATCGAGTACGTGATGGGCTTCAACCTGGACCGCCGGATGTACGACGTGCTCAGCTGCATGCCGACCATCCCCGGCGCGGTGGGCGCGTTCCGCCGCGAGGCGCTGGAGCAGGTGGGCGGCCTCAGTGACGACACCCTCGCCGAGGACACCGACGTCACCATGGCCCTGCACCGGGCCGCCTGGAAGGTCGTCTACGCCGAGAAGGCCCGGGCCTGGACCGAGGCGCCCGGCAGCATCGGCCAGCTCTGGTCCCAGCGCTACCGCTGGAGCTACGGCACCATGCAGGCGATGTGGAAGCACCGCCACGCCGTGCTGGAGCGAGGTCCCGCCGGCCGCTTCGGCCGGGTCGGCCTGCCGCTGGTGGTGCTGTTCATGGTGGTCACCCCGATGCTGGCGCCGCTGATCGACGTCTTCACCCTGTACGGACTGCTGTTCGTCGACGCCGGCGGCACCATCGCGGCCTGGCTGGGCGTCATGGCGATCCAGGGCTGCTTCGCCTGGTTCGCCTTCCGGCTGGACCGGGAGAAGGCCTGGCACCTGATCACCCTGCCGGTGCAGCAGGTGGTGTACCGGCAGCTGATGTACATGGTGCTGCTCCAGTCCTGGATCACCGCGCTGACCGGGGGCCGGCTGCGCTGGCAGAAGCTGCGGCGCACCGGTGAGGTCGGCGTACCGGTCGGCACCGAGCCCACCGTGGCGGGGTCATGAGCGCCTCCTTCGGCCCGTACCCGGACGGCTCCTTCGCCGAGGGCTCCCTGGCCGACAGCACCGTCCAGCTGCGGATCCCCGACGCCTTCCGGCAGGCCCACGGAGCGGCCGCCGCCGAGGCGGCCGAACCCGGGCCCGAGCCCGCGGCCCCGGCGCGCAAGCCGGGTCGCGACCGCTACCTCGACCTGCTGCGCGCGCTGGCCCTGGTCCGGGTGATCGTCTACCACAACTTCGGCTGGATCTGGCTGCCGCTGGTCTTCCCCTCCATGGGCGTGATGTTCGCGCTGGCCGGCTCGCTGATGGCGAACTCGCTGAAGCGGCCCGCCTGGGGCGTCATCCGCAGCAGGCTCCGCCGGCTGCTGCCGCCGATGTGGCTGTTCGGCGCCATCGCGGTGGCCACCATGGTCTACGACGGCTGGGGTCCGAACGCCTCGGGCCACCCGCACTGGTGGTGGGGCGAACTGTCGTTCTGGGTGCTGCCGCTGAGCGAGCCGCCGTTCGGCGCCCACCTGCACGGATTCCACCACTTGGTGGACCCCACCTGGGCCGAGCAGATCTCGGTTCCGCTCTGGTACCTGCGCGCCTACCTCTGGTACGTCCTGCTCAGCCCGCTGCTGCTGAAGGCCCTGCGCAGGCTCCCCTGGGTCACCCTGCTGCTGCCCATCGCCCTGTCGGTACTGATCAACTCGGGCCTGGTCGACCAGGAGGGGCGGCTGATGGAGGCCGCCACCGACTTCACCACCTTCGGCTCCTGCTGGCTGCTCGGCATGGCCCACCACGAGGGAATCCTCAAGCGCCTTCCGCGCTATGTCGCACCCTCGATCGCCCCGATGATCCTGATCGCCGCCCTGTGGTGGCTGGAGCGCGCGCCCAGCGACAACCCGGCCGCCGGGGTCGACATCGAGGGCGTCCCGGTCGCACAGGCCGTCTGGTCCTTCGGCTTCGTGCTGATGCTGCTGCACCTCAGCCCCTCCTGGCAGCAGTGGCCGAAACCGCTGGAACGCTGGAACGGGCTGGTGAGCTGGCTCAATGCCCGTGCCGTCAGCGTCTACCTCTGGCACAACGTCGCCCTGGTGCTCAGTCAGCCGCTGATCGACCAGCTCTGGCAGGTGAACTTCGTCTACCTGCACCTCCGCTGGCTGCTCATGAGCCAGTGGCTGCCGTTGATCGTCGCGATCCCGTTGCTGGTGCTGTTCGTGACCGCGTTCGGCTGGGTGGAGGACGTGGCCGCCGGACGCTCGCCGAGGCTCTTCCCGTGGCCGCGACGGGTGCGCAGCCGACGCCGGGCCTGAGTGCGACCTGGGCGGCGCGTAACAGCCCTGGTACAGATTCCGGAATTCGCCTGCCGATCGCTCCGCTTTTCCCCGTTAATTGTCTGTTTTCAGATGAATTGACAACACTGCAGGGAAAATTAAGCATGTGTGACGCTCCTGTGTCGACCGGAAAGTAAAGGGAAGACGTGTCCCACACTCGTCGTACCGCAACACTGCTGCGCATAGCCGGTACCGGCTCCGCGGCCCTCGCCCTCGGCCTCGGCGCCGCGGGAACCTCGTTCGCCTCGGGCCACGGCTGGAACGGCCACCAGGCCGGTTTCAGCTCCAGCCACGCGCAGCCCGCCACCAAGGGCGCCTCCGGCGGCGACTGCTCGATCTCCACCTCGGACTCGCTGGTGCCGACCGCCTCGGGCACCGTGCAGATCACCGTGCGGACCGACGGCAGCGGCAGCTGCGACGTCTCGCTGGCCTCCTACCTGACCGAGGGCCCCGACTGGGTCCACTCCGGCACCCAGACCCTGGTCGACGTGGCCCATGTCACCGTGCACGACGGCGGCTCGGCGCAGCTCTCGGTGAAGGTCCCGGACGTCGGCTGCTACGGCCAGATCGACCTCTACAAGGGGTCCAAGGTCTTCTCCGGCGACAACGCCCCGCACTACCCCAACGGTGTGTTCTCCGGTGACAGCGGCCTGATCAAGTCCTGGAACGGCGGCACCCAGCTCTGCTCGCCCACCCCGAGCACCCCGCCGTCGGAGTCGGCCGCCCCGTCGGACTCCGCCAGCGCCTCGGCGAGCGCCTCCTCGAGCGAGTCGGCCTCGTCCGCACCGTCCGACAGCGCCTCCGCCTCGGCGAGCAGCTCCACCGGCGCGTCCGCCTCCTCCTCGGCCGGGGCCTCCTCGTCCGCCTCGGCGAGCACGGGGGCGTCCGCGTCCTCGTCCTCCAGCGCGGCCGCGGTCGCCAGTGCCACCTCCGGCAGCGGCACCGGGCTCGCAGACACCGGTAGCGACGGCACCGGCACCATCGCCGGCATCGCCGGCGCCCTGGTCGTCGCGGGCGGTGCGGCGGTCTTCGTGCTGCGTCGCCGTGCTGCGGGCAGCCACAGCTGATCCCTGCCCCGCATCTCGGCCTGCGGCCCGCGCCGGAACCACCGGTGCGGGCCGCAGCCGTGTCGCCGGAGACCCGCTCAGAAGATCCTCAGTCGCGCAATCTACGATGACTGGCGTGCGTACACCCTTCTCCCTCCTCGCCGAGCGCGTCACGGTCTCCGACCGCGTGATCCGCTGGGCGGCCTTCGCAACGCTGGTCATGAGCGTGCTGGTCGTGGTGACCGGCGGCGCGGTGCGGCTGACCAGCTCGGGGCTGGGCTGCCCGACCTGGCCGACCTGCACCGGCAGCAGCATCGCCACCACGCCCGCGATGGGCATCCACGGCATCATCGAGTTCGGCAACCGGATGCTCACCGACGTGCTCTGCGCGGTGATCGGACTGGCCATCATCGCCGCGCGCTGCGGCCGGACCTGGCGGCGCAGCCTGACCAGGCTCGGCTGGGCGCAGTTCTGGGTGACGGTGGCTCAGGCGGTCCTGGGCGGGATCACGGTGCTGACGCACCTCAACCCCTTCATCGTGGCCTGCCACTTCCTCGCCTCGACCGTGCTGATCCTGACCGCGCTGGCGATGTGGCAGCGCAGCCGCGAGGGCGACGGCGATCCGGTGCGCACCGTGGGCCGGCCGGTGGTCCAGCTGTCCCGGCTGACCATCGCGGTGACCTCGGCCCTGATCGTGGCGGGCACCCTGGCCACCGGGACCGGCAAGCACTCCGGCGACGGCACCGAGGTCAAGCGGATGCCCTTCGACGCGGAGAAGGTCACCCAGTTCCACGCCGACTTCGCCATGGTCACCATCGGCCTGTCGCTGGCGATGATGTTCGTACTGATGGCCGTGGACGCACCGGCCGAGCCCCGCCGCCGGGCCCGCGAGTTCTTCGTCGTACTGATGTCGCAGGCCGTGATCGGGTTCGTCCAGTACTTCACCCACACACCGGAACTGCTGGTCGCGGTGCACCTGCTGGGGGCGGCCCTGGTCTGGGTCGCGGTACTGCGGCTGCACCTGTCGCTGCGGACCCGCCCCGAGGTCGGCGCGCTGCCGCGGCCCTCGAACATCGAGGCCGTGGCGCATCTGGCAGAGGTCTAGGGACCTGACTGCGGACCGTAGTGGGCTGATCGCGCAGTTCCCCGCGCCCCTTTCTAGGGGCGCGGGGAACTGCGCGAACGGCAACCAGACAGACGCCGCAGCCGAACGCCCTCAGGCCTGGGTCCCGCCGAGCTGCAGTCCGGCCATGCGCTTCCACTCATAGGCACTGGTGCGCACCTTCAGCCCCAGCTCGCCCTCGAAGGCCTCGTGCACGGTGATCCCGGACAGCTCCACCGCCCGTTCGGCCACCGCCAGGCTCGGCGCCACCTGGTCGCCCCACGCGCCGTCCGCGCCGACCAGCGCGATCCGGGTGGAGATCCCGCCGATGTACTCGACGACCCCGTCGGCGCTGCCCCCGTGGGCCGCCGCGAAGGCCTTGATGTGCTTGGCGATGCGGGCCGCACGGCGCTCGTCGCGGGCGGAGGGGGCGGCAGCAGTGGTCGTTTCGCTCATACGGCTGATGCTACCCACGAGTATCCCCGCGCACGACAGCGCCCCGGACTACTTGAGGAAGGGGTCGATCGCGATCTCGACGAACAGCAGCGTCAGATAGGTGATGGACCAGTGGAACAGCCGCATCTCCTTCAGCTTGGCCCCGACCACCCCGGCCTTGGCGCGGGACAGCAGCCCGTGCGCCTCCTTCAGCCAGAAGGCGCCCAGCAGCACCGCCGAGACCGGATAGAGCCAACTGGTGTGGCCCAGCGGCCACAGCGCCAGCGACACCGCGACCATCGCCCAGCTGTAGCCGACGATCTGCCTGGCGACCGCCTCGTTGGTGGCGATCACCGGGAGCATCGGGACGCCCGCGTTGGCGTAGTCGTCCTTCACCTTCATCGACAGCGGCCAGTAGTGCGGCGGCGTCCAGAGGAAGATGACCAGGAACAGCACCACCGGGGCCCAGCCCAGCGAGTCGCGGACCGCAGCCCAGCCGATGAAGACCGGCATGCAGCCCGCGATGCCGCCCCAGACGATGTTCTGCGCGGTCCGGCGCTTCAGTCCGAGGGTGTAGACGAAGACGTAGAACAGCAGTGCCGCCAGCGCCAGCGCCGCCGACAGCGGGTTCACCAGCGCGGCCAGCCAGGCGGTGGACCCGATCGCCAGCGCGATGCCGAAGACCAGGCACTCGCGCGGCGACACCATGCCGGTGACCAGCGGACGGCGCTCGGTACGGTGCATCAGCGCGTCGATGTCGCGGTCGATGTACATGTTGAGGGCGTTGGCGCCACCGGCCGACAGGTAACCGCCGACGACGACGTACAGCACCAGCAGCAGGTCCGGGACACCGCGCTGCGCCAGGAACATCACCGGGACGGTGGTGATCAGCAGCAACTCGATGATCCGCGGCTTGGTCAGTGCGACGAATGCCCCGACACGGGCCGGCAGCGGCCGATGCCCGGGGTTCGCCTTGACCAGCCCCGCTGGGCGGGTTTCGACGGCGGTCACGAACACCCCTGGTTGATGGAGAGCCGCAGGACCGGGACGAGGCCCGGCGGCCCTGCGCGTACCACGCCACCTTAGACGTTGCATATGTCGGCTTCGGCGCGGGGTCCCGGTTCCAGTAACCGTGTTGCACCGTTCAGCGGGCGGTTCCCCGGACGATCCCTCAGGCTGCCATATAGGAGTGACCGCAAGAACGGGCTGCTGGTTGCCGGGAATGCCTCCTGCGCTCATGCGGTTGGGCCCGGGTGGCTGCCCGCGGTCCGGAACGCAGAGAACGAGTGAACGCATGAGCGGTAGGCTCGCCTCGTACAGCGGGTCAACGCTCTGTGACCAGGGTCCGCCACCGTCGACGGTCCACGGCACCGGGTCGAATGACGATATGGAAGGAGCCCTGATTCAGGGTGAGTACGAAGCCGAGCAACACCTTTGAGTGGACCGAGCTCGACCAGCGGGCGGTGGACACCGTTCGGGTTCTGGCGGCGGATGCCGTGCAGAAGGTCGGGAACGG
>NZ_JBEUKS010000002.1:0-485715 GCF_042510965.1 Streptacidiphilus jeojiensis
GACCGGGCGGCCTGCGGGCCGGCGCGGTGCTGGCGGACGGCGGCGTGGCGCTGTGGAGCCTGGGCGCGAGCGGCTGGCGGCGCGCGGCGGACCTGGTCCGGCCGGGCGGCGCCGACCGGGCCGAGGGCTTCGCCCTGGTCGGCCACCGGTCCGGCCCCACCTGCGCGGTGGTCGGCGGCGGCGGGGTCCGGCTGCGCTCGCTCAGTTCCGGCGACGCCTGGTGGCGGCCGACGCTGCGACCGGCCACCCGGGTGGCGCTGCTGCAGGGCGCGGACTGGCGGCTGAGCCTGGCGGCGGTGGTCGAGGACGAGGTGCACTGCTGGCAGGAGGACGAGGCGCTGCGCTGGCGCCCGGTCCCGCTGGAGCAGTGCTGAGCCGTCGTCAGCTGCCGTACCCCACTGGTCGACCGCCTACTTGCCGAGCTACTTGTCGATGTCGCCGACCACGAAGAACAGTGAGCCCAGGATCGCCACCATGTCGGCGACCAGGGTCCCGGGCAGCAGCTCGCCGAGGACCTGGATGTTGTTGAAGGAGGCCGAGCGCAGCTTCAGCCGCCACGGCGTCTTGTCGCCCCGGGAGACCAGGTAGTAGCCGTTCACCCCGAGCGGGTTCTCGGTCCAGGTGTAGGTGTGGCCCTCGGGCGCCTTCAGCACCTTCGGCAGCCGGGTGTTGATCGGCCCCGGTGCCAGCCCGGCCAGGGTGTCCAGGCAGGCGTCGGCCAGGTCCAGCGAGTTGTGCACCTGCTCCAGCAGGCACTCGAACCGGGCCAGGCAGTCGCCCTCCTGACGGGTCACCACCCGCAGCACCCCGCCCAGCTCCGGGTAGGCCAGGTAGGGCTGGTCCCGGCGCAGGTCGAAGTCCACCCCGGAGGCCCTGGCGATGGGCCCGCTCACCCCGTAGGCGTGCACCAGCTCCGGCGCCAGCACGCCGACGCCCCTGGTGCGGGCCCGGAAGATGTCGTTGCCGAGGACCAGGTCGTCGAAGACGCCCATCCGGCTGCGGACCGAGGCGACCGCGGCGCGCACCCGTCCGTACCATCCGGCCGGCAGGTCCTCCTTGAGGCCGCCGACCCGGTTGAACATGTAGTGCATCCGGCCGCCGGAGGCCTCCTCCATCACCGCCTGGAGCTGCTCGCGCTCGTGGAAGGCGTGGAAGACCGGGGTGATCCCGCCCAGCTCCAGCGGGTACGAGCCGAGGAACATCAGGTGGTTGAGCACCCGGTTCAGCTCGGCGAGCAGGGTGCGGGTCCAGGTGGCCCGCACCGGCACCTCCATGCCGAGCATCCGCTCCACACCGAGGACCACGCCCAGTTCGTTGGCGAAGGCCGAGAGCCAGTCGTGGCGGTTGGCCAGCATGACGATCTGCCGGTAGTCCCTGGCCTCGAACAGCTTCTCGGCGCCGCGGTGCATGTAGCCGACCACCGGCTCGGCGGCGGTGATCAGCTCACCGTCCAGGCGCAGCTTGATCCGCAGCACGCCGTGGGTGGACGGGTGCTGCGGGCCGATGTTGAGCACCATGTCGCTGGTGCCCAGCTCGGTGGCGGCCCCGGCGCCGATCCCGACCGTGGTCTCGCGGGTGCCGCTGCCCGGCGTGCTACTCGTCGGCGTGCTGGTCCTCGGCGTGCTGGTCCTCATGGAGCAAGAGTGTGCCACCACCGGCCGCCGCCAGAGCCGGCCAGCGTCCGGGCAGCGGCATGCCCACCGACTGCAGGCCCCAGACGAAGGAGCCCAGCCCGCCCGGCGCGGTGAGCTCGGCGGCCTCGCCCGCCGCGGCCAGGGCGCGCAGGTAGCCGGCGGGGTCGCTCGACGCCAGCGCGAGCGGGGGGCGGGCGCCGTCCACGCCGAGTGCGGCCAGGGCGCGGCGCTGGGTCGTCCACAGGCTGTGGACGGGGCGGCCCGCGGCGGCCTGCCGGGCGGCGGCCAGGCAGGAGTCCAGGGCCACGTGGGAGGTCAGATCGCAGCCGCCGTCCGGTACCGGACGCACCTCGCGGCCCTCGCGGAAGGCGGCGAGGCTGCCGAAGGGCGGCCGGCCGGCGGCGTCATGGGCGTAGTCGACCGCGACCGCGAGCCCCCGCCGCAGCGAGCCGACGGCCGCCGCCCAGGCCCGGTCGCGCTCCAGCCCGATCTCGGCGCGCTCGCCGGGCTCCGCGCCGTCCAGCGGCCACCAGCGGGCCAGCCAGGCGGCCTGCTCGCCGGCGACCGCCGGTCCCGGCCGCTCCTCGCCGCTGCCGCGCTCCACCTCGACCAGCCGCGCCACGCCCTCGGCGTCGACCTCGGCGATGTCCACCGGCACGTTGTCCAGCCACTCGTTGGCGAACAGCACTCCGTCCGCGGCCGGCTCGATCCGGTCGCTCCAGCCGATCCACCCGGGCAGGCCGTCCGGTCGCGGAGCCCGTTCGACGGCGCGCAGCACCAGCCGGTCCGCCAGTCCGGGCCGCTCCACGCGGGCGCGCACCCCCAGGGCACACAGCAACTCCGCGCGCCCCGCGCCGACGTCGGTCACCACCAGTTCCGCCGGACGGCCCAATGCCTGGTCCACCTCGGCCACCAGTTCCAGCACCGCCCCGGCGAACAGCCCGGCGCCGCCGGCCGAGGCGTGCACCGAGGTACGGAAGTGCCCGGCCGGACCGGCCCCCGTCCGGGTGAAGAAGCCGTCCGGCCCGTACAGCGCCCGCTCGGTCGCCGCACGCCACCCGGTCCACTGCGCCGCCTGCGCGGTCCGCCTCCCGCTGTCCATTGCTGCACCCTAGTTCGCGCGGCCCCGGGGCGGTTCGCGCGGCGCGGGGCCGGGCGGACGGGAGGAGTCCGGTCGCCGTACGCGCCGCTCCTCTCTCCGACCTGCGGAGGACGGCCGACTCCGCCCGGCGGGGGACCCGACCGCTGTTCCACCTGCATAGGCTGGTGAGTGTGCAACTCCTCTACAGCTGGTTCCGCAGGCACCCCACGGTGTCCGACGCCATCTGGGCGTCGCTGCTGTTCCTGCTGTGCCTGGTGGAGCTGGCGTCCGACTGGAAGGACGGCAGGAGCCAGGCCGCGCTGGCCGCCCTGGTCTTCGTCTCGGTGACGCTGTGCACGCTGATGGTGCTGCGCCGGCGCTGGCCCGATGTCACCGTCTGGGTGGGCATCGCGGTGGGCCTGGGGCAGGTGGCGCTCCGCCGGGACCCCAGCAGCGCCGACATCGCGCTGCTGATCCTCGCCTACACCGCGGCGGCCTTCGCCCACATCTGGACCTCCAGGGCCGCCCTGCTGATGAGCGCCCTGGCCGGGCCGCTGACGTACTTCCGGTTCGGCCCCGACGGCAACAACCCGCACCCCTCGGTCGCCGAGAACGTCCTGGTCAGCCTGCTGGCCTCGACCCCGTTCCTGCTGTGCTGGGTGCTCGGCCGGTTCACCCGGATCCGCCGCGCCTACTACGTCGAGCTGGAGGACCGCGCCGCCCGGCTGGAGCGCGAGCGTGACGCCCAGTCGAAGATCGCCGTGGCCGCCGAGCGGGCCCGGATCGCCCGGGAGCTGCACGACGTGGTGGCCCACAACGTCTCGGTGATGATCGTTCAGGCCGACGGGGCCTCCTATGTGATGGACTCCTCGCCCGAACAGGCCAAGCAGGCGCTGGCCACCATCGCCGGCACCGGCCGCCAGGCGCTGGAGGAGATGCGCCGGCTGCTGGGGCTGCTGCGCTCGGCCGACAGCGCCGGCGAGTACGTTCCGCAGCCGGGCGTGGAACAGCTCCCCGAACTGCTGGAACAGGTCCGCAACGCCGGGCTCCCGGTCGCCTTCGCGGTGGAGGGCGAGCCCAGGGAGCTGCCGCGCGGCGTCGAGCTGACGGCCTATCGGATCGTCCAGGAGGCGCTCACCAACGCCCGCAAGCACGGCGGGCCGACGGCCAGCGCCTCGGTGCGGATCCGCTTCGACGACCGCGGCCTGGACATGCTGATCGAGGACAACGGCCGCGGCGCCACCGCCGAGCTGGCCCGCGACGGCGGCGAGGACGGCTTCGGGCACGGACTGATCGGGATGCGCGAGCGGGTCGGCATGGTGGGCGGCACGCTGGACGCCGGGCCCCGCCCCGGCGGCGGCTTCCGGATCAACGCGGTGCTGCCGCTGAAGCCCGCACGGGGCGGGGCGGCTGCGGCTGCGCCCGCCCCGGCCCCCGCGTCACCGCCTCCGCCCGCACCGCCCGGCCCGGTGGCCGACCCCGCCGTCCACCTCAGCAAGTAGAAGGACCCCCGATGCCGATCCGCGTGATGCTCGTCGACGACCAGGAACTGCTGCGCACCGGATTCCGGATGGTGCTCCAGTCGCAGCAGGACATCGAGATCGTCGCCGAGGCCGGTGACGGCGTCCAGGCCCTGGAGGTGCTCGCGACGACCCCGGTCGACGTGATCCTGATGGATGTCCGGATGCCGCGGATGGACGGCGTCGAGGCCACCCGCCGCATCTGCGCCCTGCAGGACGCCGCGGCGGTGAGCGACCCGGGCAGCGACACCGGGCCGCGGGTGCTCATCCTCACCACCTTCGACCTGGACGAGTACGCCTTCGCCGCGCTCAAGGCCGGGGCCAGCGGCTTCCTGCTCAAGGACGTGCCGCCGACGGAGCTGGTCGCCGCGATCCGGGCGGTCCGCGGCGGCGATGCGGTGGTGGCCCCGACCACCACCCGCCGCATGATCGACCGCTTCGCCACGGTGCTGCCCAGCTCGCTGCCGCCGGCCGAGACGCCGGAGCTGGCCCGGCTCACCGAACGCGAGCGCGAGGTGCTGCTGCTGATCGCCCAGGGGCTCTCCAACGGCGAGATCGCGGCCCGGCTCTCACTCTCCGAGGCGACCGTGAAGACCCACGTCGGCCGGATCCTCACCAAGCTGCAGCTGCGCGACCGGGTGCAGGCCGTGGTCCTGGCCTACGAGACGGGGCTGGTCCGGGCGCAGCACTGACCCTTTCGGGGTGGTTTGTCGCGCAGTTCCCCGCGCCCCTGGCAAGTGCAACAGGCCCAGTTGCAGACCCCCAGGGGCGCGGGGAACTGCGCGACAAACCCCCTACGGCCCGCACCCGAAGGCCTACTTCAACCGCTCCAGCAACGCCGCCACCCCCGAGCGGACCTCCTGTGGGGACCACTCCAGCGCCGGGGCCTGCACGGTGACCTCGGTGTACGAGATCCCCGGCAGCCCGGGCTCGCGCCAGCCGCCGAACAGCGCCTGCCCGGTCTCCTCGGCCATCCGCAGCCCCGCCTCGACCAGGGTCTCAGCCGGGTACGGCAGCCACAGCTGGAACTGGTGGGTGTGCGGCGGCTCCGGGAACACCCGGGCGCCGGGCACCTCGGCCACCGCCTCCGCCAGCGCCGCGGCCACCACCTTGGCGTGCGCGACGTACTCGCCCAGCCGCGGCAGCTCCCGCTCGATCCCGGCCAGCGCGCTCAGCGCCGCAGGCCACTGCTGGTAGAGCTGGCCGCCATAGCGGTGCCGCCAGGTCCGTGCCTCGGCGACGAACTCCGCAGGGCCGGCCAGAGCAGCCCCGCTGATCCCGCCGAGGGTCTTGTAGAACGACACGTAGACGGAGTCGGCGAGACCGGCGATCTCCGGCAGCGAACGGTCGAAGTGCGGCGTGGTCTCCCAGATCCGGGCCCCGTCCAGGTGCACCACCGCGTCCCTGGCCCTGGCCGCCTCGACGGTCGCCTCCAGCTCGGTCCAGGTCGGCAGCAGGAAGCCGGCGTCGCGCAGCGGCAGCTCCAGCATCAGCGTGCCGAAGGGCTCGGCGAAGTCGGCCACCTCCTCCGCGTCGGGCATCCGCCGCTCGGTCGTCGGCCAGACGCTGCGCAAGCCGCTGAGCTGCGCATACGCAAAGCGCTCATGGACCTCGGGGTGGGCCAGCGGGTGCATCGCCACCGTGCGGTCACCGGTCCGCCCGGCCCAGCAGCGCAGCGCGACCTGCTGCGCCATCGTCCCGGTCGGGAAGAACGCGGCGGCCTCGGTGCCGAGCAGCCCGGCGACCCGCTCCTCCAGAACCTCGACCACGCCGTCCCCGTACACGTCGGTACGGCCGCCCAGCTCGTGCGAGCCGCCGGCAAGGGAGTCGATGCTCTCCCGCAGGCTCCTCGGGCGGGTACCGGAGAGTAGCCTTCCGGAGCCACGCAGCGCCTCGTAGCGGCGCTGCTGCGGGTCTATTTCCATCTCTTCAGCCATGGACCGATCATCTCCCATGCCGCTGGGCCGGGCTCTCGCCGACCGGGACGGGGCTGACCCGGAGGCGCTGGATGTCATACGATCCGGCGGCAGCCACCCCTCACCCGATGGTCCCCGGAGGATTCCGTGTTCGCTCTAGTCCTCAGGTTGATCCTCATCCCGTTGACCCGGGTGATCTACCGGCCGGTGATCGAGGGGCGCGAGAACGTACCCCGGCGCGGTCCGGTGATCCTCGCCAGCAACCACCTGTCCTTCATCGACAGCATGGTCATCCCGCTGGTGGCACCCCGCCCGGTGGCCTTCCTGGCCAAGAAGGAGTACTGGACCGGGACCGGGATCAAGGGGCGGATCATGCGCTCCTTCTTCATCGCGATCAGCGCCGTCCCGGTCGAGCGCGGTACCCACCGCGCGGCCCAGGCCTCGCTGGACGCCTCGCTGGCCGTCCTCAACGAGGGCATGGCCTTCGGCATCTACCCGGAGGGCACCCGCTCGCTGGACGGCCGGCTGTACCGCGGGCGCACCGGGGTGGCCTGGCTCGCGCTCACCTCCGGCGCGCCGGTGGTCCCGGTGGCCCTGGCGGGCACCCAGGACATCCAGCCGGTCGGCAAGCGGCTGCCCCGCGTCCGACGGGTGACCGTCCGCTTCGGAGAGCCCATGGACTTCAGCGACCGCCGCGACCTGAAGCCGGTGGGGCCGGTGCGGCGCGGGGTCACCGACGAGATCATGGACGCCATCCACAAGCTGTCCGGGCAGACGCGGGTGGCGGCGTACAACGAGCGCCCGTCGGAGGACGCGGCGTAGGTCGCGCGGCGGTGCGGGTTGCGCATGGTTGCTGTTCGCGCAGTTCCCCGCGCCCCTGAAGGGGCGCGGGCAACCACCCCCCGAGGTGCACCCGTGAGCCCGCCGTACGATGGTGCGGTACGTCCGGTACCCCTAGAGGACTGGAACGGAAGAAGGTACGCAGAGCATGAGCACGGATCTGCCCGTGGACCCCTTCGGCGACCCCACCGACCCCGCGAACCGCCCGGCCCGCCTCGCCGTGGGCGTCGTCGGTACGGGCAGGGTCGGCCCCGCCCTCGCCGCCGCGCTGCAGCTCGCGGGGCACCGCGTGGTCGCCGCCTCCGGCGTCTCCCGGGAGTCGCGCCGTCGCGCCGAGACCCTGCTGCCGGGCGTCCGCCTGGTCACGCCCCCGCAGGTGATGGCCGCCTCCGACCTGGTGCTGCTGACCGTCCCCGACGACGTCCTCGCCGAACTGGTGGCGGGGCTCGCGGCGACGGGCGCGGTGCGGCCGGGGCAGATACTGGTGCACACCTCCGGCGCGCACGGCGTCGCCGTGCTGGACCCAGCGGCCCGCGCCGGCGCACTCCCGCTGGCTCTGCACCCGGCGATGACCTTCACCGGCACCGCCGTCGACGTGGCCCGGCTGTCCGGCTGCCCCTTCGGGGTGACCTCCCCCGAGGAGCTTCGCCCGGTCGCCGAGGCGCTGGTCGTGGAGATGGGCGGCGAGCCGGAATGGGTGCCCGAGGCGGTCCGCCCGCTCTACCACACCGCCCTCGCGCACGGCTCCAACCACCTGGTCACCCTGGTGGCCCAGGCCATGGAGATCCTCGGCGACGCCGGCGTCGCCGAGCCCGGGCGGATGCTCGGCCCGCTCCTCGGCGCCGCCCTCGACAACGCGCTGCGCAGCGGCGACGCCGCGCTGACCGGTCCGGTCGCCCGCGGCGACGCCGGGACGGTGCGCAAGCACGTGCAGCAGTTGCGGGCGACCTCGCCCCAGGTGCTGGAGAGCTACCGGGCGATGGCCCGGGCCACCGCCGACCGCGCGCTGGCCAACGGAATGCTGAAGGCGGAGGCGGCCGAGGCGCTGCTGGACGTCCTGGCGGAGGAGGACAAGTGACCGAGCTGGTGCGGACGGCCAAGGAACTGCGCGAGGCCGCCCCGGGCGCGCAGCGGGCCGTGGTGATGACCATGGGCGCCCTGCACGAGGGCCACGCGGCGCTGATCAGGGCGGCGCGCAAGCGGGTCGGACCGGGCGGCGCGGTGATCGTGACGGTGTTCGTCAACCCGCTGCAGTTCGGCCCCGGCGAGGACCTGGACCGCTATCCGCGCACCCTGGACGCCGACGTCGAGCTCGCCTCGGAGGCTGGTGCCGGCGTGGTGTTCGCGCCGTCGGTGGACGAGGTCTACCCCGGCGGCGCGCCGCAGCTGCGGCTGGCGGCCGGGCCGATGGGGGAGGGGTACGAGGGGGCCTCGCGTCCCGGCCACTTCGACGGCATGCTCACCGTAGTGGCCAAGATGCTCCATCTCACCGCCCCCGACGTGACCTTCTTCGGCGAGAAGGACGGGCAGCAGCTCGCCCTGGTGCGGCGGATGGTCAAGGACCTCAACTTCCCGGTCGAGGTGGTCGGCGTCCCCACCGTCCGGGAGCCCGACGGACTGGCGCTGTCCAGCCGCAACCGCTTCCTCTCGGCTGAGGACCGGACCCGGGCGCTGGCGCTGTCGCAGATGCTCTTCGCCGGGCACGCGGCCCGCAAGAGCGGTCCGGCCGCGGTCATGGCCGCGGCGCGGGCGGTGCTCGCGGACCACCCGGACCTGTCCGTCGACTACCTCGCGCTGATCGACCCGTCCGACTTCACCGAGGTCGACCGGGAGGACCACCGGGGCGAGGCACTGCTCGCCGTCGCCGCGAAGGTCGGCAGCACCCGTCTGATCGACAACGTACGCATCTTCTTCCAGCCGTAGTCCCCGCACCGCCCCGGCATGTACTCACCACCAGGAGACGTGACCATGTACCGCACCATGCTGAAGTCCAAGATCCACCGAGCCACCGTCACCCAGGCCGACCTGCACTACGTGGGCTCGGTGACGGTGGATCAGGACCTGCTGGACGCCGCCGACCTGCTCCCCGGCGAGCTGGTCCACATCGTCGACATCGACAACGGCAACCGGCTGGAGACCTACACCATCGCGGGGGAGCGCGGCACCGGCATCATCGGCATCAACGGCGCCGCCGCCCGGCTGGTCCACCCGGGCGACCTGGTGATCCTGATCGCCTACGCCCAGCTGGAGGACGCCGAGGCGCGCAGTCACCAGCCCCGGGTGGTCTTCGTGGACGGTGACAACCGGGTCACCCACCTGGGCTCGGACGCCGCGCACGCCCCGGCCGGCAGCGGGCTCACCTCCGGGCATACGGATTCCCGTGCGATTCCCGGACAGGCGTACCGTGACGTCGACGGTGCTGCCCACAGCACCCCTGTGCCCGCGCGGAGCGAAGCATGACCCCTGTTCTCAAGACGCCCGTACCCGAGGACGTCAGGACGCGACTGGCCGCCCCGGCGCCCGGCTGGACCACCGCCACCGACGTGGTGGTGGTCGGGTCCGGCGTCGCCGGGCTGACGACGGCCCTGCGGCTGCGCGCCGCGGGGCTGAAGGTCATGGTGGTCACCAAGGCGGTACTGGACGACGGCTCCACCCGCTGGGCCCAGGGCGGCATCGCCGCCGCGCTCGGCGAGGGCGACACCCCCGAGCAGCACCTGGCCGACACCCTGGTCGCCGGGGCCGGCCTCTGCGACGAGGAGGCGGTGCGGGTCCTGGTCACCGAGGGCCCGGCCGCCGTGCGGCGGCTGATCGCCACCGGCGCGGCCTTCGACAAGGGCGCCGACGGGAAGATCCTGCTCACCCGCGAGGGCGGCCACCACCGCCGCCGGATCGCCCACGCCGGCGGCGACGCCACCGGCGCCGAGATCTCCCGCGCCCTGGTCGAGGCCGTCCAGGCCGATCCGCAGATCGAGGTCATCGAGCACGCCCTGGTGCTGGACCTGCTCACCGACGCCGAGGGCCGCACCGCCGGACTGACCCTGCACGTGATGGGCGAGGGCCAGCGGGACGGCGTCGGCGCGCTGCACGCCCGTGCGGTGGTGCTGGCCACCGGCGGCATGGGCCAGGTCTACTCGGCCACCACCAACCCGGCCGTCTCCACCGGCGACGGCGTCGCGCTGGCGCTGCGGGCCGGGGCCGAGGTCACCGACCTGGAGTTCGTCCAGTTCCACCCGACCGTGCTGTGGCTGGGCCCGGACGCCGAGGGCCAGCAGCCGCTGATCTCCGAGGCGGTCCGCGGCGAGGGCGCTCACCTGGTCGACGCCGACGAGGTGCGGTTCATGGTGGGCCAGCACGAGCTGGCCGAGCTGGCGCCGCGCGACATCGTCGCCAAGGGCATCATGCGCCGGATGCTCGAGACCGGCGCCGAGCACATGTACCTGGACGGACGGCACTTCGGCGAGCGGATGTGGGAGGAGCGCTTCCCCACCATCCTGGCCTCCTGCCGCTCGCACGGCATCGACCCGGTGACCGAGCTGATCCCGGTCGCCCCCGCCGCCCACCACGCCTCCGGCGGGGTCCGCACCGACCTGCGCGGCCACACCACCGTCTCCGGCCTCTACGCCTGCGGCGAGGTCGCCTGCACCGGGGTGCACGGCGCCAACCGGCTGGCGTCCAACTCGCTGCTGGAGGGGCTGGTCTTCGCCGAGCGCATCGCCGCCGACATCCTGGAGCGGGACACGGCCGGCAAGCTGACCCCCCGTCACGAGGACACCACCCGCGAGGTCGAGCGCGTCCCGCTGCTGGCCTCCGAGGCGCGGGCCGACATCCAGCGGCTGATGACCAGGGGCGTGGGCGTGCTGCGCAACGCCGCCGGCATGGCCGAGGCCGCCGAGGGCCTGGCGGCGCTCACCGCCGACCCGCACAGCAGCGCCGTCACCGGCAAGGGCGAGGCCCCGCAGGTCGAGACCTGGGAGGCGACCAACCTGCACCTGGTCGCCACCGCGCTCACCGCCGCCGCCCGGCTGCGCGAGGAAACCCGCGGCTGCCACTGGCGCGAGGACTTCCCGGACCGCGACGACGCGGCCTGGCAGCGTCATCTCATCTCCCGTCAGCAGGACGGCGTTCTGACCACCACCAAGGAGCAGCAGTGACCGCGCACGACCACGAGCACGACCACCCGGAACTCCAGCTCGTCGACGGAGACGGCGGCGGCTGCGGCGACGGCTGCGCCTGCGGCGAGGAGTACGTCACCGGCCTGGACCCGGCCCTGGCCGCCCTGCTGGAGGAGGCCGGACTGGACCCGGTCGAGGTCGAGGACATCGCCACCCTCGCGCTGGCCGAGGACCTGGCCGGCGGCGAGGACGTGACCTCGGTCGCCACCGTTCCCGAGGAGGCCGTCGCCACCGCCGACTTCACCGCCCGCGAGGCCGGCGTGGTCGCCGGGCTGCGGGTCGCTGAGGCGGTGCTCTCGCTGGTCGCCGAGGAGGAGTTCAGCGTCGAGCGGCACGCCGAGGACGGCGACCGGGTCGAGGCCGGGCAGGTGCTGCTCAGCGTGACCACCCGCACCCGCGACCTGCTCACCGCCGAGCGCAGCGCGCTCAACCTGCTGTGCCACCTCTCCGGCATCGCCACCGCCACCCGGGCCTGGGTCGACGCCCTGGAGGGCACCGGCGCGGTGGTCCGCGACACCCGCAAGACCACCCCGGGGCTGCGCGCGCTGCAGAAGTACGCGGTGCGGGCCGGCGGCGGCAGCAACCACCGGATGGCGCTGTCGGACGCCGCCCTGGTCAAGGACAACCACGTGGTCGCCGCCGGCGGCGTCGCCGAGGCGTTCAAGGCCGTCCGCGACGCCTACCCGGACCTGGCCGTCGAGGTGGAGGTGGACCGCCTGGACCAGATCCAGCCGGTGCTGGACGCCGGGGCGGACCTGATCCTGCTCGACAACTTCAGCATCCCCGAGCTGCGCGAGGCCGTCGCGCTGGTGGCCGGCCGGGCCAAGCTGGAGTCCTCCGGCGGGCTGACCCTCGCCGAGGCCCGCGCGGTCGGCGAGACCGGCGTGGACTACCTGGCGGTGGGTGCCCTGACGCACTCCTCGCCCATCCTTGACATCGGCCTGGACCTGCGCGGATAGTCCCCCGACTACCCCTTATTGACTTAGGAACGGCGCCAGCATGCTGCTCACGATCGACGTCGGCAACACCCACACCGTCCTCGGCCTGTTCGACGGCGAGGAGATCGTGGAGCACTGGCGGGTGTCCACCGACCCCCGCCGGACCGCCGACGAGACGGCCGTGCTGATGCAGGGGCTGATGGGTTCGCACCCCGCGCTGGGTGAGGACACCGTCGACGGACTGGCGATCTGCTCCACCGTGCCGTCGGTGCTGCACGAACTGCGCGAGGTGACCCGCCGTTACTACGGGGACGTGCCAGCGGTGCTGGTGGAGCCGGGCGTCAAGACCGGGGTGCACGTCCTCACCGACAACCCCAAGGAGGTGGGCGCGGACCGGATCGTGAACACCCTCGCGGCCAAGCACCTCTACGGCGGCCCCTGCATCGTGGTCGACTTCGGCACGGCGACCACCTTCGACGCGGTCAACGAGCGCGGGGACTACGTGGGCGGGGCGATCGCTCCCGGCATCGAGATCTCGGTGGAGGCACTGGGGCTGCGGGGCGCGAAGCTGCCGAAGATCGAGATCATCCGTCCGCGCAACGTCATCGGCAAGAACACCGTGGAGTGCATGCAGTCCGGCATCCTCTACGGCTTCGCCGGGCAGGTGGACGGCGTGGTGAACCGGATGGCCGCGGAGTTGGCCACCGACCCGGACGATGTGCAGGTGATCGCCACGGGGGGGCTGGCGCCGCTGGTGCTGGGGGAGGCGAGCTCCATCGATGTGCACGAGCCTTGGCTGACGCTGATCGGGCTGCGCTTGGTCTATGAGCGGAACACCGCGGGGTAGTGCCTTCGGGTGCGGCGTGTGCCTGGTTGCTGTTCGCGCAGTTCCCCGCGCCCCTTAGGCGTTGCAACTGAGCCAGTTGCAGACCCCTGGGGGCGCGGGGAACTGCGCGACAAACCCACTACGGTCCGCACCTGAAAACCCGTCAGAACTCAGCGCGTCGATAATCACAAATAGGTCACAACGGGCATAGGGTCAACTCATGCCTACGCCTCACGGGTCTCGCGGCGGTATGGCCTTCAGTGCGGACGAGCTGCGGGTGCTGCGGCGCGCCCTCGCTCAGGTCTTGAACCCACCGAGTCTGAACCCGCCCTCCCCGGCCCTGACACCCGCTCACTCCACCTCGCCCGCCCTGGTCCCGGCCCGCGCCCCGCGCCCGCTCGGCTGGGCCTCGGACGTCCAGGACGTCCTGCGCCTCGCCGAGTCCATCGACGAGGCCGTCCACGAGGCGGGCCGGATGCGTGCCTTCGCCCTCGCCGACCTCGCCCGCTACCGCCAGGCCCTCCCCGGCAGCGCGACCGGGTACCTGGAGCGGCTGGACGAGGCTGTCGGCGACGGCTACCTCCCCGAGGCCGACGACCTAGCCGCGCTGCGCACGCTGACCGCCCAGCCCTGCGCTCCGGCCGAGCGCGCCCGCAGGCTCGCGCTCCGCGCGCACTGCGGCGAACTCGCCGAGGCCGCGGTACGCCGCCGACTGGAGTCCGCGACGAGGCCGCCCCAACTCGGCGGCGGTACGGTGACCGAGTTCGCCCGCCCGGCGCGCACACCGCGTCCGCGCGGGGGTACGGGGGGTCGCACCCCGGAAATCCGCAACAGCCCGGGGGGAGCCCCCCTCTCCCTGCCGAACCGACGTGGAGGTCCCATTCCCATGGCTTCGTCCGACACCCCCACCCCCACCCCCACCCCCACCCCCAGCAGCAAGGCCGGCCGGACCGGCGCCGACGAGGCCGCCGTGGAGCCGGAGGAGGAGCAGCGGACCCGCGCCGTCCGCCCGGTGCCGACCCCGGCCGACCTCTTCCCGCGCGGGGTCCGCAAGCCGCAGGCCCCGCTGCCGGGCGGATCGGAACTGGCCACCGGCACCGGCTGAGCATGGTCACAGATGGATGACAGATGGGTCCCGGTTGCCGCATGGCGGCCTCCGGGGCCGTAGGGCGGTCCCCCGGGGTGATTTGATCTGCGGCACTGTACGTCAGCACCGCACCCTCGGGGGAAAACTCCATGTCAGACCCGCTTTTGCGCCGGTTCGCCCGGATCGGTGCCGCGGTCGTCGCGGCCTCGGCCATATCCGTCGGCCTCGCTCTTCCCGCCCAGGCGGACGCCGGCACCGGCAGCGCCGGCGGTGCGCTGATCTCGGTGCTGGCCCCGCCGGCGGTGACGCTGGTGCCGCAGCCCGCGAGCGGCGGCCCGACGGCCTTCACCACGCTCACCCCGATCGTGGCGAACGAGGGCGACGTCACGCAGGTGGACGACGTCGTACTGAGCGTCGACGCCACCGGGCTGAAGGGGGTCGCCGAGCTCTCGCTGCCCAAGGGGTGCTCCTACACCGACGCGGCGCAGACCAAGGCCGACTGCCGGCTCGGATCGGTCTCCATCGTCGGAACGCTGGACCTGGGCATCCGTACCCTGCCCGGCGCCACCGTCGGCACCAAGGCGAAGCTGTCCTTCAAGGCCACCGCCGCCAACGCGGTCGAGGACCCGTCGGACAGCGCCGAGAGCCTCACCACGGAGGTCACCGTCGGGGACGGCCCCGACCTGGCGACCACTCAGCTCGGCGCCCTCACGGTCAAGCCGGGCGGCAGCACCGGCTACACCCCGCAGCTGCGCAACCTGGGTGACCGGGACTCCGACAAGGGCGTGGTGATGCTGATCGACGCCGCTTCCATGAGCGGCGGAGCCGGCTTCAGCATCGGCGGCAACTACAGCAACTGCCAGTACGGCGTCGGCGACGTCGAGGCACCCGCCGCCGAGCGCACCGGGGTGCTGTGCCACTTCGACGACGTGGTGGTGCACCCGGGCGACGTGCTGCAGCCCTCCGAGCCGATCACCGTCGACGCGACCTCGGCCGCCACCCGCGGCTACACCGAGTACGGCTTCGACACCGTCGGCGGCGAGCTCACCAAGGGCGTCAGCAGCGGCCACGCGGGCACCGGTGCCGCGCTGACCCTGGTGCCGGTCCCGAGCGCCGGGGTCCGGTCCCGCATCGCGGACATCGACTACACCAACAACGTCGGCTTCGCCGAGCTCAGCACCGGGCAGTCGCTGGACATCGCCGCCACCGGCAAGGACTTCAGCGGCACGGTCGGCAGCAGCGCCCACCTCTACGCGGGCGTGGTCAACAAGGGCACTGTGCCCACCCAGCCCCTGGAGGGCGCCCCCTCGGCCGACGACACCGTCGCGCTGCTGGTCGCCCTGCCCGAGGGCATCAAGGTCACCAAGGTCCCCGCGGGGTGCGAGAGGGACGACAGCGAGCCGTCCGGGGCCGTCCGGAGCCGGGTCGGCAACGCCCTGAGCAGCAGGCTGACCGCCGCGGCCGGCTCGCTGTCCGAGCCGGCCGGATCCCTGTACGACTGCCTGGTCGGCTCCGTGGTCCAGCCCGGCGCCTCCTACACCCTCGACTTCACCGTCGAACCGACCGCCGTGCTGCACCAGGCGGCGGGCGAGGTCATGGCCTTCACCGGTGACGGCATCGACGACGACATGGACAACAACGTCGCCGACTTCACCGTCGAGACGGTCAAGGGCAGCACCACCCCGGTGACCGTGACGTCCACGCCCACGCCCACGGCGTCCGCGACGACGACCGCGACGGCGAGCGCCTCGGCCACCCCGTCCGCCCCGGCGACCGCCGTCACCGGCGGTGTCCTCGCCGCGACCGGCGGCGGTGACGACACCTCCCCGATGCTGTTCTTCGGCGTCGGCGCCATCGCCCTGGGCGTCGCGGCGATGCTGCTCACCCGGCGCCGCCGGGCCGGCAGCCACGGCTGACCGTCCGTACCAGTGGTGTCCCGGTGTCCCGCCACCCGGTAATCGGGTGGCGGGGCACCGTCGTCTCCTCGATACCCTTGCACTGTGACTGATCAGACCCCGGTACCCGCGTCCGACGACCTTCCCGAGCAGATGCGGGTACGCCGCGAGAAGCTGGAGCGCCTGCGCGCCGCCGGCATCGACCCGTACCCGGTCGGCTTCCCGCGTACGACCACGCTGGCCGACCTGCGCGCCGCCTACCCCGACCTGGAGCCCGACCACGCCACCGGCGACCGCGCCGGCGTGACCGGCCGGGTCGTGCTCAGCCGGACCGGCGGCAAGCTGTGCTTCGCCACGCTGCGGGACGGCACCGCCGACCTCCAGGTGATGCTCTCGCTGGACCGGCTGGGCGCCGAGAGCCTGGCGGCGTGGAAGGCCGACGTCGACCTGGGCGACCACGTCGGTGTCGAGGGCGAGGTCATCACCTCCAAGCGCGGCGAGCTCTCGATCATGGTCGACAACTGGGCGATCACCGCCAAGTGCCTGCGCCCGCTGCCGGACAAGCACAAGGGCCTGACCGACCCCGAGGCCCGGGTCCGCCAGCGCTACGTGGACCTGATCGTCAACCCCGCCGCCAGGGAGATGCTCTACCTGCGCAGCAAGGTGGTCCGCTCGATCCGCCGAACCTACGAGGAGCGCGGCTTCACCGAGGTCGAGACCCCGATGATGCAGCCGGTCCACGGCGGCGCCAACGCGCGTCCGTTCAAGACCCACATCAACGCCTACGACATCGACCTCTACATGCGGATCGCCCCCGAGCTCTACCTCAAACGGCTCGCGGTCGGCGGCGCGGAGAAGATCTTCGAGATCAACCGCAACTTCCGCAACGAGGGCGCGGACTCCACCCACAACCCCGAGTTCACCATGCTGGAGTCCTACGAGGCCTACGGCGACTACAACACCCAGGCCGAGATGATCCGCGCCACGATCGTCAACGCGGCCCGGGACGCGCTGGGCACCACGGTGATCCGCGGCGTGGACCCGCACGGCGTGGAGCACGAGATCGACCTGGCCGAGCCCTGGGCCGAGATCACCGTCTACGGCGGGATCTCCGAGCAGCTCGGCACCGAGATCACCCCGGACACCACGGTCGAGGAGCTGCGCAAGCTGGCGGACGCGGCCGGCGTCCCCTACGAGAAGCAGTGGGGCCACGGCCAGATCGTCCTGGAGATGGTCGAGCGGCTGCTGGAGGAGGCGGCGGTCAAGCCCACCTTCATCCGGGACTATCCCACCGAGGTGTCCCCGCTGACCCGCCAGCACCGCAGCAACCCGGGTGTCGCCGAGAAGTGGGACCTGATGATCTTCGGCACCGAGATCGGCACCGGCTACTCCGAGCTGGTCGACCCGGTCGAGCAGCGGGCCCGGCTGACCGCCCAGTCGCTGCTGGCGGCCGGCGGCGACGTCGACGCGATGCAGCTGGACGAGGACTTCCTCCGCGCCCTGGAGTACGCGATGCCGCCCACCGGCGGCCTCGGGATGGGCGTGGACCGGCTGATCATGCTGCTCACCGGCAAGAACATCCGGGAGACGGTGCTGTTCCCGCTGGTGAAGCCGGACGTCCAGGGGGCCCAGGGCTGACCGCCCGGCTCCGCCCGGCTCCCGCCCGGATCCGCAGCACCGACCCCGGTCCCCGATGCCTTCGGGGGCCGGGGTTAGCCTTTTGTCGCCACGCTTTCCCCTGTCCCGCAGAGGCGGTCCGGAACCATGCAGTACCTCGAGGCACTGACGCCCCCCGTTGTGATGTGCATCGCCTTCTCCCTGATGATCCGGACCCTGTTCCGCAACCAGGGCGGAGCCAATGCGGCCAAGGAGGACGCCGTGGCCGAGGCGATCACCGTGGCCGCGACCCCGGCGCAGCGTCTCGCCAAGGACTGACCGGCGGAATCGCAGCACCGGAACGCCCCCTTTCACAGCCGGAAGCTGCACAATGCTTATGTCCGGCAAAGGCGATATATGCGCCTCAGTCTGCCCAGGGGGAGAGAACGGCGATGGTGCGCCAACTCGGTGAACTCGAGAACGAGGTGATGACCCGGGTATGGCAGTGGAACCGCCCGGTGACGGTTCGCGAGGTTCTCGAGGATCTGCTGCGGGAACGCGAGCTCGCCTACACCACGGTGATGACCGTGATGGACAAGTTGTTCCAGAAGGGGTGGCTCCGCCGGGAACAGGAGGGCCGGGCCTTCCGATATGAGCCGGTCTCCTCGCGCGAGGCCTATACCGCGGCGCTGATGAACGACGCATGGGCGACGAGCGACAACCCGGCCGCGGCGCTGGTCCACTTCTTCGGCATGATGTCACCCGAACAACAGGACGCCTTGCGCGACGCATTGCGGGTCGCCGCCCCGCCACCGGTCGAACAGTCCGACGAACAGGTCACCGAAGAGACCGGCAAACTGACCGGCGAACTGAGCGGCGGAGAACCCCCGGGGGATATCGGTTCCCCCGCTGACCCCGGGGCACGATAGCGTCCCCCCATGGAGCTCACGATCCGCCGCGCGCGGACCAGCGATGTACGGGCCATCCGCAGGCTGGTGGACGGCTATGCGCGCGAACGGATCCTGCTGAACAAGCCCACCGTCACCCTGTTCGAGTCGGTGCAGGAGTTCTGGGTCGCCGAGCGGGACGACAACGCCGAGGTCGTCGCCTGCGGCGCACTGCATGTGATGTGGGAGGATCTCGCCGAGGTCCGCACGCTGGCGGTGGACGCCTCCTGCCGCGGCACCGGCATCGGGCACCGCCTTCTGGAGAAGTTGACCCAGACCGCGCGCTGGATCGGCGTCCGTCGCATTTTCTGCCTGACGTTCGAAGTGGACTTCTTCGCCAAACACGGCTTCGTCGAGATCGGAGCGACTCCGGTGGACGCCGATGTGTACGAGGAGCTCCTGCGAAGCTACGACGAAGGTGTTGCGGAGTTCCTCGATCTGGAACGCGTCAAACCCAACACCTTGGGCAACACACGGATGCTCTTGCACCTCTGACCCGGGTTCGTCAAGGGCGGTTCGGAAGGTCGCCGGGACAGCACTTCGGGCAGAGGGTTTGAATTTTCGCCGGAAAGAGGGTTTCCTTTCCTACAAGTAATCCGTGCTTTTGAGGAAAGGGAAGCCCGTGGCGCAGAAGGTCCAGGTCCTTCTTGTCGATGATCTCGAGGGCGGCGAGGCGGACGAGACGGTGACGTTTGCTCTCGACGGGGTTGCCTACGAGATCGATCTCACGCACACGAACGCCGGTAAGCTGCGCGAGCTGCTGGCTCCGTACACCGACAAGGGCCGCAAGCAGAGCGGTCGCGGCGCTGTCAGCGGCGGTCGCGGCCGTGGCCGTTCGCCGCGTCCGGTGGGCGGAAACCCCGACACGGCCAAGATCCGTGCCTGGGCCAAGGAGAACGGCCACGAGGTCAACGACCGCGGCCGGGTGCCGAGCACGGTCCGCGAGGCCTACGAGAAGGCCAACGGCTGACGCCGGATCAGCCCGCAGTGCCGCTCCGCTCCATCAGGGCGCGGGCGCAGGCGTCCGCGAGGGTGTCCAGGGCCTGCGGCAGGTGCCGCTCGGTCAGGGCGCCGGAGGCGGCGTCCTGGGCGGCGTCGTGGGCACCTTCTGGGGCCCCGCAGCGGGTCTGCCGGGGCACCGCGGGCATGGGGCGGGTCCGCAGCACGCCGTCCAGGTGCCCCCAGCCGAGCCAGCGCAGCAGCTCGGGAACGTCCCCGGCACTGCCGGGGGCGAGCCGCAGCAGCAGCCGGTCGCCCTCCACGGCGACCTGGCCGCAGGGCCGGCCACGCCTGCGCATCTGCGCCAGCGCGGCCAGCCCCGCGGCCAGCGGCGCCTCGACGGCGTCATGGCGTTCGGCCGCAGGGCCGGTTCCGAGGCCGATGCCGGGTCGGGTGCCCTGTCGGATGCCGGGGTCGGCCGCCTGCTGATGGGTGGTCACATGCTGCCCAACTCGCGACACCTGGCCCCGGTTACGCTGGGAGTCCCTTCCGCTGCGTGCTGTCACGCGCCCGGCCCGCACCGATCGTCCGACTTCTCGGTAGGCGAACACCTGATGCCGGAAAGTCGGTATGGACCCGGGTGCACTGCGGGTATGAATGCCCATGTGAGGGCTTCACAGCCGAATCCTCGCGGCGTGTCGGGGGAAGCGTTCGCCGTCGGCGTAGCGTTTCCAGGTGGATCTGCCTGGCCTGCGGGAACACCATCCCGCAGCATTCGGTTGGAGTCATTGTCTGCCGTCGCGAGCATTGCGGGACGGTGGGGTGTCGGCGGTTGAAGTGAGCTGTTCCGGCCTCCGGGACTAGCATGCGGAAGGACAGGGAGGGGACCGACCCCTCACTGCCCGACCGCTCTGAGGAGCGATTAACGATGTTCGAGAGGTTCACCGACCGCGCGCGGCGGGTTGTCGTCCTGGCTCAGGAAGAAGCCCGGATGCTCAACCACAACTACATCGGCACCGAGCACATCCTCCTGGGCTTGATCCACGAGGGTGAGGGTGTCGCCGCTAAGGCCCTGGAGAGCCTCGGGATTTCGCTCGAGGCGGTCCGCCAGCAGGTTGAGGAGATCATCGGGCAGGGGCAGCAGGCCCCGTCCGGCCACATCCCCTTCACTCCTCGGGCGAAGAAGGTCCTGGAGCTGTCGCTCCGCGAGGCCCTCCAGCTCGGCCACAACTACATCGGGACCGAGCACATCCTGCTCGGCCTCATCCGCGAGGGCGAGGGCGTCGCCGCCCAGGTCCTCGTGAAGCTCGGCGCGGACCTGAACCGGGTCCGGCAGCAGGTCATCCAGCTGCTGTCCGGCTACCAGGGCGGCGGCAAGGAGTCGGCCACGGCCGGCGGCCCGACCGAGGGCACCCCCTCGACCTCGCTGGTCCTGGACCAGTTCGGGCGCAACCTCACCCAGGCGGCCCGCGAGTCCAAGCTCGACCCGGTGATCGGGCGCGAGAAGGAGATCGAGCGGGTCATGCAGGTGCTGTCCCGCCGCACCAAGAACAACCCGGTGCTGATCGGCGAGCCCGGCGTCGGCAAGACCGCCGTCGTGGAGGGCCTGGCCCAGGCGATCGTCAAGGGCGAGGTGCCCGAGACGATCAAGGACAAGCAGCTCTACACCCTGGACCTGGGCGCCCTGGTCGCCGGCTCCCGCTACCGCGGTGACTTCGAGGAGCGCCTGAAGAAGGTGCTCAAGGAGATCCGCACCCGCGGCGACATCATCCTGTTCATCGACGAGATCCACACCCTGGTGGGTGCGGGTGCCGCCGAGGGCGCGATCGACGCGGCCAGCATCCTCAAGCCCATGCTGGCCCGGGGCGAGCTGCAGACCATCGGCGCCACCACGCTGGACGAGTACCGCAAGCACCTGGAGAAGGACGCCGCGCTGGAGCGCCGCTTCCAGCCGATCCAGGTCGCCGAGCCCTCGCTCAAGCACACCATCGAGATCCTCAAGGGCCTCCGGGACCGCTACGAGGCGCACCACCGGGTCTCCATCACCGACGCGGCCCTGGTCGCCGCGGCGACCCTGGCGGACCGCTACATCTCGGACCGCTTCCTGCCGGACAAGGCGATCGACCTCATCGACGAGGCCGGCTCGCGCATGCGCATCCGCCGCATGACCGCGCCGCCGGACCTGCGCGAGTTCGACGAGAAGATCGCGGGCGTCCGTCGGGACAAGGAGTCCGCGATCGACGCGCAGGACTTCGAGAAGGCCGCCTCGCTCCGCGACTCGGAGAAGCAGCTCCTGCAGGCCAAGGCCAAGCGGGAGAAGGAGTGGAAGGCCGGCGACATGGACGTCGTCGCCGAGGTGGACGAGGAGCTGATCGCCGAGGTGCTGGCGACGGCCACCGGCATCCCGGTCTTCAAGCTCACCGAGGAGGAGTCCTCCCGGCTGCTGCGCATGGAGGACGAGCTGCACAAGCGCGTCATCGGCCAGAAGGACGCCATCAAGGCGCTCTCCCAGGCCATCCGGCGCACCCGTGCGGGCCTCAAGGACCCCAAGCGCCCCGGCGGCTCGTTCATCTTCGCCGGCCCGTCCGGCGTCGGTAAGACCGAGCTCAGCAAGACCCTCGCCGAGTTCCTCTTCGGCGACGAGGACGCGCTGATCCAGCTGGACATGTCCGAGTTCAGCGAGAAGCACACCGTCTCGCGGCTGTTCGGCTCGCCTCCCGGCTACGTCGGGTACGAGGAGGGCGGCCAGCTCACCGAGAAGGTGCGCCGCAAGCCGTTCTCGGTCGTCCTCTTCGACGAGGTCGAGAAGGCCCACCCGGACATCTTCAACTCGCTGCTGCAGATCCTGGAGGACGGTCGGCTGACCGACAGCCAGGGCCGGGTCGTCGACTTCAAGAACACGGTCATCATCATGACCACCAACCTCGGCACCCGGGACATCTCCAAGGGCTTCAACCTGGGCTTCGCCGCCCAGGGCGACCTGTCCACCGGGTACGAGCGGATGAAGAACAAGGTCGGCGAGGAGCTCAAGCAGCACTTCCGCCCCGAGTTCCTCAACCGTGTCGACGACATCGTGGTGTTCCACCAGCTGTCCGAGGAAGACATCATCCAGATCGTCGACCTCATGGCCGCCAAGGTGGACGGCCGGCTGCAGGACCGCGACATGGGTCTGGAACTGACCCCCGCCGCCAAGTCCCTGCTCGCCAAGCGCGGCTACGACCCGATCCTGGGTGCCCGCCCGCTGCGCCGCACCATCCAGCGCGAGATCGAGGACGTGCTCTCCGAGAAGATCCTCTTCGGCGAGCTGCGCTCCGGCCACATCGTCCTGGTCGACGTCGAGGGCGAGGGCAAGAACGCCAAGTTCACCTTCACCGGCGCCGACAAGGTCCCGGTGGCGGATGCCCCGCCGGTCGCCGCCAGCGGCCCGGACCTCACCAAGGGCTGACCGGCACGGTCGGCACCACGTACGCAGGGCCCGGCTCCCCGAAAGGGGGGCCGGGCCCTGCGGCGTGTCGTGGAGCTGGAGCGCAAGCTGCTCGACGACTCGGCCCCGCCGACCTCGTCGCAGCCTGGTGTTGACCGCTATAGAAGGGTTTTCGGCTGGTAGAGCGCGGCGCGGGCCCAGCTGTACGGCCGCCACGCGATGTCCACGTCGACTCCGGCCAGGTGTTCCTGGCCGCGGACCAGTTCGGGATGGCCGCTGCGCACTTCGACGTGCCGTAGGCGTCGAAGTGGGGCGAGCTGGGCCAGATCGAGCGACTGGTCGGCGATGCCGCGGAGCACCAACGATTCGAGTTCCGGATAGCAGCGGACCAGGAAGCGGAATTCTGCCACCTCCTGCGGACGGTAGAGCACCAGGTGACGGACCGAGGGCAGGACCGGAGCCGAGTCGAGCAGTGCCAGATTCTCGTCGTCCAGCACGAGGGTGTGCAGACGCGGCAGATCGGCGAGCGGTGCGAGGGAGGCCTTGGAGGGCGCGGAGATGTTGAGTTCCAGGTGCTCCAACTCCGTGAAGCGGAGCAGGCCGGTGAACGGACGGCCCACATCCATGAGCCGCAGCCGGAGCCTGCGCAGGGAGGCAGGGAGCGCACTCAGCCGGTCCTGGTCGATGACCCCGTCGGTCGGTAGGACGAGCGAGGTCAGCCTGGCCATGTCGGCCAGGGCGTACAGCGAGCGGTACCGGCCCGAGACCAGATGGAGTGCTTCCAGGCCGAGACCGGAGAGCGGCCACAGATCGGCTTTGTGGACCTGGAGGGAGAGGAAGCGGAGCGCGGAGCAGCCGGACAGCGCGCTGAGGTCGGCCTCGCCCCACTGCTGGTCCAGCTCGAGATGGGCCAACTGCAACTCGCCGTACTTCTCGATCTCCGTCCGGCTGAGCGGGCCGGCGTGTCGGATGCTCCGGTGCCCGCCCGCCGATCCGATGAAGTCGACCTGGTCGGGGGCCGAGATCGAGAGCGGGTCGTCGCTCTGTAGCCGCACGATGACCTGGCGTCCGTACTCGACCGTGTCGAAGCGTGCCCAGGCGTTCGCCAGGGTCAGTCGCAGCGGGCCGTCTGGATGGTCGGCATAGCGGGCCAGCAGCGGGATCGCGCGGGGGTCGGCCGTCTGGATCGCCGCCTGCACCACGGCGCGCGCGGTCGGGCGGTCCAAGCCGTCGGGCCCGGGTAGCAGCTCCAGGATGGCCGAGCCGGCCCGCGCGAGGCGGTCTGCGGCCTCCATGTCCCGGGGCGGGAGCAGTCTGGCGGCCTCGTCCTCCACCTGGGTCTGCATGGCCGGGGAGAGTTCGACCGCGTACTCCAGGCAGGTCATTGCGAGGATCACCAGGCGGGCGCTCTCCTCGGAGTCGAGACGTGCCTGGCGCAGCAGACGGCTCAGCAGGTCGGCGCGGACGGCCGGCGAGGCGTGCCACACAGACATCCGGATGACGTCCTCCCACTGGTCGTCATGGGCATTGCGGACCAGCAGACCCAGATCTCCTTCCTGGACGGCGGCTCGCGCAGCCAGATAGTCCTGGAAGGTGCGGTGGATGAAGTCCACCGAGGTCGGTGTCGGCTGCCGCAGCAGACCGCACCGGTCGATCAGGTGGTCCAGTACGGCGACGGGAGCGCCGGTAACCCCACGCAGAGAGGGCAGGGCTCCCTGGACGATCTGCAGCGCCCTGCCGTAGGCCATTTCCGTCGCGCCGTTCTTGACCAGCCAGTAGGCCATGCGTTGCAGCAGTTGCGGGTAGTGACTCGAGTCGATGCCCAGGTCCCCGGCCAGTCTGATACCCCGGTCTCCGTCGCGGCGGGTCAGCAGGAGCTCCAGGGCTGCGGTGTAGAGCTCCATCCGACCGGTTCGGCAGATGCCCGCGCCGGTCCCGGTTGAGGGCGCATATCAGCGCGCACAGCAGCGGGTTGGTGGCAAGTCTGGACAGGTCCTGTTTGCTCGTCACCTTGGCGGACAGATCGTCGCGGAGCCGCGCCAGCCGTGTCGCGTCGTCGTCGTCCGCGGCCTCGTGCCATTTGACGATGAAACGGTTGACGTCGTTCCGACTCATGGGCAGCAGTTCGAGTTCGGTGAACTGCAGGGCGTCCAGCCAACCGGCCCGTACCGCGGCCGGGCGAGTGGTGACGATGAACCTGCTCTTCGGGTGGGCGGCGATGAGCTGGCGCAGCCACTGCCGGGCGCGTGAGCGCTGGTCCTCGGGCACCTCGTCCACGCCGTCGACGAGCAGAAGCACACGACCCAGTCCCAGCTGTCTGGTGACCCAACCGCGTGCCTCCGGCCGACCGGTCAGCCCGAGGGCCACATGTGCGAGGAAGTCCTCGGGCTGCGGCAGCGCCCCGGTCGACGGCATGGCTCTGAGCCTGAGCAGCAGTGGGACGAAGCCGTCCAGATCGGCCAGTGACGGTGGGAGTTCGCGCCGCGCAACGATGGTGGTCAACCACTGGAGCAGGGTGGTCTTCCCAGAACCCGCCTGGCCGCGGAGGAGGACCCGGGGCTGTCCGGCGAGGGCTTGCTCGGCACGTTGGGCCGAAGTGTCGCCCTGCAGTTCCAGGCTGAGGTAGCTGGCGTCCAGGGACCAGAACTCCTCGCCGCCGCCGGGTGGGTTGAGTCCGAATATCTGCACGCTGCTGGTCTGCTCGATGATGACCCGGCGCAGCTCCGCCTCGAAGTCGTCGGCGTCGGGGGCGGTGGACCGGGTGACGTCCAGGCGTGCGCCATTGCGCTCGCAGGCCGCCATGAAGCGGGCGTCGTCCAGCAGGGCAGTGGCGGGCGTCAGCTCCAGACGGCCGTGGCGCCAGGTGCCGGCGGGGTCCGCGCGGACCACCCCTGCGATGCGGCCGTCCAGGAAGACGGCCGCCCCGGAGAATCCTGCCCAGGGTGAGCCTCCGTCAGGCTTGGGCGCCGGTGCGCCGTGCGCGCTGTCGAGTACCTGCCGGTGCCTCAGCATGCCGGAGCCGGGCTTCAGAGTGCCCGCGAGCTGCTCGCTGTCGAGCTCGCCCGCGGCGTCGCGCTGAGCCTGTGGATAGCCGATGGCACTGGTGTGCGGACGCGGTGAGAGATCCTCCACCCTGGTCCAGCCGGGCGCCTGTCCTGCGGCGGCGGTCAGGTCGTCGTCGGCGACCAGCAGCGCGGCGTCGCAGCCATCCTCGTAGCGCGACCAGGCCACTCGGCAGCGAACGGGGGCCGAGCGCCCGGGGACAATCACCGAGGGCGGTTGCTCGCCCAGCAGATGCGCCGCGGTCAGCACGAGCCAGGGGGTGAGCAGGTAGCCGCTACCCTGGCTGGCGCCGAGGACGGCGGCGATGCGCTCGCGTTGCGGGTGGATCATCGGTGAATCCTTTCCCGGTCGGGCTCAGCGGATGGCGAAGGTGCTGACCGAGGTGGGCCGGGCGCCCTGGCTGATGCCGAAGATGGAGAGCGGGACGGGGGCTTGGTAGTGCTGGATCTCGACCTGGCAGCCGTACAGGTCGCTGAGGTCGGAGGCCAGCAGGGACTCGTCCGGCGGCTCGGAGGAGTCCACCGCCAGGGTGAGGCTGCGGAGGTTCGGGTAGAGCCGGGCCAATTCGGCGGGGTTGATCCGGCTAGGTACTAGCAGTTCCAGCTTGGTGATCTGTGGGAGCGGGCGTTGCCGGGGGAGCTCGGCGAAGTCCTCGTGGCTGATCCGGAGTTGGCGCAGCCGGGTGAGTCCCGGGAGCCTTCCGCGGTCGGCCGCGGTGGCCCGGAAGGCGTCGAAGGACAAGTGGGTCAGTCCGCTGAGGGAGCCCAAGTGCTCCCAGAGCCGGGGGCCGGACTCGTAACGGCCGATGTGGAGGTGGGTCAGGCCGGGCGGGAGGGCCAGCCCCGGGATCTCGGTCTCGCTGACGATGCCGAGCACCCGGATGGAGGCGGAGTCGCCGAGCGCGGCGGCGTTCCGCAGCTCGGTGTTGGTGTGCAGGTAGAGGTCCTCCACCGGGTGGCGGGGGAGCGGGCCGAGGTCGATGGGGCTGGTGCAGTCGCTGAGCCAGAAGTTGCGGGCACGGGTGCGCCCCAGCACGTCGTCGAGGTCGATCGGGTTCGGGATGTCGTGCAGCCGCAGCTGGTCCAGCCCCGGTGGGAGCAGCGCCAGGTCCGCCATGGTGAGCGGACCGGAGCACTCGATGCGCGGGCGGTGGCCCAGCGTGTTCAGGAACTCCAGCTGTTCCCGGGACTTGACCATGAAGCGGAAGGTGTCGTGGAAGGCCAGTCGGGCGATGACCCGTTCGCCGTACTCCACGGTGTCGAAGCGGTCCCAGGCCGAGGTGAGCTGGCCGCGGACGTTGGTCGAGGGATGGTCGACGTACCGGAGGATCAGCGGGATGGCCTGGCTGGTGGCGACCGTGGTGGCGGCCACCGCCACGGCGTAGGCGGTGGTCTGTTCCAGGTCCTCGGGGCCGGGGAGCAGTCCGAGGATGAGCGGTCCGGCCGCTGCCAGGTCCCGGGCGGCCTCGGTGTCCTGCGGCGGGATGAGCGTGGCGGTGCGGTCGGTTACCTGCTGTCGGACCGCGGGGTCCAGTTCGGTCGCGTGTTCCAGACAGGTAGCCGCGAGCAGCCAGAGCCGCTTGTCGCCGTTCTCGTCGGCCCGCTGCAGCAACGAGCGCAGCAGCGCGGCGCGTTCTCGGGGGCGTCCGTGGCCGACGGCCATGCGGATCACGTCGTGCCACTGGTCGTCGACGGCGTTGGCGACCAGCAGGCCGAAGTCCTCATCCTCGACGGCGGCCTTGGCGGCGAGGTAGTCCTGGAAGGTGCGGTGGACGAAGTCGACGGAGTCGGCGGTGGGCTGGCGCAGCAGGCCGCTGCGGACCAGCAGGTGGTGCAGCACCTGCTCGGCGTCGGCGGTGATCGCGGGCATCGCCGGGAGGGCTTCGGCGAGCTTGCGGACGGCCAGCGCCCGGTCGATCTCCACCGCCCCGTTCTTGGCCAGCCAGTAGGCCAGCCGCTGCAGCAGCTGGGTCTGCTGATCGACGGTCAGCCGGAGCCCGTCCTGGCCGAGGATGCCGCGTTCGCGGTCGCGGCGGACCAGCAGCATCTCCAGGGCAGCGGAGTAGAGCTCCATCCGGCCCTCGGGCAGGTAGCCGTTGCGGTCGCGGTTGAGGGCGCAGATCAGCGCGCACATCAACGGGCTGTTGGCGAGACGGCCCAGGTCCTGCTTGGTGACCACGGCGGTGCGCAGCTTCTCGCACCACTCCGGCAGCCGGGGGTCGTCACCGGCCGCGGTGTGCCATTTTCCGATGAAGGCGGAGACGTCGCTGCGGCTCATCGGCAGCAGCTCCAGCTCGGTGAAGCCCGCCTGGGTCAGCCAGCCCTCGCGGACCGCGGAGGGGCGGGTGGTGACCACGTAGCGGCAGTCGGGGTAGGCGTCCAGCAGGTCCAGCAGCCAGCGGCGGGTCCGGGCCCGGTCCGCCTCCGGGACCTCGTCCACGCCGTCCACCAGCAGCAGCACCCGGCCGGCCGCCAGCTGCGCGGTGACCCAGCCGGCCGACCCGGCGCTGCCGCTGAGCGGTCGGGCGACGGTGGCCAGGAACTCCTCGGGGCTGGGGAGTTCGTCGCGCTGCGCCACGGCGCGCAGCCGGATCAGCAGCGGGACGCAGTCGTCCAGGTCGGACAGCGGGGACGGCAGGTCGCGGCGGGCGGTGGCGGTGGCGAGCCACTGCAGCAGGGTGGTCTTGCCCGAGCCGGCCGATCCGCGCACCAGCACCCGCCGGTGGCCGGCCAGGGCCTGCTCGGCGCGCTGGGCCGTCGGCCCCTGCTCGTCGGCGTCCTGCGCGGCGGAGCCGCCGAGCAGTTCCAGGCTGAGGTAGCTGGTGTCCAGCGGCCAGGAGTCGTCCTCGTCGCCGCCCCGGCTCAGTCCGATGATGTGCAGGGTGCTGGACTGCCTGACGACGAAGGCACGGTAGCGCTCCTCGAAGTCGTCGACCGGGGTGCGCACCCGCTTCCAGGCCAGGGCGTTGTTGTTGCTGTCGCAGGTGGGCTTGAACAGCGGGGAGTCCAGGATGGTCGTGGCCGGGGTGATCTCCACCCGTCCGTGCCGCCACTGCGCCGGATCCGCGCGGACGACGCCGACCAGGCGGTTCTCCACGAAGACGGCCGATCCGGAGAAGCCCGCCCAGGGTGAGCCGCCGTCGGGCCGGGCCGCGGGTGCGCCGTGCAGGCTGTCCAGGACCTGGCGGTGCCGCAGCAGGCCCGAACCGGGTTTCAGGGTGCCGAAGAGCTGCTCCCCGTCCAGTTCGCCGTCGGCACCGGCGACCGCGGGGAAGCCGATGGCATGCGCGCCGGGGAGCGGCGCGAGGTCGTCGACCTTGCCCCAGACCAGGGTGCTGAACTCGCGGAAGCTCCGGGACGGCACCAACTCCCGTTCGGAGAGCAGCAGCGCGGCGTCGCACTCCTCGTCGTAGCGGGTCCAGGCGACGGAGCAGTGCTGCGGACCGGTCCCCCCGGGAACGACGACGGTGGGCTGCTCGGCTCCGCGGACCACATGAGCCGCCGTCAGCACCAGCCAGGGGGTGAGCAGGTAGCCGCTGCCCTGGCTGGTGCCGAAGACGGCGGCGATGCGCTGCCGCTGGGGGTGCGCCGCCATCTCAGTTGCCGGCCCCGAACCTGGAGGTCCCGCCCGGCTCCTGGTTGCCGACCTCGATCGGGGCGCCGCTCGCGGCGTCCTTGGGGGTGAGCGTGAAGGACACCCGGTGCGTGGTCGCCCGCGACGCCTTGGCCTCGGCCTCGGCGCTGAGCACCCAGGCCTTCACCCCGCCCCTGGCCCCGGCCTCGCGGCGGAGTTCCACCGCGAAGTCCATCTGGATCGGGCCGACCTCGAAACGGATCGGGGCGCCGGCCCCGTCCAGGGCGGCCCGGACCAGCTGTTCACGGATGGCACGGACTGCGGTGGAGAGCTCGATCTCGCTGAAGTCGGACACGGATCCCCCGGAGCGTCATGATCTGGAGATCCGACGGTACGACAGGTCCGGGCCCTCCGTCAGGAGTTCGGGCGGCTCAGCCCTGCCGCCGGCGCAGCCACCAGGCCTCGCCGCCGACGGCCAGCAGCAGCAGGACCGCGGTGGCGATGCTGACGGCGTAGCCGAGGGTGGCGTGCGGGGGCGCCAGCCGCACCGTGACGGTGTGCTTGCCGGCCGGCACGGCCACGGTGACCAGGCCCTGGTCGGCGGGGAGCAGCGCGGCGGACTTGCCGTCGACGGTGGCGACCCAGCCGGACTGGTCGGCGTCGGCGACGACCAGGTAGCCGGCACCCTTGGCGTCGACCTCGGTGGTCACCGTGTCGGTGCCGTCCTTGGTGACGTCCACGCTCGCGGACTGCCCGGAGGCGGCGGGGCCGGGGGAGTTGAGCACGACCTGGTCGGCGCCGACCTTGCCGGAGGAGAGCAGGGCGAGCCGGGCCGCCTGGTCGGGCACGACCGTGGCGGTGGAGGCCCAGCGGATCCTCGGCTGGGCGTTGAGCCGCAGGTAGATGGCGGAGTCCTCGACGTGGACCAGCCGCAGCCCGTCGTCCTCGCCCTCGATGGTGGAGAGGGCAAGCGCGCCCTGGTCGGCGGCCACGGTGAGCGGGGTGCTGCCGTGCACGGTGAGGCTGGCGGTCAGCTTGGTGCCGGCGGCCACGCTGTCGGCGGCGACCGGGACGTTGAACCCGACGCCCTTGTAGATGGTGCTGGTCAGCCGGCTGCTGGTGGCCACCGTCTTGCCGGAGGCGTCCTTGATCACTACTTCCAGGGTGGCGGTGCTGCCGGTCTGCAGCGTGTTGGCGGCGGTCACGGCGATCCCGCGCAGCGGGCCGGTCTGGGTGACCGGCACGGTGACCGTGGTGCCGGGCTGGAGTGTGGTGGTGGTGCCGTCGGTGGGCGCGTTCACCGGGTTGCCGAGCACCGGGTCGCTCGGGGCGGTCACGAAGTACTTGGTGCCGAGTAGGTCCAGCACCGGGTTGGTCGCCTGGGCGTGGTCGGCGTTGAAGTCGATGTAGGTCTCAAAGAAGATGGGGTTGCCGGGAATCTGCTCGACCAGTGTCGCGAAGGGCGCGTTGATGAAGGTGTGCCCGTTCACCGAACGCAGGTCGTAGGCGGCGTTGGTGCCGAACACCATGCCGCTGCTGGACGAGGCGAAACGCTGACCGCCCAGGTTGGCGGCCAGGTACCTGTGGGTGTCCGTCTCCGGGTAGAAGGCGGTCTTGCTTGACTTTGGGTAGTACGCCGACATGTAGGCGCCGCCCTGGGCGGCGACCAGCAGCGGCAGCGCCGCAGCGGCGGCGAAGCGCAGCACGAGCAGCGTCCGCTTGCGGCCCCAGGCCGGGTCCGGGCGGCGCACCAGACGGAGGATCAGGACGCAGACTCCGGCGGCGGCGAGCATCAGCGCGCCGATCAGCAGGTGGTGCTTGAACGCCTGCACGGACGCCCTGTTGTGGGTGGCGACCACGGCGTGGTGGCCGTGGACCACCAGTACGGCGCCCAGCGCGAGGATCCCCGCGCCCAGGACGAAGGGCCACACCCGCAGCAGGGCCAGACGTCCGGTCAGCCGGGGGAGCTCGGCACGGCGCCGCAGCAGCAGGTCGAAGCCGACCGCGGCGAGGACGCCGAGCAGGAAGTCCAGGATGCTGCGGCTGCGACCGATGTAGTTGGCCGCGAACAGGGCCCGCGAGACCGGCAGCTTCTGCAGCACCTCCAGCGGTGCGCCGCCCACGTAGATCAGCAGGGTCCAGCCCGCGGCCAGGGCGAACAGCACGATCCAGACCCCGCGCGGCAGCAGCGCCCGGCCCCGGCGGGGCATCGCGAGCGCGACCAGCACCAGCACCACGGCGGCGGCGCTGATGTACGACATGGCCTCGACGAGGTTGGGCTTCAGGATGAACATCGGCTGCTGGGTGACGTTGGCGGTGCCGAACACCCAGGGGCTGAACGTCTCCAGCAGGTTGATGGCGGCCAGGTGCATCTGCGGGGTCTGTGCGCGCCCCTGGACCAGCCAGGTCGGATAGAAGTAGAGGAAGCCCACCATCTGGAACATCGCCAGCCCGGCCCCGGCCGCCAGTCCGCCCAGCGCGCCGAGTGCGGTGAGGGCCAGCCGCTTCGGTGTGGTCCGGTACTCGGCCAGCAGCCGGACCACGGTGTAGACGCCGGCCGTGAGCATGGCGTAGGCCATCACCGAGGGGAAGCCGCCCAGCAGCAGTGACGCGACCGGGATCGCGACCAGGGCCGCGTCGCGCACCCTGCGCTCCTGGATCAGCCGTTCCAGGGTCCAGAACAGCACCGGGATGAAGGCGGCCACCCGGGTCTGCGGGAAGCCCACCCAGGACACCATGAAGGCGCTGCCGGCGAAGATCAGTCCGCCGGTGACCGCGGCGGCCGGGGAGACCCGTAGCCTGCGCAGGAAGAGGAAACTGCCGGCGACTGCACAGACGATCTCCAGCAGCCGCCCGTAGGCGGGTGCGATCCAGGTCGGCAGCAGGTAGTAGGGGACGGTCAGCGGGGACCACAGCGCCTGGTTGGGGACGTTCCCGAGGTTGGTACCGCCGGCCTCGTAGGGGTTCCAGCCGGTCCCCTCACCCTTCTGGAGCTCCTGCTTGAACAGGATGGTCGAGGGGAGTTCGGAGGTGTAGGTGTCGTCCAGCAGCCAGTTGTGGGTGGGCGGCCCGCTCAGACCGGCATCCAGCCAGGGGCTGGAGCTGACCATCTCGTCGGTGGCGGTCAGCGTCGAGTTGCCGGCCAGTTGACCCCCGATGCCCCAGAGCGCGAACAGCACAGCGGCGAGGACTGCCAGCACGCTCAGCGGGCGCGGCAGATTACGGCGTCGAAGCATCGTGGTCCCAGGCAGGTGTGTCGCGGTCGGATGAGGGCCGGCGGCGCCGACGTCCGGAGGATACGGATGAGCCTAGGCGAGGCGGGTGCGGGGGGCTCGGGAGGGGTGCCCCCGCTTGTGAATCCCCGCTATGCCGTCGCTCCGCCCCGCGAGGGACGTGGAGTCGATCATCCCGTGAAAATGAGAGGATAGCCAAAACCTCGTGCCATGGATACCGTATGGGCTTGCTGTCCGGGGGGAAGATGGCACTCCAAAACTTCGCCTCCGTGCGTAAGCGGACCGGGGGCTCCCGAGAGGAATACCCAGCGTGATGCTCACCGATCCCGGCCGCTCCTTCAAGGAGGCCGAGCCGCAGGCCGCCAAGGCCGGCCAGGCGGACCAGGCGGATGCGTCCGACCGGCCGCACGTCTCGATCGTGCTTCCTTGCTACAACGAGGAACCGCACCTCATGCTGGAGCTCAAGCGGATCAGCCAGGCGATGGACGAGTCCGGCTACACCTACGAGCTGCTGGCCGTCGACGACTGCTCGACCGACGGCACCCTCAAGGTGATCCAGGAAGCCGAGCTGGAGTTCCCGAACCTGCGGGCCATCGCCTTCCGCCGCAACGGCGGGGCCGGCACCGTGCGCCGGATCGGCTCGCAGATGGCCCGTGGCGAGATCGTGGTCTGGACCGACGCGGACATGACCTACCCGAACGACCGCATCCCGGAGCTGGTCCGGATGCTCGACGAGGACGGCAGCATCGACCAGGTCGTCGGCGCGCGCACCACCGAGGAGGGGTCGCACAAGATCCTCCGCGTCCCCGCCAAATGGGTCGTCCGGAAGATCGCAGAAAAGCTGGCGGGTCAACGTATCCCGGACCTGAACTCCGGGTTGCGGGCAATGCGACGGGATGTTGCGCTTCCGTATCTCCGACTGCTTCCGCCGGGATTCTCCTGCGTCACCACGATCACCCTTGCATTCCTGTCGAATCAGCATGACATCAGCTACTTGCCGATCGACTACGCCAAAAGGGCGGGTAAGTCCAAGTTCCGGTTCGTCAAGGACGCCTACCGGTACATCCTTCAGGTCCTCCGCATGGTGATGTACTTCAACCCGCTCAAGGTCCTGATGCCGCTCGCCCTGTGGCTGATCGGTATCGGCCTGGCCAAGGGCGTGTACGACATGGTGGAGCACCCGGTCCGGTTCGCCGTCAACACCGTGCTGATCTTCATCACCGGTCTGCTGGTCGCCTCGCTGGCGCTGCTGGCCGACCTGATCGTGCGGTCCCGGCAGGACTGAACGGGCTCGGGCCCGGCCGGTGACACCGGCCGGGCCCGAGCAACCCCGGCAGGACCCTCAGCTCCTGGTGAGAACCTTCACCAGGGGCTGAACCCTTGACGGGGCACTGAACGGCGCTCCGCCTGCTACGGGTTCCGTGGGGGTACGGGGGGTCGCTCCCCGGAGAGCTGGAGTACCAGGGGCTGGACCACTGCTGCGGGGCCGAAGCGGTCCTCGGCGGCGGCGCGGGCGGCCTGCTTCATCCGGTCGAGCTCGCCGCGGTCCTCGGCGAGCTTCCGCAGCGCCGCGGCCAGGGCCGCCGGGTCGCCCGGCGGTACCAGCACCGCGGCGTCGCCCAGCTCGCGCCGCTGCGGCTCGGTGTCGGAGGTGATCAGGGCGCAGCCGGCGGCCGCGCCCTGGAAGACCTTGTTGGGGACGACCCGCAGCGCCTTGGGCCCGGTGCCGAAGATGCCCAGGCAGACGTCGTGACCGGCCACCAGCGCGGGCAGTTCGGCCGCGGGCACCCAGTCCAGCCAGCGGACCGAGCCGTCGGTCGGGGCCGCGCTCCTGGCGGCCTCGGAGTCCTGCCCGCGTCCGATCATCGTCAGCTCGACCCCCGCGCCGTCCAGCGCGGCCAGTGCCTCGGTGATCACCGGAGCGCCCTGCAGCGGGGTGAACAGGCCGTAGAAGACCACGCTCAGCGGGCCGGGAGCGGGGTCTGTGGCGGGGTCCGTGGCGGGGTCTGCGGCCTCGCGGGCCGCTGCCGCCGCCGCGCCTGCCTCGAACCAGTACCCGGGTGCGCCGACCGGCACCACCACGGCGCGCTCCTGGTCGGCCTCGGGCAGCGCCAGGCGGTGCTCCTCGGTGTCCACCACGACCACGGTGGCGGCCTTCAGCGCACCCGCGTCGATGGCCCGCAGCAGCACCTGCTTGAGGCCGCCGCTGGACAGCCTGCGGTCCTTGGCCGTGTCGCTGGCGCTGATCAGGTGGTCCAGCACGATCGGGGTGCGCCGGAACAGCAGCCGGGCCAGCCGCACGTCGAAGTGGCCGAGGTACCCCACCAGGATCACGTCGGGCCGCGGCATCTTCCGGGCCGTCCGGGCCAGCCGCCACCAGCGGTCGGCCAGCCGCAGCAGCAGCAGCGGAACCCGCCAGGGCTGGGCCAGCATGGCCACCCGCCCCGCGGTGTCCAGGCCCAGCGGGACGTTGCACTCCTCAACGTCCATGCCGTGGGACCGCAGCCCGTCGGCGATGATGCCGACCCGGGGGTGTGAGGACGTGTCGTAGGTGCCGAAGACCAGAACGCGCATGGGACGAAGAGTAGGGCACCGGTCGGTCGGGGCCGCAGCGGGCTCCGGGAGTGCGGTCCAAGGCCCGGAAATCAACCCTCGCTGCGATCGCCCCGAACGGGCTAGAGTGACCGCGGTCGGAGGATGTCAGCGCACTGAGGGGTATCTATGGACGCCAGGACGACGGGAGACCGTCCGGGAACGGCGCCGGTCATGGACGCGGTCGCACCACTGATGCCCAACACGTGGCTCAGGTACGACGCGATCGCCCGGCTGTTGCCCGACGGGGTGACCGATGTTCTGGAGATCGGCTGCGGACAGGGAGCCGTGGGGGCGCGACTCGCGCTGCGCTACGACGACTACCTGGGGATCGAGCCGGACGAGACCTCGTACACCGTGGCCAGCGGGCGGGTGGCTGCGGTCGGCCGGGGCCGGGTGAAGAACCTGATGGCCAAGGAGCTGGGCGACCAGCAGTTCGACATGGTGTGCGCCTTCGAGGTGCTGGAGCACCTGGAGGACGACCGGGCGGCGCTGGCGGAGTTCGCCGGGAAGGTGAAGCCCGGTGGGTGGCTGCTGCTGTCGGTGCCGGCCTACCAGGACCGGTTCGGCGCCTGGGACGAGTTGGTGGGGCACTTCCGCCGCTACGACCCGGCCGGCCTGACCGAACTGCTGCACAGCGCCGGCTTCGAGGACGTCGAGGTGCTGCACTGCGGCGCCGGTCTGGGCTTCGTCCTGGAGGGCATCCGCAACGCCATCGGCAAGCGCAGGCTCGCGCGTGCGGCGGACACGTCGATCGAGGAGCGCACCGCGGGCTCCGGGCGGCTGTTCCAGCCGAGCGGTCGGCTCCGCGGTGCGGCCATCCGCCTGGGCACCGACCCGTTCCGCTTCCTGCAGCGGGCGTTCCCCGAGAAGGGCACCGGCCTGGTCGTCCGAGCCCGCCGCGCCAAGGACACGACAGCCGGGGCCTGAACCGGCGCTCCGGGCCGGGTGCCCGGTTCCGGTCTCAGGTCGGGCGGATATGCTCCCCGCATGCCCGACCCCGTAGTCAACGAAGCTGAGCAGGACCTTCCCCAGCACACGCACGCCCCGGAGACCGAGGCCCGGACGGGCTGGGTCGGGCGTGTGCGCGCGGCCATGAGCAAGGGGCCGATGGGGCGGGTCGTGCGGGTGGGCTTCGTCCTGGCTGCCGTCGGGGGCGGGGGCTACGCCCTGGCCTCCCAGTGGAGCCAGGTCAAGTCCGGGCTGTCGGATCTGAGCTGGCCGACCCTGGTCGGGGCCCTGGTGGCCCTCCTGGTGGCGTCGGTGGCCAGTATGCAGGGCTGGCGCACCCTGCTGGCGGGGTTCGGTTCCAGGCCGCCGCTGCGCGGAGCCGCGCAGGTGTTCTTCGTCGGCCAGCTCGGCAAGTACCTCCCGGGCTCGGTGTGGTCCGTGGTGGCGCAGATGGACCTGGGCCGGGCGTACAAGATCCCGCCGCGGCGTTCGGCGAGCGCCGCCGCGCTCGCGATGCTGGTCTCGGTGGCCAGTGGACTGCTCTGCACGGTCTGCGCGCTCCCCTTCCTCCAGGGCGGTTCGACCGGCGGCTACGGCTGGGCGTTCCTCGCGGTGCCGGTGATCCTGGCGATGCTGCACCCCCGGCTGCTCAACCCGCTGCTGGACCGGCTGCTTAAGCTGGCCCGCAGGCCGGCTCTGGAGCACCGGGTCTCGGGTCGCACGATCACCCTCTCGCTGGCCTGGTCCCTGCTGTACTGGGGGCTGGTCGGACTGCAGATCTGGATCCTGGTGGTGGGCATGGGCGTCCCCGCCCTGAAGGCACTGGCCCCCTCCATCGGTGGTTTCGCCTTCGCCTGGAGCGTGGGCTTCCTGATCATCATCGCCCCGGCCGGCGCCGGGGTACGCGACGTCATCCTGGCCGCGATGCTGACGCCGATCATGGACGTGGGCCTGGCCACTGCGGTGGCGCTGGTGTCCAGGGTGCTGACGGTCGTGGCCGATCTGCTGGTCGCTGCGCTGGCGGGCTGGCTCGGTCGGGGCAGGGCCGCCGCTGCGGCGGCAGCCGCGGCGCAGGAGGGGCCTGGGGGCCCGGAGGGCAGTCCGGGGGACCAGGGCCGCGGCTGATCCGCAGCTCGTCGACCCGCCGTTCGTCGACCCGCAGCTCGCTGACCCGTAGTTCGTCCAGGGCCGCGCGGACCAGCGCGGCCGCGCCGCCCGGTTCGGTGACGTCGGCCCAGGCGAAGCGGAGCAGCGGCTGGCCGTTGCGGTGCGAGCGGGCCGGCCCCTCGCGCCGGCCGCAGACCTCGCCGAGCAGCGGGCGGCGCAGCCCGCGGTGCCAGCAGAACGCCGCTCGGGCCACCTGAAGTTGGTCCGGGGCGACCCCGCCGCGGACGCAGTCCAGCCGGACCGCGGACTCCAGCGGGGCCGCGGCCCTTCCGTCCGCGAGCGGCAGCAGGGACCGGGCCGGATCGGCCCGGGGCCGGTACCGCAGGGCGCGGTCCACCGCGCCGAGGTCGGCGAGCAGCCCCTGGTGCAGCGCCGAGTCCAGCAGCCCGAGCCCCTGCTCCTCCGGCAGCCGCAGCAGCAGGTCGGCCAGGGTGCGCGCGACCGAGGTCAGCGGCAGGCCGCGGCGGCGGACCACCTCGCCCGGCCCCAGCGCCGCCAGGTGCAGCCGTAGCCGCAGATCCGGCCGGGGGTGCCGGCCACGCGGCAGGTAGACGTCGACGTGGGGCGGTTCGGACGGCAGTCCGCGCAGCCGCAGCAGCCGGGCCGCTGTGCCCAGGCCGACCACGCTGCTGGGTCCGCAGCGCAGATGGGCGGCCCAGGCCCGGGCCAGCAGCGGCGGCCGTCCGCCCGGGCCGCGGGCCGTGGGCGGGGTGGTCAGGTACACCCCGTGGTGCAGCGCCGCCCAGCGCCCCTGGCGGACCAGGACGCGGATCTGGTCCCGGGGCAGCCCGGCCTCCAGGGCCTGGCGGGCCAGGACGACGCCGCCCTGGCGGCGGGCGAGTACCTCGACGGTGCGGTGCGCGGAGACTGCTGCGGAATGGGTCATGGCCCGAGCCTGCCGTGCCCGGGCCGGGACCGCATCTCCGCCCTGTGGATAACCCGGCTCCGATGTGATGATCGGTCAGGAAGTGGTCGCGCCTTCGGCGATGGCCTCCTCGACCTCCGCGACCCGGGCCGCCTCCTCGGCGGCGAAGCGCTGGGCGTCCAGCTGCTCGGCGATCTCCTCGTCCTGCTGCATCAGCAGGTCGAGGTTGGAGTCGCCCAGTTCGAGGACGCCCATGTCGACGTAGGCCTGCTGCAGCCGCGGCCCCCACAGCCCGATGTCCTTGACGCAGGGCACGATCCGGGAGAACAGCAGCTTGCGGAAGAACTGGAGGTACTCGCTCTGCTCGCTGATCTCCTCGGCGTCCTGCAGCGGGATGCCGAAGTTGGTCAGCACCTCCACCCCGCGGATCCGGTCCCGCATCAGGTAGCAGCCCTCGATCACGAACTCCTCGCGCTCGGCGAGCTCCGCCGAGGAGAGGCCGGCGTAGTAGTCGCGCAGCGCCATCCGCCCGAAGGCCACGTGCCGGGCCTCGTCCTGCATCACATAGGCCAGCAGCTGCTTGGGCAGCGGCTTGCTGGTGGTGTCCCGCAGCAGCCCGAACGCGGCCAGCGCCAGGCCCTCGATCAGCACCTGCATGCCGAGGTACGGCATGTCCCAGCGGGAGTCCCGCAGGGTGTCCCCGAGCAGGGCCTGGAGGTTGTCGTTGATCGGGTAGAGCATCCCGATCTTCTCGTGCAGGAACCGGGAGTACAGCTCCGCGTGGCGGGCCTCGTCCATGGTCTGGGTGGCCGAGTAGAACTTGGCGTCCAGGTCCGGGACGGACTCCACGATGCGGGCCGCGCACACCATGGCGCCCTGCTCACCGTGCAGGAACTGGCTGAACTGCCAGGACGCGTAGTGCCGGCGCAGGTCGGCCCGCTCCTTGGAGCCGAACCTGTCCCAGTACCGGGTGCCGTGGATGGCCATGGCCTCGTCCGGCAGCCCGAGCGGGTCGTAGGGGTCCACCTCCAGGGACCAGTCGATCCGCTTCACCGCGTCCCACTGCTTGTCCTTGCCCTTCTGGTAGAGCGCGAGCAGGCGGTCCCGGCCGTCGTCGTACTCCCAGTTGAACCGCGCCGCTCCGGACGCGGGGACGGTCCAGGTTCCTTCGGCGACCGGGACGGTGTAGAGGGGATGAGTCGACATCGAGGCGCTCCTCGTCGTGTGCGTCGCGGGGTGGTGCAGGGCACACTGAGGAGCGTCACACGAAGTTACTGACGGGTCAACAGGCAGAGTGAACCAGCTGGGTCAGCGGAGCGGATGCCCCGACGCCTGCGTCAGCGGGCCGGATAGAGGGAGTAGCCCGGGAAGTTGCCGTAGAGCTTCTCGTCCTCGCCCTCGGGGCCGTAGCTGACCGCCTGGACCAGCAGGTCGCCGCCCACGAACGCGCCCTTCCAGGAGGCGCCCAGGCCGCCGAAGACCTCCTCGCGGTCCCCGCGCGAGCGCGGCTTGTTGATGCCGACCTTGAAGGCCAGCAGGTCCGGCGCGATCCGGGCGGCGAAGTCGGGGTCGTCGGTGGCGATGCTGGCCACCAGCGATCCGTTGCCCGCGTTCATCGCGGCGAGCAGCTCCGACTCGGTGTCCACCAGCACCACCGAGTCCAGCGGTCCGAACGGCTCGGAGTGGTGCAGCGCCCAGTTGGGCGGCGGGTCCAGCACGCTGGCCGGGGCGATGTAGGCGCCGAGGTCCTGGCCGGGCAGGAAGCTCCCGTCGGCCAGGGTGCCCCGGTGCAGCGGGACGGCCCGGGCGATCACCGCGTCGTCGAAGTGCCGGACCAGCTCGGCCGCCTTGGCGGCATGGATCACCGGGCCGAAGTCCAGCTCGGGCAGCGGTGCCTCGGGGTCGGCGACGGCCAGCGGGTGGCCGAAGCGCAGATTGCCGAGGACGGCCAGATAGGTCTCCAGGAACGCCGGGAAGAGCCTGCGCTGCACCACGTAGCGCGGATAGGCGGTGCAGCGCTGCTTGGCGTACTCGAAGCCCTTGCGCAGGTGCGCGGCAAGCGCCGGCCAGTCGCTGTAGTCCCAGACGCCCCAGGTGTTGAGGCCCTCCTGCTCCAGGAAGTGACGGCGGTTCAGGTCGGCCAGCGAGGTCGCGGCGCGGCGCCCGTTGGCCCGTCCGCCGACGAAGGCGAGCGCGCCCAGGCCGGGGGAGCGGATCAGCGAGTCGGCGATCTGCGAGCCCATGCCGGAGAGCAGGGTGACCGGCAGCCCGGCGCGGCGCATCAGCGCGTGCGCCAGCGTGAGGCAGTGGAAGCCGCCCTGGGACGGGGTCTTGGCGATCACCGCGTTGCCGGCCAGCAACTGCACCAGCTCGGCGTGCACCTGGACGCTCATCGGGTAGTTCCAGCTGGCGATGTTGGAGACCGGGCCCGGAAGCGCGGTCCGCCCGCCCAGCTGGCGCTCGATGTTCTCCAGGTACCAGCGCACCCCGTCCACGGCCCGGTCCACGTCGGCGCAGGCCAGCCGCCAGGGCTTGCCGATCTCCCAGACCAGCAGCATCGCCAGCAGGTCCCGCTGCGCGGCCAGCGCCTCGACGGCGGCCAGCACCCGCGCCCTGCGCTCGTCCAGCGGGGTCAGCGACCAGTCGCGGTGCTCGGCGACGGCGAAGTCGACCGCGGCCGCGGCCTCCTCGACGCCGATCCTCGGCGGTCCGGGGATCGGGGTGCCGTCCAGGGGCGTGCTGTGCTCGCCGGGGGTGCCCACGGCGTGCCAGTCGCCACGGACCAGGTTCAGCAGCCGGTCGGGGGTGAACGCCTCGGGCGCGGCGGCCAGGCAGCGGGCGTAGGTGTCGTCCCAGGAAGTCCCGGGCTTGAGCATGAGGGTCACGGTGGCGCTCCTGACTGAGGGAGAGGGAGCAGTGCACGGTGCCGGATCAGGGCACCGAGAGTGGCACAGCCGCTGTGAGGGCGATATGCGGCCCCGGGGATCTGTGGCCCTTCTCACGGACGGTGCGGCCCGGTCCTAGCCGGAGTAGTAGACGACGACGTACCGGTGTACACGCGGCATCAGCGGCGATTCGGTGTATTGCGGCCAAAGTCCCCTAATCTCCTACTAGGCGAAGTAGTGGAGCCGGCCGTCCGACGAGGTTTGGGCATGGGCGTCGCTCCTGGTTACAACGGAGGATCCGGCTGCCGGCCGGTGCCCCGAACAGCAGCTGAGACAGCCCGAGAGCAGGACGAGGTCGAACCCCTGATGCACAGCGCCCATGCTAGGCACGCCCGCCGCAGACGGCATGCGCACAGTCGGACGGCCCTGATGGCACTGGCCGCGACCGGGGCGCTGGCCTTCGCCACGATCGGGGTGCCCGCCATGGCGTCCGCGACCAACAGCCCCGCCGTGGTGGTGGGCCCGGTGGTGTCCGGCAGCAGCGCCGACGCCGCGCAGGAGGCGGCCGCCCCCGCCATCCGCGCGGCGCAGGCCCGGCAGCAGGCGGCGGTGAAGCAGGCCGCGGTGAAGCGGGCAGCAGCGCAGGAGGCGGCTGCGCGGGCCGCGACGGTGAAGCAGGCCGCGGCGGCCGCTCCGGCGCGGGCCCAGTGGTCGGCCCCGATCCCGGGCGCGGCGCTGAGCGAGGCGTACGGCGTGGTGGACAGCGAGTACGCCGCCGGCTACCACACCGGCACCGACTTCGCGGTGGACACCGGCACCGCCGTGCTCGCGGTCGGCGACGGCACCGTCGTCTCGGCCGGCTGGCAGTCCAGCTACGGCAACACCGTGGTGATCGGGCTCGCGGACGGCCACTACGCCCTCTACGCGCACCTGTCCGGCTTCGCGGTGACGGAGGGTCAGCAGGTGCAGGCCGGTGACCTGGTCGCCCGTTCGGGTGACACCGGGAACTCCACCGGACCGCATCTGCACTTCGAGATCCGCACCAGCAACGACTACGGCGCCGTGGTCGACCCGCTGGCGTTCCTGCGGGGCAAGGGCGTCAGCGACTTCTGAGCGGCGCCGGGGTGCCCGGACCCGTCAGAGCGGGTCGGGCCGGCCGATCCGGTCGGCGATGTCCAGGGCCACCCGCAGGGCGACGTCGCGGCGGCCGTCCGGGTCCGGCAGTCCGACCGACGCCTCCGGGTCCTCGGCGCAGGCCTGGCCGATGAACTGGGCGACATTGACGGTCATCAGCGAGATCGAGGCGCGCACCCGGTCCTCGAAGGTCGGCTCCGGGCCCAGCATCAGCCGGGTGAGCGCGAACATCAGGTCCTTGAAGCGGCCGCCCACCTTGAGCTCGCGGATGGTGGGCTGGTTCTCGTGGAAGAACCGCAGCAGCGGCTGACGCGACTGCATGCCGTCGGCGAAGCGGCGCACGATCTCGTCCCGCAGCGCCGGGCTGTAGGGCTGCTCCCGGCCCCAGGCGATGGCCTCCTCGATGGGGGCGCTCATGGTGTCCACGATCCCGGCGAGGATGTCCTCCTTGGTCCGGAAGTGGTAGTACAGCGCCGCCTTGGTGACCCCCAGGCGGTCGGCGATCTCGCGCAGGGAGGTCTTCTCGTACCCGTGCTCGGCGAACAGTTCCAGGGCGATGTCGAGGATGCGCGCCCGGGTGTCCCCGCGAGGTGTCTGGGTGGTCATCGCTCCGCCTGATTGCCTGTCCGGTGAGAGGGGTGCCGCGTACTTCTGCGCGTAGGTTAGCGGCCGTTCGCGCAGGTCCCGCCAGGGGTGGCGAAAAGTGGGTTGACGGCCCCCACCAAGTGAGCTTACCGTGCCGCTGTCGAGGGTACTAGCCGGTCGGCAAGTAAGTCCGTGCACGGGGAGGCAGAGGGATGGCTCAGGACCAGATTCCGCAGCAGGGGGAGGCGGCCGCCGGCGGTGCCGACCCCGACCCGGACGCGCAGATCATCCGCTCCCCGCGGGAGATCCGGATCGTGCTCAGCGGGCTGCTGATCGCGATGCTGCTGGCGATGCTCGACAACATGATCGTCGGTACCGCGATGCCGACCATCGTGGGTGACCTGGGCGGTGTCAACCATCTCTCCTGGGTGGTCACCTCCTACATCCTGGCGACCACGGCCTCCACCCCCATCTGGGGCAAGCTCGGCGACCTCTACGGCCGCAAGGGCATCTTCATGGCCTCGATCGTGATCTTCCTGGTCGGGTCGGCGCTGTCCGGGCTGTCGCAGAACATGAACGAACTGATCGGCTTCCGGGCCCTGCAGGGCCTCGGCGCCGGCGGCCTGATCGTCGGGGTGATGTCGATCATGGGCGCGCTGGTGCCGCCGCGTGAACGCGGCAAGTACCAGGGCATGTTCGCGGCCGTCATGGCCGTCGCGATGATCGGCGGACCACTGGTCGGCGGCACCATCACGGACCACCTCAGCTGGCACTGGATCTTCTACATCAACCTGCCGCTGGGCGCGCTGGCCCTGATCGTGATCGCGATCACCCTGCACCTGCCGAAGATCCGTACCTCCGGCCGGATCGACTACCTGGGCGCCGGCCTGCTCACCGTCGGCATCGTGGCGCTGGTGCTGGTCACCACCTGGGGCGGCCAGAGCTACGCCTGGGGCTCCTGGCAGGTCGCCGGGATGCTGGCACTGGCGGCGGTCTCGCTGGCCGGGTTCCTGCGGGTGGAGCAGCGGGTGGCGCAGCGCGGCGAGGAGCCGGTGCTGCCGCTGCACGTGTTCCGCAGCCGCAACTTCAGCCTGATCTGCGCGCTGGGCTTCGTCGTCGGGTTCGTCATGTTCGGCGCGATCACCTTCCTGCCGCTCTACCAGCAGAGCGTGCAGGGGGCCTCGGCGACCAACTCCGGGCTGCTGCTGATGCCGATGATGCTGGGCATGCTGGTCGTCTCGCTGGTCGTCGGACAGGCCGTCACCCGTACCGGGCGCTACAAGATCTACCCGGTGATCGGGACCCTGGTGATGACCGCGGGCATGCTGCTGCTGTCCCGGCTGGACACCGGCACCACCCGCTTCACCTCCGGCCTGTTCATGGTGGTGCTGGGCGCCGGGATGGGCTTCCTGATGCAGATCACCATGCTGGTGGCGCAGAACAGCGTGGCGCTGCGGGACATCGGCGTCGCGTCCAGCAGCTCCACGTTCTTCCGCACCATCGGCGGGTCCTTCGGCGTCTCGCTGTTCGGCGCCCTGTTCAGCTCCCGGGTCACCGACACCATGACCTCCCGGCTGGGCGCGAGCGGCGGCCAGGCGATCGCGGGGCACGCGCAGCTCACGCCGGGCATGCTGAGCCACCTGCCGGCCCCGGTCCGGGAGGCGTACGACCATGCGGTCGCCAACGGGGTGCACAGCATCTTCCTGTGGGGCGCGGTCATCAGTGTGGTCGGGATCGTGGTCGCGGTGTTCCTGGAGGAGGTTCCGCTGCGGGCTACTCCGAAGCCGTCGTCTGAAGCCGAATCGCAGGTGGCGGTAGAGGTCTGAGGCGGGGTGCGGGCCGTGGGTGGTTGGCCGCGCAGTTCCCCGCGCCCCTGACGCCCAGGGGCGCGGGGAACTGCGCGACAAGCCAGAAGCTGACGTAGGGCCACTAACCGGGCAGTCGGTACACCCCCGGGGCGACCGGTTCCACCAACCCGTCAGCCACCAACCCGTCCAGCGCCCGCCCCCGCTGTACGGAGTCCGCCCAGACGGAGTCCAGCGCGCTCTGCGGAACCTCCCCGTGGGCCTCCCGCAGCACCGCTAGGAGCTTCCCCCGCACCTGCCGGTCGGTCCCGGCGTAGGTCTGTCCCTTCCGTGGCGGCCCGTCGTGCGCGGGGTACCCCGCCCTCCGCCACGCGCACTCCCGTGCCACCGGGCACTCCCCGCACGCGGGGGTCCGCGCTGTGCAGACCAGTGCGCCCAGCTCCATCACCGCGACCGCCCAGGTGGCCGCGGTCTCCGGCTCGTCCGGCAGCAGTTCCGCCGCGGTGCGCCGCTCCGCGGCCGTCGTCGCCACCGGCGGGTACTCGCGGCCGTCGACCAGTCGCGCGAACACCCGCCGGACATTGGTGTCCAGCACCACATGCCGCTGCCGGTGCGCGAACGAGGCCACCGCGGCGGCGGTGTACTCGCCGACCCCGGGCAGCGCCAGCAGCGCCGCGTGGTCCAGTGGGACCTCGCCGCCGTGCTGCTCGGTGATCGCGGTCGCCGCCGCGTGCAGCCGCAGCGCCCGGCGCGGGTAGCCGAGGCGTCCCCAGGCCCGTACCGCCTCCCCGGCGGGTGCCGCGGCCAGGTCGGCCGGGGTCGGCCAACGCTCCATCCAGGCCTGGTACATGGGCAGCACCCGCTTCACCGGGGTCTGCTGCAGCATGAACTCACTGACCATCACCGCCCAGGGCCCGGCTGAGGGCTCCCGCCAGGGCAGCTCGCGGGCGTGTGCGGAGTACCAGGCGAGGACGGTCCGGTGCAGGGCGTCCTGCTGGGGGCGAAGGGTGTCTGTCATAGCGCCGTCGATCCTCGCACACACCGGGTCACCGGGAAGTAACCGGAACGGTGGCACGAAACCATCCGAACGGGCCATCAGGACGATGATGTGAAAGAAGGGGCACCAGGTACGGCGGTGTTGCTCTGAGCGGGGGTTGATCTCTCGTAAGGTTTGCTCGTGCCCTCTCTGCGCAATCCCGTCGGACCGCTGCCGTCCTCCATCTACTGGCGACGGCGCCTGATCGTGCTCCTCGTCGCCCTCGGGGTGCTGGTACTCCTGTTGTGGCTGTTGCTGCCCGGCGGGGGCGGGAAGAAACCAGGGACGGGCGCGGCGTCGTCCTCGCATCCGGTGACATCGATCACACCCGGGCCGACCGGGTCCGGCGGCGGCTCCAACGACGGGACCGCGTCCGGCGGCGGGACCAGCTCCGGCAGCGGCGGCGGCAAGAGCCCGACCCCGTCCGGGGGCGCGTCGTCGAGCGCTCCGGCCGGGACCAACGGCGGGACGGTGGTGACCGTCACCGGCGGCACCTCGGGCGGCTCCAGCACCACCGGCGGCGGGACCGGCGGCTCCGGCGGAAGCTCGTCCGGCAGCTCGGGCGGTTCCGGTGGCAGCGGCAGCAGCACCCCGCCGAACGCCAGCGGCACCATGAACCTGCCGGTGTGCGCGGCGGCCGACGTGGAACTGTCGCTGACCAGCACCGAGCAGTCCTACAGCTCCTCGCAGTGGCCGACCTTCCAACTGGCCATCAGCAACACCAGCGGTGCGGCCTGCCGGGTGGACCTCGGCGCCAAGTCGGCCGTGCTCACCGTCAGCAGCGACAGCGACAGCCATGTCTGGTCCTCCGGCGACTGCCCCCGCGACGCCTCGTCACAGTGGTACGCGGTGCCGGCCTCCGCGACGCCGCTGAACGCGCAGTTCCAGTGGTCCAGGATCACCTCGGCCCCCGGCTGCACCCCGGGCGGCGGCGGCAACGGCGTGGGCGCGGGGACCTATGTCGCCCGGGTCGGGATCGCGGGCGTGACCGTCCAGCCCTCGCACCAGTTCAAGCTCGCGCCGTTCGGCAGCTGACCCGCCCGGCGGGCCCGGCTCCGGCCGGGTCCGTCAGACGTAGCGCTCCAGGATCGAGGACTCGGCCAGCCGGGACAGCCCCTCACGCACCGAGCGGGCCCGGGACTCGCCGACCCCCTCGACGGTCTGCAGGTCGTCGATGCTGGCGGCGAGCAGCTTCTGCAGCCCGCCGAAGTGCTCGACCAGCCGCTCGATGACGGTGTTGGGCAGCCGCGGCACCTTCGCCAGCAGCCGGTAGCCTCGCGGGCTGACGGCGGCGTCCAGCGCCTCCGGGGTGCCCGGGTAGCCCAGCGCCTTGGCGACCGTCTGCAGGTCCAGCAGATCGCTGTGGGTCAGCCCCTCCAGGTCGGTCAGCACGTCCTGGACGGTGCGGCCGCGCTTGGCCGCGCGCTCCGGGAAGTAGTCGCGGGCGACCAGTTCGCGCTCCGGCTCGACCCCGGCGATCAGCTCGTCCAGCTGGAGCGACAGCAGTCGGCCGTCGGTGCCCAGCTCGATCACGTAGCCCGCGATCTCACGGTTGATCAGGCGGACCATCTCCAGCCGCTGGGCCACCGCGGTCACATCACGGACCGTCACCAGGTCCTCGATCTCCAGCGCGGAGAGCGTGCCGGCGACCTCGTCCAGGCGCAGCTTGTAGCGCTCCAGGGTGGCCAGGGCCTGGTTGGCGCGGGAGAGGATCGCGGCGGAGTCCTCGATGACCCGGCGCACACCGTTCACATAGAGCGCGATCAGCCGCATCGACTGGCTGACCGAGACCACCGGGTAGCCGGTCTGCTTGTTGACCCGCTCGGCGGTGCGGTGCCGGGTGCCGGTCTCCTCGGTGGGGATGTTGGCGTCCGGCACGAGCTGGACTCCGGCGCGGACGATCCTGGTGATGTCCTTGTCCAGGACGACGGCGCCGTCGAGCTTGCAGAGCTCGCGCAGCCGGGTCGCGGAGAACTCCACGTCCAGGACGAAACCGCCGGTGCTGAGGGCCTCGACGGTCTTGTCGAAGCCGACGACGATCAACCCGCCCGTACGGCCGCGCAGTACGCGCTCCAGGCCGTCGCGCAGGGGCGTGCCTGGTGCTACGGCGCTCAGTGAGGCCCGTAGAAGGGCCTCCTCGCGGGAGGAGCGATCCGCCCGGTCGTTGGCTGCCACGGGACGACTCCTCCGGTGGGGTGCGGTGTGCGCTCATGAGTTTACCGTCGGCCACGGGCGGTGGTGTCGGGTTATTGACGTGGGGCCTCCGTGAGCGGTAGTCGCGGTCTGCGAGGGGCTCTACCCGGGTGGGCGGCTTGTCGCGCAGTTCCCCGCGCCCCTGGGGGGCTGCAACTGGCTCAGTTGCACTTGCTGGGGGCGCGGGGAACTGCGCGGACAGCAACCGACTACTGCGCGGCAGCCTCCGCGGTGCGTGCGGGCCTGCGGCGGCCGGGGATGGCCGCCAACGCCTCGCCGATGGTCGCGACCTCCGTCACCCGCATGCCCTTGGGGACCTTGCCCGGGTCCGGCGGGACCAGTGCGTGGGTGAACCCCAGTCGGGCCGCCTCGGCGAGCCGCCGTTCCACGCCGGTCACCCGGCGCACCTCGCCGGCCAGGCCGACCTCGCCGATGGCCACCAGGTTGGCCGGCAGCGGGGTGTCCGCCGCCGAGCTGGCCACCGACAGCGCGATGGCCAGGTCCGCCGCCGGTTCGGTGAGCTTCACCCCGCCCACCGTCGCGGTGTAGATGTCGAGCTTGCCCAGCCGCACGCCGCCGTGCCGCTCCACCACGGCCAGCACCATGGCGATCCGCGGGGACTCCAGGCCGGAGGTGGTCCGTCGGGGGGAGGGGATCTGCGAGTCCACCATCAGCGCCTGGACCTCGGCGACCAGCGGGCGCCGTCCCTCCAGGGTGACGGTCAGACAGGTCCCCGGCACCGGTTTGTCCCGCTTGGTCAGGAACAGCCCGGACGGGTCGGCGACGCCGGAGATCCCGGCGTCGTGCAGTTCGAAGCAGCCGACCTCGTCGGTCGCGCCGTAGCGGTTCTTGACGCCGCGGATGATCCGCAGCCTGGCATGGCGGTCGCCCTCGAAGTGCAGCACCACGTCCACCAGGTGCTCCAGCAGCCGGGGGCCGGCGATCGAGCCGTCCTTGGTGACATGGCCCACCAGCAGCGTGGACATGGCACGGGCTTTCGATACCCGGATCAGGGCAGCGGTGACCTCGCGGATCTGGGCCGGGCCGCCCGGTGCGCTCTCCAGCTGGGCCGAGGCGACGGTCTGCACCGAGTCCAGGATCAGCAGCGAGGGCTGGACCTGTTCGATGTGGCCGAGGACGGCGGCGAGGTCGGTCTCGGCGGCGAGGTAGAGGTGCGGGGAGAGCGCGCCGATCCGGTCGGCGCGCAGCCGGACCTGGCTGGTCGACTCCTCGGCGGTGATGTAGAGGGTGCGGTGCGCGTCGCTGGCCGCCTTGGCGGCGACGTCCAGCAGCAGTGTGGACTTGCCGACGCCGGGCTCGCCGGCCAGCAGCGCGACCGCACCGGGCACCAGGCCGCCGCCGAGCACCCGGTCCAGCTCGCCGATGCCGGTGGCCCGGGAGGCGGCCACGGTGGCGTCCACCTGCCCGATCGGGCGCGCGGCCGTGCTGACCGGGCCCGCGGCGGTGGTGCGGACGGCGGGGGAGCCGTACTCCTCGATGGTCCCCCAGGCGTTGCACTCGGTGCAGCGGCCGGTCCATTTGGGCGGGGTGTTGCCGCACTCGGTGCAGCGGTACGAGGAGCGCGGGGCCTTGGTGGAGGTGGTTCGGGCTGCCATGCCGTGAACGCTACAGCCCGGCACCGACAATCACCCGAGGCCACCGACATCACAGCAGGTCACCCGAAAGAGCTATCCGGGGGCCATCCGCCCACCGACCGTGCGGGTGCGGCCTACCGTCGGAGGAGTGACCACCGACTCGCAGGCCAGAGCCGTACCGCGGCCCCGTGTCCGATCAGCGGAGGCGGGAGCGCGGGCGACCGGCGCTCGCGCCCTGGACGAGGGTTGGGAGCGGCTCGGCGACGCCCTGTTCACCTACTGCCTGTCGGTGCTCTGCGACCAGGAGGAGGCGGTCGCCGCCGTGCGCGAGCTGCGCCAGCTCTCGGCGCGGTACCGGCGCCGGCTGCGCCGTCCCGAGCAGCTGCGGGCCTGGCTGTACGCGCTGGCCCGGTACGTCTGCCTGGTGCGGATGGAGGCCGAGCCGGTCCGTGCCCTGACGCGCCGTCCGCTGGGCCGGCACAGCGCCGAGCACGCCCGGCTGGAGCTGCTGGCCTGGCCGGAGGCGGCCGGGGTGGCCCCGGCCCAGCGGGAGGCGCTGGAGCTGGTGGGACGGCACGGCCTGGACACCGCCGAGCTCGCGGCCGTGCTGGACCTCCGCGCCGACCAGGCGGGGGTGCTGCTGGCGCAGGCGGTCTGCGAGCTGGAGCGTACTGCGGCGGCGCTGGCGGTGCTGGCCGCCGCGGACTGCCCCGAGCTGACGGTGCTGGGCCGGGGCCGCGGTCCGGTGCTGAGCGCCGCCCTGCGCGGCGAGTTGGTGAACCATGTGGACGACTGTCCGACCTGCCGGGGCACGGCCGAGCGGGCCGCCGCGGCCGGCCCCTGGCCCGGGACCTTCCGCGCGCCGGGCGCGCTGGCGTTGGTGGAAGCGCCGCGGGAGGCCCGCAGGGCGTCGGCGGGGGATCGTTTCTTCGCCTCCCTGGGTATGGGCGGCGGTGCCGGTTCCGGTACCGCCGTCGGCAGCCCGGCGTCCCGGGACGCCGTGTCGACGGCCGGACGGGAGCTGCGCTTCGACCGGCGCGGCTTCCCGATCCACCGCAGCGCCGGGGCCGAGCGGGCCGGGATGCTGCGGCAGCGCGCGATCGCCGGGTCGGTCATCGCGCTGGTGGTCGCCGCTCCGGTGGTGGCCCTGTGGTCGACGCACCAGGGACCGGACCTGCCGGAGGACCCGGTCTCCTCGGTGCAGGTGGACCCGGCCTCGGTCGCGGCCGACGTTCCGTCAGGAGGTCCTTCGGCGACGACCGGTGCCCCGGCGGGCCGCTCGGTGCGGCCCGAGGCGCAGCCGGTGAGCCTGTCGGTGGCGGTCGGCGGCAGCCCGCTGCCGCCCTCGTCCGGATTCCCCGCCGTCGCGCCGCCCGGCGGGGGCCCGCTGGCGCCCGCCCCGGCTCAGCTGGAGGTCAGCGCCGGCGAGCTGGGCGGCCGTACCGTGGTCACCCTGGTCAACAGCGGTGGCACCGCGGTGGCCTGGCAGGCGGCCACCGCGGCGGGGTGGCTGCGGCTGAGCCGGGACGGCGGCACGCTCCAGCCGGGGCAGCGGCTCACCCTGGTGATCACCGTGGACCGGTCCGCGCTGCCCGAGGGCCCGTGGACCGCGGTGGTCTCGGTCACCCCCTCGGGGTCGGTGGTGACCCTGCACGGCCCGGGCAGCGGATCGTCCGGCGGCGGCCGCCGGGGTATGCCGACGCCGACGCCGACGGTCGGCAGCAGCACCGGCCCGACCTCGGCGCCGCCCGCCTCGCCGACGGTAGGCCCGCCCAGCACGCCGCCGGCGAGTTCCACGCCGCCCACGTCGGCACCGCCGACCGGTTCGACGTCGGCCTCCGCCTCCCCGTCGCCGTCCGCGACCGCGTCACCGTCCGGGAGCGGTTCGGCCTCGGCGACGCCCTCGGACTCTGCTCCGTCGGCCTCGGGAGGCTGACGCCGGGTCAGCCCTGCGGGGCGTCGGCCGGGTGCGGTGCGACCGGCTCGCCCGGTGCGGCCAGGCGCCGCTCGCACAGCTCGGCCAGCACGGCGTAGCCGCCCGCGCCCATCAGCTCCACCAGCTCGGGCCGGTAGCTGATGTACACCGGGTCGGGGCCGACATGGGCGTCCGGGCTGCCGGTGCACCACCACTGCAGGTCGTGGCCGCCGGGTCCCCAGCCCCGGCGGTCGTACTCGCCGATGGTGACCTGGAGGTAGCGGGTGTCGTCCGGCCGGTCGATCCAGTCGTAGGTGCGGCGCACCGGGAGCTGCCAGCAGACGTCGGGCTTGGTCTCCAGCGGCTCCTTGCCCTCGCTCAGCGCCAGGGTGTGCAGCGAGCAGCCCTCGCCGCCGGGGAAGCCGGGGCGGTTGAGGAAGATGCAGGCGCCGTCCACCCGGCGGGTGCGCAGGTCGCCGTCCTCGTCGGGCTCGCTGATGCCCTTGGGCCCGGTGCCCTTGCTGTGGAACTGCCAGGTCTCGGGGGTGAGCCGGGCCGCGTGCCCGAGGACCCGCTGCTGGTCGTCCTCGTCGGACCAGTGCGCCCCCAGGGTGCAGCAGCCGTCGCTGGCCCGTCCGGGCCGGATGCCGTGGCAGCCCCGGCCGAAGATGCAGGTCCAACGGGAGGTCAGCCAGGTCAGGTCGCAGCGGAAGACCTGCTCGGCGTCCTCGGGGTCGGCGAACTCGACCCAGGCGCGGGCGAAGTCCAGCGGGACCTCGCGCTTGCGCGCCGCGGCCGCGGCCTTCTTCGCAGCCTTCTCGGCTGCCTTGCGATCGGTGATTGTCACGTCTACGGCTGGCACCCGGCCACCCTACGGCTTCGGTGCAGCTCCGGCGGCTACGGCCTGCGGCCGGGCGGGTGAGGCGTCGTGTTGCCGACGGGGTGTCGGTAAGCCATTGACTTAGGTTAGCCTAACCAAAATAATTCTGATCATGACGACCGTTCCAGCCCCTGGAGGACCAGTGAGCCATCCCGATCCGACGCCTGATCCGACGTCCGGTCAGACCGGCGGATTCGCCGCGCTGCTCCGAACCGCGACCGCCCAGGAGCACCAGGAGGCGGAGCAGTCCGGCTTCATGGGCAACCTGCTCGGCGGCAGGCTCGGTGTCGAGGCCTACGCGGATCTCGCCGCCCAGCTGTGGTTCGTCTACGCGGAACTGGAGGCCGCGGGCGAGGCGCTGGCCGGGCACCCGCTGGTCGGACGGTTCGTGGACCCCGCGCTGTTCCGCCGGGAGGCGCTGGAGCGGGACCTGGCCCACCTCCGGGGGACCTCGTCCTGGCGGCAGCAGCCCCCGCTGCCGGCCACCGAGGCCTACACCGCGCGGCTGCGGCAGCTGGCCGACGAGTGGCCGGTCGGCTATATAGCCCACCACTACACCCGCTACCTGGGCGACCTGTCGGGCGGTCAGATCATCCGTGGCATCGCCGAGAAGACCTGGGGCTTCGACCGCAAGGGCGACGGCGTGCGGTTCTACGTCTTCGAGGAGATCGGCAACCCCGCCGCGTTCAAGCGCGGGTACCGGGAGGCGCTGGACCGGGTCGGCGCGGAACTGGGCGAGATCGAGCAGTGGCGGGTGGCCGAGGAGTGCCGCCGGGCGTTCCGGCTGAACACCGCGCTCTTCCAGGACCTGGGTGACCGCTACCCGCTCAGTGCCTGAGCGCGGCGACGCGGTGCTGACATGGCACGTCCCCCGTTCCCACCGGTGCCGGCCGGTGGGAACGGGGGACGTGCGGCTGGTGGGCCGTCAGCTGTGGCCGGCGGCACGGCGGCGGCGCAGCACCAGGGTGGTCGCACCGCCCGCGAGGACCAGCGCGGTGCCGGTCAGCGCCAGCGGCAGGGTGGAGCTGTCGGAGCCGGTCTCGGCGAGCGCGCCGGTGTTGCTGCTGCTCGGGCTTGCGGTCACGCCGGTGACGGTGGCTTCGGTTGCCGAGGCGCTCGCGGAGGTGGACGCCGAGGTCGACGCGGCGGCGGGTGCGGAGGCCGAGCTGGAGGCCGAGGCGCCGGCGGCGGACTTGGTCGGGGTCGCGCCGGCGGACGTGGATGCGGACGCGGACTTGGTCGGCGTCGCCGTGGTCGGGGTGCTGCCGGCGCTCTTGCTCGGGCCGGCCGAGGCCGAGGCCGAGGTGGAGGCTGCTGCCTGGACGAGCTTGACGGTGACCGGGTCCATCGCGGTGCCGGCCGGGTAGAAGCCCGCGAACGCCTTCACGGCGGCCGAGGAGAGCACGGTCATGGCGGAGGCTCCGCTGAAGGTGCTCTGGCTGACGGTGAAGGTCACCAGGGCGACGTCGTCGCCGGTGAAGGTGGAGCTGCCGTCCATCTGCTTGGAGGAGACGTCGGCGGTGAGCGTCCCGGTGCTGCCGCTGGTGTCGATCCGCAGGTCGGTCAGGACGATGTCCAGCGCCCCGCTGTGGCCGGTCATGTGCAGGCCGCCCTCGTAGGAGGAGGTGACGGCGTGGGTGGTGGTGTCGTAGGAGGCCTTGTCCAGGTCGAAGTGGAAGGTGCCGTCGCTGTTCCTGGTGGCACCGCCGGTCGGGGTTATCGTCCCGGCCGCGGCGGCGCTGGCCAGGTAGTCGCGGAAGCTGGCCTTGACGCCCCAGTCGAGCGAGCCGGAGCTGAACGAGACGGTCGCCGCCGAGGCGGACTGGGCGGTCAGCAGCGGGCCGGCGCAGAGCAGCGCCGCCGAGGCGGCGAGGGCTGCGGCGCGGAGGGGGCGTCGGGACATGGCGGATCTCCTGAAATGGCGTGCGGGCAGGGGGAGTCGGGCCTGCGGGGAGGCCGGTTGCTCCAAGTAAGTAAGGTAAGGCTATCCTAAGTTTTGCCATCAGGTCACGGGGACCCCAGGCACCATCCGAGAGGCCGTCATGCCAGCCACACAGCGCACCCCCAGCGGCCGCCGGAGCCGATACCGACATCTGCTCCTCGTGCCGCTGCTCGCCCTCGCCCTGGCCGCCTGCGGCAGCGCCACGACGGGCGGCGCCGCTGCCGCCGGCGCCTCGGCCCCCGCCGACGCGGTGGTGCCGATCAGCAGCGGCACCGTTCCCCGACTGCCCGTCACCGTGACCTCCGACGACGGGAAGCGGACCACCGTCACCAGGGCGGACCGGATCATCCCGCTCAGCGGCAGCCTCTCCGAGCTGGTCTACAGCCTCGGCCTGGGCAGCCGGGTGGTGGCCCGCGACGTCACCGCCACCTTCACCCAGGCCGCCAAGCTGCCGCTGGTCAGCAAGAACCACATCATCGGCGCCGAGGGGGTGCTCTCGCTCAAGCCCGACCTGGTGCTCTCCGACACCTCCACCGCGACCTCCAACGCCGACACCATCGCCAGGATCCGCGCCGCCGGCATCCCGGTCGTGGTCTTCGACGACGCCAAGAAGATCGCCGACATCGACCCCCGGATCGGCGCGGTCGCGGCCGCCCTCGGCGTCACCGCGGCCGGCCAGGCCCTGGTCAGCCGTACCGACGCCCAGTTCGCCGCGGTCGACGCGGCCATCGCCGAGGAGAACCCGGGCAGCAGGCCGCGGATCGCCTTCCTCTACGTCCGCGGCAGCGCCTCGGTCTACTACATCGGCGGCGCCGGCTCCGGGGCCGAACCGCTGATCACCGCGGTCGGCGGCGAGGACGCCGGGGTGGCCGGGGGGCTCAAGGCACCGTTCACCCCGATCACCAGCGAGGCCCTGGCCCAGGCCGCACCGGACGCGATCCTGGTGATGACCCAGGGCCTGGCCTCCGTCGGCGGGGTCCCCGGACTGCTCAAGCTCCCCGGCGTCGCGCAGACCCCGGCCGGACTGAAGCAGCGGATCGTCTCCGTCGAGGACGGCGAACTGCTCAGCTACGGTCCGCGCACCCCGGCCGTGCTGCGGTCCATCGCCGACCAGCTCTACCGCGGGGGCGTGGCCGAGTGACGGACCGTCCACGACTGCTGACGGCCGCTCTGGCCACCGCCCTGGTCCTGCTGGTGCTGGCCGCCGCCGGTATCGGCGCCTACCGCATCCCGCTCCCCGACCTGATCGCCTCGCTGCAGCACCGCGCCCACCTCGGCGGACACGCCCTGGACCAGGTCGCCGACTCCGTGCTGTGGAACGTACGGCTGCCCAGGGTCGCCCTCGCCGCCCTGGTCGGCGCCTCGCTGGGCTGCGCGGGCGCGCTGATGCAGGGTCTGTTCGGCAACCCGCTGGCCGACCCGGGCATCATCGGCATCTCCTCCGGGGGCGCGGTCGGCGGGGTCGCAGTGATCGTCCTCGGCATCGACGTCCTGGGGACCTGGACCGCGCCGGTCGCCGCCTTCGCCGGCGGCCTGGTCACCGTCCTCACCGTCTATGTGCTCTCCCGCTCCGGGGGCCGGACCGAGGTGGTCACCCTGGTCCTCACCGGAATCGCGGTCAACGCGCTCTGCGGCGCCCTGATCGGACTGCTGCTGTTCCTGGCCGACCCGACCGCCGTCAACCAGGTCGTCTTCTGGCAGTTGGGCTCGCTCAGCTCGGCCGGCTGGAGCCAGGTCCTGGCGGTGCTGCCGTTCGCCGCCGTCGGCCTGGCGGTGGCCCCCCGCTACGCCCGGCAACTGGACCTGCTGGCGCTCGGCGAGGGACCGGCCCGGCATCTGGGAGTCGACGTCGAGCGGCTGCGGCTGGTGCTGATCACCGTCGTCGCGCTGCTCACCGCGGCCGCCGTCGCGGTCAGCGGCATCATCGGCTTCGTCGGCCTGGTCGTCCCGCACCTGCTGCGGATGGCGGCCGGTCCCGGGCACCGCTTCCTGCTCCCCGGCAGCGCGCTGGGCGGAGCGGTGGTGCTGGTCGCCGCCGACCTCGCGGCCCGCACCCTGGCCGCACCCGCCGAACTCCCGCTCGGCGTGCTCACCGCACTGCTCGGCAGCCCGTTCTTCTTCTGGCTGCTGCGCCGCACCCGGTCCCGCCAGGGAGGCTGGAACTAGATGACGGGAAGGTTTCTGACGATGCGTGGCCAGAACCGTACGGCTCCGTTCCGGCCGACCCCGGGCGCGGTCGTCGCCGAGGTCTCCGGGGCGGGGCTGCTGCGGGCCGGACGGACCGTGCTGGACCGGATCGACCTGCGGATCCGCGCCGGGGAACTGCTGGCGCTGCTGGGCCCCAACGGTGCCGGGAAGTCCAGCCTGCTCGCGCTGCTGGCCGGGGACCTCGCCCCGACGGCCGGTCGGGTGCTGCTGCGCGGACGGCCCCTCGACTCCTATCGCCCCGCCGAGCTGGCCCTGCACCGGGCGCTGCTGCCGCAGGCCTCGCCGCTGTCCTTCCCGTTCCCGGCCGGCGAGGTGGTCCAGATGGGCCGCGCGCCCTGGGCCGGGATCAGCAGCCCGGAGCAGGACGACGCCGCCGTGGCCCGGGCCCTGGCCGAGGCCGATGCGGCGGCCTTCACCGACCGTCCCTACACCGACCTGTCCGGCGGCGAGCGGGCCAGGGTGGCGCTGGCCCGGGTGCTCGCCCAGCAGGCCCCGCTGCTGCTGCTGGACGAGCCCACCGCCGCACTCGACCTGCGCCACCAGGAGCTGGTGCTGCGCACCGCGCGGGCCAGGGCGGCGGCCGGGGACGCGGTGGTCGTGGTGCTGCACGACCTGGGCCTGGCCGCCGCCTACGCGGACCGCTTGGCGCTGCTGCACGGCGGCGGACTGGCCGGGTACGGCACGGTCGGCGAGGTGCTGGACGGGGAACGGCTCAGCGAGGTCTACGGCTGCGCGGTGGAGGTGCTGCCGCACCCGCGGCCTGGCGCGGCCCCGATGGTGCTGCCACTGCGCTGAGGACTCGGCGGCAGGGGCAGCGGGCAGGGGCTGGGGCCCTTACTGCACGCGGGTGGAGAACAGCCCGCCGGTGGCGCCCTCCTTGTCGCCGCCCTGGGCCTTGCGCAGCGCGTTGGCCAGACCCTCCAGCGTCATCGACTGCAGGATCACCTTGCCGTTGCCCTCCAGCGTGGCCAGCGACAGCCCCTCGCCGCCGAACATCGCGTTCATGACGCCCTGTCGGTTCATCCGGCCGACCCGCTCGACCCCGTACCGCACGCCCTCCTCGAAGGCGACGATGCAGCCGGTGTCGACCTGCAGCTTGCCGCCGAAGTCGGAGAGGTTCAGGTCGATGAAGTTGCCGGCGCCGGCGATGATCACGGTGCCCTGGCCGGTGAACTTCTCCAGGATGAAGCCCTCGCCGCCGGACATCCCGGTGCGCATCCCGGAGAAGGCGATCCCGAAGTTCACCCCCGACTCGGCGGCGACGAAGGCGTCCTTCTCGGCCAGCCAGGCCCGTCCGGGGGTTATCTCCAGCGCCCGCATCTCGCCGGGCAGCGTCCCGGCGAAGCCGAGCGTGCCCTCGCCGCCCTGGGCGGTGAAGTACTGGAACGCGATGCTCTCGCCGGCCAGCATCCGCTGTCCGGCCTGCATCGCGGTACCCATGGCCTGGCGCAGCATGCCGCCCATGCCGCCGCCTCCGCCCTGGCCGCCGCCGCCCTGCTGGTTGCCGTTCGGGGCGGAGATCCGGGTGTCCATGCTCACGTTCACGGTCTTGAACAGGAATTTCCCCGCCTCGCAGTAGACCGTCTGTCCCGGCTGGAGCTGGACGACGGCCATCTGCATGGCGTTGCCGACGATCTGGAGTTGCAGGGCCACAGCGGATCTCCTAGGGGGACGGACCGGTCCACCGGTGAACGTACCGGGCGGCCCCGCCGTTCCTGGCCGGTGCCCACCGTGGACGGCGGCCCGCCCCGGGATGATGGCCCTCCCGCGGTCGCGTACCGTGGCGCATTATGCGACTCGGCGTACTCGACGTGGGATCCAACACCGTCCACTTCCTGGTGGTGGACGCGCACCCCGGTGCTGCCCCGGTGCCCGCCTACTCGCACAAGATCGAACTCCGGCTGGCCGAGCTGTTGGACGCCGACGGCGCCATCGGCGAGGTGGGCGTCGAGAAGCTGGTCGAGATGGTCGCCTCCTCGATGCGGGTCGCCGAGGACAAGGGCGTCGAGGAGGTGCTGCCGTTCGCCACCTCCGCCGTGCGCGAGGCCGCCAACGGCGAGGAGGTGCTCAAGCGGGTCCAGCGGGAGACCGGCGTCGAGCTCCAGGTGCTGTCCGGCGGCGACGAGGCCCGGCTGACCTTCCTCGCCGCCCGCCGCTGGTACGGCTGGTCGGCGGGACGGCTGCTGCTGCTGGACATCGGCGGCGGCTCGCTGGAGATCGCCTGCGGCCTGGACCAGCAGCCGGACGCGGCCGTCTCGCTGCCGCTGGGCGCGGGCCGGCTCACCGCCGGCTGGCTCCCGGGGGACCCGCCGGAGGCCGAGGACGTCCGCCGGCTGCGCCGCCATGTCCGTGCGGAGATCGCCAGGACCGTGGCCGAGGTGGTCCGGCTGGGCTCCCCGGACCGCTTCGTGGGCACCTCCAAGACCTTCAAGCAGCTGGCCAGGATCACCGGCGCGGCCCGTGAGGCCGACGGCCCCTACCTGCCGCGCAGGCTCACCCGGGGCTCGCTGTCCGCCTGGGTGCCGCGGCTGGCGGCGATGACCGCGGGGCAGCGGGCGCTGCTCCCCGGGGTCTCCGAGGGCCGGGCCCGGCAGCTGCTGGCCGGGGCGCTGGTGGCGGACGGTGCGATGGACCTGTTCGGGGTGGACGAACTGGACATCTGCCCCTGGGCGCTGCGCGAGGGGCTGATCCTGCGCAGGCTGGACCAGATGTCCGGCGAGCAGTAGCCACCGGGTTACTTCGTACACCTGTCCGGAACATGTCGGCAGTGGTGAGGCGCTGTCCCCTCCGGGGGCGGACACGCATACGCTGTCTCCCGTGGCGGAACCAACGGACGACACCACTGCGCCGGAGCAGCCCGCGGCCGGGGCCACCCGGGCCGAGCAGGCGGCTGCTCCCCAGGCGAATGCTCCGAAGGCGGCTGCTCCGAAGGCGAGGAAGACCGGCGCCGTGAAGAAGGCCGTGGCGGTCAAGAAGGCGGCGGTGAAGAAGGCCGCGGGCACCGGCAAGAAGGCCGTCGCCAAGAAGGCGGCCGCCAAGGCCGCCACGTCCGCGCCGACGCTGTCGGTCACTCCGCGCGCCCTCGCCGTGCCCCCGTCCGCCCGGGCGCTCGGTACTCCGATACTGGTCCCCGACGCCAAGGTCGCGCTGTCCACCGCCTCGGTCTACCCGGAGAACACCGCCGCCGCCTTCGAGATCGCCGGACGGCTGGGGTACGACGGCGTCGAGGTGATGGTGTGGACCGATCCGGTCAGCCAGGACATCGAGGCGCTGCGTCGACTGTCCGACTACCACGCCGTCCCGATCCTGGCGGTGCACGCGCCGTGCCTGCTGATCACCCAGCGGGTCTGGGGCACCGACCCGTGGGCCAAGCTGGTCCGGGCCCGGGCGGCGGCCGAGAAGCTGGGGGCGTCCACGGTGGTGGTGCACCCGCCGTTCCGCTGGCAGCGGCAGTACGCCCGGGACTTCGTCCAGGGGGTCTGGCGGATGGCGGAGGAGACGGACGTCCGCTTCGCGGTGGAGAACATGTACCCCTGGCGCTACCGCGACCGCGAGGTCGCCGCCTACGCCCCGGACTGGGACCCCACCACCGAGGACTACCGGCACTTCACCGTCGACCTCTCGCATGTCGCCACCTCCCGCACCGACGCCCTGGCCATGGTGGGACGGATGGGCGACCGGCTGGCCCACGTCCACCTGGCCGACGGCTCCGGCTCCGCCAAGGACGAGCACCTGATCCCGGGACGCGGCACCCAGCCCTGCGCCGAACTGCTGGAGGGGCTGGCCGGCAGCGGCTTCGACGGCCATGTGGTGCTGGAGGTCAACACCCGCCGCTCGCCCGGCCCGGTCGAACGCGAGGCCGACCTGGCCGAGGCGCTGGCCTTCACCCGGCTCCACCTGGCCGCGGCCGGAGCGGTACGGCACTGAGCCGGGGACCCGGTGTGGCGTACCGCATTCCGGACAGCGTGTCCGAGGCGCGGGCAGCGAGCGTAGGCTCGTCTGTCACACTCCGCTTCGCTGAGGTAGAGCGGTCCGGTTCCGGCTCGCCACCCCGGGGTTTCGCAGGGGTGCGGGGCGTCGCGCCCCGAAAAGTTGGAGCACGACGGACGCAGGAGATGAGCACAGTGCCCGAGCTGAGGTCTCGTACGGTCACCCACGGTCGCAACATGGCTGGCGCCCGCGCCCTCCTCCGGGCCGCCGGGGTAGCCCGCGAGGACTTCGGCAAGCCGATCATCGCGGTGGCGAACAGCTTCACCGAGTTCGTGCCCGGGCACACCCACCTCCAGCCGGTCGGGCGGATCGTCTCCGAGGCGATCCAGCAGGCCGGCGGGATCCCCCGCGAGTTCAACACCATCGCGGTGGACGACGGCATCGCCATGGGCCACGCCGGGATGCTCTACTCGCTGCCCTCCCGCGACCTGATCGCCGACTCGGTCGAGTACATGGTCGAGGCGCACTGCGCCGACGCGCTGATCTGCATCTCCAACTGCGACAAGATCACCCCGGGGATGCTGATGGCCGCGCTGCGGCTGAACATCCCGGTGGTGTTCGTCTCCGGCGGCCCGATGGAGGCCGGCAAGGCGACCCTGGTCGACGGCACCGTCCGCAAGCTGGACCTGGTCAACGCCATCTCGGACGCGGTCAACGAGAACGTCTCGGACGAGGACATCGCCCGGATCGAGGAGAACGCCTGTCCGACCTGCGGGTCGTGCTCGGGGATGTTCACCGCCAACTCGATGAACTGCCTGGCCGAGGCGATCGGCCTGGCCCTGCCCGGCAACGGCTCGGTGCTGGCCACCCACACCGCCCGCAAGGCGCTGTACCAGGACGCCGGCCGGACCATCGTGGAGATCACCAACCGCTACTACCAGCAGGACGACGAGTCGGTGCTGCCGCGCAACGTGGCCTCCCGGGCCGCGTTCGAGAACGCCGTCGCGCTGGACATCGCCATGGGCGGGTCCACCAACACGATCCTGCACCTGCTGGCCGCGGCCCAGGAGGCCGGCCTGGACTTCGACATGGCCGACATCGACGCGCTGTCGCGCCGGCTGCCCTGCCTGTCCAAGGTCGCCCCCAACGGCTCCTACTACATGGAGGACGTGCACCGCGCGGGCGGCATCCCGGCCATCCTCGGCGAGCTGTACCGGGGCGGGCTGCTGAACGAGGACGTGCACACGGTGCACAGCCCGTCGATGGCGGACTGGCTGAAGCAGTGGGACATCCGCGGCGGCTCGCCGTCCCCGGAGGCCGTGGAGCTGTTCCACGCCGCGCCCGGCTGCGTGCGCTCGGCGAGCGCCTTCTCGCAGTCCGAGCGTTGGGACACGCTGGACACCGACGCGGCCAACGGCTGCATCCGCGACGTGGAGCACGCCTACTCCACCGAGGGCGGCCTGGCCATCCTCTACGGCAACCTGGCGGTGGACGGCTGCGTGGTGAAGACCGCCGGTGTCGACGAGTCGATCTGGCGCTTCTCCGGCCCGGCCGTGGTGGTCGAGTCACAGGAGGACGCGGTCGACGCGATCCTCACCAAGCGGGTCAAGGAGGGCGACGTCGTCGTCATCCGCTACGAGGGCCCCAAGGGCGGCCCCGGCATGCAGGAGATGCTCTACCCGACCTCGTTCCTCAAGGGGCGCGGGCTGGGCAAGGCCTGCGCGCTGATCACCGACGGGCGATTCTCCGGCGGCACCTCCGGCCTGTCGATCGGCCATGTCTCGCCCGAGGCGGCCTCCGGCGGGACCATCGCGCTGGTGGAAGACGGCGACCTGATCACCATCGACATCCCGGCCCGGACCATCAAGCTGGAGGTCTCGGAGCAGGACCTGGCCGCGCGCCGCAGCGCGCTGGAGGCCGGGACCGGCTACCGGCCGAAGTCCCGCGAGCGCAAGATCTCGGCGGCGCTGCGGGCCTACGCGGCGATGGCGACCAGCGCCGACAAGGGCGCGGTCCGCGACGTCTCCCGGCTGGGCTGAGCGACACCACCGGCAGCGGCTCGGCGGTCCCCTCCAGGGGACCGCCGAGCCGCTGCCGCATAATCGGTGCTGTGTCCGAGAGAGCAGAGCGTCCGTCCCCCCAGCCCGAGCCGATCCGTTTCTTCGGTACCGGCTGGGTCACCCATGACAGCGGCTACTGGCTGCGGCGCGTGGGTGTGAGCCTCGGCGCGCTGGTCGCCGCGGGCGCCGGCGCGCTGCTGATGCGCCTCGGGGTGCAGGGGGTCTTCGTCTCGGCCGCCGGATCCCTGGTGGACACACTGCTGGTGGTCGCCGTGGCGATCTGCACCTGCGTCGCAGCGATCCGCACCTGGACCCTGCTCAGCAAGGGCCGCGCCTCGCTCGACGGCTGGATGGCCGACGAGAAGTCCATCGGCCCGATGCTGCTGATCGGCTTCGTCGGGATGCTGGTCGCGTACTTCCTGCGGAGCCTGGTCGAGGCCCCGGGCGAGGCCGAGAAGCGCTCCCGCTACGAACTCGCCCTGGCCGCCCACGCCCGCCGCCGCACCCCCGCCACAGCGGGCAGCGGCGGCAAGCGCAAGCGGCGCTGACCGGTCCGCCGACCCCGCCCGCGGGTGGCGTCAGTAGCTGCTGCCGCCGCTGCTGCGGCGGGCGCCGGCGACCGAGCCGACGACGCCGACGATGGCGCCCAGGATGGCCGCGTGCCACAGCGCGGTGAAGATGCTCATGAACACGCCGTCGCTGCTCAGGATGAACTGGGTGATGGTGTTGGTGACGAAGAGGCCGACGGCCGGGACAGCGGCGGTCTGCCAGGGGTGCTCCGCCGCCCAGCGGCGCAGCCTGCGGTCGCCGCTCTTGCTCACCATCGAGCCGGCACCGCCGATCAGGAAGAACAGGAACAGGGTGACGCTGGCCGGCCAGGCGAGCATCCCCAGGGACCAGTGCAGACTGATCAGTTCCAGGCCGAAGGTGGCCGCGCCGCCGACCACGCCGACGACACCCGCGGTCCGCCAGGGGCCGTGCGTGGCCGAGGCGACGGCAAGCTGGCTCGATTCGCGGGATGAGACATCACTGCTAGTCATGCCTCCACGGTGCGCTTTCCCGAGGCCGAACGCTATAGGGGACAACCCTGAGTTTCTCCCAGCACCGTTCCCTGCCACGCCGTTCCCGGATCCCGGTCCGGGCTGACCTACGCTGAGGAGATGCTCACCCGTCAGTTGCTGCTGGCCGCGGCCCGCAGTCCGGCCGCCCGCAGGGCCGTGGTGACCGCACCGCCCGCCCGGGCGCTGGTGCGGCGCTTCATCGCCGGGGAGGACCGCGAGGACGTGCTCCGGGTCGTCGACCGGCTGATCGTGCGCGGGCTCCACGTCAGTGTCGACCACCTCGGCGAGGACACCGCGGACCCGGCCAGGGCCGACGCCGTCCGGGACGAGTACCAGGCGCTGCTGGACCGGCTCGGCGCGGCCGGGACCGGCGGCCGGGCCGAGGTGTCGCTGAAGCTCTCGGCGTTGGGCTCGGCGCTCGGGGCCGACGGCCCCCGGGCCGCGCTGGGGCGGGCCAGGGCGGTCTGCGAGGCGGCTGCGGCGGCCGGCACCACGGTGACCCTGGACATGGAGGGACACAGCACCACCGACGACACCCTCGCCGCCGCGGCCGAGCTGCGGGCCGACTACCCGCGCACCGGTGTGGTGCTGCAGTCCTGTCTGCGCCGCACCGAGGGCGACCTCCGCGAACTGCTGCACGCGGGCTCCCGGGTCCGGCTGGTCAAGGGCGCCTACGCGGAGCACGCCGGAGTGGCCTTCCGGGACAAGGCCGAGGTGGACCGCTGCTACGTGCGCTGCCTGCGGCTGCTGATGGAGGGTCAGGGCTACCCGATGGTGGCCACCCACGACCCCCGGCTGATCGCGATCGCGGGCGCGCTGGCAGTACGGGCCGGACGGCCGCAGGGCAGCTACGAGTTCCAGATGCTCTACGGGGTCCGCTCCGAGGAGCAGCGCCGGCTCGCCGCCGCCGGGGAGACGGTGCGGGTGTACGTCCCCTACGGCGACGACTGGTACGGCTACTTCATGCGGAGGCTGGCGGAGCGGCCGGCGAACCTGGCCTTCTTCCTCCGCTCGCTGGGGCACCGCTGACCGCCGCGCCGGGCTGACCGCCGGACTGACCGCCTGGCGGACGGTTCGGGCCCGGTGTCGGTGCCTGGTGCGAGGATGTGCGCAGCACCGTCGGCACGTTCCGCAGGAGGTCCCCCATGTCGCAGCGAGTCGCCGTCCTCGGCACCGGCAAGATCGGCGAGGCCCTGGTCTCCGGGCTGCTGCGGGCCGGCAAGCCCGCGTCGGACGTGCTGGTCACCGCCCGCCGCCCGGAGCGCGCCGCGGAGCTGCGCGAGCGCTACGGCGTGGAGGCGGTCGGCAACGCGGAGGCAGCGAAGGCCGCCGACACGCTGATCCTCACCGTGAAGCCGCAGGACATGGGCACGCTGCTGGAGGAGCTCGCGCCGTACGTCGGCGCCGACCGGCTGGTGATCTCGGGTGCGGCCGGCGTGCCGACCGCCTGGTTCGAGGAGCGGTTGGCCCCGGGCACGCCGGTGGTCCGGGTGATGACCAACACCCCGGTGCTGGTCGACGAGGCGATGAGCGTCATCTCGGCGGGTTCGCACGCGTCCGAGGAGCACCTGCTGCGTACCGAGGAGATCTTCAAACCGGTCGGCAAGACCCTGCGGGTGCCCGAGTCGCAGCAGGACGCGGCCACCGCGCTGTCCGGCTCCGGGCCCGCCTACTTCTACTTCCTGGTCGAGGCGATGACGGACGCCGGCATCCTGCTGGGCCTGCCGCGCGCAGTCGCCGCCGACATGATCGTGCAGGCCGCGGTGGGCGCCTCGGTGATGCTGCGGGACTCCGGGGAGCACCCGGTGAAGCTCCGCGAGGCGGTCACCTCCCCGGCCGGGACCACCATCGCGGCCATCCGCGAGCTGGAGAACCACGGGGTGCGGGCGGCCCTGCTCTCCGCACTGGAGGCGGCCCGCAACCGCTCCCAGGAGCTGGCCTCCGGCGGGAAGTAGCCGGCGGAAAGCAGCCGCCGCCCGGCCCGTACGCTGGGCGGATGCGCTACGACCTGGTGATCTTCGACAACGACGGCGTGCTGGTGGACAGCGAGCCGATCTCCAACCGGCTGCTCGCGGACTACCTCACCGAGCTGGGCTTCCCGACCACGGTCGAGGACTCCTACCGCGATTTCATGGGCGCCGCCGCCCACACCGTCCATGACGTGATCGCCGAGCGCTACCACGGCGCGCGGCTGCCCGACGGCTTCGATGAGGACTTCCACGCCCGGGTCTTCGCGGCCTTCCAGGAGCAGCTGACGCCGGTGCCGGGCGCGGCCGAACTGCTGAAGCGGGTACGCGAGACCGGGGTGCGCTACTGCGTCGCCTCCTCGGCGCACCACGCCTGGATCCGCACGGCGCTGACCAGGACCGGCCTGTCCGGCTTCTTCACCGAGGAGCAGCTGTTCAGCGCCCAGGACGTGGGCCGGGGCAAGCCCGCCCCCGACCTCTTCCTGCACGCCGCCGCGACCATGGGCGTCGCCCCGGACCGCTGCGTGGTGCTGGAGGACAGCCCGCTGGGCGTCGCCGCGGCCCGGGCCGCCGGCATGGACGTCTACGGCCACACCGCGCTGACCCCGGCGGAGCGGCTGGCGGACGCGACCGGCCTGTACCGGGACACGGCGGAGGCCGCTGAGCTGCTCGGGCTGTAGCCGCAGGAGGTCGGACGGACCGTCAGTCCGGGATCCGGAAGCGGCGGCCGCGCAGCGGGTCGCCCCGCAGTTCGGTGAACCGGAACGGCAGGCCGGCGCCGCTGCCCGGGGTGGGGTGCGAGGTACGGGTCTCCGCACGGAGGTGCAGTGAGGGCTCGGCGCCGTCGCCGGAGTTGCCGACGGCGGCGACGGCGGTGCCGGCCGTCAGGTGCTGGCCGCGCCGCACCCGGATGCTGTCCTGGCGCAGCCAGGAGAGCACGACCAGGGCCCGGCCGGTGTCGATGGCGACGTGGTTGCCCTCGGGGTGGTCCACGGCCAGCAGTTGGGGCGCATGGTCCGGCAGGCCGTCCACCGCGGTCACCACCACTCCGTCGCAGGGGCTGAGCACCGGGTGGCCGAAGATCGCGTAGCGCTCGTTGCCGGCCGGGGCCAGGCCGAGGGCGCGCCGGCCGCGCCACTGCGGTCCGTCGCCGAGCTGGACCAGGTCCACGGCGTGGCGGCGGTGCCGCCCTGCGCCGGTGGCCAGTGACTCCTGGGCGTAGCGGTTGACGGCCGGGCCGCCGCCCTCGACCAGGGTGAAGCAGCCGCCGCGCAGCGGCGAACGGAGCGTCAGCGGGTGTGCGCTGGGGGAGGGGTGGATCGGCCGGCTGCGGTACTGGGTCCAGCCGGCCAGGCCGAGGACCGCCGCGAAGATCAGCAGCTCGGGGAGGCCGGGCACGCCCCAGCGGAGGCCGGGCCCGAAGACCGGCAGCGCCCGCAGCCCGGCCAGCAGGGCCAGGCCGACGGCGGCGACGGGGAGCGCGCGGAACCAGGGCGGGAGCGCGTGGGTGGGGCCGGTGCGCAGGGCGTACCAGGCGAGCGCCGGGGTGGTGGCGGTGAGCAGCAGCCAGCCGGTGGCGGTGCCGCTCACGAAGGGGAGGGTGGCCTCGGCGAGGGCTGCGGCGAGGTAGGCCAGCACCAGCCGGGTCAGTGTGGTCGCCTGCGGCGTGCGGGAGGGGGTGGGAGCGGGAGTGGTGGTGGGGGTGGAGGGTTGCTCGGGGGGTTCGGGTGCGGCGGCTGCGTGGCTGGGCGCGCAGTTCCCCGCGCCCCTGGGGGGTGCGGACGGGACCACGATGCGGGTCTGGGAGGGGACGCCGCCCCTGCGGGCGGTCAGTGCGCCGGGGCCGGTGACCAGGGAGGTCAGGCGGCCGTCCGGGGTGGTCTCGGCCCAAACCGGCTCCGCGCCCTGCGCGAACTGCACCAGGTAGAGCTCGCGCTGTCGGCGCACGCCCCGTACCGCGCCGTGGCGCTCCCGCAGGGTGTCGACCGTCGCCTGCAGCCGCTCCAGCGGCACCCGCCGCAGCAGTTCCGGGCTGAACAGCTCCGGGTCCAGCTGTTCCGCCGTGAAGGCGGTGACCAGGGCCTGCGGCACCGGATCGGCCGGAACGTTGCGGCGCAGCTGGGCCAGCAGGGGGGAGAGGAGTCGGTCGCGGGTGCTCAAGTGATCCTCTTTCTACGGTCGTGCTATCACCGTAGGTAACGAGTGGGGTACGGAGCGGGAGCGACGCTGGTTGCGGCTTGCGATCTTTTGACGGGAAGGGGTTCCGGAACAGAGGGGGAGTCCGTACGCTCGCGCCAATCGGCCGGATACCAGTGAGTAGTAGGGGTGCGACACATGTCGTCAGCAGGGACAACGGAGGTCCCGACGGGGCTGCGCCGCGCGCGGATCGCCCTGCTGGTGAGCTATCTGGCGCAGGGGGCGGTGTTCGCGCTCCTGGTCACCCGCATCCCCTCGATCCAGACCCAGTACGGGATCAGCGACAACCTGCTGCCGGTGTTCCTGGCCGCGGTGCCGATCCTGGCCGGTGTCGGCTCCATCTCCATGGAGTGGGTGGTCAAGAAGACCTCGCCGCGGGCCGTGCTGCGGATCGTCCAGCCGCTGGTCTGCCTGACCCTGCTGGGCGTCGGCGCGGGCGACAACATGGCCGAGGCCGCCGTCGCGCTGGGCGCCTTCGGGCTGATGGTCGGCGGCCTGGACGCCAGCCAGGCGATGTCGGCGGTGGCGCTGCAGCACCGCTACGGCCGCAGCATCATGCAGGGCTTCTACGCCTCCTACAGCCTGGGCGGCATCATCGGCGCCCTGCTGGCCGCGACCGGCTTCACCCAGCTGTCGCTGTTCGGCACCACCACCGCGCTGGCGATCCCGGTCGTGGTGGTCGCCAGCGTCTGGTACGCCGGGCCGCACGAGCTCGGCCACGCCGTCGAGGAGGCCGCCGCGGCCGCCGCGCGGTCGATCCCCTGGAAGCCGCTGCTGCCGCTCTGCCTGGCCATGTGCGTGGCGTACATCGCCGACGCGACGGTCTCCAACTGGAGCGCCAAGTACATGCAGGACCTGCTGCACACCTCCAAGCACATGTACGCGATCCCGTACGCCGCCTACATGGTGGTGATGCTGCTCGGCCGGACCTTCGGCGACGGACGGGTGCAGCGCTGGGGCAGCGTCCGCACGGTCAGCCTCGGCGCGATCGTCTGCGCCGTCGGCTTCGGCCTGGTCTCCGTCGCCCCCGAGCAGTGGACCGCGGTGGTGGCCTTCGCCGTCGTCGGCCTGGGGGTCAGCGTGGTGGTGCCGCAGGTCTTCGCGGCCGGCGGGCGGCTGTTCCCGGGCGCCTCCGACGCGGCCGTGGCGCGGATCAACATCTTCAACTACGTGGGCTTCCTGGTCGGCTCGCCGCTGGTCGGCGGTATCGCCGTCGGACTGGACTACCGATGGGCGATGCTGGTGCCGATGGTGCTGGTGCTGCTGATCCTGCTGGTCGCCAAGTCGTTCGGGGCACCGGCCGTGCAGCTCGCGGAGGCCGATACCGTGGCGGTATGACCCTGCACCAGCCTCCGCCGCAGCGCACCCTGGACCTCTTCTGGGACGACGACGTCACCCGCTACGACTTCGGTCCCGGCCACCCGATGGACCCGGTCCGGCTGGCGCTGACGATGTCGCTGGTGCGGGCCTTCGGGCTGGACCGGCTGCCCAATGTCACCGTGCGCTCGGCCCCGGCCGCCGGGGACTCCACGCTGGCGCTGGTGCACGACCCGGGCTATGTCGCCGCGGTGCGCGAGGTGGCCGGGGGCGGGGTGCCGGACCTGTCGCGCGGGCTCGGCACCGAGGACAACCCGGCGTTCGCGGCCATGCACGAGGCCTCCGCGCTGATCGCGGGGCAGTCGGTGGCCGGCGCCGAGGCGGTGTGGGAGAAGGGCGGACGGGCCGTCAACTTCGCCGGCGGGCTGCACCATGCCATGGCCGGTAAGGCGTCCGGCTTCTGCGTCTACAACGACGCCGCCCTCGCCGTCGCCCGGCTGCTGGAGCTGGGCGCCGAGCGGGTCGCCTACGTGGACGTGGACGTGCACCACGGCGACGGCGTGCAGCAGGCCTTCTGGAACGACCCGCGGGTGCTGACCATCTCGCTGCACGAGCATCCGCGGACCCTGTTCCCGCAGACCGGCTGGGCCGAGGAGACCGGCGGCCCGGAGGCCGAGGGCACGGCCGTCAACCTGCCGCTGCCGGCCGGCACCGGTGACTCCGGCTGGCTCCGGGCCTTCCACGCCGTGGTGCCCGGACTGCTCGCCGCCTTCCGGCCGCAGGCCCTGGTCACCCAGCACGGCGCGGACACCCATGTGGAGGACCCGCTGGCTCATCTGGCCGTCAGCCTGGACGCCCAGCGGGTGGTGGCGGCCGCTCTGGCCGGGCTGGCGGACGAGCACGCCGGCGGGCGCTGGCTGGCGCTGGGCGGCGGCGGTTACGCGGTGGCGGACGTCGTGCCGCGCTCCTGGACCCATCTGGTGGCCATCGCCGCCGGGCACCCCGTCGCGCCGGAGCAGGAGACCCCGGAGGAGTGGCGTGCCGAGGTGATGCGCCGCACCCGGCAGAACGCCCCGCAGCGGATGACCGACGGCATGGCGGCCACCTGGAAGGACTTCGACGGCGGCTACGACCCGGCCGACCGCCTGGACCAGGCCGTGCTGGCGACCCGCAGGGCGGTCTTCCCGCACCACGGGCTGCTGCCCTGACTCTCCCGGGCCCGCCTGAGGGTCTGTCACCGGCCGCTCCCCGCTGGAACACTGGTGCCGTGATCAAAGCCGAGGAGCTCCACGCCCATCTGCTGGACAGCCGGATCGCCGGGGAGGTCGCCACCCCCAGGGAGGACAACCTCAGCAAGTACGCCCGCTTCGCCCGCCGCGACCCGTGGGTGCTGCTGGGCCTGGATCCCGAGGGCGAGTGGACCCAGGACGACGTGCTGGCGCTGATGGCGCGTCGGGCCGGGGTCTCGCCCGACCGGAACCATCGGCAGGGCCAGGACACCATCGACCCGCAGTTGACCATCGACGCCCTGGACGCCGTCGCCGTCGTGGTGGCCCGCACCGCCGAGCGCGGCGGCTCGGTCCTGATGGGCACCGGGCACCCCGGGCAGCTCATCGGGTTCCACTCGGCGCTCGGGGATGCGCTGGAGGCCGCCGGATGCGCTGTGCTCACTCCGGCGCACGGACGTGACTTCCTGATGCACTCGGTACACGGCGAGCGCTCCTGTTCGCTCGACTACGTGCAGCGGGTGGGAGTCGTGAGGGTGTATGAAGGAGCACCCCCGAGTGGAGTGTCGCCCTCCGCAGCAGTGCCCGCGGAAGGCGGTGCCGCCGCCCGGGGCGAGCTCTCCGACCCCGTCCACACCCACTCGCCGCAGCCGGTCAGGATCGCCCTGGCCGCACTCGCCGAGGCTGGTCAGCCCCGTCCTGACCTGCTGCTCGGGGACCACGGTTGGGCCTGCGGGGCCGGCCGGCTCGGGGTCACCTCGATCGGCCTGGCGGACTCCAACGACCCGGGGGTGTTCGTCGCCGAGGCGGAGGGGATGGTCGCGGCGGCGGTTCCGCTCGACGACGGTGTGCGACCGGACTGCTACGAACTGCTGAGCGCCTACGTACTGCAACAGGCTGGTATGTCTCGGTAATCTCGGGCCCCTCCCCCCTCTTCCCACTGGTACCACCCGCACCTACTCTGGGTATACGCGTGTGCTGGCTGGAGTCACCGGAGGGGAAGCCGGTGCCCGTCACACGGATAAGGGTCGGTGTTGTCATGGCGTCTGGAGAGCGGCCTCTGAACGAGGTCAACTTCCTCACCGTGGCGGAAGTCGCCTCGGTGATGCGAGTGTCGAAGATGACCGTGTACCGCCTGGTGCACAGCAGCGAGCTGCCTGCGATCCGCGTAGGCCGCTCCTTCCGGGTTCCGGAGCAGGCGGTCCACGACTACCTTCGCGAGTCCTACGTGGGACGGGAGACCGCGTAGGAGCGAGTCGGCCATCCGGTCGGAGCGCCAGGCAGGAGCATGCGAGCCAGAGAAGCATGCGATACAGAAGCACAGCGCAGCGCCAACGACAGCCCGGCCAGGGGCTCCTGCCCCTGGCCGGGCTGCTGCCCGGGAGCCGGATTACGTCCTGGGGCGAGGTTTCGGTACGCTGGTGGCTTACGTCAGTCGTTTGGACCCAGGTCCCGCTCCGCGGGCATGTCCAGCCCGCTTCTGCGGGTTTTGTCCAGTGAGTGAGGGTTTCTATGGGCTCCGTCATCAAGAAGCGTCGCAAGCGTATGGCCAAGAAGAAGCACCGCAAGCTTCTCAAGCGCACGCGCGTCCAGCGTCGCAACAAGAAGTAGGCCCACAGGGTCTCGCCCGGCCTCCGGGTTCCGCTGCTGCCCGTTCCGACATCCGTCGGGGCGGGCAGCGGCGTTGTTGCGCGAGGTGTCGACATTGCCAGGTAACAGGCGACAGGTAGTCTCCACAGGGAGAGGTCGCCCAGGGGGGTCGGGGACCTCCGCGCCTGAGGCGGGAAGGGACTGTCCGTTGGGTAAGGTCGTGCTCGTCACCGGAGTGGCCCGGCACCTGGGGAGCCGCTACGTCCAGGCGATCCGCCGGCAGCCGGGCGTGGACCTGGTCGTCGGCGTCGATCTGCAGCCCTCCGCGCACGACCTGGACGGGACCACCGATCCGGACCGGCTCGCGGACCTGGCCGAGTACCGGTTCGTCCGGGCCGACATCCGCCGCCCGACCGTGGCCGGAGTGATCGCCCAGTACGGCGTGGACACCGTGGTGCACCTCAACGTCAGCACCACCGCCCTGGGTTCGACCAGCCGGTCGACGGTCAAGGAGACCAACGTCATCGGCACCATGCAGCTGCTCGCCGCGGCGCAGAAGGCGGCCGGTGTGCAGCGGCTCGTGGTCAAGTCCACGACCAGCGTGTACGGCTCGGCGCCGCGCGACCCGGCGGTGTTCAGCGAGCAGATGCAGCCCAAGGTGCTGCCCAGCGGCGGCTTCGCCAAGGACGCCGTCGAGGTCGAGGGCTACGTCCGCGGCTTCGCCCGGCGCCGCCCCGACGTCGCGGTGTGCGTGCTGCGCTTCGCCAACATCATCGGACCGCACGCGGACACCCCGCTCGCCGACTACTTCGCGCTGCCGGTGCTGCCGACCGTGCTCGGCTACGACCCCAGGCTGCAGTTCGTCCACGAGGACGACGCGGTGGAGGTGCTGCGGCTGGCCTCGGTGGACCCCCGGCGCGGAACCACCAACGTGGGCACCTTCAACGTCGCCGGCGAGGGCGTGATGGTGCTCTCGCAGGCCGCCCGGCGGCTCGGTCGGCCCACGGTGCCGATGCTGCTGCCCGCGGTCAGCTGGATGGCCGGACTGGCCCGGCAGACCAGGCTGCTGGACTTCTCGCCGGAACAGATGCGGCTGCTCACCCACGGACGGGTGGTCGACACCACCCAGCTCCGGGAGACGTTCGGCTACCGCCCCGGCTACACCACCGAGCAGGCGCTGGCCGATGTGGCCGGCAGCGGCAGGCCGGGGCTGCTGCGCCCGGAGCAGGTGGCCGGTTGGACTTCGAAGGTGGCCGCGCAGCTGCGGGTCACCGCGCTGCCTGACGGCGGAGGGAAAAGGCGATGAGCTCGGCAAGGGAGCAGGCCGGCACGGCGGGCGGGCCCGCGGGCGACGGCGAGGCGCGGGCCAAGGTCATCCCCATCGGCACCGGGCGCGGCTCACGGGCCGGTCGGGACGGCCGCGGTGCGCGCGGCGGCCGGGCCGCACAGCGGCGTACCGAGGAACTGGCGGACCCGACGGTCCTGGCCGGAGCGGAACCCGGGACGGAGTCAGGGCTGGAGTCCGGGCCGGAGCCTGTGCCGGCGCCCGGGACCGAGCCGGCCGGAGCCGGGGCCGGGACGGGACCTGAGCCCGTGTCGGAGGCCGCCGGAGCGCCGCCGGAGCGGACGCCCGGGCGCGGTGTCGCGGACTCGGTGGCCGACGCGGTAGGCCACGCCCTGGCCGGGCCGCTGGGCGGCCTCGCCGGGCGGCTGCTCGGCCGGGGCTGGGAGGAGCGGGCCGCCGGCGGACTCGGCTTCCTGCGCCGCAGGCTCACCGGGGAGTACGAGGTCGACGAGTTCGGCTTCGACCCCGAGCTCACCGAGAAGGTGCTGCTGAGTGCGGTGCGCCCGCTGGCGGAGAAGTACTTCCGGCTGGAGGTGCGCGGCGCCGAGAACCTGCCCGAGAAGGGCGGTGCGCTGGTCGTCGCCAACCACTCCGGGGTGCTGCCCCTGGACGCGCTGATGACCCAGGTCGCCATCCACGACCACACCCCGACCCACCGTCACCTGCGGATGCTCGCCGCCGACCTGGTGTTCGTGCTGCCCGGCGTCAACGAGCTGGCCCGCAAGGCCGGGCACACCCTGGCCTGCAACGAGGACGCGCAGCGGCTGCTGGAGCTGGGCGAGATCGTGGGCGTCTGGCCGGAGGGCTTCAAGGGGATCGGCAAGCCCTTCGCCGACCGGTACAAGCTGCAGCGCTTCGGACGCGGCGGCTTCGTCTCCTCGGCGCTGCGGGCCGGGGTCCCGATCGTGCCCTGCTCGATCGTGGGCGCGGAGGAGATCTATCCGATGATCGGCAATGCCAGGACGCTGGCCCGGCTGCTCGGGCTGCCCTACGTGCCGATCACGCCCACCTTCCCCTGGCTGGGCCCGCTGGGCGCGGTGCCGCTGCCGACCAAGTGGACCATCCAGTTCGGCGAGCCGATCCCGACCGACAGCTATCCGCCGGAGGCGGCGGACGACCCGATGCTGCTGTTCAACCTCACCGACGAGGTCCGCGAGACGGTGCAGCACACCCTCTACAAGCTGCTGGTGCAGCGGCGTTCGGTGTTCTTCTAGCAGGGTTCCACCAGCAGGACGGGAATGGTTCGGGGCCCGCAGCCAGGAAGGCTGCGGGCCCCGAACCACTCCTGGAGCCAATCCTGCTGTCGCTCAGCTGAGGCCGATGCCGATGCTCGGCAGCAGCCCGGGGATCAGCGGGGGCACGGTCACGCCGTTGCCCGCCGGGCTGGCCGAGGCGCTGCCGGTGGCCGCGGCCGAACTCGTCGCCGAGGGGGTGGCCGACGGGGTGCTGCCGTTGAGCAGACCACCCGTCAGGTTCTGCACCAGACCGCCGCTGCTGCCGGTGCCGGAGGTGGTGCTGCCGGTCGGGGTCGCACTGCTGCCGGTGCCGCTGGTGCTGCCGGTCCCGGAGACGGTGGCACCGCTCGGCGCGGCGCTGCTGCCCGGGGAGCCGCTGTCGCCGGCCCTCGGCGTCGCGCCGGTACCGGTGCCGCCGCTCGGCAGGGCCGCGGTACCGTCGCTGCCGCCCGGCGTCGGCAGGAGCTGCTGCAGCGGGGCGATGTCCTGGCTTATTCCGTCGAGCAGGCTCTGCACCTGACCGGTGGGCCCGGCGAGTTGGCCACCGAGCCGGGGCTCGATCGCGTGCAGGCGCTGCTGCTGCGAGTCGGCGAACGAGGCCAACTGCTGCAGCGGGGCCATGGTGTGGTCCTGCCGGTAGACGGCCTTGAGCAGCTCGCGGCCCTGGCTGCCCTCGCTGTTCATGTCGGTGAGGGCCCGGGAGACCTCGTCCGCGAGGTGCGGGCTGAGGCTCTCGCCCTCGCTCTGGTGCGCCATCAGCTGCTGCGCCTCGGACATCCGGTTGGACGCCTGGTCCAGCAGCAGCCGCCCGCGGGCGGCGTCGGAGCCGGCGAAGTCCAGCTGCCAGTTCTCCAGACCGCGCTTCATCCCGTAGAGCGAGTCGCCGGGCAGGGCCGAGGAGCTCGCCGCGGCGACCCCGCCGAGCGCGCCCACGGCGACCCCGGCGGCCAGTCCGCCGTACGCCAGCCGGCGGCCCCAGCGCGAGCCGGGACGGAACCTGCGGGCGGCCTCGGTGGCCCGGTGCGCGCCCCTGCGCTGGCCGGGGACGGCGGCACCGCCGCCACCGGCGAAGGCCCGCTCGAACTCGGCCATCAGCAGGGCGCGCTGGGTCGACTTCACGGTGGGGTCGAGAGCCGGCGGCGGCAGGGCGCCCAGTGCGTCCACGGCCGCCAGTAGTTCGGTGAACTGACCCTCGCCGGCCGGTTCCTGGTGCGGCGCCCCGATGGGAACCGCGGTGCCGGGGCGGTCCTCCACAGCGTCGGCGAAGGCTCTCGCCCTGCGGTGCTCGAGCACGTTGGCTGTCATGGGCAGCACCTCCTCTCGTCGTTGTCGACAACTCGGCCGACCGGACGGTTGCGCAGTCGTGCCTGGGACCACCCCAAAGGGTGACGCAGGGATCCGGAGGTCCCGGAGCGCTCCGCCGGGGGACCTGAAGGTCCTTGCACCGTGCGCAACGAGCGGAGGGGACGCTCGGTTACGCTTCCGCGATCATGCCCTGCGGCGAAGAAGTGACGGATCATCTGTTCTGAGCGGCTATCTCGCGTCGCTGGGCAGCAGCCGGGCCAGTGTACGCACGGCACGGTACTGGAGGGTCTTGATCGCGCCCTCGTTCTTGCCCATGATCCGTGCGGTCTCCGCCACCGACAGGCCCTGCAGGAAGCGCAGCCGCACGCACTCCCGCTGCTGCGGGTTCAGCCGGTGCACGGCCTCCAGCAGCGCGGCGTTGGACAGCGACTCCAGCACCGAGTCCTCCGGGCTGCGCTCGCACTCGTTGGAGTCGAGCATCTCGCCGGTGGTCACCTCCAGCCGGAAGCGGCTGGACTTGAAGTGGTCGGCGACCAGGTTGCGGGCGATGGTGACCAGCCAGGCGCCGAAGTCCCGGCCCTGCCAGGTGAAGGTGCCGATCCGGCGCAGCGCGCGCAGGAAGGTCTCGCTGGTGAGGTCCTCGGCGGTGGCCTTGCTGCCGACCCGGTAGTAGATGTAGCGGTAGACCGTGTCGGAGTAGTGGTCGTACAGCTGCCCGAAGGAGTCGCTGTCGCCGTCCTGGGCCCGCTCCACCAGTCGCATGATCGGGTTGTCGGCGCTGGAGGGCGTGTCCTCCCGGTCCCAGCCGGCGTTCCTGGTGCGGGAGGAGGCCGGGGAGGTGCGGGTGCGCAGGGCGACCGAGGTGCGCTGCGGCGTGGCCTGGCGGTAGGGCGGACCGTCGGCACCACCGACACCGGCGACGGAGAGGGCGGTGAAGGGACCGAAGTGCTGCTCGCGTACCAGGGTGCGCAGCAGCTCCAGGCCCCCGCCGGCGGGGGCCAGGGAGGATGCAGGCGCGTCGTTCCGGACGTGTGGGTACACGGGACTCCCAGAGGCAGAACTGTTGCAGATCTAGTTGTTGCAGCGCACGCCGTGGTGTGCGGCGAACAGTGCGGCCCGCTCGCCCAGCGTGGGACACATGGGCTCCGGCGTGCGTTTGACGAGGATAACGCTTCGTGCAACAACGGCTACACCGTGTTGCCGAAATTGCCGCTTCAGTCACATCTGTTACAGCTTGATGACACAATGTGATCGGCGATGTCGAGCGGGATCGCTAGGACTTTGTCCGATTTTGACCGGATGTCAGCGGGGGGCGAACGTAAGACGCCCGTTTCCCTGGGAGCGCGTCAACCAACCCATGAATTTTCGAGTGGGTCGGTCGATCAGAAGTTGTCAGCCGGACGGCCTGGTCAGCGCTGCCGGTTGCGGTGCAGTGCCACCGCGGCGGCGGTACCGCCGGCGGCCGCGCCGATCCCGACCGCGGCCGGGATGCCGATCCTGGCGGCCTTCCGCCCGGTGCGGAAGTCCCGCACCCGCCAGCCCTGTTCGCGGGCGTGCCGGCGCAACTCGGCGTCCGGGTTGATCACGTAGGGGTGCCCGACCAGCGACAGCATCGGGATGTCGTTGGCGGAGTCGCTGTAGGCCGCGCAGCGCGCCAGGTCCAGGCCCTCGCGCGCGGCCAGGGCCTTCACCGCCTCGGCCTTGGCCGGGCCGTGCAGGGTCTCGCCGACCAGCCGCCCGGTGTAGATCCCGCCCAGCGCCTCGGCGACGGTGCCCAGCGCCCCGGTCATCCCGAGCCTGGCCGCGATCACCCGGGCCGCCTCCTGCGGTGCGGCGGTGACCAGCCAGACCCGCTGGCCCGCCTCCAGGTGCATCCGCACCAGCGCGCGGGTGCCGGGCCAGATCTTCTCGGCGATGTACTCCTCGAAGATCTCCTCGCAGATCCGCTCCAGGTCGTCGACCCGGTGGCCCTGGACGATCGACAGCGCGCTCTCCTTGGCGTCCGCCATGTGCCCGGCGTTCTCGGCCCCGTGCAGCCGGAAGTAGGCCTGCTGCCAGGCGAAGCGCAGCAGCTCGCGGTGGCTGAAGAACTTCCGCTTGTAGAGGCCGCGGCCCAGGTAGAAGATGGCCGCGCCCTGGACGATGGTGTTGTCGCAGTCGAAGAAGGCGGCGCCGTGCGGGTCCTGGACCGGTGCCGGCTGCTCGGGCGTCCCGGCTGCCGCGGTCGGTCCGGCCGCGGCGTCGGCCGCCTCCGCGGCGGCGGTACCCGCCAGCACGGTGGAGGAACGCTTCTCCTGTGGGAGCCTTCGCAGCCTGGGCATATGGCGAGCATAGCCAGCGAACCGTTGCGGGCCGGTATCGACAGGAAGGCAGAATGGTGGGCGTGAGCCCTCTGCTGCGTCGCGAGCCCCGCAAGAGTCCCGCCGATCATCTGGTCACGCTGATCGGCAAACCCGACTGCCATCTCTGCGAGGAGGCACGGGCGGTGGTGCTCGGGCTCGCGGAGGAGCTTGGCTTCACCTGGGAGGAGCTGGACATCAACCAGGACGCCGAACTGCACCGGAAGTACTGGGAGCAGATTCCGGTGACCCTGATCGACGGCCGCCAGCACGACTTCTGGAAGGTGGACGAGACCCGGCTGCGCCGGGCGCTCGGCGGATAACCGCCCCGGGGCCCGCGGCCCGGCCGGTCGGCGGCTTGGGCGATCCGAGGTCGGTGTGCTTACCATCTACCGGTTTGCGCCGGGGGGCGGAGGACACCGCAGGGTGCGGTTCCCGGATCCCGAGGAGGTGGCCGCATGGTGTGCGTGATGCGCGTCACTCGGTGGGGACAAAACGGACACTATCTTTGTGCACACGTTCACAAACGCATAGCCTGTCGTTCGCAGCCAAGCTGCACCCAGCTTCTCCGCACGGCCACCGCTCGTCCACGGCTCGCCACAGGTGCCACTCCACCGTGTCGCAGCCGCGGGCGTACCGGGGGCCGTTCACCGGAGAATTGGAGTATCCACAGGAGCACCGTGGCAACTGGACGTCCCACCCCAGCCACTCCGTCCTCGGGAGACGCCCCCAGGCGCACTCGCGGACGGGGCATTCCCGATGCGACGGTCGCGCGGCTGCCGCTCTACCTGCGTGCCCTGACCGCGCTCTCGGAGCGCTCGGTGCCGACCGTCTCCTCCGAGGAGCTCGCCGCCGCCGCCGGGGTCAACTCGGCCAAGCTGCGCAAGGACTTCTCGTACCTCGGCTCCTACGGCACCCGCGGTGTCGGCTACGACGTCGAGTACCTCGTCTACCAGATCTCCCGCGAGCTGGGCCTGACCCAGGACTGGCCGGTCGTCATCGTCGGCATCGGGAACCTGGGCCACGCGCTGGCCAACTACGGCGGGTTCGCCTCCCGCGGCTTCCGGGTCGCGGCGCTGCTGGACGCCGATCCGGCGCTGGCCGGGCAGACCGCCGCCGGGCTGCCGGTGCGCCACATGGACGAGTTGGAGGAGATCATCCGGGCGGAGCACGTCTCCATCGGAGTGATCACCACCCCGCCCGGCGCGGCCCAGCAGGTCTGCGACCGGCTGGTCGCGGCCGGGGTCACCAGCATCCTCAACTTCGCCCCCACGGTGCTCTCGGTGCCGGACGGGGTCGATGTGCGCAAGGTCGATCTGTCGATAGAGCTTCAGATCCTGGCCTTCCACGAACAGCGAAAGTCCGGTGAGGACCACCTCACGGACGAGCCGCCCGCAGTAGTGTCACGTGCTGGGGCCGGTGCGTCCGGTGGGGCCAAGGCTGTTGCGGCCGCCGCCGCCCGTGCCGTCTCCCGCCGCGCTCGGGGGAAGGCGGCCCCGCCCGCCTCAGCCCCGTCCGCCGCCGCCCCGGCGACGGACCGCGGCGAGGACGGCGAGCTGCCGGCGGTGATGCCGGCGTGAACAGCGTGAACTCGAGTCGTGCCGGTGCAAGCTGTGCCTATTCGCGAGGGGAGGCAGTGGTATGAGCCTGCTGGTACTGGGCCTCAGCCATCGCACGGCGCCGGTCGGGCTGCTGGAGCGGGCCTCGCTCACCGGGGACGCCCCGCAGCGGCTGCTGCACGCCGCCGCCGCGGCCGTGCCGGTCGGTGAGGCGGCGCTGGTCGCCACCTGCAACCGGATCGAGCTGTACGCGGACGTGGACAAGTTCCACGCCGGCGTCGCCGACCTGTCCGTGCTGCTGGCCGAGCACAGCGGGGTCGACCTGGAGGAGCTCACCACGCACCTCTACGTCCACTACGAGGACCGCGCCGTGCACCATCTGTTCTCGGTGGCGTGCGGGCTGGACTCGATGGTGGTCGGCGAGGGGCAGATCCTCGGCCAGCTGCGCGACGCGCTGTCGCTGGCGCAGGACCAGCACACCGCCGGGCGCGGCCTCAACGAGCTGTTCCAGCAGGCACTGCGGGTGGGCAAGCGGGCACACAGCGAGACCGACATCGACAAGGCCGGCCAGTCCCTGGTCACCTTCGGCCTGGAGCGGATCGCCGAGGTGTCCGGACCGGTCGCGGGGCTGCGCGCGCTGGTGGTCGGTGCCGGGTCGATGAGCTCGCTGGCGGCGGCGACGCTGGCCCGCGCCGGTGTCACCGAACTGGTCATCGCCAATCGCACGCCCGAACGGGCCGAGCGGCTGGCCGCGACACTGGGTGCCCGTACTGTCGCCTTCGGTGACGTACCGGCCGCGATGGCCGAGGCGGACCTGGTGATCTCCTGTACCGGGGCGGCCGGAATCGTCCTCGGAGCCGAGGAGATCGCGGCCGCCGCCGCGAAGAGGTCGGCGCGGACGCCGTTGGCGCTGCTGGACCTGGCGCTGCCGCGGGACGTCTCCGCGGAGGCACACCGGATCGACGGGGTCCACCTGGTGGACCTGGAGACCCTGGCCGAGGCCGCGCAGAGCACCGCGGCCGGCGCGCTGGACGTGGACGCGGCCCGCCGCATCGTCGGCGCCGAGGTCGACGCCTTCGGCGCGGCCCAGCGCGCGGCGGCGATCACCCCGACCGTGGTGGCGCTCCGGGCGATGGCCTCCGAGGTGGTCGGCTCCGAGCTGGAGCGGCTGGACGGCCGGCTGCCCGAACTCGACGGCCGGGCCCGGGCCGAGATCGCCCAGACCGTCCGGCGGGTCGTGGACAAGCTGCTGCACTCGCCGACCGTGCGGGTCAAGCAGCTCGCCGGGGAACCCGGCGGAGCCTCCTACGCCGAGGCGCTGCGCGAGCTGTTCGACCTCGACCCGGCCGCGGTCCAGGCCGTCGCGGGCGCACCCGCCCGGGTGCCGCTGCAGGCGGCCGTGGGCGGTGACTCGGCATGACGGAGCGTCAGCAGCCGGGCGGCGCACGCCCGTCGGCCGCAGGTAAGAGTACGTCCGGAGTCCTGCCCAGCACGCTAGCAGTGACCCCGGAACGCCCCCTCGGCGGGGGTGCCGCCACCACCGTCGCCACCACCGCCGGAAACAACCGCAACGAGCACGACCGGGACGACCATGCCATGACTGTCCAACCCACTACCGCAACCGCCGCCCCGGCGGCCGACGGTCCGCCGCTGCGCCTCGGCACCCGCCGCAGCGCGCTGGCGACGGCCCAGTCGGGCATGGTCGCCGAGGCGGTCGCCCGCTCCACCGGGCGCCGGGTCGAGCTGGTGGAGATCACCACCCACGGTGACACCTCCCGCGAGCTGCTGGCGCAGATCGGCGGCACCGGCGTCTTCGTCTCGGCGCTGCGCGACGCGCTGCTCGCCGGCACCATCGACTTCGCGGTGCACTCGCTGAAGGACCTGCCCACCGCCGCCCCGGAGGGCCTGGCACTGGCCGCCGTGCCGCTGCGCGAGGACCCCAGGGACGCGCTGGTCGCCAGGGACGGGCTCAGCCTGGACGAGCTGGCCGCCAAGTGCGTCGACGCCCCCGCCAGGATCGGCACCGGCTCGCCGCGCCGGACCGCCCAGCTCAACGCCTGGGCGGCGGAGGTCGGCGCGCGGATCGAGACCGTGCCGATCCGCGGCAATGTCGACACCCGGATCGGCTACGTCCACTCCGGGGAGCTCGACGCCGTCGTCCTCGCCGCCGCCGGGCTGAACCGGCTCGGTCGGCTCGGCGAGGCCACCCAGATCCTCGACAGCACGCTGATGCTGCCGGCGCCCGGACAGGGGGCGCTGGCGATCGAGTGCCGCGCCGACCGTCCCGACCTGGTCGCCGCACTGGCCGTACTGGACCACGCGCCCACCCGGGCCGCCGTCGCGGCCGAGCGCGCGCTGCTGGCCGCGCTGGAAGCGGGCTGCTCCGCCCCGGTCGGGGCCCTCGCCGAGGTGCAGCGTGGCACCGCCGGTGCGGCCGGAGCCGAATCCGCCGACGAACTGCTCCTCCGGGCGCTCGTCGGCACAGTTGACGGTACGTCCGTCGTGCAGTTGTCCGTTACCGGCGCCTTCGGGTCCGCGGTGGCGTCCGAGCAGACAGCGGCGGCCCTGGGCCGCGAGCTGGCGGCACGGATGCTCGCCGGGGGCGCGGCCGGCCTGATGGGGGAGCGAGCCCTGTGAGCCCCACTCCGAATGCAGCAGACCAGGCGGGTCGGCGCCCGGCCGGCCAGATCACCTTCCTCGGCGCGGGCCCCGGCGACCCGGGCCTGCTGACGCTGCGCGCCGTCGAGGTGCTGGCGGCGGCCGACGTCCTGGTCACCGACCCGCTCACGGCCGCGACCGTACGGAGCCACTGCCCGGACGGGGTGGAGCTGCACGACGCCCACCCGTCGGCGGACGGCTTCGACGTCCCCGAGGGGGGCCCGCTGGCGCGGCTCTTCCCGGCGGTGCTGTCCGGCAGGCACGTGGTGCGCACCGTGGACGGCGACCCCGGCCTGGACGGCCGGGCCGCCGAGGAGATGCTGGCCTGCGCGCAGGCGGGCATCCCGTTCCAGGTGGTGCCCGGAGTGGCCCAGTCGGTGGGCGTTCCGGCCTACGCGGGTGTGCCGCTGCGCGGCGGCGCGGCGGGCGGCGGCGCGGACGTCCGCTTCGTGGACGCCTCGCACTGCGTGCCCGAGGCCTACGACTGGTCCAACCTCGGCGGCTGCGACGCGACCTTGGTCGTTCGCACCCGGCTGAACGCGCTGCCCGGCTCGGCCACCGCGCTGGTCGCCTCCGGCCGCAAGCCGGACACCCCGGTCTCGGTGACCCTGGAGGGCACCACCACCCGGCAGCGCACCTACATCGCCACGCTGGCCACGGTGGCCGCCGAGTTGAAGGCGGCCCGGGTGCTGCCCTCGCCGGTCTCGGCGCCGGTGGACCCGGTCAGCAGCGTCATAGCCGTCGTCGGTGAGCAGGTGAACAGCCGGGCCACGCTGTCCTGGTTCGAGACCAAGCCGCTGTTCGGCTGGAACGTGCTGGTCCCGCGCACCAAGGACCAGGCCGGAGCGCTGTCCGAGCAGTTGCGCTCGTACGGCGCGGTGCCGTCGGAGGTGCCGACCATCGCGGTCGAGCCGCCGCGCACCCCGCAGCAGATGGAGCGGGCCATCAAGGGCCTGGTGACCGGGCGTTACGAGTGGATCGCCTTCACCTCGGTGAACGCGGTCAAGGCGGTCCGGGAGAAGTTCGAGGAGTACGGGCTCGACGCCCGCGCCTTCGCCGGGATCAAGGTCGCCGCGGTCGGCGAGACCACCTCGCAGGCCCTGGTGGACTTCGGCGTCAAGCCGGACCTGGTGCCCAGCGGGGAGCAGTCCGCGGCCGGACTGCTGGAGGACTGGCCGGTCTACGACCCGGTGTTCGACCCGATCGACCGGGTGCTGCTGCCGCGGGCCGACATCGCCACCGAGACCCTGGTCGCCGGACTGGTCGAACTGGGCTGGGAGGTCGACGACGTGACGGCCTATCGGACGGTGCGGGCCTCGCCGCCGCCGGCCGAGACCCGGGAGGCGATCAAGGGCGGCGGGTTCGACGCGGTGATCTTCACCTCGTCGTCGACGGTGCGGAACCTGGTCGGCATCGCGGGCAAGCCGCACAACGTGACCGTGATCGCCTGTATCGGTCCGGCCACGGCCAAGACCGCGGAGGAGCACGGGCTCCGGGTGGACGTGCTGGCGCCGGCCCCGTCGGTCGCAGCACTCGCCGAAGCCCTGGCGGACTTCGGCGCGGCCCGCCGCGACGCGGCGATGCAGGCGGGGGAGCAGGTCTACCGCCCCTCCGAAAGGCGACCCGGCTCCCGCCGGAAGGCGCGCTAGCGTTGTTTTTGTCTTGAGGGGCGCGGGGAACTGCGCTGCCAACCATGCACCTTCGTAGTGGGTTGGCAGCGCAGTTCCCCGCGCCCCTGGGTGGTTGCAGCTACTTCTAGGAGTGTGTGATGGGCGTTCAGATTCCGGTGGTCAGGCCGCGGCGACTGCGGACGACCCCCGCCGTTCGGCGGCTGGTCGCTGAGACGCGGCTGCACCCCGCGGAGCTGATCCTGCCGTTGTTCGTCCGGGAGGGCGTCACCGCGCCGGTGCCGATCAATGCGATGCCCGGTGTGGTGCAGCACACCAGGGACACCCTGCGGAAGGCCGCCGTGGAGGCGGCCGAGGCCGGTGTCGGCGGGCTGATGCTGTTCGGTGTGCCGGCGGTGCAGGACGCGGTCGGGTCCGAGGGCACCAACCCGGACGGGATCCTGCAGCAGGCCATCAGGGACGTCGTCGCCGAGGTCGGCGACCAGGTCGTGATCATGTCCGACCTGTGCCTGGACGAGTACACCGACCACGGCCACTGCGGGGTGCTCGCCGCGGACGGTTCGGTGGACAACGACGCGACGCTGGAGCGCTACGCCGAGATGGCCGTGGTGCAGGCCGACGCGGGCGTCCACATGGTCGGCCCGTCCGGGATGATGGACGGTCAGATCGCGGTCGTGCGTGAGGCGTTGGACGGGTCTGGGCACCAGGACGTGTCCGTGCTGGCCTACACCGCCAAGTACGCCTCGGCCTTCTACGGCCCGTTCCGGGAGGCCGTCGGGTCCTCGTTGAAGGGGGACCGCAAGAGCTACCAGCAGGACCCGGCCAATGCCCGCGAGTCGCTGCGCGAGCTGGAGCTGGACCTGGCCGAGGGCGCCGACCTGGTGATGGTCAAGCCGGCCATGTCGTACCTGGACGTGCTGTGGCAGGTCGCCGAGGTGAGCCCGGTGCCGGTGGCCGCCTACCAGGTCTCCGGCGAGTACTCGATGGTCGAGGCCGCGGCCGCCAACGGCTGGATCGACCGGGAGCGGGCGATCATGGAGACGCTGACCTCGATCCGCCGGGCCGGGGCCAACCAGGTGCTCACCTACTGGGCCGTCGAGGCGGCCCGGATGCTGCGCGACTGAGCGAATCGGCGCCGGGGAACAGCAGTCGGCCGGGGCGGCGATGGATTCGCCTGCCCCGGCCGACTCGGACCCCTACGCCTGGCTTCTGGAAGCCGGCCTCAGCCGATCAGGTGCGAGAGCGGGGCGTCGCCGTCGCTCTGGGTGGCCTGGCCGACGTTGCAGATCTGGTGCTGCTGCTGGTTCAGGACCGGCACGTCGACCTGGACCGGGATGAGACCGGCCTGGACGTGGTGGACCTCGGGCAGGCAGATGTTCGGGTTGTCCAGGGTGTGGAACGCCGGGCTGTGGCTGCCCCAGGTGCCGGTGACGTCGGTGCCGCCCGCGCCCTGCATGGCGGTGGCGGAGCCGTCGCTGTTGCCCAGAGCCGCGGCCGGGGACATCGCCATGGCGGTTGCGGAGAGAACGAGACCTGCGGTCGCGAGCGTCTTCTTCAGCACGGTGTTGCTCCTTCGGGTGGGAGAGGGTTGGGGGCGGGGCTGGTCAGCCGATGAGGTGGGAGAGCGGGGCGTCGCCGTCGCTCTGGGCCGCCTGGCCGACGTTGCAGGTCTGGTGGCCCTGCTGGTTCAGGACCGGCACGTCGGCCTGGACCGGGATGAGGCCGACCTGGACGTGGTGGATCTCCGGCAGGCAGATGTTCGGGTTGTCCAGGAAGTGGAAGTTGGGGCTGTGGTCGCCCCAGGTGCCGGTGACGTTGGTGCCGCCGGGGCCCTGCATGGCGGTGGCGGCGCCGTCCGAGTCACCGATGGCGGCGGCGGAGCCGGTGGCCATCGCCAGGGCGGCCACGGCGAAGCCGGCGGTGCCGAGGGTCTTCTTGAGCATGGTGGTTCTCCTGTCGAAGAGTGGTGCCTGAAGGTCGGTCAGCCGATGAGGTGCGACGCGGGACCGTCGCCGACGCTCTGGGTGCCCTGGCCGACGTTGCAGGTCTGGTGCGACTGCTGGTTGGCGACCGGGACGTCGACCTGGACCGGGATGAGGCCGACCTGGACGTGGTGGACCTCGGGCAGGCAGATGTTCGGGTTGTCCAGGAAGTGGAAGTTGGGGCTGTGGTCGCCCCAGGTGCCGGTGACGTTGGTGCCGCCGGCGCCCTGCATGGCGGTGGCGGTGCCGTCGGCGTCGCCGATGGCGGAGGCGGGGCCGGCGGTCGCGGCGATGGCGGCGGCGGCGATACCCGCGGCGGCGAGGGCCTTCTTCAGCATGAGCGATTCCTTCGGTCGGTGAGTCTGAGTACGAACAGGAGCGAGCGCGGTCAACCTGATGCGAACGTGATTCAGTCGCATGGATGGTGCGCGAGGAACAAGAGCGAAATCCAACCCGGAGCCGGGGTTCGGACCGCTGAACCGGCACTGGCCGACACTGCGCATGCCCCGCTGAGCACGGGCTCACCAGGGGTAACGACCCTGTCGCCGAGTGGTTACCTTCTCCGTCGACCGATTGCCGGATTCACCCGTTCCGCTCATTCCGCGGAGGTTTCGCTGCGGCATACAGGTGACACCCGGCAGTGTCTTGTTTCCTCGCTCGTTGGGTCAGGGTGCGGAACGGTCCGGGAGTAAAGGAAGCGAGAAAAGAATGAAATTCAGCCCACGCGTGTCGGTGGTCGCCCTGCTGGCGTGTGCCGGGGTGGCCGGAGGCGCACAGGTCGCCTCGGCAGCCTCCATGACGCCGGATCAGGCCGGGGCGGCGGAGGCGGCGGCAGCAGGAACCCGGGTCCCCTTCGATGTTCCGCTCGGGTCGGGTCTGACCCCGCTGACGGGTGCCGCGTCGACCACCGCGGTCCAGGGCTCGCTGCCCGGCCTGCCGCTCCAGGGTCCGGCCCAGGGCGCCCCGCGGGACGAGCACTCGCTGCTGCCGCAGCCGCTGGTGCCCGCGCTGCAGGCCGCCGACGAGAGCCCGGACCTGCACCTGACCGCACCGGCCGCGGCCGGCAACGGATCCGTCAAGCCGAACGGCATCGATCTGGCGCTGCCCAAGGCACCGGTCAAGGCGGTCGGTTCGGCGGCCTCGCTGGGCGCGCCGCTGACCTGGTCCGGCAACGTGCCGCGGCCCGGGACGGTGCCGGCCGGCGCTCCCGAGCAGGAGCAGATCGACCTGACCAGGCTGCAGCCGCAGTTGACCAGCCCTCAGCTGGCGAGCGACCCGGCGGCGTTCCTCACCCTGGACCAGCGGTCCACCCACCGCCCGCTGGACCGCACCGTCGCCGACTTCCTCAGCACCGCGAAGGCGACCGCGCAGGAACTCTCCGACTGAGTCGGCGCTCGGCAGCGAACAGGGGCCCGAGATCCCGCCCAGGGATCTCGGGCCCCTCGCGTTGGTCCGGCGCGTTGGTCCGGCGCGTCCGTCCGCGCGTCCGTCCCGGTCAGCCCGGGAGCAGGTGTGCGGCCGTTCCCACCACGGGCAGCGAGCCGAGGCCGCCGCCCTGGCTGAGCGGCTGGGTGAGCAGGGTGGTGGAGACCGGCTGGTCCTTGGGGCCGTCGGGCTCCAGCGCGACCGCGTTGGACAGCGGGTCGGCCGAGGACGCCGCCATCGGGTCCAGGCGCAGGTCCTTGACCGGGGTGACGGCGTGGCCGGTGGCCCCGGTGAGGCCGCCCAGCGCGGGGACGACCTGGGGCTCCTGGAGGGCCATCGTGGGGGCGGTGGTGCCCCTGTCGGCCGCCGAGCAGATCGTGGGCTGGACCGCCATGGCGCCGAGGACCAGGGTGGTCCCGGTCGCCAGGGCGAGGATCCGTGCTACTGCCATGGGAAAGGCTCCGATTCCGTGGGTCCGGTTCCGTGCGGCGCAGGCAGCGGTGCCCCCCCGAGGCGTTCCGCTCGAGGGGGCACGGTCAGCTGCCGGGAGAAGGTCTCAGCAGTTGTCGGGCGCGTTGACGCAGGTGTTGCCGAACGCCGGGTTCAGCAGGCCGATCACGTTGACGGTGTCGCCGCAGACGTTGACCGGGATGTGCACCGGGACCTGGACCAGGTTGCCGGACAGCACGCCCGGGGAGTGGCTGGCGACACCGGTGGCGGTGGCGTCGGCGGAGGCGGCGGAGGCGCCGGCGAGAACGGTGCCGAAAGCGGCGACCGTGAGCACGGCGGCCTTCTTGATGTTCTGCATGTTCTTCTTCCTGAAGTGAGGTGGAAGCCGGAAGCGGGTCAGCTGTTGACGCAGGTGTTGCCGAACGCCGGGTTCAGCAGGCCGATCAGGTTGGCGCTGACGCCGCAGACGTTGACCGGGACGTGCACCGGAACCTGGATCAGGTTGCCGGACAGGAAGCCGGGGGAGTTGGAGGCCGTTCCCATGGCTCCGGCGTCGGCGGCCGCAACACCGGCGCCGGACAGGGCCAGACCGACGGCGGCGGCGGAGAGGGCCACGGTCTTCATCACGTTGCGCATCGAGAATCCTTTGTGTTCTGCCGTCCTCTGCGGATCGGACAACGGGCGAACGAGTCCGGAAGCCCTGTGGATGCGCGTAGTGCGGGACAACCACTCTTGTAGCGGAAAGGGCCCTTCGGGTGGCGGCGCGGCGGCGACTGCTTCTTCCGGGTGAATTCCGCGACCGCGCCGAAACTGTTGTGCGCGCCCGGCCGTTCCGCCGTGTGTTCCGTGTTCTGTACGGCCCGGCCGATGCAGACTGATAAATGGAGTAGTAATGAAGAATGCTGTCAAGGGTGCCCTGGTCACCGTCGCTGCCGCCGGTGTCATCACGGGTGGCGCCGGTGCCGCTTTCGCCAGCTCGCACTCGGCCGGTGACGCTGACTGCTCTCCGGGTGTCGGCTCCGGCAACAACGTTCAGGTTCCGGTCCACGTCCCGGTCAACGTCTCGGGCATCAGCGCCAATGTGATCGGCCTGCTCAACCCGGCCTTCGGCAACGGGGCGACCAACGCGGGCTGACGCCGGCACAGCTCTTTGCACGGGCGGCCGTCCACTCCCGGAGTGGACGGCCGCTTCCTGGTGGTCCTGGTGGTCAGCCCACGAGGTCGTTGACGTCCGCGACCGCGGTCTTGCCGGCGTTCACCGTTCCCTGGACATCGTCGATCTTCTGCCCGAGCCCTTGCCCGACGGCGCCGAAGGCGAGCGGCATGGCCCTCAGTACGGCGGCTCCGGCGGCCTTTCCGGCGAGTCCGGTCACTGCGGCCGGCGCGGACGACTCCATGGCCTGGGCGGCGGGGGCCGCGGCCGCCACGATCGACGCGGCAGCGGCGGTGATGAGGAGAATTCTGTTCTTGGTCATGCTCTGCTTAACGCACGAAGACCCCGCCGGTCACCGGGAATTGCGCCGAAATCAACGGTGGTTCACTGCCGCCCGTGAGCGGCCCGGGGCGATAGAGTGTCAGCGAATTCCGGTGGAGTGGCCGAGAGGTTAGGCTGCGGCACGCAACGCCGTACAGACAGGTTCGAATCCTGTCTCCACCTCCGTGGACGAGGAACGGGCCCGCCGCGAGAACGCGGCGGGCCCGTTCGGGGACTGCTAGTTGCAGTCGTCCTTCTCGTGCTTCCAGATGACGGGGTGGCCCCAGTGGGTGGCGTGCCACTCGTTCGCCGTGCTGCCCTCGTCGCCGCCGTTGCTGCAGCTGTTCCCGAACGCCGGGTTGAGCAGGCCGATGACATTGATCGAGTTGCCGCAGACGTTGATCGGAATATCGACCGGAATCTGGACGACATTGCCGGACAGGACGCCCGGGGAGTTGTAGGCGGCACCATAGGCGTTGCTGTCGGCACTGGCCACACCGGTGGCTCCGAACAGCAGGGCGCCGGTGGCGCCGACGAGCAGTGCGGCCTTGCGAATCGAACCCATGCGGATCTCCTTCAGAGTGACGGAACATCCGTGGTGGATTCTCTTCAGCGCCCACCCCGGATGTTCTCCTACAGGTGATACTTCGGCGCGGTCCGCTCGACCGGCGGGTGCGACACGGCGCATTCACACGTCTGGGCCAATGGCGCGGGAACGGCGAGAGACGGGCTCTCCACCCGGGAGGGCCCGTCTCTCGCCCGCGCCCGGCCGGGTGGGATCCGTGAGGGCAGGGACCTCAGATCACCCGGCGCTGCGGCAGGTTCGACCGATGCTCAGATCAGCCGATGTTGTGGCAGGTGTTGCCGAAGGCCGGGTTCAGCGCGCCGATCACGTCGACGGTGTCGCCGCAGACGTTCACCGGCACGTGCACCGGCACGGCGATGTTGTTGCCCGAGAGCACGCCGGGGGAGTTGGTCGCAGCGCCGGCGGCGGTGCTGCTGGCCGAGGCGGCACCGGCACCAGCGGCGATCATGCTGACTGCGGCGGCGGCGACGAACATGCTGCGCTTGGTGTTCATGGACGTGAGTCCTTTCTGGTAAATGCTCGAAGTGAGCGTGGCTGACACGAAGTCCTTGAGAGAACGTCAGTCGGTCCAACGCCTCAGCCCGCCGGACCGCAACGGTCAGATCGGCCCTTCACCCGAACGCGTGCCATTTTCAGGGCCGGATGACCGAAGCGGGACGCTCCGGGTGGCCTGTTCCGGTACCAACCGTTTCCTGTTCTTTCCAGGGTCGTTGAACACAACAGGTGACGGTGGGTGCTCCATGGCGCTGGGACTGTGCTATCGGCGGCGATTCCTCCTCGCTACCGGTACGGCAGTTCCGGCCCTGGGCAGGAAGGCTGTTCGGCACCGGAATGCCCGGAGCCTCGTCCCGCGCGGACCGGTCGGCTGGTGACGCCGCCCGGTCCGAGCCCGGCCGATTATCGGAATGCAGCCGAGCAATTCAGGAGCAGGGAAGAACCATGAGCAAATCCCAGAAGGGGCGCAGGCACCGCACGGTCAACCGCAGGCCGCGTCCGGTCGGTGCCGCCTCCGGCCCGGTGCGGGTGCAGCGGGCCGACAGCGCGGCGGCGACGGCGCCCGTCGTGGAGGAAGGCGTCGGACCGCTGTTCCAGACCGCCGTCCGGGACGGCGGCCTCGGGCTGCCGGCGGCCCGCACCTGGCGGCATCTGCTGGAGTCGGACCGCGGCGGTGCCACCGTCGAGGAGATCAGCGCGACCGTCGGCTACCAGCCGCAGACCATCGGCAGGCACGTCAACGGCCTGCTGAAGTACGGAATGGTCCGGGAGAGCGGGGGCCGCTGGTTCCCGACCGGCAAGAGCCAGTGGAACGCCGCCGAGGAGCACGGTCTGGTCGCCCCCGCGCCCGCCGGGGCCCGCTGAGGGCGGTCCGGGACGGGGGACCATACTGGCGGGATGCGATACCCACGGAGATCCCCCCGCAGCCTTCTGCCCGCCGCCGGCGCGCTGGCCGCCGTGCTGTCGGCGGGCCTGCTGGCCGGCTGCTCGGCCGACGGGTCGGACGGGGTCCAGCGGGCGGCGCCGGGGTCGGCGCAGACCACCCTGAGCAGCGGTCCGGACGGGGTGTCGTACAGCGTCGAGGCGCGCAACGTGGACCTGGCGCTGACCGGGGCCACGGTCCGGCTGGACCCGGCGTCGGGGAAGGCGAGCCTGCAGTTCACCGTGGCCAACAAGGGGCCGGTCACCGAGCACCTCGGGCTGGTGACCGTGGAGGGCGGCCAGGCGCAGCTGAACGGGGGGCCGGCCGCCGAGGGGCTGCTGTCCACGGCCGGGATCCGGCTGGACTCCGGGAGCAGCACCGCCTTCGGGGCCCCCACCGATGTGAAGGACCCCTCGATCGTGCTGCCGTCGAGCGCCGTGCCGGCGGTCAGGGCGGCGGAGCAGAAGGCCGGGGGCACCGTGCCGGTGATGCTGATGTTCGGCATCGCCGGCACGGTGAACCTCGACGTTCCGGTGCGGACCACCGCTACGGGCTGACCGCTACGGGCTGACTGCTGTCAGCTGACCGACAGGTCGTCCGCGTAGACGTTGCCCTGGGCGTACCAGCCGTGGACGTACACGGTGACGGTGCCGCTGGCGCCGGTGGTGAACGGCACCGTCAGCTTGGTCCAGCCGGTGCCGCTGGCCCAGGTGCTGGCGGTGGCGCCGCCGCTGACGCCCAGGTAGGCGTAGCTGCCCTGGACCCAACCGCTCAGCGTGTAGCTGTGGTTGGCGGCGAGGGTCAGCGTCTGGCCGCACTGGCCGGTCTGCGAGGAGGTCGGCACGACCTGCAGCGCGTGGCTGCCGGCGTGGACCGGGGAGCCGACCACGGCGCCGCCGGCCTGGCAGGTCCACGGGCTGAGGCTGCCGGTCTCGAAGTTCCCGTTCACCAGGGAGCCGGAGCCCCCGCCGCCCCCGCCGGTGCCGGTGACCGTGAGCGAGTAGGTCGCGGTGTGGCTGCCGGAGGCCGCGCTGCCGGTGACCGTGATCGGGTAGGTGCCCGCGGGCGCGGTCGCCGAGGCGGTCAGGGTGAGCGTGGCCGAGCCGCCGGCGGTGACCGAGGTCGGGCTGACGCTGGCGGTGACCCCGCTCGGTGCCCCGCTGGTGCTGAGGCTGACCGACTGCGCGCTGCCTGAGGTGACGGCGGTGCTCACCGTCGCCGTGGTGGAGGCCCCTTCGGCGACCGTGCCGGAGCCGGGGGCGACGCCGACCGAGAAGTCATTGGTCGGGACGGTGCTGCCGCCGCTGGTGAAGGGCTCCAGCGCATGGCTGAAGTCCCAGGTGCCCTGGGAGATCCCGGAGCAGGAGTCGGAGCCGCCGGTGCCGACGCAGCCGCCGTTGTCCCGCTGCAGCGCCCAGAAGGACAGGCTGGCCAGCCCCTTGCCGGCGGCCCAGCTCTCCACCGCCTTGGCGTCGGCGACCGTGGTGGTCTCGGCCGCTCCGTAGTCGTCGATGCCGGGCATCAGGGTGATCCCGATCATGCCCCAGAGCTGCGCCGAGGTCTTGCTCGGGTAGAGCGAGGCGAGCTGGTTGTACAGCCCGGTGGCGGCGCTCTCGGCGTCGTTGCCCATCTCGTGGGTGGCGCCGTCGTAGTAGTCGAAGGTCATGATGTTGGCGACGTCCACGCGGGCGTTGTTCTGCACCGCGTTCTGGAGCACGGCGAGGCCGCTGGCGGCCAGTCCGCTGGTGGTGGTCGGCAGCGTGTAGGAGAACTGCACGGTCCGGCCGTTGCTCGCGGCCCAGGCGTTGACCAGGGCGATCGCCTTGTTGCGGCGGTCGATCCCGGCGGTGTTGGTGAGCGAGTTGTCCTCGGTGTCGAGGTCGATCCGGGTGACGTTGTAGGTGGTGATGACGCTCTCGTAGGCCGCGGCGATGGCGTTGACGTCGGTGCAGCTGTCGGCGATCTCGGTCCCGGTGTCGTCGGCGGTGTAGCCGCCGAACGAGGGGATCACATTGCCGCCCTTGGCCTGGATGGCGCTGATGTCGCTGCCGAAGTTGGCGGCCGCGATGGGCGTGCTGCTGACCCCGTTCCAGTCCGGGGTGCAGGAGCCCTTGCTGGCGGTCTGGATGAAGGCCATGGAGAGGTAGTTGGCGCCGGACTGGCTGGACAGCGAGGTGAGACTGTCGCCGTTGTACGCCTCGAAGTAGGGCGCGAACACATGCGCCGGGAGTGGGGTCCCGGTCGCCGCGTGCGCGGTGCCGGCTCCCCCGGCCAGGGCGCCGGTCGCCGCGGCGGCGACCGCGACCAGGCCGGTGAGCAGGGAGCGGAGCGGGCTGGACGGTGATGTCGTGCGTCTCATGCGGGCTCTCCTGTGGGGGTGTGACTGGTGGAGACCTCTGGCTGGACACTGACATCTTTGGACTAGACCAATAAACTGTCAACACTCTTTCCAGTTATTTGGTCACTCCAGTAGTCCGGCCCGCAGCGCGTCCACCAACTCGGGTTCCACGCCCAGCCGTTCGGTCGCGTAGCCGGACACGGAGCCGTAGGCCGCGCCGAGGTCGTCCAGCACGTGGCGCATGACCGCGGCCGGGGCGCGGCCGTAGCCGGGCCAGATCCGGTCGCGGTCCGGGTGGGCGGCGCGGTAGTCGGCGAGCAGCCGGTCGGTGGCCAGCTCGGTGCGGGCGAAGTCGGCGAGGACGTCGTCCTCGCCGACGCCCAGCAGGATGAGCACCAGGGCGGCGATCAGGCCGGTGCGGTCCTTGCCGGAGGCGCAGTGGAACACCAGCGGGCCGCCGTCGGGCCGATTTGCGGCCGCGATCAGGTCCAGGGCCTGGCGGATCTCCTTCACCCCGTCCTCGGCGACCTCGGCGTAGCGGTCGGCGAGGTGGCGCCAGGGGTCGACGTCCGGGTCGATCGCGGCCTGGTCGTACGGGCGGTGCTCGATGCTGAGGTTGTGGTACTCCAGGCCGGGCTGCTCGGGGACCCGGCCGGCCCGCTCGATCTCCCACGGGTAGCGCAGGTCGATCACCGTGCGCACGCCGAGGGCGAGGAAGCGCCGGTGGTCGGCGCCGCCCGGGGTGAGCTTGCCGAGCGAGTCGGAGCGGTAGAGCCGTCCCCAGCGCACCGTACGGCCGTCCGCCGCGGCGTAGCCGCCCAGGTCGCGGAAGTTGTACAGCCGGTCGAACGCGATATGTCTCGTCGTCATCGGCCCAGGCTAGTGACCTTGCGGTGGCGGGCCACCAGCAGGGCCGACAGTGCGCAGGCCGCCGCCGGGATCAGCTCCGCCCAGGCCAGCGGCCGGGCCGAGGACCGTGCCCCGCTCTGACCCACCGTCACGAAGGCGCCCATGGCGGCGACTCCGATCGTCGCCCCGACCTGGCGGATCGAGCTGAGCAGCCCGCCGGCCGCCCCGGCGGTTCCCTCGGGAGCGGTCGTCACCACCGCCGCGACCAGGGCGGGGAGGGCGAAGGAGACGCCGAAGCCGCAGCAGAGCAGACCCACCGTCAGCCCGGCGTACGGTGCCCCGGCGAGGACGGCGGCGCCGAAGGCCAGGCTGCCGGCGACCAGCAGCAGGAGCCCGCCCAGCACCGGTTTGGCCGGGCCGATCCGGGCCACGATCCTGCCGGTGAGCAGCGGGTTCACCGAGGGCGGCAGGGACATCGGGAGGAAGGCCAGACCGGTGGTCAGCGGGCTGAGCCGCCACTGCTGTTGCAGCAGCAGCGGCAGGACGAAGATCATGCCGGTCATCGCGAAGGTCACCGCGGCGCCGGCCAGCAGCAGCCCGGGTATCCCCGGCGCCCGGAGCAGTGCGGCGGACACCACCGGGGCGGCGCTGCGGCGCTCCAGCCGGAACAGCAGCGCTCCCAGGGCGACGGCCCCGGCGCCGGAGCAGGCCGCGTGCAGCAGCGATCCCGAGCCGAGCGCGATCAGGGCGTCCGTCAGCAGCCCCAGCGTCGCGCAGGCCGCGAGCTGGGCCGGCCAGTCGATCGGGGTCCGCCCGCGCGGGCCGCGGACCAGCGGGCCGGCGGTGAGCACCAGGGTGAGCGCCGCCAGCGGGACGTTGATCAGGAAGACCGCCCGCCAGCCGTCCAGGTCGACCAGCAGCCCGCCGAGCAGCGGGCCGCAGGCCATCGCGCTGCCGCTGATCGCGGCCCAGACGGAGACGGCCCTGGCCCGCTCGGCGGGCACCGGGTAGAGCCTGGTGATGATCGAGAGGGTGGCCGGCACGGTTGCCGCGGCGGCGGCGCCGAGCACCCCGCGCAGCAGCACCAGCGTCCACAGGTTCGGGGCGAAGGCGCTGAGCAGCGAGCCGAGGCCGAACACCGCGACGCCGATCCGGAGGGCGCGGTGCGCGCCGAAGCGGTCGCTGATCGCGCCGCCGGAGAGCAGCAGGGCGGCGAGGACCACGGTGTAGCCGGTGAACGCCCACTGCAGCCCGGCGGTCGAACTGCCCAGCGAGCGGGCCAGATCGGGTTCGGCCACGGACAGCACGGTGGTGTCGATGAGCACCATGAAGTACGCGGTGGAGATGCCGAGCAGGGCCCGGCGGCGGCCCGGCGGGGACGTGCCGGCCGCCGGCGTCCGGACGGCCGGGGTGAGCGAGGAGGTCATGCCGCCAATGTCGCGTCGGCGCCCGGGCCGCTCCACCGGCTCCGCCTGACGCTGCGTTCGGAATATCCGAACGCCCGGCCGGGTTGGCCCGCCCATGGAACTGCGGCAGCTGCGTACCTTCGAGGCGGTGGTCAACCACCGTACGGTCACCGACGCGGCGGCGGCGTTGGGGCTGGCGCCCTCGTCCGTCTCCGAGCAGATCCGGTCGCTGGAACGGTCGTTGGGGGTGGCGCTGTTCGACCGGGCGCCCCGGGGGATGACGCTCACCCCGGCCGGCGACCGGATGCTGGTCTGGTCGCGGCGGCTGCTGGACCAGGCCGAACTGGCCCGTGCCGAGGTGGTCGCCGCCCGGGCGCCGCTGCGGATCGGTGCGCTGGAGACCATCGCGGCCACCCATGTGCCCGGCATGCTGGCCCGGCTCGCGGACCGCTGCCCCGAACTCCGGGTGGAGATCCGCTCGGACGCGTCGCGGGACCAACTGCTGTCCGAGGTCGCCTCCGGAACGCTGGAGGCCGCGCTGCTGCTGGACACCGAGGGTCCGCTGGGTGAGCTGGGGTTCCGGCTGCCGCCGGTCCGGCTGGACTTCGTCGATCTGGAGCCGGTGCCGCTGGTGCTGGTCGCCGGACCGTCCCATCCGCTGGCCGGGGTCGCCGGGCTGACCAGGTCCGACCTGGCCGGCGAGCGGCTCTATGTGACCACGCCGGCCTGCTCGTTCTGGATGGCCGGCGAGCGGCTGCTCGGGGCCGACGTGGACCGGGTGCGCGCCGGGGGAGTCGCACTGACCCGGGCCTGCGCGGAGCAGGGCCTGGGCATCGCGCTGCTGCCCGAGTTCGCGGTGCGGGCCGCGCTGGAGGCGGGCAGCCTGGTCCGGCTGGACCTGCCGGTGCAGGCGCTGTCGATGCGGCTGGTCTGGCGCGGCGACCGCGAGGCCGTCCCCGGGCTGCGGGAGGTGCTCTACGCGGCGTCGGCGCTACCGTCGGCCCGGCCGTCGGCGCTACCGTCGGTCTGATCTCGCGGACCGGTCACTCGGCCAGTGCCTTCCGCTGCAGCAGGCGGCGCCGGCGCCGCTCGCGGAAGCCCACGTGCGGGCTCTGCACCAGCACGTTCCCGTGCTGCACCTGGCCGGAGACGGTCACCAGCAGCCGTACCGGCGTGCCGGGTTCCGGAGTGGCCGTGCGCTGCTGCATGTTGCCGCCGTGCAGTTCGACGCTGTCGAGCTGCACCACCACCTCGGGCGGGACGATCAGCCGGACGTTGCCGTGGCGCACGAAGATCTCCACGTCCAGTACGGGTGAGCTGATCGCGGCCTGGGTGAAGTCCAGCACCAGATTGCCGCTGCGGACCTCGACCTCCAGCCGGCGCGGCACGATCCAGGGGCCCATCCGCTGCAGGTTGGAGTGCCGGGCCTGGAGCCGGATCAGGTCCTTGGCGTCCGGGACCGGGACGGGGGCCGCAGGCAGCGGCGCGGCGCCGGTCGGCAGGTCCCGCACCAGGACGGCCAGCTCCCCGTAGGTGCGCGCCTCCAGGGCGGACCCGAGCCGCTCGTCCAGCTCCTCGGCGGTCAGCCGTCCGTCACCGGCGGCGACCCGCAACTGCTCGACGATCTCGTCGCGGTCCTCGTGCGAGGCGCGGAAAGTGTGGCGGTCATCGGGGCGGTGATCATCTGTGATCGGATCTCGCGACATATCGCGTATCCTATCGGCTGTCCCGCCGCCTGACGAGAGCACGCGTGGGGGTGGGCCTGGGGGCGGGCCTGGGCGCGGGCGACGGCCCGCGGGATCAGCGTGCGGTGGTGCCGCGGCCGGGCTCGGGGGTGGTGCTCCGGATCCGGGTCAGGAACTCGGCGTTGCCGGAGGAGTCCCGCAGCCGCTCCAGCAGCAGCTCGACGGCCTGCTGCGGTCCCTGGGTCTGCAGGGCCCGGCGCAGCCGCCGCATCGCGTCCAACTCGTCCGGGGTGGTGAGCAGTTCCTCGCGACGGGTGCCGCTGGGGGCGGGGCTGATGGCGGGGAAGACCCGGTGCGAGGCGAGGGTGCGGTCGAGGCGGAGCTCCATGTTGCCGGTGCTCTTCAGCTCCTCGAAGTAGTAGTCGTCGGCCCGGGATCCGGTCTCCACCAGGGCGGTGGCGATGATGGTCAGCGATCCGCCGCCCTCGATGCTGCGGGCCGCGCCGAAGAGCTTCTTGGGGGCCAGCAGGGCGCTCGCGTCCACGCCGCCGCTGAGGGTGCGGCCGCTGCCGGCGGTGGCGGTGGTGTTGTGGGCCCGGCACAGCCGGGTGATCGAGTCGAGCAGCAGGACGACGTCCTCGCCGGCCTCGACCAGGCGCTTCGCCCGTTCGACGGCGAGCTCGGCCAGGGCCGTGTGCTCCTTGGCGGGCTGGTCGAAGGTGGAGGCCAGCACCTCGCCGCGGACGGACCGGCGCATGTCGGTGACCTCTTCGGGGCGCTCGTCCAGCAGCAGCACCATGAGCCGGCACTCGGGGTGGTTGCGGGCCACGGAGTCGGCGACGGCCTGCAGCACAGCGGTCTTGCCGGCCTTGGGCGGGGCGACGATCAACCCGCGCTGGCCCTTGCCGATGGGCGCCAGCAGGTCGATCATCCGCGCGGTGAGGCCGGTCGGACCGGTCTCCAGCCGCAGCCGCTGATGCGGATGGACCGGGGTGAGGTCAGCGAAGTGCGGCCGTTTGAGCGTCAGTTCGGGCGCCCGGCCGTTGACGCGGACGATGGTCCCGGCGGCCGTCTCGACCAGGTCACCGCGGCGCAGGCCGTAGCGGCGGATCTGCTGTGCGGTGATCCGTACGTCGTCCGGCCCCGGCAGGTAGCCGCTGGTGCGCAGCACCCCGCCGGTGGCGTTGCGGCCGGTGGCGAGGTCGAAGACCCCGGCGGTGACGGTGGTGACGGGTGTTTCCGATGGTTCGGTGGTTTTTTTCGGGGGTTCAAGGATGGTGGTCATGATGGGGGTGTCCTCTCGCGGACAGGGCGAGGCAGGCGGCAGCAGGTGTCGGCAGGTGTCAGCTGGACATCGCCGGAAGTACGGCGGCGCGGCCTGCGGTGCAAGTGAGTGAAGGTGGAGCGGGGACTGCGTCTGGAAACCGGTCACAGAAAGACGGGCTGCGTCAGAGGGCAGTCGGTGGTGCGAAGAAGTACGGGCGCCCAGAACGGCGGATCTCACGTACTGAGACCACGTTAACAGCATTCGGCCGCCGTGGGAAGGGGCGATCGGTGGAGCGCCGCGTCCCAGGCACTTGTGAGAGCGCTCTCAGTGGCCCACCATCAGGGCTATGACTCTGCGAGCAACGGTCCGTCCGTACCGGCCGCAAGACCGCGACGCCCTGTACGACATCTGCGTGCGGACCGCCCACGACGGCGGCGACTCCCGGCACATCTACCCCGATCCGGAGCTGATGCCGAGCATCTTCGCCGCGCCCTACGCGGTCCTGGAGCCGGAGTTGGCCTTCGTCGTGGACGACGGCGAGCGGGCCGTCGGCTATGTCGTCGGCACCGCCGACACCGCGACCTTCGTCAAGCGCTACCGCACCGAGTGGCTGCCGACCCTGCTGGAGCGCTACCCGGAGCCGGAGCCGGACCGGGAGCCGTCGACGCCGACCGAGGTGATGGTGGGTCTGATGCACCGTCCGGAGCGGATGCTGGTGGCGGAGCTGGAGCGGTACCCGGCGCACCTGCACATCGACCTGCTGCCGAGCCACCAGCGGATGGGCCACGGCCGCGAGCTGATGGACGCGCTCTTCGGCGCGCTCCGCTCGGCCGGAGTGCCCGCGGTGCACCTGGGCATGGTCACCGCCAACACCGCGGCCAGGGCCTTCTACGACCGCCTGGGCTTCCACGAGATCCCGGTCGCCGACCCCGGACCGCTCAGCTACCTGGGGCACTCGACGCACTGAGCCCCGTCCCCGGCGTCGTTCCCGTTCCCGTCCCCGGCGACGGGCCGGAGTAGCGGCGGCGGTAGGCGGTGGGGGTGAGCCGGACCCGGCGCGACAGATGGTGCCGCAGCGAGTCCGCACTGCCCAGGCCGCTGCGCTCGGCGACCCGTTCCACCGGGAGGTCGGTGAGTTCCAGCAGCTCCCGGGCCCGGTCCACGCGCTGGTCCAGCAGCCACTGGAGCGGCGTCAGCCCGGTCTCGGCCTGGAACCTGCGGGTGAGGGTGCGGACGCTGGTGTGGGCGTGGGCGGCCAGGTCGACCAGCGCGAGCGGCTGGTCGAGCCGGCCGAGCGCCCAGGCCCGGGTCCCGGCGAGCGAGAACGCGCCGGCTGCGGACGGCGGCTCTGCGGCCACCTGGGCCTGGTCGCCGTACCGGGCCGGCGAGACCACCGCGAGCCGGGCCACTGCGGCTGCCACCGCCGCGCCGTGGTCGGACCGCACCAGGTGCAGGCACAGGTCCATCCCGGCCGCGAGCCCGGCCGAGGTGAGCACCGCGCCGTCGTCGACGAAGAGCACGTCGCCGACCACGTCCACGGCCGGGAAGCGCTGCGCCAGCTCGGCCGAGAACGGCCAGTAGGTGGTGGCCCGGTGCCCGTCGAGCAGCCCGGCCTGGGCGAGGACGAAGGCCCCGGTGCAGATGGACGCGATCCGGCTGCCGGCGGCCGCGGCCCGGCGCAGGGCCGCCAGCACCCGGGGGTCGGCCTCGCTGCGGGCGCCGGTGCCGGTGACGATCACGGTGTCGGCGCCGTCCACCACCTCCAGCCCGTGCCGGACCGAGACCTGCAGGCCGCCGTAGGCCTCGACCAGTCCGGGGTCGGGGGCGCCGACCCGTACCTCGTAGGCGGGGGCACCGTTCACCAGGGCCGAGCCGAAGACCAGTTCGGGGATGGACAGGTCGAAGGTGGTGGCCGGGGGTACGGCCAGGACGGCGACGCGGTGCATGGCCGGATCCTCCGGTTCTCGGTCGTTTTCGCCGGTGGTCGCCGACCGGGCGGCGGCCGCAGGCTGGAAGCGCGGCCCGCTCCGAGCAGCAACTCCCCTCGGAGCCGGGCCCATTCCCGCTGCGCCCACCCTTGTCTGGAGCTCTCATGTCCCGTCATGTCGTCGTCGGAGCCGGTGCCACCGCCCGGGCCACCGCACTGCTGCTCGCCGAGGAGGGCGTGTTCGTGACCCAGGTCTCCCGGCGCGGCGGCGGCGCCGACCACCCGCTGGTCGAGCGGGTGGCGGCGGACGCCGGCGACAGCGGTCTGCTGGCCGAACTGGCCACCGGCGCCGAGACGCTGATCAACTGCGCCATCCCGGCCTACGACCGCTGGGTCGCCGAGGTGCCGCCGTTCGCGGCCTCGCTGCTGGCGGCGGTGGAACGGACCGGGGTCGGCTACGTCATGCTCGGCAACCTCTACGGCTACGGCCATGTGGACGGGCCGATCACCGAGGACCTGCCGATGGCGCCGGTCTCGGCCAAGGGCCGGGCCCGCGCGCAGATGTGGCTGGACGCCCTGGCCGCGACCGAGGCCGGGCGGGTGCGGGCCACCGAGGTGCGGGCCGCGGCCTTCCTCGGCCGGGGTGCGGTGAGCACCTTCACGCTGGGCATCGCCCGGCAGGTGCTGGCCGGCGAGGTCGCCACCTACCCGGGTCGCCTCGATGTACCGCAGTGCTGGTCGGACGTCCAGGACGTGGCCCGCACGCTGGTCGCGGCGGCCCGCGACGACCGCTCCTGGGGCCGGGCCTGGCACGCCCCGGCCACCGCCAACATCCCGGTCGGCGAGCTCACGCGGCGGTTCGCCGAGCTGACCGGCGCACCGGAGCCGCACCTGGAGCGCCTGGACCGGGAGGCCCTGGCCGGGCTCGCCGCGGACTCCCCGATCCTCGGCGAGCTGGTCGAGATGCTGTACGCCACCGAGAACCCGCACATCCTGGACTCGACCGGGACCGAGCGCGCCCTCGGCCTCACCGCCACGCCGCTGAACCAGGTCCTGCTCGCCACGGCCGACGGGCTCGACGGGTCGGACCGCACCTGACCTGACCTGACCTGATCGTTCGCGCCATGGTCGGACCCCCGTTGTCAGACCCCCCTGCCAAGCTGGGGAAGAGACGGACCCAGCGGCGGGTGGCAGGAGCGGCGACATGGCTGAAGCGGACAGTGGATGGCGGCGTCCCGGACAGGACCTGTGCCTGCGGCGGCACGCGCTCACGCAGGCCGAGTGCGTGCTGCCGGACACGCACTACCCCGGGCCCCATCTGGCGCTCGACGGAACGCTGTGGCACGACGGGCTGTGCGGTGAGTGCCACGGCGACGGTGTGTCGGCCGGAGCACCCTGCGGGACCTGCAAGGGCGTCGGCTTCGCGGTGGTCGACTCGGAGGACGCCTGAGCGAGGACGCCTGAGCAGGGGCTGTGAGGCGGATCACCCTGGGGGTGGGCCGTCCGGAGTCTTTCGGCCACCTGTGCGGAGGATAAGCTCCGCCGATGATCCGAACCGCGCGGGACGCCGCAGAACCAGGCATACCGGGACAGAGCAGGCCGAGCCGGCTGGTCGTCCTGGACGGTCTGCGCATCCTCGCCGCGCTGACGGTGATGTTCCACCACTACGTCGGCTTCGGTGGCAGTGCGACCGGCAGCCACAACGCCTGGGGCCGGCCGATCCGCGCGGTGTTCCCGCACGCGGCCCAGCTGGGCGCCTACCTGTGGACCGGCGTCTGCCTGTTCTTCCTGATCAGCGGCTTCGTCATCTGCATGAGCAGCTGGGGCAAGGGCCTCGGCGCCTTCTTCACCTCCCGGGTCACCCGCCTCTACCCGGCCTACTGGTTCGCGGTCCTGGCCACCACGGCGGTGCTCACGGTCTGGCCGATGGTGGCCCAACCGCTGGACCACTACTCCGTCCTCGCCAATCTGACGATGTTCCAGACCGGCCTGGGCAACCTCAACTCGGACGCGGTCTACTGGACCCTCTGGTTCGAGCTGCGGTTCTACCTGCTGTTCGCCCTGGTCGTCTGGAAGGGCGTGACCTACAACCGGGTCGTCGCCTTCTGCCTGGTCTGGACGGTCGCCGGGCTGCTGAGCCCGGTCGTCAACGAGCCGCTGCTCAACCTGGTCGTGATGCCCTCGGCCTCGTCCTTCTTCATCGCGGGGCTGGCCTACTACCTGATGTACCGGTTCCGCCAGAACCTGCTGCTGTGGGGGATCGTCGGGGTCAACCTGATCGTCTCGATCAACTACGCGGTCGGGCGGCAGCGCTCCATCGACTGGTGGCTCGGCCACCACCACTACCCGGTCTGGCCCGACGCCCTCCTGGTCGTGCTCTGCTACGCGGTGATGGCGCTGGTGGCGCTGGGCCTGCTCTCACGGATCCAGTGGAAGTGGCTGACCTGGGCCGGAGCGCTCACCTACCCGTTCTACCTGGTGCACGAGAACATCGGCTGGACCATGATCCGGCTGCTGCACCACCGCATCCCCCCGTGGCCCCTGGTCGGCCTGACCGCCGTCACCATGCTGGTCTTCGCCTGGCTGGTGCACCGCCTGGTGGAGCGCCCGGTGGCCCGGCTGCTGAAGCGCGGCATCACCAGCGCCCTGGACGAGTACCGGGCCCACGCCCGGGCTGCGAAGGCCGTCCCGGCCCCGGAGACCGTCCCGCAGCAGCAGGCCGCCCAGCAGGAGCGGCACGAGCACCAGGAGCTGGCCGGCACGGCGCGGCGCTGATCGGCGCCGGTGGTGCCCGGAACGTCCGCCGCAGTGCCAAGCTGTGGCCAGGACGAACGAGGGAGTACCGGTGGGTGTGCGTTTCCAGGAGCTCGACTGGCGCCGGACGGACCTGGGCGAGCTCGTGCTCCGTCGCCGCCGCTACCCCGATGTGGCCGGGGAGAGCCGGGACGTCTACGAGATCAAGCTCAATGACGAGTACCTGATGTCGAGCCTGTTCACCGTCGCCGAGCTGGAGCTCGGACGGCTGGCGCTCGCCGAACTGGCGGACGGCACCGCCCCGGATTCCGCTCAGGAATCCGCCCTGGACGTGGTCGTCGGCGGCCTCGGGCTCGGCTGCACCGCCCAGGCCGTGCTGGAGAGCCCGGCGGTGCGCTCGCTGGTGGTGGTGGATGCGCTCGCCGAGGTGATCGAATGGCACCGGCGGGAGCTGATCCCCTCCGGGCTCGGTTCCGACCCGCGCTGCCGGCTGGTGCAGGGCGACTTCTTCGCGATGGTCCGGGACCGGTCAGGGCTCGACCCGGACGCTCCGGACCGGCGCTTCCACGCCATCGTCGTCGACATCGACCACTCACCGCGCCATCTGCTGCACCCCGGCAACGCCGACCTCTACCAGCCGGAGGGACTGCGCCGCCTCGCCGAGGGGCTCCACCCCGGCGGGGTGTTCGCGCTCTGGTCCAACGACCCGCCGGAGCAGGAGTTCCTGGCAGCGCTGGGCCAGGTGTTCGCTGAGGCGAGGGCGGAGGTCGTCACCTTCGACAATCCGCTGCAGGGCCGCGAGGCCGCCAACACCGTCTACCTCGCGAGGACGGCCGCCCTCTCCGGGGCACCCGGCTAGCTCAGGGCGGCGGCGATCGCCAGCCCGAGCCCGCCGCCGGTCAGGCGGGCGGCGCGGCGGTGGAGTTGCGGATGATGAGCTCGGTGCCCAGTTCCATGTGCTCCATGAGCAGCTTCTGTCCCTCGATCAGGGACAGCAGGGCGAGGGCGGCCTTCTGGCCCATGTCATGCAGCGGCTGGCGGACGGTGGTGAGGCCGGGGAAGCTCTGTGCGGCCTGCGGGAGGTCGTCGAAGCCGACGAAGGAGAAGTCGTTCGGCACGGTGAGACCGCAGGAGCGTGCGGCGTCTATGGCGCCGAGCGCCAGCAGGTCCGCTCCGGCGACCAGGGCGGTGGGGCGGTGCTCGGAGATCAGCCGGCCGGCCGTGCGGAAGCCGCTGGCGTAGGTGAAGTCGCAGGTGGCGACCAGTTCCTCGGCGACCTCGAGACCGGCGAGCCGCATGGCGTCCTGGAAGCCCCGGAAGCGGATGGACGTGCTCTCCAGGTCCTCGCCGCCGCGCAGATAGGCGATGCGGGTGTGGCCCAGGTCGATGAGGTGCTGGGTGCCCTGACGCATGCCGTGGTAGTTGTCCACGGTGATCCGGGGCAGTGGCACGTCCAGTCGGCGGGGGTCGATGACCACGCAGGGCAGCTTGCGTCGCCGCAGCAGTTCGATCGTCTCGTCCTCCAGGACGGGGGCGATCAGCAGCAGGCCGTCCACCAGGCCGCCGGCCAGGAACTCGATCCGGTCCTTCTCCCTTCCTGCGTCATGGTAGGAGGCGTTGACCAGCAACTCCTGTTCAGCGCCCGCGAGTTCGTCGGCGACGCCGCGCAGGATCTCCAGGCCGTACTGGTTGGTCAGGTCCAGGGCGATCAGGCCGACCAGTCCGCTGCGGCCGGTCTTGAGATTGCGGGCCGCCTGGTTGGGCCGGTAGCCGAGCTTGGCCGCGACTTCCAGGACGCGCCGCCGGGTCTCGTCAGAGGCCCCCGGCTTGCCGCTGATCACATTGGACACCGTCATCGCCGATACCCCGGCCTCCTCGGCCACCTGCGCGATCGTTACCCGCCCTGCCACCCCGCTGACCCCTCCATCGCTGCCGCAACACTCCTGGGGAAACTTTAACGATAAGTAACCGGCAGCGTCAATGAACGGCCCCGAACGGCCCACAATGGCCCCCAGTGGCCTTCAGCAGGGCGAAATGCCCGCTCCAGCCGGTCCGACGGGGCCTGATCATTCACATGAGGTTTCGTCTAGATGTCCTCTAAGTTTTGCGTTACAGTCCCGTCCGTCGGCGCCGAAAGTACGCCGCGCCCCGGGCCGAGGCCCGGTTCCACGCCCACCGGTCCCGCCCACACGGCAGTGGACGGTCGGCGAGAACCCATCCGACATGACAGCTGAGGTGTGCAATGAAGCGCTCTGGGAGAAGTCTCGCGATCACCACCACGATTGCCGCCATGGCGATAACGCTGACCGCGTGCGGCAGCGGCAGTACGTCGGCGGTGTCCAGCGACGGCACCGTGACCATCCACGTGCAGGGCTGGAAGGGCGGCGGCTCGGAGCCGGCCAACGTCGCGGCGATCAACAAGGCGTTCGAGGCAGCGAACCCCAAGATCAAGGTCGACTACGAGTACATCACCGCCAACGACACCTACCTGCAGAAGCTCAACCCCGAGCTGCTCGGCGGCAAGGCGGGCGACGTCATCATGGTGGACACCACCAAGATGAAGACCTGGGGCGCTTCCGGCTACCTCGCCGACCTGTCCAACGAGTCCTGGGCCGCGAACATCGCCTCCGACGCCAAGCCCTTCGCGACCACCGGCGGCAAGACCCTCGCCATGCCGATGGAGCTCATCGGCATCGGCCTGTACGCCAACATGAGCCTGCTGAAGAAGGTGGGCATCACCGAGTCCCCCAGCGACTGGCCGACCTTCCTCGCCGACCTCGCCAAGCTCAAGGCCGCCGGCATCAACCCCATCTCGCTGCCCGACAAGAGCGCCTGGACCGGCAGCTCCGTCTTCCAGGCCGCCGGATCGACCCTGGTCTACCAGGCGAACAAGTCCTGGGACGCCGACTTCCTGGCCGGCAAGGCCTCCTTCGACCCCGACTGGAAGTCCTCGCTCGAGCAGTTGAAGACCCTGGAGGACAAGGGCTACGTCAACTGGAAGAACGAGCTGGGCATCGACGAGTGGTCCCAGGGCGCCACCGACTTCAGCGCCGGCAAGAGCGCCTTCTGGTACCAGGGCGCCTGGCAGGTCTCCAGCACCGAGAAGGCCGGTTTCCCGATCTCCTTCACCGCCTGGCCGGCCGGCGCCGCCGGCACCAAGCCCAACGACATGCTGTTCTCCGGCACCATGTGGGCCGTCAACGCCGCCTCCAAGCAGAGCGCCGCCGCCCGCAAGTACGTCGAGTTCTGGTCGCAGAGCGCCAACCTCTCCCAGTACCTGACGGCCGAGAACGCCGAGTCCCCCTTCACCGGCGGCACCACCCCGGAGAACACCTCCACCGCGGCGTTCACCGCCGCGTTCAAGGAGGGCCGCTACCGCATCCTGCCCTCCGACTCCTGGTACGCCTCGACCAGCGAGAACACCACCGGCGCCAAGATCCAGGCGTACCTGGGCGGTTCGGCCTCCGAGGAGCAGACCCTCAAGGACATCCAGACCGCGGCCAACGCGAAGTAACCAGGCCCGTCCCTGGTCAAGCCGCGGCGGGGCGAGGCTTCCCGCCTCCGTTCCGCCCCCGCCCGGCTCTCCAGGCAGAAGGAGGACCCACCGTGTTCCACCGACGGCGCGCCACCATGGCCGCCTTCCTGCTCCCGGCGATCGTCGTCTACGGCCTGTTCATGCTCTATCCGCTGGCCCGCGGTCTCTATCTGAGCATGACCGACAGTCTTGGTGGCCCGATGGCCGACTTCGTCGGCACCAAGAACTACCAGACCATGGCCAGTGACTCCGAAGTCGTCGCCGCGCTGTGGCACACGGTGCTGTACGCCGTGGTCGTCGTGGTCGCCCAGAACGCCCTCGGACTGCTGTTCGCGAGCATGTTGTTCCGCCGCGCCAGGGTCCGCAAGCTGCTCAGCGTCGTGCTGCTCACCCCGACGCTGATATCCCCGGTCATGGCCGCCTTCATCTGGACCTACCTGTTCGCCCCCGACGGCGGCATCAACGGACTCCTGGACGCGGTGGGCCTGCACAGCCTCGACCACGTCTGGCTCGGCGACACCTCAACCGCGCTCTACTCGGTGGCCGCCGTCAACATCTGGATGTTCACCGGCTACTCCTGTGCGATCTTCCTCGCCAGCTACATGAGCATGCCCGCCGAGCTCCTGGAAGCCGCCGCCCTGGACGGCGCGACCGGCTGGCGGCGCTTCACCAGCATCGAATGGCCACTGCTCGCGCCAGCCCTCACCGTCAATGTGACGCTCAGTCTGATCGGCTCGCTCAAGGTCTTCGAGTTCCCCCTGGTACTCACCAACGGCGGCCCGGCCGGATCCACCGAGACGCTGACCCTGCTGGTGTACCGCAATGTCTTCGGCGGCGGAAAGTTCGCCTACGGCGTCGCCCTGTCGGTGCTGCTGCTGGTGACCGTGGTGGTCCTGTCCAGCGCCACCTCCTCCCTGCTCCGGCTCCGCGAGCGACGAATCTGACCACGGGAAGCTGACGGAACCGACACCATGACTGCATACTCCCGACAGCTGCGCCGCCTCGCCCACGGGCTCGGCACCGTTCTGCTGTGCCTCGGCACGCTGCTGTTCGTCCTGCCCTTCCTCTTCACCGTCGCCACCTCGCTGCGCACCGCCGCCGACGTGGCCCGCTCCCCGCTGGGCCTGCCGCACACCTTCACGCTGAAGAACTTCTCCGCCGCCTTCAGCCAGATCCAGTACGGCACCAGCACCCTCAACACCCTGCTGATCACCAGCCTGTCCTGCGTCGCCGTCACCGCCGTCGGCTCGCTCGCCGCCTACCCGCTGGCCCGGATCACCCAGGGCTGGTCCACCGCCGTGTACCGGCTGTTCATCCTCGGCACGTCCGTCCCCGTGTTCGTCGTCATCGCACCGCTCTACCTGCTGATGCGCGACATGAACCTGCTCGACAGCTACGCCGGGATCATCCTCATCTACACCGCGCTGAACCTGCCGGTCGCGGTCTTCTTCTACACCAGCTTCATCCGCTCCATCCCGCCCGAACTGGAGGAAGCGGCCGCCATCGACGGCTGCGGAGCCTTCCGCACCTTCTTCACCATCATCCTGCCGCTGCTCCGCCCGGTCACCAGCACCCTGCTGACCTTCGTCTCCCTGCAGATCTGGAACGACCTGCTGGTCCCCCTGGTGTTCCTGCAGGACCCCGGCAAGCGCACGGTCATGGTCAACGCCTACTCGCTGATCGATCCGCACACCGTGCAGCCGACCACCCTGTTCCCCGCCGCGCTGCTCGGCGTCCTGCCGCTGCTGGTGATCTTCATCTTCTTCCAGCGCCAGGTGGTCGCCGGGATGTCCGCCGGGGCGGTCAAGTGAGGCACCCGGCCACGCCCCGCTGACACCGAAACGCGCACCGCCGCGCACCGCCGCGCACCGAAACGCACCGCACCGCACGACGACTCCGCCGTCCCCAGGGCACCGCCATGCCCGGACGCCCCTCCGAAGGGCCCCAGCACCCATGTACGTGGTCTCCTACTTCACCGACGCCGACGAGGCGCTCCATCTGGCCTACAGCCACGACGGCCAGGCGTTCGCGACGGTGAACGGCGGCCGCCCCGTGCTCCGGGGCACCGTCGGCACCGGCCGACTGCGCGACCCCTTCATCGGCGTCGGCCCGGACGGCCTGTTCCACCTGCTCGCCACCGACGGCTGGACCAGCCCGCTGATCGTCCACGCCAGCTCGGCCGACCTGGTCGACTGGTCCGCCCAGGAACTCCTGCCGGTGATGGCGGGCGTCGAAGGCGCCCTCAACGCCTGGGCCCCCGAGTTCTTCCTGGACCGGGCGACCGGCCTCTACCACCTCATCTGGTCCTCCGTCGTCGAAGCCGGCGGCAGCGCCGAAGGCCGCGACTTCGAGCACAACACCCAGAACCACCGCATCTGGCACTGCACCACCCGCGACTTCGTCTCCTTCTCCGCCCCCGGCCTCTTCTTCGACCCCGGACACTCCGTCATCGACGCCACCGTCCGGGCCCTGGACGGCGGCGGCTTCCTGATGGCCTACAAGGACGAACGCGGCACCAACGACCTGGACACCGCCCACAAGAACATCCACCTGACCACCTTCACCATCCCCGGCGGCCCCTACACCGCCTCCGCCGGACCGGTCACGCCCTCCGTGGTCGAGGGGCCCTCCATCTTCCGTCGCGGCGAGGAGATGGTGATGATCTTCGACCACTACCTCGAAGGCAGCTACGGAGCCTCCCGCAGCCGCGACGGACTCGCCTGGGAACGCGTCCCCCTGGACCTCCCCCCCGGCATGCGCCACGCCTCCGTCCTCAAGACCGCGCATCTGCCCGCGCTCTCCGCGCGGTAGGCCGGACGGACGGAGTCAGGGGCGCCCACCGTGCGACCCGCGGCGCATCCCGTGCCGTCGGGGACACCCCACCACCCAAGGAGCGTCGCGATGAAGCGTCGCAGCACGACCCGTCCGGCCCGCCGGACCTCCGTGATCCTCCCGCTGCTCGCCGCCCTGGCGGGAGCGCTGCTGGTCCCGCTCACCGCCACCAGCGCCTCGGCGGCCGGTACCGGCTACTACGTCGACTGCTCGGCGACCACCGACGGCACCGGAACCGCCGCCAGTCCGTGGAACGCCCTGAGCGACGTCAACGCCGTCACCTTCACCGCCGGCGACAGCATCCAGTTCAAGGCCGGCACCACCTGCACCGGCCAGCTCGCCCCCGGCGGCTCCGGAGCCTCCGGCAGCAACATCACCATCACCTCCTACGGCAGCGGCGCCAAGCCGGTGATCGACGCCGCCGGGGCCACCGGCCCCGTCATCCACCTGCTCAACCAGCAGTACTGGGACATCGGCGGCCTGGAGCTCAGCAACTCCGCCTCGACCCCCGCCTACCGCTCCGGCGTGCTGGCCGAGAACAGCTCGGGCGGCATCCTGCACCACATCCGGGTGCACGACATGTACATCCACAACATCAGCGGCTACGGCGGCGGCTGGTACTCCACCAACGCGGGCGTCGGCGTGCAGACCGACCACACCACCACCATCTCCACCTGGGACGACGTGGTCGTCGAGAACAACACCTTCGACCACGTCGACCGCATCGCGGTCGCGGTGACCCCGGACGCCGACGGCCAGGGCACCGGGCAGACCACCAACACCGTCATCCGCGGCAACACCATGACCTACGACGGCGCGGACGACATCCTGGTCGTCAAGAACGACGGCGCCCTCATCGACGGCAACAAGGCGGGCTACGGCGGCTCCGACTCCACCTGCCCGCCGTCCGGCAACTACTGCAACGGGGCCTCGGCCGGCATCTGGATGTCCGGCAGCAACAACACCGTGGTGCAGAACAACGAGGTGTACTGCCACGTCAACGGCGCCGACGGGACCGGGTTCGACGTGGACTGGGGCAATCACAACACCACCTTCCAGTACAACTACAGCCACCAGAACCTCGGCGGCTTCCTGCTGGTGATGCCTCCCTTCACCATCGCCAACGAGCCCACCTCGACGGTGGCCAGCGACGGCACCGTGGTGCGCTACAACATCAGCGAGAACGACGGCAGCAACTCCGGCTGCCCCACCTCCGGCACCCAGACCCACGGTGCGGGCGTGCTGCACTTCGTCGGCGGCGTCCCCAACCTGAGCACCAGCACCGTCGCCGTCCCGCAGTTCTACAACAACACCTTCTACGTCAGGGACGGCCTGAGCACCCCGGTCCTGTACTCCCGCTCCGGCACCTCCATCAGCGGCGCACTGTCCTTCCAGAACAACGCCGTCTTCAACTACGGCTCCGGCAACTACTTCACCACCACCGGCAGCTCCACCTACTCCAACAACCTGTTCTACGGCAACCACCCCTCCCGCGAACCCGCGGACGCCGCCAAGGTCACCGCTGACCCCGAGTTCCGCAACGCGGGGAACCTCAACACCGCCTCCGCCTACACCGGCAAGAGCGCCTACCAGGTCCACCCCTCCTCACCGGTGATCCGCGCCGGGGCCGTCATCAGCTCCAACGGCGGCCTCGACGCCTTCGGCAACACCGTCTCCGCCACCGTCGCGCCCAATATCGGCGCCGACAACGGCACCGGCGGCAACCTGCTCGGCAACGCCGGATTCGAGACCGGCGCGCTGACCCCGTGGACCCAGGCCAGCTCCGCTGCCGCCGGCGCCACCGCCGCCAATGCCCGCACCGGCAGCTATGCGCTGACCACCGCGGCCGCCGGCAGCGGCGCCAACCAGGCCCTCACCGGTCTGTCGCCCGCCACCACCTACCTGCTGACCGGCTGGGCCAAGGTCGCCACGGCGGGCGAGACCCTCGCCATCGGCGTCAAGGGCTTCGGCGGAACCGAGACCTACACCACCATCGCCACCACCGCCTACTCCCAGGCAGCGGTGCTGTTCACCACCGGCTCGACCAGCACCACCGCCACCGTCTACTGCTGGAAGAACTCCGGCGGCAGCGGCGCGGGCTACTGCGACGACCTCGCCGTCGAACAGCTCAGCTCGGCGACCAACGCCGTCACCAACCCCGGCTTCGAGACCGCCGCACTGACCCCCTGGGTCCAGAGCACCAGCACCACCTCCTCCGTCACCGCCGCCAACGCCCGCACCGGCAGTTACGCCCTGCAGACCGGCGTCAGCGCCAGCGGCGCCATCCAGACCGTCACCGGCCTCACCGCCGGCGGCAGTTACCTGCTCGCCGGCTGGGCCAAGGTCGCCACCTCGGGCGAACAGGTCGCGATCGGCGTCAAGTCCTTCGGCGGCACCGAGACCTACCTGCGGTCCTCCACCACCACCTACACCCAGCAGCCGGTCTTCTTCACCACCGGCAGCTCCACCACCTCAGCCGGCGTCTACTGCTACAAGAACACCGGCTCCGGCGCCGGCTACTGCGACGACTTCACCGTGGTCAAGCTCCCCTGACCGTGTGCAGCCCGGGCCCGTCCGCCAACCGGACGGGCCCGGAGCTCAGGGCCACATCAGGCAGTAGAGCTGGTGGCCGGCGTCGTGGAGGCGGTTGGCGAAGTCGTGCCACTCGTGGAGCATCTGGTAGATCACGAAGGCGTCGCGGGGGCCGCGGCGGTCCGGGACGGTGGACCAGATGAAGGCGGCGGTGCCGAGCTCGGCCTCGTCGGCCTTGCGGAGCGGTTCGACGACGGTGTGCGGGAGCTGGAAGACGGCGTAGTCGGGGTGGAGCACGACCAGTTCCAGCGGCGGGACGTTGGCCAGCGGGATGCCCTTGATGCCGGTGAGCACCATGGCGCTCATGGTCTCCGGCTTGATCTTGGTGGAGAGGCCGCCGCTGAAGGTCTCGTCCCCGTCGCGGCCCTCCGCGCCGAAGAGCTCGCCGAGCCGGCCCAGGGTGCCGAGCTCGCCGGCGTCCAGACCGAGGCCGTCCCGGCCCAGGGCGGTCGGTACCCGGGCGGCGGTGGCTCGGTCGGGTGCACCGAAGTACTTGTAGGTCACCCCCACACCGCCACCGCCTCTGTTGCTATCACCGCTGTTACCGCTACCACTGCCCCCGCGACGCCTGCGCGAAGCCCTCGCCGGACCCTCGGACCCCTCGCGCGCCTCCGACACGGCACCATCCTTACTGGCAGTCATCGTTTTGCCAACAGGCAACGGGCGTGTGACAGTCCGGCCTCCCCGAAAGGCTCACCTTCCGCCGAGTCCCGTCGGCGGGCGGCTGTGCACTGCGGCCCGATCATCGTCCCAGATGATCGGCCGGGACATGCCGAAGGACAGGCTGCGGTTTGGAGAAGATGGGGATTTGAGAGCATGTCCTCTGTGAGCTACCCCTACGAAGCCCCCGAGTCCCAGAAGCTGTTCGATCGCGCCTCCGCGGTGACCCCCGGCGGCGTCAACTCCCCGGTCAGAGCCTTCCGCGCGGTCGGCGGCACGCCCAGGTTCATGGTCTCCGGGCAAGGCCCCTACCTCACCGACGCGGACGGCAGGGAGTACGTCGACCTGGTCTGCTCCTGGGGTCCCATGATCCTCGGGCATGCCCATCCCGATGTGATCGACGCCGTACAGGCGGCCGTCTCGCGCGGTACTTCGTTCGGTACACCCGGCCAGGGCGAGGTCGAACTGGCCGAGGAGATTGTGAGCAGGGTCACTCCGGTCGAGCAGGTCCGGCTGGTCTCCTCGGGCACCGAGGCGACCATGTCGGCGATCCGGCTGGCACGCGGCTTCACCGGACGCACCAAGATCGTGAAGTTCGCCGGCTGCTACCACGGCCATGTGGACGCCCTGCTGGCGGCGGCCGGTTCCGGCCTGGCCACCTTCGCCCTGCCGGACACCCCCGGCGTCACCGGCGCCACCGCGGCCGACACCATCGTGCTGCCCTACAACGACCTGGACGCGGTCCGGGCCGCCTTCGCCGCGCACCCCGGCGAGATCGCCTGCGTCATCACCGAGGCCTCGCCCGGCAACATGGGCGTCGTCCCGCCGCTGCCCGGCTTCAACGCAGGCCTGGCGCGGCTCTGCCGCGAGGACGGCGCGCTGTTCGTCTCCGACGAGGTGATGACCGGCTTCCGGGTCTCCCGCTCCGGCTGGTACGGGTACGAGTCGGCGAAGGAGGGCTGGAGCCCGGAGACCGTCCCGGACCTGATGACCTTCGGCAAGGTGATGGGCGGCGGGTTCCCCGCGGCCGCGTTCGGCGGGCGCGCCGAGGTGATGGCGCAGCTGGCCCCGGCCGGGCCGGTCTACCAGGCGGGCACGCTCTCCGGTAACCCGGTGGCCACCGCCGCCGGCCTGGCCCAGCTGCGCGGCTGCACCGACGAGGTGTACGCGACGGTGGACCGGGTGTCGGCGGAGGTCTCCGGGCTCGTCGGGGAGGCGCTGAGCAAGGAGGGGGTCGCCCACCGGGTGCAGCGGGCCGGAAACATGTTCTCGGTGTTCTTCGCGGACGACGAGGTGACCAACTACGACGAGGCGCGGCGCCAGGAGTCCTTCCGGTTCACGGCGTTCTTCCAGTCGATGCTGGCGAACGGGGTGTACCTGCCGCCGTCGGCGTTCGAGTCGTGGTTCGTCTCGGCCTCGCACGACGAGCAGGCCGTCGGGCGGATCGCTGAGGCGTTGCCTGCGGCGGCGCGGGCCGCTGCCGCGGCGGTTGCCGGGTAGGTGGGTGGGGGCGCGGTGGGATGCGGTTGTGCCGACCGTAGATGGTTGGCCGCGCAGTTCCCCGCGCCCCTATGAGCCCCTGCGGGGCTCCCGGGGGCGATACTGGCGCCAGGTTTCGATGTAGAGGAGCAGTACAGGTGAGCAGTCCTGAGACCACCGTCGTCCATCTCATGCGGCATGGTGAGGTGCACAACCCGGAGGGTGTGCTCTACGGGCGGCTGCCCGACTACCACCTCTCCGAGCTGGGGCGGAAGATGGCCGACCGGGTCGCCGACCACCTCAGCGGACGGGACGTCACGCATGTCGTCGCCTCCCCGCTGGAGCGGGCGCAGGAGACGGCGGCGCCGATCGGCGCGGCCCACGGGCTGGCCGTGGCCGCCGACGAGCGGCTGATCGAGGCCGCCAACATCTTCGAGGGCAAGACCTTCGGCGTCGGCGACGGCTCGCTGCGCAACCCGCAGTACTGGAAGTACCTGACCAACCCGTTCCGTCCGTCCTGGGGCGAGCCGTACATCGAGCAGGTGGTGCGGATGATGGGCGCGTTGAACGCGGCCCGGGACGCCGCGCGCGGGCACGAGGCCGTGTGTGTCAGCCACCAGCTGCCGATCTGGATCACCCGCAGCTTCACCGAGCACCGCCGGCTGTGGCACGACCCGCGCAAGCGGCAGTGCTCGCTGGCGAGCCTGACCAGCTTCACCTACCACGGGGACAAGATCGTCTCCATCGGCTACAGCGAGCCGGCCCGGGACCTGCTGCCGGCCCACCTCACCGGCAAGGGCCGCCGCGGCGACGCCCCGGTCGCCAAGAGCTTCGGCGCCTAGGGTTCGAACGTGGGCCGGAGTGATCATCTGACTGGTTGACAGAACACGGTGTCGCGGCAGGTCAGCACGGCTGCCGCGACCCGTCGCCGGGGTCGGTGAAACCGCTCAAAACACCCATGCGAAACTCTTCACATGCGTTCCCGTCCGCTCCGCCGCAGCTCCGCACGTACGCTGATCGCCGCCCTCGCGGCCGCGTCGGCCCTGGCTCTGGCCGCCTGCTCGACGTCCTCCTCCGGGTCGAGCGACAGCTCCGGCACCAACTTCGTCAAGGGCACCGGCGAGACGAGCTCCGTGGCGGTCAAGGACCGGGGTGCGGCGATCAGCATCTCCGGCAAGGACCTGGACGGCAACCAGCTCAGCCTCTCCGACTACCGGGGCAAGGTCGTCGTGCTCAACGTCTGGGGCTCCTGGTGCTCGCCCTGCCGGGCCGAGGCGGACGGACTGGAGTCGGTGTACACCGCCGACAAGTCCAAGGGCGTGCAGTTCGTCGGCATCGACACCCGCGACCTGCAGACCGCGCAGCCCAAGGCCTTCGTCGCGGACCACAACATCACCTATCCGAGCCTCTACGACCCGGCCGGTGACCTGCTGCTGAAGTTCCCGGCGGGGACGCTCAACCCGCAGACCATCCCCACCACGATCATCCTGGACCGCCAGGGCCGGGTCGCCGCCCGCGCGCTGCTCCCGCTGAGCAGCTCGCAGCTGACGCAGATGCTGGCCCCGGTACTCGCGGAGAAGTCGTGAGCGGCGCCGCGCCGGTACTGCTCGCGGACATCAGCGGCCAGGTCTCCGGGGCGCTGATACTGGCCGTCCCGGTCGCCCTGCTCGGCGGACTGGTCTCCTTCTTCTCGCCCTGCGTGCTGCCGCTGGTGCCCGGCTACCTCTCCTATGTGACCGGCTTCTCCGCGGTGGACCTGGCGAGTGCCGAGGGCCGGCGCCGCGGTCGGGTCGTGCTCGGCGCGGTGCTGTTCATCCTGGGATTCACGGCGGTGTTTGTCTCCGGCGGCGCGCTGTTCGGCTTCTTCGGCAACCACCTGCTGGCGCACCAGCGGGTGATCTCCGAGGTGTCCGGGGTGCTCACCATCGCCATGGGCCTGGCCTTCATGGGCTTCCTGCCCGGCTTCACCCAGCGCGAGCTGCGCAGCCACCGCAAGCCGATCGTCGGGCTGCTGGGCGCGCCGATGCTGGGCATCGTGTTCGGGGTCGGCTGGACCCCGTGCCTGGGACCGACCCTCACCGCCGTGAACGCCCTGTCGATGAACCAGGCCAGCGCGAGCCGCGGCGCGCTGCTGATGGCCGTCTACTGCATCGGCCTCGGCCTGCCCTTCATCCTCGCCGCACTCGCCTTCCGGCGGGCGCTGGGCGCGTTCGGGTGGGTCAAGAAGAACTACCAGTGGGTCATGCGGATCGGCGGCGGAATGCTCGTCGTGGTCGGCATCCTGTTGGTCACGGGGGCGTGGGACCAGCTGGTCGGCCAGCTGCGCTACTGGACCTCCGACTTCACCACGGGAATCTGACTCATGACCGACGATCGAGAAGCCGCCGACGCACAGGCCGCCGACGCCCGAGCCGCCGAGGAGCGCGACGAACTGTCCGCCGCCGGCCGGCTCAGCAGCGCGCCGGTCGCCGAGCAGGACCAGCCCGAGGCCGAGGTCGTCGGCATAGGCGTGCTGGGTTGGCTGCGCTGGACCTGGCGTCAGCTGACGTCCATGCGGGTCGCGCTGATACTGCTGTTCCTGCTGTCGCTCGCGGCGGTGCCGGGATCGCTGATCCCGCAGACCGCCGCCTCGCCGTCCAAGGTCGAGGCCTGGCAGGAGAAGCACAAGGCCTGGGTGTCGCTCTTCGACAAGCTGGGGATGTTCCACGTCTACAGCTCGTTCTGGTTCTCGGCGATCTACATCCTGCTGTTCGTCTCCCTGGTGGGCTGCATCATCCCGCGCACCTGGCAGTTCGTCGGCGTGCTGCGGGCCAGGCCGCCGGCGGCGCCGCGGCACCTGGTCCGGCTGCCGGTGTACGCGACCTGGCGCAGCAGCGCGGACGCCGACACCGTCCTCACCGCGGCGCACGGGGCGCTGCGCAAGCGCCGGTTCCGGACCTCGGCCGCGGGCGACGCGATCAGCTCGGAGAAGGGCTACCTGCGCGAGTTCGGCAACCTGCTGTTCCACATCTCCCTGGTGGCGATGCTGATCGCCTTCGCGGTCACCAAGCTGGCCGGCGGCCAGGGCACGGTGATCGTGGTGGAGGGCGGCACCTTCAGCAACAACGTCACCCAGTACGACGACTTCGAGCCCAGCAGCCTCTACACCGCGGACAGCCTCAAGGCCTTCGGCTTCACCCTGGACGGCTTCGACGCCAGCTTCCAGACCAGCGGCAGCGCGCGCGGAGAGGCCATCAACTTCGACGCCAGGCTGTCCTACTGGCTCGGCTCGGACGGCAAGAAGACCTCCGGCACGGCCTCCGTCAACCACCCGTTGCAGGTGGACGGCGACAACATCTACCTGACCGCGCACGGCTTCGCGCCGGTGATAAAGGTGACCAACGCCAAGGGCGAGGTCATCTACGACGGTGCGACGCCCTGCCTGCCGCAGGACGCCAATGTGACCTCGCTGTGCACCATCAAGGTCACCGACGGCTACGTCGGCAAGGACGGCAAGAAGACCCAGCTCGGCTTCAGCGGCATCTTCGCCCCCACCGCCGAGGTCGACCCGGTGCTCGGCCCGAGGTCGACCTTCCCCGCCGCCAACAACCCCGGCCTGTTCATCACCGGCTACCAGGGCGACCTGGGCATGGACACGGGTATCGCGCAGAGCGTCTACCAGCTCGACACCACGGCGATGAAGCAGCTCAAGCTGGACAAGACCAACCCCTGGAAGGCGCAGCTGCACCCCGGTCAGGGCATGAAGCTCCCGGACGGCGGGACGATCACCATGACCGGCCTGAAGCAGTGGGCCAACTTCACCGTGGCGCACAACCCGGGCACCGGCTCCGCGCTGGTCAGCTCGGCCCTGGCGATCGTCGGGCTGATCGGCTCGCTGTTCGTCCAGCGCCGCCGGATCTGGGTGCGGGCGGTGACCGGCGCCGACGGGGTGACCGTCGTCGAGCTGGCCGGGCTGGCCCGCAGCGAGTCCTCGCGCATCGCCGACGAGCTGGCCGAAGTGGCCCTGGTCCTCCAGGACTCCGCCCCGGCCGACCGGGACGGAACCGATCACGGCGAAGACGCAGACGACGATCCGTCAGCAGAAGATCCCGAACTGACCGCCACCTCCCTCTCCAAGGAACGCTGAGCGCGATGAATCTTGCAGCGGCAGAGTCCGTCAACAGCAACCTCGCCCATATCTCCAACGTGCTGATCTACTCGTCGATGGCGGTGTACCTCTTCGCCTTCCTCGCGTACACGGCCGAGTGGACCTTCGGTGGCCGCAGCCGGGTCGCCCGCCAGTCGGCGGCGCTCTCCGCCCGTCCGGGCGAGTCCGTCGCCACCGCGGTGGCCGAGGCCGAGGCGGCCGCCAGCACGGCGGCGCCCACGGTCTCGGTCAGCGTCGCCAAGGCCGGCGGCGGGACCACCACGCTGACCCGCACCGTCGCCGCCAAGGCAGGCAAGGTCGACATCGTGGCGAAGGGCGACTCCGCACCGCCGGTCGAGGGCGCGGGTGCGTCCGGCGGCGACGAGCAGGCCGACCGGCTCGGCCGGATCGCGGTCAGCCTGACCACCCTCGCCGCGCTGCTGCAGCTCGGCGGCGTGGTCACCCGCGGGATGTCGGCGGGGCGTCCGCCGTGGGGCAACCTCTACGAGTTCACCTGCGCGATGACGCTGGTCGCGGTGATGGTCTTCCTGGGGCTGCTGTACTCCGGGCGCGACGTCCGCTGGCTCGGCCTGCCGCTGATGCTGGGCGTGCTGACCGGGCTGGGCGTCGCCGTCACCGTCCTCTACGCGGCCTCCGAGCAGCTAGTACCGGCGCTGCACTCGTACTGGCTCTGGATCCACGTCTCCGGCGCGATGATCTGCGGCGGCGCGCTCTACGCGGGAGCGATCACGGCGGCCATGTACCTGTGCCGTGACGTCTACGATTCCGCGATGGCGAAGGGCCGATGGACCGGGGGCGGATTCTTTGACACGGTGGCGGACCGCCTCAAGCTCGGTCGTCCGTTCCGCTGGTGGGTCGCCGTCTGGTCCGACGTCTGCGGGAGGATGCCTTCGGCGGCAACTCTGGACAGGCTTTCCTACCGCATCAACGCCATCGTCTTCCCGCTGTGGACCTTCACCATCGTCGCCGGTGCGATCTGGGCGGAGTCGGCCTGGGGCCACTACTGGCAGTGGGACCCGACCGAGACCTGGGCCTTCATCACCTGGGTCGTCTACGCCTGCTACCTGCACGCGCGGGCGACGGCGGGCTGGAAGGGCCGCAAGGCCGCGGTGCTGGCCCTGGTCGCCTTCAGCTGCTACCTGATCAACGCCTACGGCGTCTCCATCTTCATCAATGGAGTCCACTCCTACGCGGGTCTGTAGGCCCGGATCCTCAGACCCGGGCCTGAGACGGCGTCAGTGGCGGTGGCGGCCGTGGCGGTTGATGCCGATCATCAGCACCAGGCCGGTGCCGATGAACGCGGCCGCGCCCCACGCCAGCACGCCCGTGTCGGTCGTGTCCGAGCTGCTGTGCGCCACCCGCGTCGGCTCTGCCGCATGCGCGGCTGTCGGCAGCAGCATGGTGCAGCCGGTCACGGCGGCGGTCAGCAGGACGGCGGCGGCGATGACGACGATGCGGCGGACACGAGCGGACATGGCTGGTTCCCCCTGGGAACGGTGGTGGTGATAGCGACAAGCCTGCCACCGGAAGATCCCTGCATCGTCCATCCGCCGTTACAGCGGGGCAACAGTCGCGGCGGACGGTGCGGCGGGAACCGGGGCGGCGGCGTCCTGTCGGTGGAACCAGGCAGAATGCCCGCGTACAGGTTGACCGACCCGTACGGTTCCCCCGCCATCGGGTGGGGGCGGCGAGAGCGGGGAGACGACGGCCATGGACACACGGATCGTAGGGGACACGGCAGGCGGCGCGGCCGACGGCTTCGGGACGGCGGGGCTGCGGCGGCGGGTGCTGGAGGCGTGGACGGCGTCGCCGGCCCGGTTCCGCGAGGACGCCAACGCCGAGGAGGAGCTCGCCCTCGGCGGCTATCGGGACCGGCTGGTCGTCGAGCTGGCCCAGAACGCCGCCGACGCGGCGGCCCGGGCCGGGGTGCCCGGACGGCTGAAGCTGGCGCTGCGCGACGGGGTGCTCTGCGCCGCCAACACCGGTGCGCCGCTGGACCCGCAGGGCGTGGAGTCGCTGTCGACGCTCAGGGCCTCCTCCAAGCGCGAGCAGGAGTCGCAGGTGGGGCGGTTCGGCGTCGGCTTCGCCGCCGTCCTCGCGGTGTCCGACGAGCCCGCGGTACTGAGCCGGCCCGGCGGGGTGCGCTGGTCGCTGGGCGAGGCCAGGGCCCTGGTCGAGGAGCGCGCCGAGCTGACCGAGGAGCTGCGCCGCCGGGACGGGCACGTCCCGCTGCTGCGGCTGCCGCTGCCCGCGCAGGGCACCCCGCCGGACGGCTACGACACCGTGGTGGTGCTGCCGCTGCGCGACTCCGCCGCCACCGATCTGACCCGCAGGCTGCTGGACGAGATCGACGACGCCCTGCTGCTGACGCTCGGCGGGCTGGTCGAGGTGGTGGTCGAGACGGGGGCCGGGACCAGGACCCTGACCCGCCGTGAACTGCCCGCCGCCAACGAGGAGAGCGGTCCGCTGGTGGTCGTCGTGGCGAGCGACGCGGGGGAGAGCCGCTGGCAGGTGGCCTCGGCCGGCGGCGAGCTGGCCGCCGAACTGCTCCAGGACCGCACCGTGGAGGAACGGCACCGCCCGCACTGGTCGCTGACCTGGGCCGTACCGGTGGACGACGAAGGCCGCCCGCAGCGCCCCGGCACCGCCCCGGTGGTGCACGCGCCGACCCCGACCGACGAGCCGCTGGGCGTCCCCGCGCTGCTGATCGCCTCCTTCCCGCTGGACTCGACGCGCCGTCACATCGCCCCGGGGGCACTGACCGACTTCCTGGTGGCCCGGGCCGGCGAGGTCTACGCCGCCCTGGTGCGCGAGCGCGGCGCCGACCTGAGCTCGCTGGACCTGGTCCCCGGCCCGCTGGGCCAGGGCGAGTTGGACGCCCAGCTGCGCCGCGCGGTGCTGGACGGTCTCCCGGAGATTCCCTTCTTGCCCGCCGCCGGCGAGGGCCCCGCCCTGCGTCCGCGCGACGCGGTGGTGCTGGAGGGGGCGGACGCCGGCACGGTCCGCGCCCTCGCCGACGTCCTGCCGGGGCTGCTGCCGGCCGGCCTGGAGCGCCGGCAGGAGCTGCGCACCCTCGGCGTGCGCCGGGTCGCCCTGGCCGAGACCGTGGACCAGCTCGCCAACCTGGAGAAGGAGCCCGCCTGGTGGCGCAACCTCTACGGCGCGCTGGCCGGCAGCGGGTCCGGCGGCGCCGCCGCGGAGACCCTGGGCGCGCTGCCGGTCCCGCTCGCCGACGGCCGGATGGTCACCGGGCCGCGCCGGGTGCTGGTCCCGGTCGACCTCCCCGCGGACTCGGCGATCCCGGCCGAGGACCTGGCCCTGCTCGGCCTGCGGCTGGCCCACCCCGACGCCGCGCACCCGCTGCTGGAGAAGCTGGGCGCCGGCACCGCCAGCCCGGTCGGCCTGCTGGAGAGCGCCGAACTGCAGGCGGCCGTCCGCCGCTCGGTCGACCTGGACGACCAGGACGAGGCCGAGGACGTCGCCGAGGCGGTGCTGCGGATCGTCCGGGCCGCGGTCCGGGCCGGGGACCTGGCCGAGGGCGGGTACCCGTGGCTGGCGCACCTCGCGCTGCCGGACGACGAGGGCGAGCTGGTGGCCGCCGGCGAACTGGTGCTGCCCGGCAGCCCGCTGGCCGCGATCGTGCACGAGGACGACGCGGTGTTCCTCGACGACGAGTGGCTGGAGCGCTGGGGCCCCGAGGTGCTGCGCGCCGTGGGCGTCGGCCACACCCTGGGGCTGGTCCGCGCCGAGGAGGTGGTGCTGGACCCGGACGACCTGGAACGGCTCGACCCCACCGCCCCGGCCGACCGCGCCGCAGGAGGCGAGCCCGGCGGCCTGCTGGACGAGGCCCCGGACGGCTTCGCCGACTGGGCCGAGGAGGCCGCCGACCTGCTGACCAAGGACCGGTCGGAGGGCCCCGAGGTGCCGCCGGTCGCCGCCGAACTGCTCGCCGTCCGCGACCTGGACCTGGTCGCCGACGACGCCTGGCCGCAGGCGCTGGCCATGCTCGCCGCCCCGCCGCTGCGCGACGCCGTGGTGGTGCCGGTCCGGCTGCTGCTCCCGGACGGCCGTACCGCGCAGGTCCCGCCGTACGCCGCCTGGTGGCTGCGGGACCATCCGGTGCTGGACGGCCGCCGTCCGGCCGGACTGCGCGCCGCCGGCGCCGACCCGCTGCTGCGCGGCCTCTACGAGGAGGCCCGCACCCGGCTGGACGAGGTCTTCCTGCACGCCCTCGGGGTGCGCACCACCCTGTCCGCACTGCTGGCCGAGACCGACGGCCCTGACGAGGTGCTGTACCGGATGACCGACCCGGACAGCGAGGTGTCGCACCGTCAGCTGCACGGCCTCTACACCGCGCTGGCCTCGGTCGAGCTGAGCCGGATCGCCCTGCCCGAGGAGGTCCGCGCGCTGCCCCCGCTGGAGCCGGACACCCTGCGCCGTCCCGCGGGCACCGTGATCGTGGACGTCACCGAGGCCGTCATCGCCGACGCCCCGGACCTGGTCCAGCTGCTGGACGACTTCCCGCTGATCACCGTCGCCCCGGCGCTCGCCGCGGCCCTCGGCGAACGGCTGCACGTCTCGCTGGCCAGCGAGGTGGCCGGCGGCCGGGTGCTCAGCGAGGGCACCGTGCACCGGGTCCCGGAGGAGGTCAAGGAACTGCTCCCGGGCTGCCCCGAGGTCTACGAGGAGCACGAGGAACTGCTGGTGGTGGGCCCGGACGGGCAGGACGCGGCGGTGGACTGGCGCTGGGACCCGGACAGCCCGGCACCCCGACCGACCGGCGAAGGCGACGGCGACGGCGACGCGGCCGGCGACGGGGCAGAGGAGGAGGCCGAGCGCGACGAGTTCGCCGCCCCGGTGCCGCCCGGCGCCCTGCACGCGGCCACCCCGGAGGGTCTGGCCGCCGGACTGGCCTGGGCGGCCGGCCAGTGGCACCGCCGGTTCGAGGTGCTGGCCGTGCTCGGCGACCCGGACCGCGCCTACGAACTCAGCGCGGCCCGGGACTTCGAGTGAGTGCCCAGCGGGCCGCGGCTCAGCCGCTGACCAGCTTCAGCACGTAGAACTGCTGCTGGTCGAAGACCGTCTGGTAGACCGTGCCCGGGTGCAGCCCCTCGACGTACCCGGGCACGTCGGTCGGGGCGCTGGGGGACCAGCCGTAGGACATGTCCAGGGCCACGTACTGCGGCGGCGAGGTCTTGTCGCCGCCGACCCAGTACAGCTGGGTGCGCCCGGCCAGATGGGCCATCAGCGTCACATTGGCCTCGACGGTCACCCCGTCCGGGACGGCCGCCGTGGCCTGCTGCAGCATGGCGATCCGGTCGCTGGAGGCATAGGTGGACGGGGACAGCACATTGGAGGCGGGGAGGTTCATGGTGATGCACAGCGCCGCCGCGATCCCGGTCACCGCCGGGACGACGGCCCGACCCGCGTAGGCGCGCAGCCACTCCCAGGGGCCTGACTCCTCCGACCGCCGGATCGCGTCCACCAGGGCCAGGAAGAGGATCGGCATCAGCACCGCGCTGTAGTGCCAGTCCATGCCCCAGTAGGCGTCGTTGGACGAGGTGAACCGCCACAGCAGGGTCGGCAGCGCGATCAGCACCAGCGGCGAGCGCAGCGCCAGGAAGCCGGTGATCGCGATCAGATAGCCCAGGGTGTGCAGCTTCACGTCCGGCGAGAACAGGCTGTGCAGTAGCCCGAACGGCGCGGTGAACAGCTCGTGGGTGGGGGAGTCGCCGGGCAGCTTGGACATGTAGTCGTACTGTCCGGTCGGGTTGAAGTGCGGGATCACCAGGTAGACGGTGATCACCAGCATCGCCGCGCCGTAGACGGTGAGCAGCGCGCCGATCATCCGCTGCCGCAGCAGCACCAGCACGATGCCGATCGCCGCGACGGTCAGCCCCATGTCCTCCTTGACCAGCACCAGCGGCAGCGCCCAGAACGCGGCCGGGTACCAGCGCTTCAGCACGATGTTGCGCAGCACCAGGGCCAGCAGCGGCACGCCGAAGGCGATCTCGTGGAAGTCGAAGTCGACGGCCCGCTGGAGTCCCCAGGACAGCCCGTAGGCGATGCCGACGCACAGGCCCTTGGCCCGCGTGGTCAGCTTCGCCGCGGTGTCCGACACGATGGTGACCGAGCCGGCGAACAGCGCGGCCTGGGCGACGAGCAGGGTGACCGGGCTGGGGAAGACCCGGTAGAAGGGCGCCAGCAGCGCCAGGATCGGGCTGAAGTGGTCGCCGAGGATGTTGTAGCCGGCGCCCTTTATGGTGACGATCGGCGCCTGGAGGTGGGCGTAGTCCCTGACCTCCTGGACGAAGATCGCGGTGTCCCAGGACATCGAGGCGAAGTGCGTGTACCTGACTATCGAGATCGCACAGTATCCGGCGAGGAAGACCAGTCCCAGCACCAGGTGCGGCACCGCCGAGCGCGGCGGCATCAGGCGCGGACGGCGGCGCGGGGTCCCGGCCGGAACGCCGATGTCCGCCTCGGGGGCATCGGTGTCAGTCGTCATGATCTCCCCTGCGGACGTACTCGAACCGGAGTGGAACGTGTGTGCCCAGAACGGTACAGGGGATCCATGTGCGGCCAGGAGACCGCAACAACGACTATTTGTCGGCGCCTGCGACGATGTCGGCCCCGGCGTCGGGCGTGGCGTCGGGCGTGGCGTCGGTTTGGGCATCAGCCCCGAGATCAGCCCCGGCATCGGACGTGGCGTCGTTCTCCGGGCGGATCATCCGCCACACCACCTCCAGCAGCAGCCCGGCGCCGACCGAGATGCCGACCCCGGTCCAGGGGTCGCGCCAGCCGATCAGGTCCAGCTGGAAGAAGGTCTGCAGCCAGGGCACCACCAGCACCAGCGCGAAGCCCCCGCCCATCGCCAGCACCAGCAGCACCCGCCACCAGGTGTAGGGCCTGGCAATGATCGCCAGCACCCACAGCGCGACCAGGAACAGCGTCAGCGTGGTGCTGCTGGTGTCCGCGACCTGCCCGGTCGCATGGTCGGCCCGGGCCAGCAGGTAGCAGGTGAACGAGGCCGTCCCGGCGATCAGCCCGGCCGGCACCGCGAACCGCAGCACCCGCCGGACGAAGCCCGGCCTGGCCCGTTCGTTGTTGGGCGCCAGCGCCAGGAAGAAGCCGGGCACCCCGATGGTCAGCGCGCTGAGCACGGTGGAGTGCCGCGGCAGGAACGGGTACGGCACCCGGCAGATGATCACGGCGAGCGCCAGCAGCACCGAGTAGACCGTCTTCACCAGGAACAGGTTGGCCACCCGCTCGATGTTGCCGATCACCCGGCGGCCCTCGCCGACCACCTGCGGCAGCGTGGAGAAGCGGTTGTCCAGCAGCACGATCTGGGCCACCGCGCGGGTCGCCTCGCTGCCCGCGCCCATCGCCACGCCGATGTCGGCGTCCTTGAGCGCCAGCACGTCGTTGACGCCGTCGCCGGTCATCGCCACGTGGTGGCCGCGGGACTGCAGCGCGCCCACCATGTCCCGTTTCTGCTGGGGAGTCACCCGGCCGAAGACGGAGTGCTTCTCGACGACCTCGGCGAGCAGCGCCAGGTCGGTGGGCAGGGTCCTGGCGTCCACCGGGTCCTCGGCCCCGGGCAGCCCCAGCGAGGCGGCGACGGCGCCGACCGACACCGCGTTGTCGCCGGAGATCACCTTGGCGGCGACGTTCTGCTGCCGGAAGTAGGCCAGGGTCTGCGCCGCGTCCGGGCGCACCCGCTGTCGCAGCGCCAGCAGCGCCACCGGCACCAGCCCTGCCGCCGGGTCGGGCGCGTCCAACGGGGTCTCCGACCGTCCCAGCAGCAGCACCCGCAGGCCCTGCTCACCCAGCGCGTCCACCTCGGCGAGGGCCGGGTGGCCGGCCGGCAACAGCACGTCGGGGGCGCCCAGCAGCCAGGTCGCCTCCTCGCCGGCCGGCTCCTGCAGCACCGCCCCGGACCACTTGCGGGCCGAGGAGAAGGGAGCAGCCTGCAGCAGCCGCCAGCCCTCACCGACCGGATAGCTGTCGATGATCGCCTGCAGGCTGGCGTTGGGCCGGGGGTCGGCGGTGCCCAGGATGCCGAGCACCCGCTCGGTCCGGCCCCGGTCCGCATCGCCGAGCGGACGCAGCTCGGCGACGTCCATGCCGCCCTCGGTGAGGGTGCCGGTCTTGTCCAGGCAGACGGTGTCCACCCGGGCCAGCCCCTCGATCGCGGGCAGCTCCTGGACCAGGCACTGCCGCCGCCCCAGCCGGATCACCCCGATGGCGAAGGCCATGGAGGTCAGCAGCACCAGGCCCTCCGGGACCATCGGCACGATCCCGGCGACCATCCGGCGCACCGCCTCGGCGACGTCCTGCTTGTTGACGTACAGCTGGCTGAGGATCAGTCCGATCGCGGTGGGGATCAGCAGCCAGGTGATGTAGCGCAGGATGGTGTCGATGCCGCTGCGCAGTTCGGAGGAGACCAGGGTGAACCGGCTGGCCTCCTCGGCGAGCTGGGCCGCGTAGGCCTCGCGGCCGACCTTGGTGGTGGTGAAGGCACCTGACCCGGCGACCACGAAGCTGCCGGAGAGCACCGGGTCGCCCGGGTGCTTCAGCACCGGGTCGGCCTCACCGGTGAGCAGCGACTCGTCCACCTCCAGCGCGTCGGCCTCGCTGATCCGGCCGTCCACGGTGACCCGGTCGCCGGATCCCAGCTCGACCAGGTCGCCGAGGACGATCTCGGCATTGGTCAGCTCCCGGCTCGCGCCGTCCCGGCGGACCCTGGGGTGCGACTCGCCGACCACGGCGAGGTTGTCCAGGGTGCGCTTGGCGCGCAGCTCCTGGATGATCCCGATGCCGGTGTTGGCCACGATGATGAAGCCGAACAGCGCGTCCTGGACCGGCCCCACCGTCATGATCACCACGAACAGGGTGCCGATGATGGCGTTGAACCGGGTGAGCACATTGGCCCGGACGATCTCGGCGGTGGAGCGGCTGGACCGCACCGGGACGTCGTTGACCTCGCCGCGGGAGACCCGCTCGGCGACCTCGGCGGAGCTGAGCCCTGTCGCGCGTTCGGCCGCTGCAGTCATGGTCCCGACCCTAGACGCCGGGGTGCGCGGACGCCGCCGGACCTACTCCGCCCGGGAAGCCTCCGCCGCGGCGCCGCCGGCGCCGTCGGATCCCCCGGCCGCCTGCGAGCGGCGGATCGCGTCGCGGCGGGCGCGGCAGTACCAGATGCCGATCAGCCCCAGGCCGAAGCCGGCCAGGCAGGTCCACAGCCACTTGGTGTCGCCGTGGTCCGAGAGCCAGCCGTGGAACGGCAGCAGCACGACGAAGCCGACCAGCCACACCACGGTGCCACCGGTCACGATGGCGACGTCGTTGGCCTCCATGGGCGGCGCCGAGGGCAGCTTGGTCGTCTTCACGGGGACAAGCGTACGGGGGGCCGTCACGGGGGACGGATGACACCCCCGTTCGGCCGATCTTTGGAGGAAAGTACAGTCTACGCGCGCAGATGGCCACATCGGTTTATGCAATTCATACTGGCCATTCCGGATCGAACGGTGAGTCTTCTTGACGTTTCGTACTCCGACTTTGATCGATCAGCACCTGCTGAGTCATCCGCTCCGCTGCTGAGTTCAGCACTTGCAAAAGGAACAGCGCATGTCATCCGTGGCCCCCCCGGCCAACGCCGTCGACCGCTTCTTCAAGGTCAGCGAGCGAGGCTCGTCCTTCGCCCGGGAGATCCGCGGCGGTGCCGCGACCTTCTTCACGATGGCGTACATCATCGTGTTGAACCCGATCATCCTGTCCTCGGCCACGGACAAGTTCGGCCACCACCTGAACGGCGGTCAGCTGGTCACCGCGACCGTGATCACCGCGGCGTTCACCACCCTGCTGATGGGTGTCATCGGCAACATCCCGCTGGCGCTGGCCGCCGGCCTGGGCACCAACAGCATCGTCGCGCTGCAGCTCGCCCCCAAGATGAGCTGGCCCGACGCCATGGGCATGGTGGTGCTGGCCGGTCTGGCGATCATGCTGCTGGTCGCCACCGGGCTGCGCGAGCGGGTGATGAACGCCGTCCCGCTGGGCCTGCGGAAGTCCATTGCCATCGGCATCGGCCTGTTCATCGCGCTGATCGGCCTGGTCGACGGCGGCTTCGTCACCCGCATCCCGGACGCCGCGCAGACCACCGTGCCGCTGCAGCTCGGCAACGACGGCCACCTCAACGGCTGGCCGGTGCTGGTCTTCGTGGTCGCCGCGCTGCTCACCCTGGTGCTGATGGCCCGCAAGGTCCCCGGCGCCATCCTGATCAGCATCGTCGCCGCCACCGTGCTGGCCGTCATCCTGGACAAGGCCGCGCACATCCCGGCCGCCAACTGGGGCCTGACCGTCCCGGAGATCCCGCACCACATCGTCTCCACCCCGGACTTCGGCCTGATCGGCAAGGTCAGCCTGTTCGGCGGCTTCCACCAGGTGGGCATCCTCACCGGGATCCTCTTCGTCTTCACGGTGCTGCTGTCCTGCTTCTTCGACGCGATGGGCACCATCCTCGGCGTCAGCGACGAGGCGCACCTGCTGGACGACAACGGCAACCTGCCCGGCATGAACAAGGTGCTGATGGTGGACGGCATCGCCACCGCCATCGGCGGCGCGACCTCCAGCTCCGCCAACACCTGCTTCGTGGAGTCCACCGCCGGCGTCGGCGAGGGCGCCCGCACCGGCCTGGCCTCCGTCGTCACCGGCCTGTTCTTCGTGGTGGCGCTCTTCCTCACCCCGCTGGCGACCATGGTCCCGACCCAGGCGGCCACCCCGGTGCTGGTCGTGGTCGGCTTCCTGATCCTCTCCAACGGGATCAGGGACATCGACTGGTCCGACTTCACCCTCGCCGTCCCGGCGTTCCTGACCATGGTGATCATGCCGTTCACCTACTCGATCACCAACGGGATCGGCATAGGGTTCCTGGTCTTCTGCATCCTCAAGATCGCCACCGGCCGGGTCCGCGAGGTGCCCGTCCCGCTCTACGTGGTCGCGGCGGTCTTCGCCTTCTACTACCTGATGCCGGCCCTCGGCCTGGGGCAGTAGCCCCCGGAGGTACGCACGGCCCCCGTTCCCGCTACCGGGAGCGGGGGCCGCTGCGCATGCGGTGATCCGATAACCTGCCCGCCTCTAAGGGGGGTTCGTTGACCACTGAACCAGAAGAGCCGACCTCGGCACCCGCTCCGGCCCCGGATGCGGATGCGGCGGTGACGCCGTCGTCGCCGGTATTGCCGGCGCCGGCTGTGCAACCCGCGCAGGCCGTGCAACCCGCACAACCCGTACAGCCTCTACCGCCGATGCAGCCCTACGCCCCCGGGCAGCCGCCGCCCGGCTTCGCCCCGCCCCCGTACTACTGGGGCGACGTCGCCTGGCAGGTGCCTCCGCGTCCGCAGCCCACCGGGGTGAACGGGCAGGCGATAGCCTCATTCGTGCTGGGTCTCTTCGCCGTCGTCCCCGCCGGCGTGGTCTTCGGCATAGTCGCCCTGGTCCGGATCGGCCGGACCCGGCAGCGGGGCAAGGGCCTGGCCGTCGCTGGTCTGGTGCTCTCCGGGCTGTGGCTGCTGACCGCCATGGGCGGGGTGATCGCCGCGGCGGCCTTCTACCAGTCCGGCCACGTCGTGGCCTCGGGGGTGTCCGGCTCCGGAGCCCGACCGGTGTCCGCGCTCCCGTCGTGGACCTGCTTCAACCAGCCTGCGGGGTCCACCACGCTGCTGGTTCCCGTGGTCCCGTGCGCCGGGGTCCATGACCGCCAGCTGATCGCAAAGATCGATCTCGGTGGGTCGTCGTCCTATCCGGGCCTCGACGCCGTCCGACAGCGGGCCTGGATCGCCTGCATCCGCGCGGCGTACGCAGCGTTCACGGATCCGCTCGGGGCCACCGAGGTGGCCGCCATCACTCCCTACTACCCGGAGCAGTCCTCCTGGGACGACGGGGACACCCAGGCGTGGTGCGCCTTGAAGGCGCCCTACAGCGGTCAGCTCACCGGTGACCTCCGTCAGTCGGCGTCGCACTACACCGCCGTCCAGCAGAGCTTTCTGCAGCTGGTCGATCCGGCGCTGATGCTGGCCGACGAGGTCCGTGCCACGCTCCCGTCACAGTGGGCGGACGGGACGGTCCTGGCCACCCGGCTCGGCGACGCCGATCGCGACCAGGCCCGTGAGCTCACCTCCTCCACCGTCTTCACCGGCAGTTTCATGAAGGGCGTCGCGGCGGCCCTGGCCAAGGACGATCTGGAGCAGGCGGCGCAGGCCGACCGGCTGGCCGCGGCGGACACCCAGTCCGCATGGACCTCTGCGATAGCGGCCCTGGACGCGGCCGACCTCTCCAGCGACCTGGCGACCGCACGGATGAACCTGGGCCTGCACGGCTGAATACGTGCCCTCTGCAATAGATTTTACTTAGGCTCGGTAATGAGTTAACCTAACAATCATGCCCGAGCTCTCCGAGAGCGACGCCGCAGCGGTCAGCACGCTGCGGTCCGCCGTGATGCGACTCTCCCGCCGCCTGCGCAACCAGCGCGTCGAGGAGTCGCTGACGCCCACCGAGATGCAGGTGTTGGCGACTCTCGCCCGCTGCGGCAGCGCGTCCCCGGGCGAGCTGGCGCGCAAGGAGCACGTCCAGCCGCCGTCGATGACCCGGATCATCGCGATGCTGGAGGAGAAGGGCCTGGTGCGGAGGGAGCCGCACCCCGACGACCGTCGACAGGTCGTCGTCAGCAGCACCGAGCAGGCCGAGAGCATCCTCGACCAGAGCCGGGCCAAGCGGGATGCGTGGCTCGCCGACCTCGCCGGGGAGCTCAGCGAGGAGGAGTGGGCGGTGCTGCGCGCCGCCGCTCCGGTACTGGAGCGCCTCGCACAGCTCTGACGCCGCATCCGACAGAACCTGATCATTCGTTACCAGCCAGGGGACAAGCTATTGCCTGCACAGACCGGAGCCACCACAGCGAACATCCGTACCACTGACATCAGCAGCACCAGCACCACCACCGCCAACGCGGTCAGCCTCGCCACCGAGGCGGACGCCGCCGAGGAGACCCCGATGCAGTCCCTCGTCGTCCCCGTCGACGACGACCCCGACGAACGCACCGGCTCCGGCAGTACCGGCACCGCGAACAGGGCCGCGAAGAGCGGGATGTTCTCCGCCCTGAAGAACCGCAACTACCGGTACTTCTTCATCGGCCAGGTCGTCTCCAACTCGGGCACCTGGGTCCAGCGCATCGCCCAGGACTGGCTGGTCCTCAGCATCACCGGCAGCGCCTTCGCCGTCGGCGTCACCACCGCCATGCAGTTCCTGCCCATGCTGCTGTTCGGCCTCTTCGGCGGCGTCCTCGCCGACCGCTTCCCCAAGCGGCAGCTGCTCATCGCCACCCAGGGCGCGATGGGACTGCTGGCCGTGGGGCTGGCCGCGCTGACGCTCTCCGGCGTCATCCAGGTCTGGCACATCTACCTCTTCGCCTTCCTGCTCGGCCTGGTGACCGTGGTCGACAACCCGACCCGGCAGACCTTCGTGGTGGAGATGGTCGGCAAGAAGGACCTCGGCAACGCCGTCAGCCTGAACGCCGCCAACTTCCAGACCGCCCGGCTGATCGGCCCGGCCGTCGCCGGCGGTCTGATGGCCGCGGTCGGCGCCGGCTACGCCTTCGCGGTCAACGCGCTCTCCTTCGGCGCGGTCATCCTCGGCCTGCTCGCGATGCGCGCCTCCGAGCTGCACCGCACCCCGCGACTGCCGCGTGAGAAGGGGCAGTTGAAGGAGGGGCTGCGCTACGTCGCCGGACGCCCCGACCTGATCTGGCCGATCGTCCTGGTCGGCTTCATCGGCACCTTCGGGTTCAACTTCGCGACCATCCTGTCCGCGTTCGCGTACTCGGTCTTCCATGTCGGACCCGGGCTGTACGGTCTGCTCAACACGGCGATGGCCGTCGGTTCGCTGGCCGGCGCGCTGGTGGCCGCCCGGCGCAGCAGGCCACGGCTGCGGCTGCTGGTGGTCGCCGCGCTGGTCTTCGGCCTGCTGGAGGCGGTGTCGGCGGTCTCGCCGTCGTACTGGATCTTCGCGGGGCTGCTGACCCTGGTCGGCCTGTTCGGCATGACCACCAACACGGCGGCCAACTCGCTGATCCAGCTGCGTACCGACCCGGCGATGCGGGGCCGGGTGATGAGCCTCTACATGATGGTCTTCGCGGGCGGGACGCCGCTGGGCGCGCCGCTGGTGGGCTGGGTCACCGAGCAGTTCGGCCCCAGGATCGGGCTGCTGGCCTGCGGTCTGGTCTCGGCGGCCGCCGCGGCCGGGATCGGCCTGGTGCTGGCCCGGATCGGCAATCTGCGGGTCCAGCTGGACCTGCACCGCGGCCCGGAGCACCAGCTGATCACCTTCGTGCCGCGGCAGGCGCCGAAGGTCGTCGTGGCGGCCTGAGGCCGAGCCCGGCCGGATGGGGCCGGCGCGGCGTCGCTGCGGATCGGGAATCTGTCCACCGAATCGGGACAGATTCCCCATCCGCAGCCCCGGCGGCCGGTGCGGCTGTCCGGTCCCCGCGGGTTCAGTCCAGCCGCTGCGCCAGCAGCATCCCCGGCCAGTCGGGCAGCCCCTCCCGGGCGACGTCGAACGGCTCCACCTCGGTGAAGCCCTGGCTGCGGTAGTAGGCCACGAGCTTCCCGTCGTCCCCGGCGTAGCAGTCCACCCGCAGCAGGTGCAGGCCCTGGCGCAGGGCCTCCGCCCGCGCGGCGTCCAGCAGCGCACCGCCGACCCGACGGCCCTTGAAGCGGCGCTCGGTCGCCAGCAGGTTGACGTACAGCTCCGGTTCGCCGGCCGGGCGGACATAGGGCTGGGCCTCGCCGGACACCGAGACCACGCCGACGACCTCCCCGTCCAGCACCGCGACCCGGGCCTCACCGCGGGCGATCCGTCCGCCCATCCGGTCCACCAGGGCCGGTCGGGTGGACCAGGGCTCGGTGCCCCACTGGCCGGTGCGGCCCTGGGCGACCAGCCACTCCACCGTCCCGTCCAGGATCTTCAGTACGGGGTGGAGGTCGTCGGATCCAGCAAGTCGTATCTCCATACGATCTTTGTACCCGTCAGCCCTTTCCCGGGAGAAGGCCGTGGCCGAGACTGCCCGCATGAGACTCTTCGCCGCTGTCGTGCCGCCCCCGGCGGCGGTCCGCGAGCTGGCCGCCGCCGTCGCGCCGCTGCACGCGCTGCCGCAGGCAGCCGGCCTGCGCTGGACCGGCGAGCCGACCTGGCACCTCACCCTGGCCTTCCTCGGCCAGGTCGACGCCGAGGACCTGGGGCCGCTGCGCACCCGCCTGGACGCCGCCGCGGCCACCGTCGCCCGGACGCCCCGGCTACGGCTGGCCGGCAGCGGCCGCTTCGGCGAACGCGCGCTGTGGGCCGGCGTCGAGGGGGACACCCTGCCGCTGCGCCGGCTCGCGGAGGAGGTCGCGACGGCGGCCCGGGACACCGGCATCGATGTCGACGAGCGCCCGTTCCGGGGCCACCTCACCCTGGCCCGGGCCGGCGGCCGCAGCGGTCCGCCCACGGCGGCGGGCAGGGGCCTGCCCGCACTGGCCGGCGCGCTCGCCGACTTCGCCGGAACGGAGTGGCCGGCCACCTCGCTGAAGCTGATGCGCAGTCACCTGGGCACCGGGGCCGCGCACTACGAGACGGTGGCCGATTGGGCCCTGGGTTCGGCGGGTGCGGTCGCCGACGGGTCGTAGCCGGCAGCGGGCGCCTCGTGGTCGGCAGCCGGTACCGGCGGCAGGGCCGGTACCGCCGCCGGGACCAGCAGCCGACGGGTGGTCAGCAGCAGCACCGCCCCTGCCGTGATCCCGCCGACGGCGATGACCGCGGCGGTGCGCAGCGAGCCGCCGACGAACGCCCCGGAGACGGCCGAGCCGAGGGCGTTGCCGGTCGCGAACAGGGTGACCAGCCAGGCGAACGCCTCGGTGGTGGTCCCGGCCGGTGCCAGCTCGGCGATCAGCAGGAAGGCGGCGGCGAGCAGCGGGGCGAGGCCCAGTCCGGAGACGAAGGCCGCCACCCCCATCCACCCCGGGGCGGGCACCAGCAGCAGCGGCAGGTAGCAGAGCGCCATGCCGCCGGCCAGCGCCCAGGTCCGGGTGGAGGTCGGCGCCTTCCAGCGGACCGCGCCGTAGCCGAGGGCGCCCAGCAGCCCGGCGAGCGCGGCCAGCGCGAGCAGGGCGCCGGCGCCGCCGGGGATGCCGGGGTGCTCCTGGGCGTAGGCGACGAAGAGGATGTTCTGCGCGCCGATGGCCCAGCCGGTCCCGGCGAAGGCGACCAGTAGCAGCACCAGCCCGGGGGAGCGCAGCGGCCCCAGCCAGCCGGCGCCCGCGCCGGGCGCGCGCACCGGTGCCCGCCAGGCGCGGGCCGGTGCGGAGGTCGCCACGGTCACGGTGCCGAGCAGCCCGAGCCCGGCTGCCAGCCACAGCGCGACCGACGGGCTGCCGAAGGCGGCGACCCCGGCCACCAGCAGCGGCCCGGCGACATAGAGGATCTGCTGGGCGGCGGAGTCCAGCGCGTACGCGGTCTCCAGTGCGGCCGGGGCGACGATGTCGGGCCACAGCGACCGCAGGCACGGCTCCAGCGGCGGCATGGCGAGCCCGGCCAGCGCGGCGCCGGCCAGGGCGGCGGCGGGGTTGCCGGGGGCGACCGCCAGCGCGGCGTAGCCGCAGGCGGCGAAGCAGGCGGAGACCAGCAGCACCCGCGGCTGCCCGGCCCGGTCCACCAGCCGACCCAGAACCGGACCGCCGACGGCGGCTGCGACCGCGTACGCGGCGGTGGTCAGCCCGATCCTGGCGTAGGGCGCACCCGCGGCGTGCAGGGCCAGCGCGATGGCGACGACGGTCATCCCGGCGGGAAGCCGGCCGGTGAGGGTCCCCAGCAGCAGCCGGGCGACCCGGGGGCTGCGCAGGACGGTCAGGTAGCCCACAGCGGGTGTTCTCCTCGGGCAGGGGGATGGCTCCGTCCCTCAAAGTTATACGTATAACTGCGCCCAGGGCAAAAGCCTCTTGCAGGTCGATCCGGGGTCCTTCCCGTCCATACCTCAAAGCAGGGCTTTGAGTAAGAGAAAGTTTTGATGCTAAGGTCCCTTACATGAACGCCCCCGCCGCGCACCCGCACCACGTCCTGAGCCTCCGGCTCACGACGATGCTGCGTGCTGCCCGCGCGTGCGCCGGGGCCACGGTGGACGCGGCCGGCATGCAGGAGCTGCGTGCAGCATCCGCGTTCGCATGCGGCTGTATGCGGGCGTCGCGCCCGTCCCGTCCGCTGCTCGCCGGATAGGACCGCGCGCCGCCGCCTCCGTCCGTTCCCGTCCCACCCACGGCCCGCCCCGGCACCCCTGTTCCGAGACCGCCTGTCCCGAGCCGCACGGCCGCCCCGCCCCCGCACTGGAGCGCTCCCACCCATGTCATCGCCAGAGACCTCCGAGTCCGCGCAGTCCATATCCTTCCTCGGCCGGATCCGCCGCACCCCGTTCTGGGCCCAGATCCTGCTCGGCCTGGGCCTGGGCGTCGCCCTCGGCTTCGTCGCCCGTGAGGCCGAGGTGAGCTGGCTCACCACCACGCTCACCCAGATCGGCACCATCTTCGTCCAGCTGCTGAAGCTGGCCGTCCCGCCGCTGGTCTTCAGCGCGATCGTGATCTCGGTCGCCAACCTCCGGACCGTCAACAACGCAGCCAGGCTGGCCGCCCGGACCCTGATGTGGTTCGCCATCACCTCGCTGATCGCGGTCAGCATCGGCCTGCTCATCGGCGTCATCACCAACCCCGGCCACGGCACCGGGCTCACCGCGCACGACGGCTCCAAGCTGACCGACGTCACCGCCTCCTGGACCGACTTCCTCACCGGCCTGATCCCGACCAACATCGTCGACTCGTTCGTCCAGGTGAACGTCCTTCAGATCGTGTTCCTGGGCATCGTCTTCGGCGCCGCGCTGCTGAAGGTCGGCGAGAAGAAGGGCGAGCCCTTCCTCAAGCTCACCCAGTCTGTGCTCGACCTGGTGCAGACCGCACTGTGGTGGATCATCCGGCTCTCCCCGCTGGGCACCCTCGGCCTGATCGGTAAGTCCGTCGCCGTCTACGGCTGGAGCCTGCTCTCGCCGCTGGCGACCTTCACCGCGGACGTCTACGTCGGCTGCGCCATCGTGCTGTTCGGCGTCTACTCGCTGCTGCTGCGCTTCGTCGCCAAGGTCAACCCGCTGGACTTCTTCAAGGGCGCCTGGCCCGCGATCCAGCTCGCCTTCGTGTCCCGCTCCTCCGTCGGCACCATGCCGGTCACCCGTCGCGTCACCATCGACCTCGGCGTCCCGCGCGAGTACGCCTCGTTCGCGGTGCCGTTCGGCGCCACCACCAAGATGGACGGCTGCGCCGCGATCTACCCGTCGCTGGCGGCGATCTTCGTGGCCCAGGTCTACGGCATCCACCTCGGCATCGGTGACTACCTGCTGATCGCCTTCGTCTCGGTCATCGGCTCCGCCGCGACGGCCGGCCTCACCGGCGCCATCGTCATGCTGACCCTGACCCTCTCCACCCTCGGCCTCCCGCTGGAGGGAGTCGGCCTGCTGATCGCCATCGACCCGATCCTGGACATGATGAGGACGGCCACCAACGTCGCCGGGCAGGCCGTGGTCCCGATCCTGGTCGCCGCGCGCGAGGGCATCCTCGACCGCGAGAAGTTCAGCAGCGCCAAGGCGGAGTCGCTCTTCGACGAGGAGGACGCGCCGGCGGAGGAGCCGTCGCTCGTAGCTGTGTGATCTGAGCCGAGCCAGAGTGGCCCCCGACCCCAGCAGCGGGGGCGGGGGCCACGACTTTGCAGGGTCGCGTCGGTCAAGACGGTGGGCTGTCAGGCGTGATCAGGGTGCCCTACGATCCCGTCCTGTCACCCGAGTGCAACTCTCAACGTCGGAGGTCTCGATCAGCGGCACTGAACCGGAGGCCACGAGGCCGTTCCTGGCCTTTTTCCTCAAGCGGCCGCTGTTGGCGTTCTCCGCCTATGCGGCTGTGTTCGCTCTGGTGGCCATGCTGCCTGTATGGCTACCGCATGGCGACGCATGGTTGGTGGTCGCCTTTCTCGCCCTGCTCTGCACTGTGGGAGAGACGATCAGGTGGCGGCGCCGACGTGGGGCGTCCAGGGAGCGCCGGGCACCGGAACACGACAAGGACAAGGACACGTGAGCCTGTGCCTGAAAGCACTGCAAGCGGCGATCGTGCGAGTAGTCGGATCAGTTCGGTGCCTTCGTCAGACTCTTAACCACCTGGAACGCGCTGACGGAGGAACCGTCGCTCGTCACTTCGTGATCTGACCTGAGCCAACACGACCCCCGGAACCAGTGGTGGCGCCGGGGTTTCAAGCGTTATCTCTGACTGGTGATCCGACGGCAGGTGTGCGCAATCAGCACTAAGGTGCCCAGTGTCCAGATCCGAGGTCCTGGTTGAGCGTTTTGATTTGCCCTGTCCCGGGTAGCTGAATTTTCACCGTGCTCGCCTTCACCACGGTCCATTGGTCGGATGCAACCGCATATGGAGTGAAGGTCCATATTTCCCGATCATTGGCAGGACACATGTTTGTCAGGTCATGTCCGCAGCTGATGGCATACGGATTTTCCTCCTCGAGGACGGGTCCCGTCGTGTACAGCCTCAGTCCCGTTGAAGCGAGCGATATGTTCGCGCACTGCGGGAAATATGTTGGCGAACCGATATCCTGACACATGGCCTCCACGGCGGGAACTGCCTCGCCGTACTGGTCCTTGTAGAGATCGGAGCAGACGACGGCCTGGGTGACGGTGTCGTCGCCGATCACCGTGCAGACATGGTCCATGAGCGTCCAGCCGGTAGGCGTCCCTGATGCGGCGGTAATCGTGTCGCTCGTTTGGGCTGCTGCAGTGGACAGGGGCAGAGTGAACGTAGCGGCAATCACGGTGGGCAGCAGTGCGATCAGTCGCAATTTCATTGCTTCTCCCGGAAGGATCAGATGCGTGTGCATCATGCAGCGGTTCGGCATCGGGAGTACATCACAGTCTCATCGGCCGAGCAATAAGGCACTATTGCGGATCATGAAATTTGCCGACCCCGAATGCATTCCATGCCGGGATCCAGCTGGCATAATCATTGATTTGCCGGGGTTCGGCATGCTCGTGGCTTTTCTCCGCGTTCGCCGCATTGCATCGCGTGCATAAAGGGGTGAATCGGTCCGGCAATGGTTTGGCAAAATTCGTCTACTCCGCCAGCGGGGGTTTCCGCATGCGCTGTCATGCGTGTCGTGGCCAAATACTAGTAGTGGAGCTGCGCAGTCGGATCCAGGCGCATGACGGCCATGTGGACGCATTCAGATTCGGCCGGTGGACCCACCATCTTGTCGTTGATGGTCGAGGCGGTCTCCCTGGACCTGCGCGCGCCTTGGACCTCGACCAGGTAGGGGAACGTACCAGTACGACGTTCATGCCCAGTCCCAGGAGGAGCCGGAGAAGGACGGTCTCAGTCCGGCCCCTGGCTCCTGGCCTCAGCAGTCGAGCTGGGGCCAGGACTGCCGCCCACCGCGGGGCTAGTCCGCACAGTCGAACACCTTCTCGGGGTTCCGGGGATCTGCTCGGCTCACGAGGCCGGTGATCGAGGTCAACGGGTTCGGCATCACGGTTCTCCGGTTGAAGTAGGAACCCGGGATCGAGATTTCGACGTAGACGTCCTGTTTGACGGTGGTGTACTTCTCGCCACCACCGGGAAGCGCCTCCGGGAGCCAGCAGAGGCCGCCGACGTCCCACGAGGCGGCCAGCGCGTTGTACTTGTTGCCGCTGGCTGGGTTGATCACTACTGGGATGGTCACGCCGCAGCGCAGTGTGATCGCGGGCGATCCCCAGGCTGCCGTGGTCGTGCTCCTCGGCGAAACGGATCTGCGCTGCTGGCCGCCGAAGTCCTGTGGGAGCGCCGCTTGAAGGGCAGCGCATTCAGCGGCCTGCCGGCCGACCGGAGGCGGGAACGCGGGGCGGACATCCGCTGAACCCGAGCATGCCGAGCAGAGCCCGGTGGTGGCGCCGACAAGGAGTAGCGCGAACAGGCGACCGATGTGCCGGAGGTGCCGCTTGCGGTGAGGATCCGGGTCCGTTGGGGGCATCTGGAGACCATAGCCATCGCGGTTCGCGCACTCGCACGCGCCCTGGCCCGGTCCGTCCAGGGTTTCGCGCTCGGCCTGCAACGGCATTCGCCGGGCCGCGATCGCACCCACCGTCTCCGGGGCTCCGCCCCGAAAGCGGCCAACTACGGGAGGGGGTGCTCCGGTTGGGCGCCGTAGGCCCGTGGCGGGGGCGTGCGGGGCGGGGGCGTGCGAGGCGGGCCGGGGGGCGTGCGGCGGGTCGAGTCGTCTGAACTCGGGTCACTTCTCGTACAAGGGGTCACTCGTCGTACGGAGATGTCGGATATATCCGGGCATTCGCGTAGATCAAGTGACCCCTTGTACGAGAAGTGACCCAAAGTGTAGTGGGCACCTATCTGGAGAAACGCTTCTTCGGTCGCACCACCAACTGCCCCACCGCCCGGCAACGGCGAGAGCCCGCACCCTCCCTGCTCCTGTCGCCGCGAGCGTAGCGAGCAGCAGCAACAAGCCACGGGCGGGGGTGGGCGGCAACGGTGGTGCCATGTAAGCCACCTGCGGGTGCCGCCCCCGGCGGTGAGGGTCGGCTCCCCGTCCTATCCGGGTGATCCTCATCCGCTTTTCAACGTTGACACTCCGGTAACAAGGGACAGATACTGCGTCTCAGGCATCATTGTTTGGCATTGCTGCATGAAATTGTGCGCAGATTCTTCACGTCGGGGGATGTGATTCTCCGGAAGCTGCCATCGATTGCTGGCAATTATCGAAATTGCTGCATCGGCAGGTATTCCGGACCGACGCAGGAGGTTTGATGGCCGCTTCGACCCAGCTCCAGGGGCCTGTCCGGCGCCTGAGCCAGCCTCAGGCACAGGCCCGGGCGTACATGCAGGCGCGTCCGTGGGCGGCGTTGCCGTCCGGGCTTTCGGCGCTGATCAGGGCCGAGAATGTGCGGCTGGTACCGGAGATCGTGCAGGAGATACGCCGTCAGATTCCCGAGTACGCGAGGCCGCTGGACGGCCGGTTCGGGGTGGGAATCCAGCAGGGCGCGGCGCGGGCCGTGGCGCAGTTCGCCGAGTTGGTCGCGGACGATCGTGCCTGCCCGGAGGAATCGCTCCAGGTGTACCGGGCGCTGGGACGCGGTGAGTGGCGCGAGGGGCGCAGCCTGGACGCGTTGCAGGCGGCCTACCGGCTGGGGGCCAGGCTGGCGTGGCGTCGGTACGCCCGGCTGGCGCGTCGGGCCGGGGTGCCGGCGGTGGCGATGACGGCGCTCGCGGAGGCGATCTTCGCCCACATCGACGAGATGGCCGCGGCCTCGGTCGAGGGCTACGCCGAGGCGCGCGCGGACGCGGCCGGCACGTTGCGACGGGCCCGGCGGAGGCTGGTGCAGCTGCTGGTCGGTGGCGCGGCCGAACCGGTGCTGACGGAGTGCTCGCGGGCGGCCAGGTACCCGCTGCCGGAGCGGATCGCCGCGGTGGCGCTGCGCACGGACGGGCTGCTCGGCGCGGCCGCCGGGCTGCGGACCATGCCGTCGGTGCTCGCCGACCTGGAGGGGCAGGGCCAGGAGCCCTGCCTGTTCCTCGCGGATCCCGAGCTGCCGGGCAGGGTCGAGCAGTTGGCCGCGGTCCTGGCCGACCGTACGGCGGTGCTGGGGCCGGCGGTCCCGGTCGTGCAGGCGGCGCAGTCGCTGCGCTGGGCCCGTACCGTGGCCGCGCGGCTGCCCGCGGACGCGGAACCGGGACTGGTGCACTGCGACAACCAGCTGTCGTCGGTCCTGCTGCTGGGCGACGAGGACCTGGTCAAGCTGCTGGCGGCGCGTCGGCTGGCGCCGCTGGAGGGGTTGACCGGGAAGCGCAGGGAGCGGCTGGAGGAGACGCTGCTGGCGTGGTTGGAGACGTCCAGCGGCAGCGCTCCGGAGGTCGCCGCGCGGCTGGGCCTGCACCCGCAGACGGTGCGGCAGCGGATGCGCGGCATCGACGAGCTGTTCGGGGAGGCGCTGTCGGATCCGGACGCCCGCTTCGAGATCGAGCTGGCGCTGCGCGGTCGGCGGCTGCAAGCGCGCTGACCTTCGCGGGAGCTCGCCCCCGTGTGACAGACAGGTGGATGTGACAGACAGGTAGAACAGACAGGTAGAACAGAACAGAACAGGACAGGCAGAGGGCCCGTCGTCGCTGCAGCGGCGCGGGCCCTCTTGGGTGGTGCTGTGCTAGCCACCGGGCGATCGTGCGGCCCGATCTTTGATGATCAGGAGCGGGTGATCAGTGGATGGGATTCAGATCGCGGTGACGTTCTCCGCCTGCGGGCCCTTCGGACCCTGCGTGACGTCGAACTCCACGGTCTGGTTCTCCTCAAGCGAGCGGAAGCCGTTCGCGTTGATGGCGGAGTAGTGGACGAAGACGTCGGGGCCGCCGCCGTCCTGGGCGATGAAGCCGAAGCCCTTCTCGGCGTTGAACCACTTGACGGTTCCGGTCGCCATACCGTTCTCCTTGCGAGGGACGTAAAGGACGCCACACCTCGTGGCGCCCGGTCCGCTGCGCTGATCGCCCCGCTTCAGGTACTTCTGTGACAAAGCTTCTGAAAACGACAGAAGCCCGCGGTCACATGCTCCGCAGGCTCGAGTACTGCATGGGAAATCAAACTGCAACTGCGGAAAACCCTAGCACGCGGTTCCGGGCCCGGCCAGGGACGATCTCACCTCCCGGACTACTGTGCTGGGTGTGGATACATACACCGAGCGTGACGGCGACCCCGACAACTCCGAGCGTGTGGACGGACCCACCGGGAACGGCAGCGACCACCGTCGCGTGCGGCCCCGGGTCGGGCACATCCAGTTCCTGAACTGCGTCCCCATCTACTGGGGTCTGGCCCGTACCGGCAGCCTGCTCGACCTGGACCTCAGCAAGGACACCCCCGAGCGGCTCAGCGACGCCCTGGTCGCCGGTGACCTGGACATCTCCCCGATCACCTGCGTGGAATACCTGCGCAACGCCGACCAGCTGGTCGTCATGCCGGACATCGCGGTGGGCAGTGACGGCCCGGTGCTGTCCTGCGTGATCGTCAGCCAGGTGCCGCTGGACCAGCTCGACGGCCGCAAGGTCGCCCTCGGTTCGACCAGCCGCACCTCGGTGCGGCTGGCGCAGCTGCTGCTGGCCGAGCAGTACGGCGTGCAGCCCGACTACTACAGCTGCCCGCCCGACCTGGCGCTGATGATGCAGGAGGCCGATGCCGCCGTGCTGATCGGCGACGCCGCGCTGCGCGCCACCATGTTCGACGGACCGCGGCTCGGCCTCGACGTCCACGACCTGGGCGCGATGTGGAAGGACTGGACCGGGCTGCCCTTCGTCTTCGCGGTCTGGGCCGCCCGCAGGGACTTCCTGGAGCGCGAGCCGGAGCTGGTGCGCGAGGTGCGGCGCGCGTTCCTGGCCTCGCGCGACCTGTCCATGGAGGAGGTCGACAAGGTCGCCGAGCAGACCGCCCGCTGGGAGCTGTTCGACGAGGAGCTGCTGCGCCGCTACTTCGCCGAGGCGCTGGACTTCTCCTTCGGGGACCGGCAGTTGGAGGGGATGCGGGAGTTCGCCCGCCGGATCGGCGCGAGTACGGAGGACGTGATCCTGCTGGACGGCTGACAGGCCGTCGCTCCGGCGGACATGATGGCCAGTCATGGAACCGTTGGGGGCGGGAGATCCGCGACAGATCGGGGCGTACCGGCTGCTGGGGCGGCTCGGTGCGGGCGGCATGGGCCGGGTCTACCTGGGCCGGACGGCGGGGGGCCGTACCGTCGCGGTGAAGCTGGTGCGCACGGACCTGGCCGACGACACCGACTTCCGGGCCCGCTTCCGGCAGGAGGTCGCGGCGGCGCGCCGGGTCGGAGGGGTCTGGACCGCGCCGGTGCTGGACGCCGACACCGAGAGCGAACAGCCCTGGGTGGCCACCGGGTACGTCCCCGGCCCCGGACTGGACGTCGCGGTACGGGACTTCGGGGTGCTGCCGGAGGACTCGGTGCGGATGCTGGGGGTCGGGCTCGCCGACTCGCTGGCCGCGGTCCACGCCACCGGGCTGGTGCACCGCGACCTGAAGCCGTCCAATGTGCTGCTCACCCTGGACGGGCCGCGGCTGATCGACTTCGGGATCGCCCGGGCCCTGGACGCGGCGACGGCGCTGACCCGGTCCGGGTACGTGGTCGGCTCGCCCGGCTACATGTCACCGGAGCAGGGCGCGGGGGAGGCGGCGGGACCCGCCAGCGACGTCTTCGCGCTGGGCGGGGTGCTGGCCTTCGCGACGACGGGCGCCGGACCCTTCGGCGACAGCGGGACCTCTCCGGTGCTGCTGCTGTACCGGGTGCTGCACGAGGCGCCGCGGCTGGAGGGGTTCCCGGACGGGCCGCTGCGCGCCGCGGTGGAGCGCTGCCTGGCGAAGGAGCCGGGGGATCGGCCGAGCCTGGAGGAACTGCGGGCGGTACTGGGCGGGGTCGGCCCGTCCGACGGCTGGCTGCCACCGCTGCTGGTCGCCTCGGTGGGGCGGCGGACGGCCGAACTGCTGGACCTGGAGACAGTGGGGGAGGCCGTCACACCGGTGCCCGGGGGATTCGGTCCTGCGCCGGTGATGGATGCCACACCGGTGCCGGGAGCGGGAGCGGGAGCGGGAGCAGGGACAGGAGCCGGAGTGGGGGCGGCGTCGGTCTCGGACACTCCTCCCATGGCGGCACCACCGACTCGGCAGCAGCCACCGCCGCCACTCCCGCAGTCCAGTCGCGGCCGGACGCCGGTGCTGGTCGGCGGCGTGGTGCTGCTGGTGGTGCTCGCCGCGGTGCTGGTCCCGCTGCTGCTGCACAAGAACGGCGGTACCGGGAGCACCGGAGGCTCCCTCGGGACCGGCACGGTGACGGCGACGGCTACCGCGTCCACTACGCCTTCCACCTCCCCTTCCGGCACAGCCTCCGCCACCACCTCGGCCTCCGCCGCCGGAACCCCCACCGCCGCCGGCCCGACCCCGCCGGCCGCCCCGTCCCCAGGTCCGACCAGCCCCAACGCCGTCCCGGCGGTCTTCCTGGGCACCTGGACCGGGACGCTGGTCACCTCCGACGGCCTGCTCAGCGAGCCCTATGCGATCGCCATCCGGCCGGGCCCGGTCGGGGCCGAGAACACCACCAGCATCACCACCGTGACCGGACTGGCCGGCCTGTCCTGCCTGGGCGGCGACCGGCTGGTGTCGTCCACCGCGTCCTCGATCACCTTCAAGGACCGGCTGCTGCCGGGCAGCAGTACGGGCAGTTGCTCGGCCACCTCCGACACCCAGGTCTTCACCCTCAACCCCGACGGCACGCTGCACTACCAGGACAACGGCGCAGGCAGCGGGACGCCCAGCGGCGACTTGCACAAGGCGGGGTAGGGGCGCTGGCGTAGTCTGGGCGGCGACCGTATGGACGTGTCGGACCGCAGCAGTGATGAGACAAGCAGTGACGAGAGAGGACGCCGAGGTGCTCGAGACCGCCCAGCCCCAGGAGACGGATCTGCAGGCAGTCCTCGACCGCGCCGCGGCCGGAGGGCGTATCACCCCGGAGGAGGCGCTGGAGATCTACCGCCGCGCCCCCCTGCACGCCCTCGGCGCAGCCGCCGACGCCGCACGCCGCCGCCGCTACGCCGGCACCGAGCACATCGCGACGTACATCATCGAACGCAACATCAACTACACCAACGTGTGCGTCACGGCCTGCAAGTTCTGCGCCTTCTACGCCCCGCCCAAGGACGTGGAGAAGGGCTGGTCGCGGGACCTGGAGGAGATCCTGCGCCGCTGCGCGGAGACCGTCGAGCTGGGCGGCACCCAGATCATGTTCCAGGGCGGCCACCACCCCGACTACGGCGTGGAGTACTACGAGCGGGCCTTCTCCGCGATCAAGAAGGACTTCCCGCAGCTGGTGATCCACTCCCTCGGCGCCTCCGAGGTCGAGCACATGTCGCGGATCTCCGGGGTCACCGCCGAGGAGGCGATCCGCCGGATCCACGCCGCCGGGCTGGACTCCTTCGCGGGCGCCGGCGCGGAGCTGCTGCCCGAGCGCCCCCGCAAGGCCATCGCGCCGCTCAAGGAGTCGGGCGAGCGCTGGCTGGAGATCATGGAGATCGCCCACAACCTGGGCGTCGAGTCCACCTCCACCATGCTGATGGGCACCGGCGAGACCAACGCCGAGCGGATCGAGCACCTGCGCATGATCCGCGACGTGCAGGACCGCACCGGCGGCTTCCGCGCGTTCATCCCGTACACCTACCAGCCCGAGAACAACCACCTCAAGGGCCGTACCCAGGCGACGCTGTTCGAGTACCTGCGGCTGATCGCGGTGGCCCGGCTGTTCCTCGACAACATCGCCCACATCCAGGGCTCCTGGCTGACCGTCGGCAAGGAGATGGGCCAGCTGACGCTGCACTACGGGGCGGACGACCTGGGCTCGGTGATGCTGGAGGAGAACGTGGTCTCCTCGGCCGGGGCCAAGCACCGGTCCAACCGGATGGAGCTGATCAACCTGATCCGCTCGGCCGGACGCGTCCCCGCCCAGCGTGCCACCACCTACGAGCACATCGTGGTCCACGACGACCCGGCGAACGACCCGGTCAACGACCACGCCTACTCGCACATCGCCTCCACCGCGATCAGCGGCGGCACGGCGCACCCGGAGCTGAAGCTCCTCAACGCCAACTGACGCCGCGCCTTGCTCACTCTGCACGTAGGCAGTGTTGACGGCACCGCCGTGGCCGTGGACGGCGAGCGCATCGCCGCCCTCGGTCCGGCGGCGGAGCTGGAGGCCGCCTATCCGCAGGCCAGGGTGCGGCGCTGGGACGGAACCGTCACGCCCGGCGCGCTGCACCAGGGTGCGCTGCCGGATGCACCCAGCGCGCGGGAACGGGTGTACGCCCTCCTTCGCGCCGGAGCGACCGCGGCCGAGCCCGCCGCCTTCGCCGACCCCGAGCTGCGCGCCGCCGCCCACCGCAACGGTCTGGCCACCGACGGCCGCACCCCCACCCTGGCCGTGGGCGGCCGGGCCGACCTGGCGGTGTTCAGCGCCGCCGGTGACTGCCTGGCCACCGTCCTCGGCGGGCGACTCGTCCACCGCCGTGCCTGAGCACCGGACCGGTGGGTGAACAATGGGGACCGTGACCCGAGCCTCCCTGGACAAGCAGCCGCACGAAGTCGCCTCCATGTTCGACGACGTCGCGGCCAAGTACGACATCACCAACGACGTGCTCTCGCTGGGCCAGACCCGGCTGTGGCGCAAGGCGGTGGCCCGTGCGGTCGACGCCAGGCCCGGTGAGCGGGTGCTCGACCTCGCGGCCGGGACGGCGACCTCCTCGCTGCCCTTCGCCGAGGCCGGTGCGACGGTCGTGCCCTGCGACTTCTCGCTGGGGATGCTGCGGGAGGGCAAGCGCCGCCACCCGGAACTGCCGCTCACCGCGGGGGACGCCACCCGGCTGCCGTTCGCGGACGGCGTGTTCGACGCCGTCACCATCTCCTTCGGGCTGCGCAACGTCCAGGACACCGACGCCGCCCTGCGCGAGCTGCTGCGGGTCACCAGGCCCGGCGGCCGGGTCGTCATCTGCGAGTTCAGCCACCCGGTCTGGGCGCCGTTCCGCACCGTCTACTCGGAGTACCTGATGCGCGCGCTGCCGCCGGTGGCCACCGCCGTCAGCAGCAACCCGGACGCCTACGTCTACCTCGCCGACTCGATCCGCGCCTGGCCGGACCAGCCGGCGCTCGCCGCACTGCTGCAGCAGGCCGGTTGGTCCAAGGTGGCCTGGCGCAACCTGACCGGGGGGATCGTGGCACTGCACCGGGGGATCCGGGGCTGAGCCGAGGGCCGTCAGCCGCTGTGCGCCGAGCCCTCCGGCCAGACGCGGTGCACATAGATGCCCTGGGCCTCGGCGCGGGCGACCGCCTCGGAGATCCGGCCGTCCTGGCTACCGTCCCAGACCGCGACGAGTTCCTCGACCAGGCCGAGCAGGGCGTCGATCGGGTCCAGCCCCGGGGCCAGCCGGTGCACCGCGCGGGCCTGGCGCAGCAGCGGCGAGGGAGCGGGGGCGCCGAGCACCTCCAGGGTGCCCCCGTGCTCCAGCACGGCGGCGGCGAACCAGCTCTCCGCGCCCGGGCCCAGCGGGCTGACGCCGACCAGGCCGTAGGTCTGATACCCGGTCACCAGCTTCCACAGCTCGCCGCGGACCAGCATCTCGGTGATCTCCGAGAGGTCGCTGTGCCCGATGACTCCGATGTGCATGGCCTGCTCCTGCCGCCCCTGGTGCTGTGGTCGTGTGGTCGTCTGGTGGTGGATCCGGATCAGCGTAGGTGATCAGACATAGACTGCGGAGTGGCCCGACGCGGGTCCGAAGCAGCAAAGACTTCCGACGAGAGCAAGCAGGAGTCCCCGGTGTCGCAGTCGACCCAGCAGACCCAGCAGACCGCGCAGAGCGCAGCCGTCGAGGCCGAGGCCGATGTGATCGTCGTCGGAGCCGGTCCCGCGGGCTCGACCACGGCGTACCACCTGGCCCGGGCCGGCCTGGAGGTACTGCTGCTGGAGAAGGCCCAGTTCCCGCGCGAGAAGGTCTGCGGGGACGGGCTGACCCCGCGCGCGGTCAAGCAGTTGGTGGACATGGGGATCGACATCTCCGAGGAGGCCGGCTGGCTGCGCAACAAGGGTCTGCGGATCATCGGCGGCGGGGTGCGCCTGGAACTGGACTGGCCGGAGCTGGCGAGCTTCCCCGACTACGGGCTGGTCCGCAAGCGTGCCGACTTCGACGAACTGCTGGCCTCCCAGGCGGAGAAGGCCGGGGCCAAGCTGCACCAGCTGTGCAATGTCACCGGCCCGATCGTCGACCCGCGCACCGGTCGGATCACCGGAGTGACGGCGAAGCTGGGAGAAGAGAAGCGCGAGGTGGTCTTCAAGGCCCCGCTGGTGGTCGCCGCCGACGGCAACTCCACCCGGCTGTCCCTGGCCATGGGCCTGCACCGGCGCGACGACCGCCCGATGGGCGTCGCCTACCGCACCTACTTCAACTCCCCGCGCAGCGAGGACGACTACCTGGAGTCCTGGCTGGAGCTGTGGGACCGCAGGTCCGGGCAGGAGAAGCTGCTCCCCGGCTACGGCTGGATCTTCGGCATGGGCGACGGCACCAGCAATGTCGGGCTGGGGCTGCTGAACACCACCAAGTCGTTCAAGGACATCGACTACCGCGAGCTGCTCAAGGTGTGGTGCGCGGGCATGCCCGAGGAGTGGGGCTACACCCCCGAGAACATGACCGAGCCGATCCGCGGCGCGGCCCTGCCGATGGCCTTCAACCGCCAGCCGCACTACACCCGCGGCTTCCTGCTGGTCGGCGACGCGGGCGGGATGGTCAACCCGTTCAACGGCGAGGGCATCGCCTATGCGATGGAGTCCGGCCAGATCGCGGCCGGCGTCATCGTCCAGGCCCTGGCCCGGCAGACCGACCTGGGCCGGGAGCGGGCGCTGGAGGCCTACCCGACCATCCTCAAGGACATCTACGGCGGCTACTACTCGCTGGGCCGCGGCTTCGTGAAGGCCATCGGCAACCCCCTGGTGATGCGGATGGCCGCCCAGCATGGGCTGACCCACCCCGTCCTGATGAAGTTCGTCCTGAAGCTGCTGGCCAACCTCACCGACCCGCAGGGCGGCGACGCGATGGACCGGATCATCAACGGCCTGGCGAAGGTGGCGCCCAGGGCGTAGGGGTAGGGGCTCGGGGTGACGTCGGGGTCGGGGGAGGCGAGGCGTCTTTGCTGGTCGCGGCAGCTGTAGGTGGCTTACATGGCGCCACCGCTGCCGCCCGCCCCCGCCCGTGGCTTGTTGCTGTTGCTCGCTGCGCTCGCGGGCCAACTGCAGCGGGGGAGCCTGGTCGGGGCCGCGCGCCGTTCCCGGGTGCGCGTGGTGGGTGGGGTGCAGAAACGATTCTGCGAGCGCGCTTCGGGCAAACCCGGGTCACTTTTGGGACACGGGGTCACTCTTGGTACGCCAGGGTCGGGGCAATTCGGGCATTACGGCATGATCAAGTGACACCTTGTCCCAAAAGTGACCCGGGTTTGCCCTCGGGCCGGGCTTTTGGGGTCACTGCCCCTCGGGAGGAACGTTTCTGCAGGCCCCGCCACCAGCTCACCCGCCGCCCGGCAACGGTGGGCCGTCCGCACCCCCCCCTGCTCCTGTCGCCGCGAGCGGAGCGAGCAACAGCAACAAGCCACGGGCGGCGGAGGGCGGCAACGGTGGCGCCATGTAAGCCACCCGCAGTTGCCGGGTAACGCAGCGTTGTCGTCCCGCCTCCCCCGCCCCGCCTCCCGGCCTGCCAGCTGAGCCCGCCGACCGCTGCGTCAACCCGTTGTCCGGTCGGCCACCCCCTCGGGGTAGCGACCAATAACACGCGCGCCTGCGGCGGGCAAAAGTTGCGATGGAAGCATCTGCTCTGATAAGCGATAGACCCTCCAACCTGCAGTGATGCCCCATCAGTTGGCTCTTTGTGAAGAGAAGCACACGGTGAGTGGCTGATTTTACCCGCCTGTAACCTCATGATCATTCGTCAGGTGGCGTAGATCACATTGAAGGTGCTTACCCCCGTGTCGCAGATCACACATGAACAGGCATAGGATGCAGCCGTCTTGGGGGCTTGTGAACTGCCTCACATGAGGTGATCAAGCTCCCGAGCTGTACGGACTTGCAGTCACCGACATGGACGTCGGCTCGGACTGACGCCTGGGAGGTCGTTCGGTATGAACGCATATGCGCCGATTCTGGTACTTGGCGCCCTCGCGGCTGCCTTCGCGATCGGCTCCGTGGCGATGGCCGCGCTGACCGGCCCGAAGCGGTACAACCGCGCCAAATTGGACGCCTACGAGTGCGGGATCGAGCCGACGCCGCAGCCGGTCGGCGGCGGGCGGTTCCCGATCAAGTACTACCTGACGGCGATGCTCTTCATCGTCTTCGACATCGAGATCGTCTTCCTCTACCCGTGGGCGGTCTCCTTCGACTCGCTGGGGATCTTCGGCCTGGTGGAGATGGTGCTGTTCATCGCCACGGTCTTTGTCGCGTACGCGTACGTCTGGCGGCGCGGGGGCCTGGAATGGGACTGATCGCACGGCACAGCCCGACACGGCACAGGACGAGCTGAGAGGACCACCAGATGGGTATCGAGGAGAAGCTGCCCAGCGGCTTCCTGCTCACCTCGGTCGAGCAGGCCGCCGGCTGGGTGCGGAAGAGCTCGCTCTTCCCGGCCACCTTCGGCCTCGCCTGCTGCGCCATCGAGATGATGACGACCGGGGCCGGCCGCTACGACCTGGCGCGGTTCGGCATGGAGGTCTTCCGCGGGTCGCCGCGCCAGGCCGATCTGATGATCGTGGCGGGCCGGGTCAGCCAGAAGATGGCGCCGGTGGTCCGTCAGGTCTACGACCAGATGGCCAACCCCAAGTGGGTGATCTCGATGGGGGTCTGTGCCTCCTCGGGCGGGATGTTCAACAACTACGCGATCGTCCAGGGCGTCGACCACGTCATCCCCGTGGACATCTACCTGCCCGGCTGTCCGCCGCGGCCGGAGATGCTGATGGACGCGATCCTCAAGCTGCACGAGCAGATCCGCCACGAGAAGCTCGGCGCCCAGCGCGCCAAGGCGGACGACGAGGCGGAGCAGCAGGCGCTGCAGGCGGTCCCGACGATCGAGATGAAGGGGCTGCTGCGGTGAGTGACGGCACCGAAGAGAGCGCTGCCGCGGAAGGCGCGGAAGCCGCGGAGAGCGGCGTCCCGACGCCCCGGGCCGGGGCGACCGAGCTGGAGGTCGTCGGCGTCCGGCACGGGATGTTCGGCGGGTCGAACCCCAGCGAGCACGCCGGGGTCGGCGGCAACAGCGGCGACACCTCCGGCTACGGCCGGCTGGTCCGGCCGATCGTGCTGCCGGGGGCCTCGCCCCGCCCGTACGGGCACGGCTGGTTCGACGAGTGCGCCGACGAGCTGGAGGGCGCGCTGGAGGAGCAGGGCCTGGACGTCGGCGCGGTGATCGAGAAGACGGTCGTGGACCGCGGCGAGATCACCTTCCACGTCGAGCGGGAGTTCCTGACCCAGGTGATGAAGACCCTGCGGGACGACCCGGCGCTGCGCTTCGAGCTGTGCACCGGCGTCAGCGGGGTGCACTACCCGGGCGACCGGGGGCGTGAGCTGCACGCGGTCTACCACCTGCGCTCGATCACCCACAACCGGCTGATCCGGGTGGAGACCTCGGCGCCGGACGACGATCCGGTGATCCCCTCCACCTTCGCGGTCTACCCCACCAACGACTGGCACGAGCGGGAGACGTACGACTTCTTCGGCATCGTCTTCGAGGGCCACCCGGCGCTCACCCGGATCATGATGCCGGACGACTGGCTGGGTCACCCGCAGCGCAAGGACTATCCGCTCGGCGGCATCCCCGTCGAGTACAAGGGCGCGCAGATCCCGGCTCCCGACCAGCGGAGGTCGTACAACTGATGGAGAGTCAGACCCAACAGCAGCCGGAGGCCCCCACCAGGGAGACCACCGAGGGGCGCGTCTACACCGTCACCGGCGGGGACTGGGACGAGATCGTCACGGCGGCGGCCAAGGCCGACGACGAGCGGATCATCGTCAACATGGGCCCGCAGCACCCCTCCACCCACGGGGTGCTGCGGCTGATCCTGGAGATCGACGGCGAGACCGTCACCGAGGCCAGGTGCGGGATCGGCTATCTGCACACCGGCATCGAGAAGAACATGGAGTTCAGGAACTGGACCCAGGGCACGACCTTCGTGACCCGGATGGACTACCTGACCCCGCTGTTCAACGAGACCGCCTACTGCCTGGCGGTGGAGCGGCTGCTCGGGATCACCGAGGACATCCCGGAGCGGGCCACCGTGATCCGGGTGCTGATGATGGAGCTCAACCGGATCTCCTCGCACCTGGTCTGCCTGGCCACCGGCGGGATGGAGATCGGCTCCACCACCCTGATGATCTACGGCTTCCGCGACCGGGAGATCATCCTCGACATCTTCGAGCTGGTCACCGGGCTGCGGATGAACCACGCCTACGTCCGTCCCGGCGGTCTGGCGCAGGACCTGCCACCGGGCGCGCTGGACCAGATCCGCGAGGGCGTGAAGACGCTGCGCGGCCGGATGCACGAGTACGACAAGCTGGCCACCAACAACCCGGTGTTCAAGGCCCGGTTGGTGGACGTCGGCTACCTGGACCTGGCCGGCTGCATGGCGCTGGGGGCCACCGGCCCGATCCTGCGCTCCACCGGACTGCCGCACGACCTGCGCAAGTCCAACCCGTACTGCGGCTACGAGCAGTACGAGTTCGACGTGCCGACCGCCGACACCTGCGACTCCTACGGCCGTTTCCTGATCCGGCTCGCGGAGATGGAACAGTCGCTGCGGATCGTCGAGCAGTGCCTGGACCGGCTGCGCGGCGGACCGGGCCGGGTGATGGTCGAGGACAAGAAGATCGCCTGGCCGGCCCAGCTCTCGCTGGGGCCGGACGGCATGGGGAACTCGCTGGACCACATCCGCACCATCATGGGCGAGTCCATGGAAGCCCTGATCCACCACTTCAAGCTGGTCACCGAGGGCTTCCACGTCCCGGCCGGACAGGCGTACGTGGCGGTGGAGTCGCCCAAGGGCGAGCTGGGCGTGCACGTCGTCAGCGACGGCGGGACCAGGCCCTACCGGGTGCACTTCCGCGACCCCTCCTTCACCAATCTTCAGTCGATGGCAGCGATGTGCGAGGGCGGACAGGTCGCGGACGTCATCGTCGCCGTGGCCGGGATCGACCCCGTGATGGGAGGCGTGGACCGGTGACCACCACTGAGAACGAGGCCGGGTCCGGGCCAGGGCTGTCCGGGCCGACGCTGCTCGGGCTGCCCGAGCTGCCGGCCCCGGCCTTTCCGGCCGAGGTGCGGGCCCGGCTGGATCCGGACGCGGCCGAGCTGATCGCCCGCTACCCGGACAGCCGCTCCGCGCTGCTGCCGCTGCTGCACCTGGTGCAGTCCGCCGAGGGCTTCGTCAGCCGTACCGGGATCCGGTACTGCGCCGAGCAGTTGGGGCTGACCACGGCCGAGGTCACCGCGGTGGCGACCTTCTACACCATGTACCGGCGGCGTCCGGCCGGCGAGTACCACGTGGGCGTGTGCACCAACACCCTGTGCGCGGTACTCGGCGGCGACGAGATCTTCGCCGAACTGCAGCAGCACCTGGGCATCGGCAACAACGAGACCACCGGCGACGGCGCGGTCTCGCTGGAGCACATCGAGTGCAACGCCGCCTGCGACTACGCCCCGGTGGTGATGGTGAACTGGGAGTTCTTTGACAACCAGACGCCGGAGAGCGCCAAGGACCTGGTCGACCAGCTGCGCTCCGGCGACGGTGCGCAGGTGCGGCCGACCCGGGGCGCACGGCTGTGCAGCTTCAAGGAGACCTCCCGGATCCTGGCCGGCTTCCCGGACGCCCGCGAGGGCGCGGTGGACGAGTCCGGCGCCGGCGGCGCCCCGACCCTGGCCGGCCTGCGGCTGGCCCGCGGCGAGACCCTGCCCGGCACCGCCGCCGCCAGGCGGGTCGTCGCCCCGCGGCACGAGGACCCCCCGCAGGACGCCGCCGCAGACGCCGTTGCGGACACCGTTGCGGACGCCGCCCCCGGCGACAACGAAGGAGTCGAAGAGTGACCGCCGAGCACCCGGAGAAGCTGCTCTCCCCGGTCCTGTCCGACAGCTGGGACGACGACCGCCCCTGGACCCTGGACACCTACCGGCGCCATGACGGCTACAAGGGCCTGCACGAGGCCCTGCGGATGGACTCGGACGCGGTGATCGCGCTGGTCAAGGACGCCGGGCTGCGCGGAAGGGGCGGCGCCGGATTCCCGACCGGGATGAAGTGGCAGTTCATCCCGCAGGGCGACGGCAAGCCGCACTACCTGGTGGTCAACGCGGACGAGTCCGAGCCGGGCACCTGCAAGGACATCCCGCTGCTGTTCGCCAACCCGCACTCGCTGATCGAAGGCATGATCATCGCGAGTTACGCGATCCGCTGCAGCCACGCCTTCATCTACCTGCGCGGCGAGACCGTCCCGGTGCTGCGGCGGCTGCACGCCGCAGTCGCCGAGGCCTACGCGGCCGGATACCTGGGCAAGGACGTCCTCGGCTCCGGCTTCGACCTCGACATCACCGTGCACGCCGGGGCCGGCGCCTACATCTGCGGCGAGGAGACGGCGCTGCTGGACTCGCTGGAGGGCCGCCGCGGCCAGCCGCGGCTGCGGCCGCCGTTCCCGGCCATCGCCGGGCTCTACGCCTGCCCGACCGTGGTCAACAACGTCGAGTCGATCGCCTCGGTGCCCAGCATCCTGCACCGGGGCAAGGAGTGGTTCCGGTCGATGGGGAGTGAGAAGTCGCCCGGCTTTACGCTCTACTCGCTCTCCGGGCATGTCACCAACCCCGGTCAGTACGAGGCCCCGCTCGGCATCACGCTCCGTCAACTCCTGGAGATCACCGGGGGTGTGAGGGAGGGTCATCGGCTGAAGTTCTGGACCCCGGGCGGCTCCTCCACCCCGATGTTCACCGAGGAGCACCTCGATGTCGCCCTGGACTACGAGGGCGTCGGCGCGGCCGGCTCGATGCTCGGCACCAAGGCGCTGCAGATCTTCGACGAGACCACCTGCGTGGTCCGCGCGGTCACCCGCTGGACCGAGTTCTACGCCCACGAGTCCTGCGGCAAGTGCACCCCCTGCCGCGAGGGCACCTACTGGCTGGTCCAGCTGCTGCGCCGGATCGAGGCCGGCAAGGGCGTCGAGGGCGACCTGGAGAAGCTGAACGACATCGCCGACAACATCAACGGCAAGTCCTTCTGCGCCCTCGGCGACGGCGCCGCCAGCCCGATCTTCTCCTCGCTGCAGTTCTTCCGCGAGGAGTACGAGCAGCACCTGCGCGAGGGCCGCTGCCCGTTCGACCCGGCCGCCTCCACGGTCTGGGCCGACGACGCCCGCGGCCGGCGCGGTTACGTACCCACCCATCAGTCCGCCCAGGAGAAGGGGGTGCTCGCATGACGACAGTGGCCAACACCCCTGCGACTCCGGCGGCTCCACCACCCGAGGAGCTTCTGGCCGTCACCATCGACGGCGTCCAGGTGCACGTGCCCAAGGGCACCCTCATCATCCGCGCCGCCGAGATGATCGGCGTCCAGGTCCCGCGCTTCTGCGACCACCCGCTGCTGGACCCGGTCGGGGCCTGCCGGCAGTGCATCGTCGAGGTCGAGGGCCAGCGCAAGCCGGTCGCCTCCTGCACCATGACGGTGACCGACGGCATGGTCGTCAACACCCAGGTCACCTCGCCGGTCGCGGAGAAGGCGCAGCACGGCGTGATGGAGCTGCTGCTGATCAACCACCCGCTGGACTGCCCGGTCTGCGACAAGGGCGGCGAGTGCCCGCTGCAGAACCAGGCGCTGTCGCACGGCCAGTCCGACAGCCGCTTCGAGGGCGTCAAGCGGACCTACGAGAAGCCGATGCCGATCAGCACCCAGGTGCTGCTGGACCGCGAGCGCTGCGTGCTGTGCGCCCGCTGCACCCGGTTCAGCGAGCAGATCGCCGGCGACCCCTTCATCGACCTGCTCGAACGCGGGGCCAATGAGCAGGTCGGGATCGGCGCGGGCGACGACTTCCGCTCCTACTTCTCCGGCAACACCATCCAGATCTGCCCGGTGGGCGCGCTGACCTCGGCCGCCTACCGGTTCCGTTCCCGTCCGTTCGACCTGGTCTCCTCGCCCAGCGTGTGCGAGCACTGCTCGTCCGGCTGCGCGATCCGCACCGACCACCGGCGCGGCAAGGTGATGCGCCGGCTGGCCGGGGACGACCCGGCGGTGAACGAGGAGTGGTCCTGCGACAAGGGCCGCTTCGGCTTCCGCTACGGCCAGTCGCGCGAGCGGCTGACCACCCCGCTGGTGCGCGGGGCCGACGGCGAGCTGGCCCCGGCCAGCTGGCCGGAGGCGCTGCGGGCGGCCGCGGCCGGACTGGTGCGGGGCCGTACCGGGGTGCTGGTCGGCGGCCGGTCCACCGTCGAGGACGCCTACGCCTACGCCAAGTTCGCCAGGGCGGTGCTGGGCACCAACGACGTCGACTTCCGGTCCCGGATCCACAGCGCCGAGGAGGCCGACTTCCTGGCCGCCGCGGTGGCCGGCCGCGGCATCGACGCGGACGGGCGCGGGGTGACCTACCAGCAGCTGGAGGCCGCTCCGGCGGCGCTGCTGGTCGGCTTCGAGCCGGAGGAGGAGTCCCCGATCGTCTTCCTGCGGCTGCGCAAGGCCGCCAGGACCAAGGGGCTTAAGGTCTTCACGGTGGCCGCCTACGCCACCCGCGGGCTCTCCAAGCTCGGCGGCGCGCTGCTGCCGGCCGCGCCCGGCACCGAGGCCGAGTGGCTGGAGGCGCTGGCCGAGGGCGACCCGCTGGACGGCGACGCCGGCCGCGCCGCCGAACTGCTGCGGCAGCCCGGCGCGGTGGTGCTGGTCGGCGAGCGGCTGGCCGGGACGCCGGGCGCGCTGAGCGCGGCGATCCGGCTGGCCCGGGCCTCGGGCGCACGGCTGGCCTGGATCCCGCGCCGCGCGGGGGAGCGGGGCGCGGTCGAGGCCGGAGCGCTGCCGGGCCTGCTGCCCGGCGGACGTCCCGGTACCGACCCCGACGCCCGCCGGCAGCTGGCCGCGGCCTGGGGCCTGGACGGTCTGCCCGAGCGCTTCGGCCGCGACACCGCCGGCATCCTCACCGCCGCCGCCAACGGCGACCTGGACGCCCTGGTCGTCGGCGGGGTCGAGACCGCGGACCTGCCCGACCCGGCCGCCGCCGAGGCGGCCCTGGCCAGGGCCGGCTTCGTGGTCAGCCTGGAGCTGCGGCCCTCCGCCGTCACCGACCGCGCCGACGTGGTGTTCCCGGTCGCGGCGGTGGCCGAGAAGGCCGGTGCCTTCATGGACTGGGAGGGCCGGATCAGGTTCTTCGAACCGGCCCTGAAGGCCGATCAGATGACCACCCGTCACCTGTCCTCGGACCTGCGGGTGCTGCATATGATCGCCGACGCCATGGGCGACAGCCTGCGGCTGCCGGACATCACCGCGGCCCGCCGCGAGCTGGACGGGCTCGGCGCCTGGCACGGCGACCGGGTCGACGCACCGACCGAGCAGGCCCGTCCGCTGCCCCGTCCCAGCGCCGGCGAGGCCGTGCTCGGCGGCTGGCGGCTGCTGCTGGACAACGGTGTGCTCCAGGAGGGCGACACCGCCCTCGCCGGAACCCGGCACCCGGCCGTCGCCCGGCTCTCGCCCGCCACCGCGGCCGAGGTCGGCATCGCTGACGGCGCCCCGCTCAGCGTCACCGGACCGGCCGGCAGCCTCACCCTGCCGCTGCTGATCACCCCCGAACTCCCGGACCGGGTGGTCTGGATCCCGCTCAACTCCACCCCCGGTGGCTCCTTCCGGACCCTCGGAGCGACCCCCGGCCGGGTGGTCGGGCTCGCGCAGGCCCCTGCCGTCACGGAGGCGAACCGATGAGCACGCCCGCACTCCACCTCGCGGCCGACCACCTCGCAGTCGGCCAGTCTGCCGTCAGTCAGCTGGCCGCCGAGGACCTCACCGTCTTCGGGGTCGACCCCTGGTGGCTGGTGGTCATCAAGGCCGTCTTCTGCTTCGCCTTCCTGGTTGTCACCGTGCTCATCGCCATCGTGTGGGAGCGCAAGGTCGTCGCCTGGATGCAGCTGCGGATCGGCCCCAACCGGCACGGACCCTGGGGCATGCTGCAGAGTCTCGCCGACGGGGTGAAGCTGGCCCTCAAGGAGGACCTGGTCGTCACCGCCTCGGACAAGGTGGTGTTCATCCTGGCCCCGGTGATCTCCGCGATCCCGGCCTTCCTGGCCGTCGCGGTGATCCCGTTCGGCCCGGCCGACCACGAGATCAGCATCTTCGGCACCAGGACCACGATGCAGCTCACCGACCTCCCGGTGGCGATGCTGTACATCCTGGCCGCCGCCTCCGTCGGCATCTACGGCATCGTGCTGGCCGGCTGGGCCTCCGGCTCGACCTACCCGCTGCTCGGCGGGGTGCGCTCGGCGGCGCAGATGGTGTCCTACGAGATCGCGATGGGCCTGTCCTTCGCGGCGGTGTTCATCTACTCGGGATCGATGTCCACCTCGGCCATCGTGGACGCGCAGACCCACACCTGGTTCGTCTGCCTGCTGCCGGTGAGCTTCGTCATCTACGTCATCTCGATGGTCGGCGAGACCAACCGGGCCCCCTTCGACCTCCCCGAGGCCGAGGGCGAGCTGGTGGGCGGCTTCAACACCGAGTACTCCTCGCTGAAGTTCGCGATGTTCATGCTGGCCGAGTACATCAACATGGTCACCGTCTCCGCGGTCGCCTCCATCCTCTTCCTGGGCGGCTGGCGGGCCCCCTGGCCGATCAGCACCTTCTGGGCCGGGGCCAACCACGGCTGGTGGCCGCTGCTGTGGATGATCGTCAAGATCCAGCTGCTGCTGTTCTTCTTCATCTGGCTCCGCGGCACCCTGCCCCGGCTGCGCTACGACCAGTTCATGAAGCTGGGGTGGAAGGTCCTCATCCCGGTGTCGCTGGTGTGGCTGGTCATGGTCGCCACCTTCCGCGCGCTGCGGAACAAGGGCTACAGCTTCGGCACCGACGTGCTGTACGTGGGCGGGGCCGTGGTGGTCCTGCTGCTGCTCTCCATCGTCTGGGACATGCTCCGCAAGCGGGAGGAGCCTCCGGCGGCAGCAGCGGAGCAGCCCGCGTTCGACCCCATGGCCGGCGGCTTCCCGGTACCGCCGCTGCCGGGTCAGCAGCTTCCCCCCGTACCGCGCCGCAGGTCGCGGACGCCCGAATCCGTACCAGCACTGAAGGGAGCGGACGAGGATGCCTGACAACATCTTGGGCCCCGCAGCCGGCTTCGGCGTGACCTTCTCGGCCATGTTCAAGAAGCGGCTCACCGAGCAGTACCCGGAGTACAAGAAGCCCACCGCGCCGCGCTTCCACGGTCGGCACCAGCTCAACCGGCACCCGGACGGGCTGGAGAAGTGCGTCGGCTGCGAGCTGTGCGCCTGGGCCTGCCCGGCCGACGCGATCTACGTCGAGGGCGCCGACAACACCGAGGAGGAGCGCTACTCCCCGGGCGAGCGCTACGGGCGGGTCTACCAGATCAACTACGCCCGCTGCATCCTCTGCGGACTCTGCATCGAGGCCTGCCCGACCCGGGCGCTGACCATGACCAACGAGTACGAGCTGGCGGACAGCAGCCGGGAGTCGCTGATCTTCACCAAGGAGCAGCTGCTGGCCGGCCTCACCGAGGGCATGGTCGACTCGCCGCACTCGATCTTCCCGGGCACCGACGAGGGCGACTACTACCGCGGGCTGGTCACCGAGGCCGCCCCGGGGACGGTCCGTCAGGTCGCCGTCAGCAAGGGCGAGAAGCCCACGGAGGAAGGTGCGTCGGCGTGATCGAGATCGCCACCCCCCTCACCGGGGCCGCCTCCACCGGGGAGGCCGTCCAGTTCTGGATCCTCGCGGTGATCGCGGTCGCCGGGGCGCTGGGCATGGTGCTCTGCCGCAAGGCGGTGCACTCGGCGCTCTGCCTTGCCGGGACGATGATCGCGCTGGCCATCTGCTACATGGCCGAGGGCGCGGTCTTCCTGGGCGTCGTCCAGATCGTCGTCTACACCGGCGCGATCATGATGCTGTTCCTCTTCGTGGTGATGCTGGTCGGTGTCAGCGCCGAGGACACCGTGAAGGACGCGCTGAAGGGCCAGCGGATCGCGGCCGTGGTCGCCGGGCTCGGCTTCGGCGTGCTGCTGATCGCCGGGATCGCCAACGCCAAGCTGCGGACCTTCACCGGGACCGGCGCCGCCGACGCCAAGGCCGGCGGCAACGTCCAGGGCCTGGCCGCGCTGATCTTCACCAAGTACGTCTGGGCCTTCGAGGTCACCGGCGCACTGCTGATCACCGCCGCCATCGGCGCCATGGTGCTGACGCACCGTGAGCTCACCGAGGAGAAGCAGTCGCAGCGCGACCTGGCCGAGCGCCGGGTCCGGCTGGGCACCCAAGTCACCCCGCTGCCGGCCCCGGGCGTCTACGCCCGGCACAACGCGGTGGACGTCCCGGGTCTGCTGCCGGACGGCACGCCGTCCGAACTCACCGTCAACCCGACGCTGCGGGCCCGTGGCCAGATGCGCGACGTCAGCGGCGAGCTGGTGGACCGGATGGGCGAGCTGGAGGCGAGCACCGCAGGGTGGCTCGGCCGCCGGACGCCCAAGCCCCGGCATAGCACCGAGCTGGCGAAGGCGCCGGCTGCTGCCTCGGCGCCCGCACCGACCGCAGAGGAGTCGCAGGAATGAACCCCGTCAACTACCTCTACCTGGCGGCGCTGCTGTTCACCATCGGCGCCACCGGCGTGCTGGTCCGGCGGAACGCGATCGTGCTCTTCATGTGCGTCGAGCTGATGCTGAACGCCTCCAACCTGGCCCTGGTCACCTTCTCCCGGCTGCACGGCAACCTGGACGGGCAGATCATCGCCTTCTTCACCATGGTGGTCGCCGCGGCCGAGGTCGTCGTCGGTCTCGCGATCATCGTGAGTGTCTTCCGCACCCGTCACTCGGCCTCGGTCGACGACACCAACCTCATGAAGCTGTAGCGGCGGAGGCTGACACACCGTGGACAATCTCATCCCCGTACTGGTTGGGCTACCCCTGGCCGGAGCCGCCGTGCTCCTGCTGGGCGGTCGCCGCCTGGACCGCTTCGGCCACTGGCTGGGCGTCCTCGCCTCCACCGCCTCCTTCGGCGTGGGGCTCGCCCTGTTCTTCGACATGCTGAGCCGCTCAACCGCGCAGCGCCCGGCCTTCGACCACCTGTTCACCTGGGTGCCGGTCGAGGGCTTCCAGGCCCAGATCGGCTTCCAACTCGACCAGCTCTCGGTCGTGTTCGTGCTGCTGATCACCGGCGTCGGCTCGCTGATCCATCTCTACTCGGTCGGCTACATGGCGCACGACGAGCGCCGCCGCCGTTTCTTCGGCTACCTCAACCTCTTCCTGGCGGCGATGCTGCTGCTGGTCCTCGCCGACAACTACCTGCTGCTGTACGTCGGCTGGGAGGGCGTGGGCCTGGCCTCGTACCTGCTGATCGGCTTCTGGCAGCACAAGCCCAGCGCGGCCACCGCCGCCAAGAAGGCGTTCCTGGTCAACCGGGTCGGCGACATCGGCCTCTCGATCGCCATCATGCTGATGTTCAGCACCTTCGGGACCTTCGCCTTCGGTCCGGTCTTCGGCGCGGCCCACACCGCCTCGCAGGGGACGCTGACCGGCATCGGGCTGATGCTGCTGCTGGCCGCCTGCGGCAAGTCGGCCCAGGTGCCGCTGCAGTCCTGGCTCGGTGACGCGATGGAGGGCCCGACCCCGGTCTCGGCCCTGATCCACGCCGCCACCATGGTCACCGCCGGCGTCTACCTGATCACCCGCTCCAGCGCCATCTTCAACCTCGCCCCGACCGCCCAGCTGGCGACGGTGTGCGTGGGCGCGGTGACGCTGCTCTTCGGTGCCATCGTCGGTTGCGCCAAGGACGACATCAAGAAGGCCCTGGCCGGATCGACGATGTCGCAGATCGGCTACATGGTGATGGCGGCCGGCCTCGGCCCGATCGGCTACGTCTTCGCGATCATGCACCTGGTCACCCACGGCTTCTTCAAGGCCGGGCTGTTCCTCGGTGCCGGCTCGGTGATGCACGGCATGAACGACGAGGTCGACATGCGCAAGTACGGCGGCCTGCGCAGCTACATGCCGCTGACCTTCGTCACCTTCGGCCTCGGCTACCTCGCCATCATCGGCTTCCCGGGCCTGTCGGGCTTCTTCTCCAAGGACAAGATCATCGAGGCGGCGTTCGCCCACGGCGGCACTGAGGGCTGGATCCTCGGCTGCGCCGCCCTGGTCGGCGCCGCGGTCACCGCGTTCTACATGACCCGGGTGATGCTGATGACCTTCTTCGGCGAGAAGCGCTGGCAGCCCGACGCCGAGGGGCACGAGCCGCACCCGCACGAGTCGCCGAAGACCATGGGCATCCCGATGGTGGTGCTGTCCATCGGCTCGGTCGGCGCCGGCGCCCTGTTCGCCTGGAACAGCTCCTTCGTCAACTGGCTGACCCCGGTCACCGGCCACGAGGAGGGCCACTCCCCGCTGAGCAGCTGGACCGTCTCCGGCGTCACCTTCGTGGTGATCGCCCTCGGCGTGCTGGTCTCCTGGCTGATGTACGGACGGCAGCCGGTCCCGGCCACCCCGCCGGTCGGCTCGCTGCTCACCCGGGCGGCCCGCCGCGACCTGCTGCAGGACGACTTCAACCACGTCGTGCTGGTCGGCGGCGGCACGCACCTCACCCGCTTCCTGGTCTATCTGGACGCCAAGGGCTTCGACGGCGTGGTCAACGGCATCGCCGCCGCCGTCGGCGGGACCTCGGGCCGGATGCGCAAGCTGCAGAACGGCTACGTCCGCTCCTACGCGCTGTCGATGTTCGGCGGTGCGCTGGTGCTGGTCGCCACCACTCTCCTGATGAGGGCCGTATGAGTTCCTTTCCTCTCCTCACGGTCGCCGCCGCGCTCCCGGCGGTCGGCGCGGTCCTCACCGCCGCGCTGCCCGCCGCGACCTCGGCCAAGCGACGGGACGTCAACAAGGTTCTGCCGCTGGGGGTCTCGGTCCTCACACTGGTGCTGGCGGCCATCGTCGCGATCCGCTTCAAGCCGGGCGGCGCGCGCTACCAGATGACCGAGTACCACTCCTGGATCTCGGACTTCGGCATCGGCTACAGCCTCGGCGTGGACGGCATCGCGGTCGTCCTGATCCTGCTGACCGCCGTCCTGGTGCCCGTCGTCATGCTCGCCTCCTGGCACGACGCCGACCCGGTCGCCAACGACGCCGGCACCTTCGAGCGCAACCGCCGCACCCAGGGCTTCTTCGCGCTGATCCTGGCGGTGGAGGCGATGGTGGTGCTCTCCTTCGAGGCCACCGACGTCTTCCTGTTCTACGTCTTCTTTGAAGCCATGCTGATCCCGATGTACTTCCTCATCGGCGGCTTCGGCGACCGCACCGTGGGCGAGGACGCCCGCCAGCGCTCCTACGCGGCGGTCAAGTTCCTGCTCTACAACCTGCTCGGCGGCCTGATCATGCTGGCCGCGGTGATCGGCCTCTACGTCATCACCGCCAAGCAGGGCATCGGCACCGACGGCCACGGCACCTTCGACCTCGGCACCATCACCCAGGCGCTGGCCTCCGGGAAGCTGCACTTCTCCCCGGTCGCCGAGAAGGCGCTGTTCCTGGGCTTCATGTTCGCCTTCGCGGTGAAGGCCCCGCTGTGGCCGCTGCACACCTGGCTGCCCAACGCCATGGGCGAGGCCACCCCCGGTGTCGCCGTGCTGATCACCGCAGTGGTCGACAAGGTCGGCACCTACGCGATGCTGCGCTTCTGCCTGCAGCTCTTCCCGGACGCCTCCAAGACCTTCGGGCCGGCGATCCTGGTGCTCTCGCTGATCGGGATCATCTACGGGGCGCTGCTGGCGGTGGGTCAGAAGGACATCAAGCGGCTGATCGCCTACGCCTCGATCTCGCACTTCGGCTTCATCATCATGGGCATCTTCGCGATGACCAGCCAGGGCCAGGCCGGGGCGACCCTCTACATGGTCAACCACGGCATCTCCACCGCCGCCCTGCTGCTGGTGGCGGGCTTCCTGATGTCCCGTCGGGGCAGCAGGCTGATCGCCGACTACGGCGGCGTGCAGAAGGTCGCCCCGGTGCTGGCCGGGACGTTCATGATCGGCGGACTGGCCACCCTCTCGCTGCCCGGGCTGGCGCCCTTCGTCAGTGAGTTCCTGGTCCTGGTCGGCACCTTCACCCGGTACCCGGCCATCGGGATCATCGCCACCATCGGCATCGTCCTGGCCGCGCTCTACGTGCTGGTGCTCTACCAGCGCACCATGACCGGGCCGGTCAAGCCCGAGGTGGCCGGCTTCCGCGATCTGCACGCCCGCGAGCTGGTGGTGGTCACCCCGCTGATCGCGCTGCTGCTGTTCCTCGGCGTCTACCCCCGGCCGATCGCCGACATCGTCAACCCGGCGGTGCGGGACACCATGTCGGACGTGCACCGCACCGACCCCGCGCCCGCGCACCCGATCACGGCTGCCCAGGTGGCAGCCGCCAACAGCCAGGGAGGTGGCCAGTGAGCGCGCCCATCGCCGTCCACAGCCTGTGGACAGTGGCCGCGTCGTCCACGACGCAGACCATCCCGACGCCGCACATCGAGTACGCCCAGCTCTCGCCGATGCTGGTGGTCTTCGGCGCGGCGGCGCTCGGCATCCTCGCCGAGGCGTTCCTGCCCCGCCGCAACCGCTACTGGGCCCAGGTCGGCATCGCCATGGCCGGGCTGATCGGCGCCTTCGTCGCCATCGTGGTGCTGGCCGCCAAGGGCTACGCCGGCGCCAACGCGCACCTGGCCGCGATGGGCGCGGTCGCGGTCGACGGACCGTCACTCTTCCTGCAGGGCACCATCGCCCTGGTCGCCATCGTCGCGGTACTGGGCTTCGCCGAACGCCATCTGGAGCCCCGCAGCTCCACCGGCGCCCCGGTGGACGCCTTCGCGCCGCAGGCGGCGACCGTCCCCGGCAGCGACGCGGAGAAGTCCGCCGCCCGCTCCGGCTTCGCCACCACCGAGGTCTTCCCGCTCACCATGTTCGCCGTCGGCGGGATGCTGCTCTTCCCGGCCGCCAGCGACCTGCTGACCATGTTCGTGGCGCTGGAGGTCTTCTCGCTCCCGCTCTACCTGCTCTGTGCCCTGGCCCGGCGCCGGCGCCTGCTCTCGCAGGAGGCGGCGGTCAAGTACTTCCTGCTCGGCGCCTTCTCCTCGGCCTTCTTCCTGTTCGGCCTGGCGCTGATCTACGGCTACGCGGGCACCGTCTCGCTCGGCGGCATCGCCGACGTGGTCTCCGGTACGGCCACGCCGACCCCGGCGCTGGCCAACACCACCGCCAATGACGCGCTGTTGCTGATCGGCCTGGCCATGCTGGGCGTCGGCCTGCTGTTCAAGGTCGGCGCGGTCCCCTTCCACGCTTGGACCCCGGACGTCTACCAGGGCGCCCCCACCCCGGTCACCGGCTTCATGGCCGCCGCCACCAAGGTCGCCGCCTTCGGCGCGCTGCTGCGACTGCTCTACGCGGCCTTCCCCGGGGTCACCTGGGACTGGCGCCCGGTGCTCTGGGGTGTGGCGATCCTCACCATGGTGGTCGGCGCGATCATCGCGGTCACCCAGACCGATGTGAAGCGGCTGCTCGCCTACTCCTCGATCGCCCACGCCGGGTTCATCCTCACCGGCGTGATCGCGATGAACAAGGCGGGCGTGTCGGCGGTGCTGTTCTACCTCGGCGCCTACTCCTTCGTGACCCTCGGCGCCTTCGCGGTGGTCACCCTGGTCCGCGACGCCGGCGGCGAGGCCACCCACCTCTCCCGCTGGGCCGGTCTGGGCCGGCGCTCGCCGCTGGTGGCGGCCACCTTCGCGCTCTTCCTGCTCGCCTTCGCCGGTATCCCGCTGACCAGTGGTTTCGCCGGGAAGTTCGCCGTCTTCCAGGCGGCGGCGAGCAGCGGGGCGACCCCGCTGGTGATCGTCGGTGTGCTGTCCTCGGCGGTGGCGGCGTTCTTCTACATCCGGGTGATCGTGCTGATGTTCTTCTCCGACCCCCGGCCGGATGGGCCCACGGTCGCCGTCCCCAGCGCCTTCACGGCGACCGCGATCGCCCTGGGCGTCCTGGTCACCCTGGGGCTGGGGATCCTGCCGCAGTACTTCCTGCACCTGGCCGACCAGGCCTCCGTCTTCGTCCGCTGACATCCGCAACGCGCCGTCCGGCCGGGCCATCCGCTCCCCGCGGAGGGCCCGGCCGGGGCACGTGTCCCGGCGGCCGCTCGTTGATCGGAGCGCAAGCCAGGCACAGAGATCCTCTTCGGACCGGATACGCTGCACACCATGGGCGCGGCGGGCTCGATGGAGACGTCGTGTGATGAGAATCGACATATGGACCGACCAGCGACAGGAGAGTTCCCGGTGACCGTCGTGGGGCCCTTCGGGCTGAGCGTGCAGAACCAGGCACTGGAAGCAGACGTCCAGATCGGACTCGCCGCCGTCGAGCAGGCGCTCGCGGAGGCCACCAAGAGCGACGTGCCGTTCATCACAGTCACCGCGCAGCACCTCAAGGAGGCCGGTGGCAAGCGCCTCCGTCCCCTGCTGGTGCTGCTCGCCGCGCAGTTCGGCGATCCCAACGCGCCCGGCGTGGTCCCCTCCGCCGTGGTGGTGGAGCTGACCCACCTGGCCACCCTCTACCACGACGACGTCATGGACGAGGCGGTGATGCGGCGCGGCACGCCCAGCGCCAACGCCCGCTGGGACAACTCGGTCGCCATCCTCACCGGCGACTTCCTGTTCTCCCGCGCCTCCAAGATCCTCGCCGACCTCGGCCCGGAGGCGGTCCGGGTCCAGGCCGACGCGTTCGAGCGGCTGGTCACCGGCCAGATCCTGGAGACCGCCGGACCCCGCCCCGAGGACGACCCGGTCCAGCACTACCTGGACGTGATCTCCGGCAAGACCGGCTCGCTGATCGCGGTCTCCGGCCACCTGGGCGCGCTGATGGCGGGCGCGGACGAGGCCGTGGTGAACATCGTCACCCAGTACGGCGAACGCATCGGTACCGCGTTCCAGATCGCCGACGACCTGCTGGACATCACCAGCGACAGCCACGAGTCCGGCAAGACCCCCGGCACGGACCTGCGCGAGGGCGTGCCGACCCTCCCCGAACTGCTGCTGCGCGCGGCGGCGCCGGACCCCTCGGTCCCCGGTGACCTGCGGCTGCGTGAACTCCTCGACGCCGGCTTCCCCGCCGACGACCCGGCCGCGGACGAGCGCCACGCGGAGGCGCTCACGCTCTTCCGGAGCCACCCGGCGCTGGCGCGGGCCCGCGAGGACACGCTGCGGTACTCCGAGGAGGCCCGCGGACTGCTGGCACCCCTGCCCGACTGCCCGGCCAAGTCGGCCCTGGAAGGGCTCTGCGACGTCGTCGCGCTGCGTACGATGTGACCGGTCGGGTGCGGGTAGTGCGGGGCTGGGGTTCGCGCAGTTCCCCGCGCCCCTGAGGGGTGCAACTGGCCCGCTTGCAAACAGCTGGGGGTGCGGGGAACTGCGCGAACAGCAAGCCGGCACCTCCCGCACCCGCGCGACAGACCAGAGCCCAGAACGGGGGAGCGCACTGTGCTGCAAGTGGTGATCGCCGAGGATTCGGTTCTGCTGCGGGAGGGTCTGACCAGACTCCTCGCCGACAGAGGGCTTGAGGTCGTCGGCGGGGTCGGCGACGGTGAGGAACTGCTCGCCCTGATCGACACCCTCGCGGCAGCGAACACCCTGCCGGACGTGGTGGTCGCCGACGTGCGGATGCCCCCCACCCACACCGACGAGGGCGTCAGGGCCTGCGTGGAGCTGCGCAGGCGGCATCCCGGGGTGGGGACGCTGGTGCTCTCCCAGTACGTCGAGGAGCGCTACGCCTCCGAGCTGCTGGCCGGCTCCACCCGCGGGGTGGGCTACCTGCTCAAGGACCGGGTGGCGGACGTCCGCGAGTTCACCGAGGCGGTGGTGCGGGTCGCCGAGGGCGGCACCGCGCTGGACCCGGAGGTGGTGGCGCAGCTGCTCGGCCGCAGCCGCAGGCACGACGTGCTGGACGCGCTGACGCCCCGTGAGCGCGAGGTGCTGGGGCTGATGGCGGAGGGGCGGACCAACAGCGCCATCGCCAAGCAACTGGTGGTGTCCGACGGCGCGGTGGAGAAGCACGTCAGCAACATCTTCATGAAGCTGGGGCTGACCCAGAGCTCGGACGACCACCGCAGGGTGCTGGCGGTGCTCACGCACCTCAACTCCTGAACAACTCCTAAACCTCGGGAACCTGTCTCCTGCACCACATCTGATGGATAGTCAGATAAGCTGTCGGGCAAGGTCAGAGGGATGTCGCGGGCTTGCCGCACGGCGGTCGGCCACCGGCATAGGATGCCAGGCAGGGCACCGGTCAACACGGTGCCGGGGCGTCTAGGGAGGCCAGTCCGGTGACCAGTCAGGTCGAGGTTTCGGAGTCCACGGAAGACGAGCCACTGCCGGTAGCGCCGGTCGCGGGCATGCCCGCGCAGAACGGCGACGGCAAGCGGGTGACCAAGCTCGACCGGGTGGTGATCCGCTTCGCCGGGGACTCCGGCGACGGCATGCAACTCACCGGCGACCGTTTCACCACGGAGACCGCCGGCTTCGGCAACGACCTCTCCACGCTGCCGAACTTCCCCGCCGAGATCCGGGCCCCCGCAGGGACCCTGCCCGGCGTCTCCAGCTTCCAGCTGCACTTCGCCGACCACGACATCCTGACCCCCGGCGACGCCCCGCACGTGCTGGTGGCGATGAACCCGGCGGCGCTGAAGGCCAACCTCGGCGACGTGCCGCGCGGTGCGGAGATCATCGTCAACACCGACGAGTTCACCAAGCGGGCGCTGGCCAAGGTCGGCTACGCGGCCGACCCGCTCGGCGACGGCGCGCTGGACGCCTACTCGGTGCACCCGGTCCCGCTGACCACGCTCACCGTCGAGGCGCTCAAGGACAGCGGCCTGGCCCGCAAGGACGCCGAGCGGGCCAAGAACATGTTCGCGCTGGGCCTGCTCAGCTGGATGTACCACCGGCCGACCGAGGGAACCGAGCGCTTCCTGCGGGTGAAGTTCGCCAACAAGCCCGACATCGCCGAGGCCAACGTCACGGCGTTCCGGGCCGGTTGGAACTACGGCGAGACCACCGAGGACTTCGCCGTCTCCTACGAGGTGGCCCCGGCCACCGCCGCCTTCCCGGCCGGCCGCTACCGCAACATCTCCGGCAACCTGGCCCTCGCCTACGGGCTGGTGGCCGCGTCCGAGCAGTCCGGCCTGCCGCTGTTCCTGGGCTCCTACCCGATCACCCCGGCCAGCGACATCCTGCACGAGCTCAGCAAGCACAAGAACTTCGGCGTGCGCACCTTCCAGGCCGAGGACGAGATCGCCGGCATCGGCGCCGCCCTGGGCGCGGCCTTCGGCGGCTCGCTGGGGGTGACCACCACCTCGGGCCCCGGCGTGGCGCTGAAGTCGGAGACCATCGGCCTGGCGGTGTCGCTGGAACTGCCGCTGCTGGTGATCGACATCCAGCGCGGCGGCCCGTCCACCGGCCTGCCGACCAAGACCGAGCAGGCCGACCTGCTGCAGGCCATGTACGGGCGCAACGGCGAGGCCCCGGTGCCGATCGTGGCCCCGGCCACCGCCGCCGACTGCTTCACCGCCGCGCTGGAGGCCGCGCGGATCGCGCTGACCTACCGCACCCCGGTGTTCCTGCTCTCCGACGGCTACCTGGCCAACGGCTCCGAGCCCTGGCGCATCCCCGAGCCCGACGAGCTCCCGGACCTGCGGGTCCCGTTCGCCACCGAGCCCAACCGCCCGGACGGCAGCTTCTGGCCCTACCTGCGCGACCCGGAGACGCTGGCCCGCCCCTGGGCCGTCCCCGGCACCCCCGGCCTGGAGCACCGGGTCGGCGGCATCGAGAAGCAGGACGGCACCGGGAACATCTCCTACGACCCGGCCAACCACGACCACATGGTCCGGATCCGGCAGGCCAAGATCGACGGGATCACCGTCCCGGACCTCGTCGTTGACGACCCTTCAGGCAAGGCCGGGCTGCTGGTGCTGGGCTGGGGCTCGACCTACGGCCCGATCGCCGCCGCGGTGCGCCGGGTCAGGGCGGCCGGCGGCGAGGTCGCCCAGGCGCATCTGCGCCACCTCAACCCCTTCCCGGCCAACCTCGGCGAGGTGCTGGCCGGCTACGACCGGGTTCTGGTCCCGGAGATGAACCTGGGGCAGCTCGCGCATCTGCTGCGCGCCAGGTACCTGGTCGACGCCCAGTCGTTCACCCAGGTCACCGGGCTGCCGTTCAAGGCCGAGCAGCTCGCCGACGCACTCACCGCCCAGTTGGAGGTCCAGTCGTGAGCACGGAAACGCACGCCTTCCCCTCGCTGGGCCTGGTCCCCAAGGCCGCCGCCCCGCAGAGCATGAAGGACTTCAAGTCCGACCAGGAGGTGCGCTGGTGCCCGGGCTGCGGGGACTACGCGATCCTGGCCGCGGTCCAGTCGTTCCTGCCGGAGCTGGGGCTGGCCCGGGAGAACATCGTCTTCGTCTCCGGCATCGGCTGTTCCTCGCGCTTCCCGTACTACCTCAACACCTACGGGATGCACTCCATCCACGGCCGCGCCCCGGCCATCGCCACCGGGCTGGCGGCCTCCCGTCCGGACCTGTCGGTCTGGGTGGTGACCGGCGACGGGGACGCGCTGTCGATCGGCGGCAACCACCTGATCCACGCCCTGCGCCGCAACGTCAACCTCAAGATCCTGCTGTTCAACAACCGGATCTACGGTCTGACCAAGGGGCAGTACAGCCCCACCAGCGAGGTCGGGAAGATCACCAAGTCCACCCCGATGGGCTCCCTGGACGCGCCGTTCAACCCGCTGTCGCTGGCCGTCGGCGCCGAGGCGAGCTTCGTCGCCCGGACCATCGACTCGGACCGCAAGCACCTGCAGTCGGTGCTGCGCGCCGCCGCCGAGCACCAGGGCACCGCTCTGGTGGAGATCTACCAGAACTGCAACATCTTCAACGACGGCGCCTTCGACGCCCTCAAGGAGCCCGCCACCCGGGACGACGCGCTGATCCGGCTGGAGCACGGGCAGCCGATCCGCTTCGGCTCCGACAACGGCATGGGCGTCTTCCGGGACCCGGCCACCGGTGACCTCACCACCGCCGCCGTCACCGCGGACAACGCCGACCGGGTGCTGGTCCACGACGCCCACGCGGACAGCCCCACCACCGCCTTCGCGCTCACCCGGCTGGCCGCCCAGGACACCCTGCACAACACCCCGATCGGGGTGCTGCGCAGCGTCCAGCGCCCGGTCTACGACACCCAGATGCTGACCCAGCTGGACCAGGCGGTGGCCCAGCGCGGCCGCGGCGACCTCGGCGCCCTGCTGACCGGATCCGACACCTGGACGGTCGACTGAGGTCCCGAGGAGCAGTGCCACCGTGATCCCCCCGAGCCTCTCGGGGGGATCACGCGTTAGAGAGTCGCTAAGATCCGCAACGAATCCTTAACGGTGGGTATTTATGTCCTGTTTGTCCGTTTGCCTAGGGGTATGCATGGCAGCGGACAACAGCAGCACTCTCCGATCGGAACCCCGCCATGGACAGCCGCACCAGTGTGAGCAGCCCCGCACCCGCTCCCGCGGACGGGCCGCCGTCGCCGCCGCCGTCCGTGGCCCCGCCGGCGCTCCCCGTGCTGCCGGAGAGCCTGGGCTACCGGGTGAAGAAAGGTTTGCTCGGCAAGCCCCTGGTCACCGAGCAGCTCTCCCACGAGAAGCTGTCCAACCCGGTCGCCCTCGGCGTCCTGGCCTCGGACTGCATATCGTCCTCGGCGTACGGCTCCGAGGCGATGCTCACCATCCTGATCCCGGTGATCGGCGTCGCCGCCTTCACCCTGCTGCTGCCGGTGACCCTGGCGATCCTCTGCGTGCTGACCCTGCTCACGCTCTCCTACCGGGACGTGGTCATGGCCTACACCCGGGCCGGCGGCTCCTACGTGGTGGCCCGGGAGAACTTCGGCCCCAACGTCGCCCAGGTCGCCGCGGTGGCGCTGCTGATCGACTACATCGTCACGGTCGCGGTGCAGACCGCGGCCGGCACCACCGCGCTGCTGTCACTGGTGCACCTGCTCGGCGGTGACGCCTACAACTGGGTCGACAACTACCAGTTGCTGATCTCGGTCTGCATCGTGCTGCTGCTCTGCTGGGGCAACCTGCGCGGCATACGCGAGGCGGGCAAGGCCTTCGCGCTGCCGGCCTACCTGTTCATGGCCGGGATGGGGCTGCTGTTCGTGGTGGCCGGCATCCGGTTGCTCTCCGGCGACCTGCCCAAGGCCGACGTGCACGCCCACGGCGCGCTGGGGCTGGGCCTGGACGGCAACCACAGCAGCCTGCTGATGGGCGCCTCGGTCTTCCTGGTGCTCAAGGCCTTCGCCAACGGAGGCACCTCGCTGACCGGCCTGGAGGCCATCTCCAACGGCGTCAGCGCGTTCCGCAACCCGCAGGGCCCCAACGCCCGGAAGACCCTGGTGGCGATGTCGCTCACGCTGGGGATCCTGGTCCTCGGGGTCTCCGGGCTGGCCTACCTGACCCACTCCATCCCGTTCAGCAGCGGCAACCCCAGCGTGCTGTCCCAGGAGGCCGACCTGGTCTTCGGCAGCACCTGGATCGGCCAGGCCGCACTGGTCTTCCTGCAGTTGGCGACCGCGCTGATCCTCTACACCGGCGCCAACACCTCCTTCAACGGCTTCCCCTTCCTGGCCAGCTTCGTCGCCGAGGACTCCTTCCTGCCGCGCCAGCTCACCCGCCGCGGCCACCGGCTGGCGTTCTCCTCCGGCATCCTCACCCTCACCGGCGTCTCGCTGGCGCTGCTGATCGGCACCGACGCCAAGCTGGACAAGCTGCTCGGCCTCTACGCGATCGGCGTCTTCACCGGCTTCTTCATGGCCGGCACCGGCCTGGTGAAGCACCACTGGACCCGCCGCGAGCGCGGCCGCACCGCCAAGCTGATCATCAACGCGCTGGCCGCGGCGGCCTCCATCACCATCGTCGCGATCTTCGCGATCACCAAGTTCACCGAGGGCGCCTGGATGGTGGTCGTGCTCTTCCCGATCGGCGTGTTCTCGCTGATCCGGGTGAACCGCCGCTACCGCGAGGAGGCCGAGGCGCTGGCTGCCGCGCCGGCCGACACCACCGCCCCGCGCCACCGCCGCCAGCTGATGTACATCCTGGTGGACCGGGTCGACCTGGCCGCGCTCAAGGCCATCGCCTACGCCCGCTCGCTGCGGCCGCAGGAGATCAGGGCCATCCACTTCATGATCGACAGCCGGGAGGCGGAGAAGCTGGCGGCGCAGTGGGCCGAGGCCGAGGTCGGCGACCTGCCGCTGGAGATCGTCCAGTGCCCGGACCGCCGGATCACCCGGGCGCTGCTGGAGCTGATCACCCGCAACACCGCGGACCGGAAGAGCCAGATCACCCTGCTGATCCCGGAGCGCAACTACTCGCCGGTCCTCGGCCGGCTGCTGCACCGCCGCACCGCCGACCACATCGCCCGCGCGGTCGGCAAGCTGCCCAACGTGGTGGCCACGATCGTCCCGTTCGACGTCATCCTGCCGGACCACCCGAGCCGCGCCGAGGCCGAGGCTGACAGCACCGTCACCGTTTAACGGACATGACAGCCCACCCCTCCGCCCTCTACCTTCCTCAGAAGGGACGAGCGGTCGGAAGGGGCGGGCGGCATGGGCGAGCAGCGGCGCGGATTCTGGTTCGGGGTGGTGGCCTACGGGCTCTGGGGGCTGTTCCCGCTGTACTGGCCGCTGTTGAAGCCCAGCGGGGCGCTGGAGATCCTGGCCAACCGGATGGTGTGGTCACTGGTGGCGGTGGCGGGGATCCTGCTGTTCCAGCGGCACTGGAGCTGGATCGGACCGCTGCTGCGGCAGCCGCGGCGGCTGCTGATGATCGGCTCGGCGGCGGCGCTGGTGTCGGTGAACTGGGGCGTCTACATCTGGGCGGTCAACAGCGACCACGTCGTCGAGACCTCGCTCGGCTACTTCATCAACCCGCTGGTCACCATCGCCTTCGGGGTGCTGCTGCTGAAGGAGCGGCTGCGCCGGGCGCAGTGGGTGGCGGTCGGCACCGGCGCACTGGCGGTGCTGGTGCTGACGGTCGGTTACGGACGGCTGCCCTGGATCGCGCTGGTGCTGGCCTTCAGCTTCGGCGGCTACGGCCTGATCAAGAAGAAGGTCGGGCTGAGCGGCCTGGAGAGCCTGGCCGGTGAGACCGCGTTCCAGTTCTTCCCCGCGTTCGGCTTCCTGGTCTACCTCGCGGTCAGCGGCAGCGGCACCCTGGGCCGGACCGCGCCCGGCTCCTACGGCTGGGGCCACAGCGTGCTGCTGGTCCTCTGTGGACTGGTCACCGCGCTGCCGCTGCTGGCGTTCGGCGCGGCGGCGGTACGGGTCCCGCTGACCACGCTGGGGCTGCTGCAGTACCTGGCCCCGGTGTTCCAGTTCGGGCTGGGCATCACCGTCTTCCACGAGCAGATGCCGCCGGCCCGCTGGGCCGGCTTCGCCCTGGTCTGGGTCGCCCTGGCACTGCTCACCGCGGACGCGCTGCGCGACCGCAGGGGCGCCGGCGGCAGGAGTGCCGACAGCAGGAGTGCCGACAGCACGCCGGCCGACGGCGTACCGGCCGTCGAGGCGGCCGCTGCCGACGGGCGCTCCTCCGCCGCTCGCTGAGGCGGGGGAGCGCCCTCGGCCCCCGGACCGTGAGGACCGTGGGGTCCGGTTCAGACCTGGTACTTGGCCGCCGCCGCGACCAGCGCGTTCTGCAGCGTCTGGATGCTGTTGTCCTTGAGGTACCCGATCACGGCCTGGTCGATCGCGGTGTTCCAGGCCCCGGAGGCGACCACGCCGTGGGTGAGCGAGCCCGCGATGATGTCGCTGTGCCACTGGTCCAGCGACCACTGCAGGTAGGGGTCGAACAGGTCGCGCTCATCTGCGCTGATGTTCGACCGCGGCGGGATCGCGCCCTTGACGGAGGTGAAGTCGTCCTGCCCGGTCTGGCTGCCGCAGGTGGTCAGCCAGGCGACGGAGGCCTCCCGGTCCTTGGCGCCCACCGGCAGGGTGAAGCAGTCCGCGGCGAAGAGGAAGGTCCCCTGGGTGCCGGGGACCGGGGCCCAGGTGTAGTCGATGTTGCCGGTGAGCTTGAGCGTCACCGCGAAGTTGGCCTCGGTCCAGTCGCCCATGATCTGGTAGGCGGCCGCGCCGTTGCCGACCAGCGAGCTGACCTGGTCCCAACTGGTGTACTGGGCGCCGGTGCCGGGGGCGTAGCCCATGATCTCGTGGAAGGTGCTGAGCGCGGTGCTGACCTTGGCCGAGTTCCAGTTGCCGCCCTTCTTCCACAGGGCCGCCCAGTCGTCCGCCTTGAGGGTGCTGACCAGCACCGTCTCCATGATGTGCTTGACCTGCCAGTCCTGGGCGGGGTCACGGGAGACGGCCAGTGGGATCTTGCCGGCGGCCTTGACCTTCTTCAGGTTGCCGATGAACTCGGTCATGGTCTTGGGGGCGGTGCTGATGCCGAGGCTCCTGCACAGCGCGATGTTGGACCAGAGCACGTTGATGTGGTGGATGTCCACCGGCACCGAGTAGTACTTGCCGTCGCGCTGGATCAGCTTCAGCACCTGCGGGTTGAACTGCTTGTCCCAACCCTGCTGCTGGTAGAGGAAGGTGAGGTCCTCCACCTGCCCGGCGGTGATGTAGTCGCCGACCATCGCGCCGGCCTGGGCCTGGAAGGTGTCCGGGGGGTTCTTGGCGGCCAGCCGCTTGGCCAGCAACGCCTGGGCGTTGGCGCCGGCGCCGCCGGTGACCGCCCGGTTGATGAACTCGACGTGCGGATTGCTCTGGGAGAACACCGCGACCAGGGCATTGAGCGCATCCTTCTCACCGCCGGCGGTCCACCACGAGAACACTTCGAGCTCGGTGGGTGCGCCGTTGGCGCCCGCGGTGGTCTTGGTGCCCGAACTGCATGCGGAGAGCAGCCCGGTGCCTGCGGCCGCTCCTGCGACTCCGGAAGCGGCAAGGAAGGTTCGGCGGCTCATGGCCATGTGTGGATGACTCCTGTCGTGCCAGTGATCGTGCGGTGCCGCCGTCGCACACGGGCGCCACAGGTTGCCTGTGCCGCCGCTCGGTCAGGAACTGAGGGAGGGGGATCCACACGACCCGGCACAGATTACCTTCACACGTTCAGATGAATAGGCATCATCTGACAGTCCGGCAAGCCTGTGCGTCAAGTCAGGAATCGCTCACTGAGACGGATTCCGGGCACATTTCGGATACATTCGACCGCGAAAATGACACCACTGCGGGTGGTGCGAATGTGCAGCGAGGGGCGCCCGACTTCGGACGCCCCTCCTGATTCCCCTGCGTAGCAGGGGTGTTCCGCTGAGCTACGGAACTGCTGCTACTTCGCAGCCTGCTCCAGCAGTGCGGGGGTGACCGCACCGGCGTAGACCGTGCCCTTGGGTGTGACCAGGACATTGACCAGCTTGGTGGAGATCAGCGTGCCGCCCGGCACCTGCTTGCCGAAGGACTTGATCGCGCCCAGCTCGTCGGCCGCACCGGACTTGCCGCCCGAACCGCTGCCGGCCGCCGTCGCGTCGAACCGGTAGATCGTGCTCCAACCGGTGCCGATCGTATTGACGTTGTGATCGTCCGCGCTGCCGTTCCCCGGGATGACCTTCGAACCCTTGGCTCCGGCCGCGCCCTTTTCGGTCAGGGCGCCGTGCCCGGCGGCGGTACCACCGCTGCTCGACTGCTGGACCACCTTGGTCCCGCTGGGCGGAGTGAAGTCGAAGGTGGAGGCCGCCGGGGCGGTGAAGGAGACGGTGCTGAACCCGATGTTGAGGATCGAGTCGCTGCCGTCGGACGGATTCACCCGCACCTGGAGCGGCAGCCCGTTGTCGGCGTCCACCGCGATCCGGACCTCGCCGATGGTCGAGCCCGAGCCCTTGGGCTTCACGCTGAGCTCGTAGACCGAGTGGCCCGCGACCTTGGAGGTGCCGGCCACCGACACCGTGGTGGAGGAGCCGAGCGCGGCCAGCGCCTGGGTGGCGGCCTGCTGCGGGTCGGTCAGGCCCTTGTCCTGGCCGGTGGCGGCGCCCGACCGCAGTCCGGTGACGTGCGTCGCGGTCTTCCCCTGCGCGTCGTAGGCCCAGGCCGAGCTGCCGTTGTGGACCAGGGTGAAGGCCGAGCCGGAGTCGGTCGAGGAGACCCGCTGCCGGTCCTTGCCGTCCGCGGCCACCTGGAAGGTGTGCGTTCCGCCCGAGGCCAGTGCCACCAGCTGCTGCTCCGCCAGCTGGGCCTGCGAGGCCTGGGCCGAGCTGCCGCCGGCGCCGGACACCGCGGACGGGATCGCCGCGGCGATCTCCGAGGGGATGCCCAGGTCGACCTTGGCCTGCACGGTGCCGGAGAAGGTCTGCGCCTTGCTCGCCAGCACCTTGGTCAGCAGCTGCTGTGCGGTGACCGACGGCAGGTCCGAGGAGCTCGCCGCCAGCGCCGGTACCGCGGCCACCCCCGCCACCGCGACCACCGCGATCGCGGCCGGGAGCAGCACCCGGCGCCGGCCCCTGCCGCGCGGAGCCGAACCGGCGGCCGTCGCCGCGCCCGGCAGGTCCTGTCCCGCTCCGGGCGCCGGGATGCGCACGGGGCCGATCCCGTTCTCGTTCTCGTCGTTCGCCATGGTGCCGTTTCCCTCCGTCTGCGCGGCCGGCCGCACCGCTCCCCTCGACGGCCCGTGCCCTTACCCTCCATTAGACGCCTACCCGGTTCCCGGCGGATCGCTCCAGCGGGGGAAGTCGGGTCAGCCTGGCGAACCAGCCGACCCTGAGACGGTCTCAGGGTTCGCCGACGGCTTTCCCCGTTAAGGTTCAGGGCATGAAGGATCAGGGAGCCCTGCCGGGAACGCCGACCGCCAACGCCATGCGCCGCGCGCTGCACCGCGCCCGCGAGGGCGTGGCGCTGGACCCGGGGGAGGCCGCGGTGCTGCTCCAGGCGCGCGGCGACGACCTGCGCGACCTGTGCGGCACGGCTGCCCGGATCCGCGACGCGGGTCTGGCGGCGGCGGGGCGGCCCGGAGTGGTCACCTACTCCAAGAAGGTGTTCGTCCCGCTCACCCGGCTCTGCCGGGACCGCTGCCACTACTGCACCTTCGTCACCGTCCCCGGCAAGCTCCGTGCCGAGGGCCACGGCCTCTACCTCTCGCCGGACGAGGTCCTCGACATCGCCCGCAAGGGCGCCGCGCTGGGCTGCAAGGAGGCGCTGTTCACCCTCGGGGACCGCCCCGAGGACCGCTGGCCCGAGGCCCGCGAGTGGCTCGACGCGCACGGCTACGACGACACCCTGGCCTACGTCCGGGCCATGTCGATCCGGGTGCTGGAGGAGACCGGGCTGCTGCCGCACCTCAACCCGGGGGTGCTGAGCTGGACCGACTTCCAGCGGCTGAAGCCGGTGGCGCCGTCCATGGGGATGATGCTGGAGACCACCGCCACCCGGCTCTGGTCCGAGCCCGGCGGCCCGCACTTCGGCTCGCCCGACAAGGAGCCCGCGGTGCGGCTGCGGGTCCTGGAGGACGCCGGCCGCTCCAATGTCCCCTTCACCAGCGGCGTGCTGATCGGCATCGGCGAGACCCACGAGGAGCGGGCCGACGCGCTGTTCGCGCTGCGGCGGATCTCCCGGCAGTACCACGGGCTGCAGGAGGTGATCGTGCAGAACTTCCGGGCCAAGCCCGACACCGCGATGCGGGCCATGCCCGACGCCGAACTGGAGGAGCTGGCCGCGACCATCGCCGTGGCCCGGGTCATCCTCGGCCCCTCCGCCCGGATCCAGGCCCCGCCCAACCTGGTCACGGCATCGATCAACGGCTCCGCCGCGGGGGAGTACGCGCTGATCATCGGCGCCGGCATCGACGACTGGGGCGGCGTCTCGCCGCTGACACCGGATCACGTCAACCCGGAGCGCCCCTGGCCGCACATCGAGGACCTGGCGGCCCGCACCGCCGAGTCCGGCTTCCAGCTGCGCGAGCGGCTCACCGTCTACCCGGAGTACGTGAAGCACGGCGAGCCCTGGCTGGATCCGCGCGTACTGCCCCATGTACGGGCCCTGGCGGACCCGGAGACGGGCCTGGCGCGCCCGGAGGCACTTCCGGTCGGCCTGCCCTGGCAGGAGCCGGACGAGGCCTTCACGCCCTCCGGCCGGACCGACCTCCACGCGAGCATCGACACCGAGGGCCGCAGCGGCGACCGCCGCGCGGACTTCGACGAGGTCTACGGCGACTGGGAGGCCCTGCGCGAGCAGGCCGCCGAGCACTCGGTGCCGTCCCGGATCGACGGGGACGTGCGCGAGGCGCTGCGGACCGCGGCGGACGACCCGACCCGGCTGACGGACGATCAGGCGCTGGCGCTGTTCCACGCCGACGGTCCGGCCCTGGACGCGCTCTGCGGCATCGCCGACGACGTCCGGCGCGCGGCCGTCGGCGACACCGTGACCTACTGCGTCACCAGGAACATCAACTTCACCAATGTCTGCTACACCGGCTGCCGCTTCTGCGCCTTCGCGCAGCGCCGCACCGACGCCGACGCCTACACCCTCTCGCTGGAGCAGGTCGCCGACCGGGCGGCGCAGGCCTGGGAGGTCGGCGCCACCGAGGTCTGCATGCAGGGCGGCATCCACCCGGACCTGCCCGGCACCGCCTACTTCGACATCGCGAAGGCGGTGAAGGAGCGGGTCCCCGGCATCCATGTGCACGCCTTCTCGCCGATGGAGGTGGTCAACGGCGCGACCCGGACCGGACTGTCCGTCAGGGAGTGGCTGCAGCAGGCCAAGGAGGCCGGCCTGGACTCCATCCCGGGGACGGCGGCGGAGATCCTGGACGACAAGGTCCGCTGGATCCTCACCAAGGGGAAGCTGCCGGCGGCGACCTGGGTGGAGGTCGTCTCCACCGCCCACGAGCTGGGGCTGCGCAGCTCGTCCACGATGATGTACGGGCATGTGGACCAGCCCCGGCACTGGCTCGGCCACCTGCGGCTGCTGGCGCAGATCCAGGAGAGGACGGGCGGCTTCACCGAGTTCGTGACGCTGCCGTTCATCCACACCAACGCACCGGTCTACCTGGCCGGGATCGCCCGCCCCGGACCCACCCTGCGGGACAACCGCGCGGTCACGGCGATGGCGCGGCTGCTGCTGCACGAGCGGATCCCCAACATCCAGACCAGCTGGGTGAAGCTGGGCGCGGAGGGAGCGGCGGAGATGCTGCGCTCCGGCGCGAACGACCTCGGCGGGACGCTCATGGAGGAGACCATCTCCCGGATGGCCGGGAGTGCCTACGGCAGCTACGAGTCCATCCGCGGGCTGGAGGCCATCGCCGCCGCAGCGGGACGGCCTGCGGCCCAGCGCACCACCACCTACGGCGAGGTACCCGCGGAGCGGAGGGCCGCCGCCCTGGCCTCCGACGGGCACCTTCCACAACTCCTGCCACTTGCGGACTGACCGTCACCACAACGGGGGCGCGGGGCTCTGCTCGATGAAAAGCAGGCGCTGCCAACCATGCACCTCCGTAGAGGGCTGGTCGCGCAGTTCCCCGCGCCCCTGTGGTTGCCCTTGTGCGCGGGCTAAACCGCTTCGCGCAGGCTCATTTCTATCTGTTCCAGGCTCTGCTGCTTGGTCTCCTTGACCAGGAGCCAGGTCAGTACGAAGAGCAGTGCGTTGATCCCGGCGAAGACGTACATCGACTTGCCCAGCCCCAGATGGTTGTGGTCGGACATGATCGGGAAGACCGCCGTGATGATCCCGGTCGCCGCCCACAGCACGACCGCTCCGACGCCCATGCCGATGCTCCGCACCTTGAGCGGGAACACCTCGGCCATCATCACCCAGACCACCGCGCCCCAGCCCAGCTCGTACCCGGCCAGGTACAGCACCAGCAGGATCACCGCCAGCGTGCCCAGGGTGTTCTTGTCGTGGACGTTGAGGATGACCCAGCCGGTCAGCCCCAGCGTGACCACCATCACCACGTTGCCGATGAGCAGCAGCGGCTTCCGCCCCCAGCGGTCCACCACGAACACCACCCACGCGGTGAACGCCAGCTTGGTGATCCCCAGGATGATCGCCGACAGCAGCGCGGTGTTGGCGGTGAAGCCCAGTGAGATCAGCATGGTCGGGAAGTAGGCGTTGATCGCGTTCACCCCGCTGAACTGCTGGCCCACGGCCAGCAGCAGCGCGACGAAGAGCATCGGCCGGACCCATGCGGCGCCCAGGTCGCGGATCCGTCCGCTCTGCTGGCTGTCGAGTGCGATGACCTCGCGGATCGACGCGACCTCGGCGTCGATGTCGTCGCCCTCGCGGCCGTGGGTGCTGGCCAGCACCGCGCGGGCCTCGTCCTCCTTGCCGGTGTTGAGCAGCCAGCGCGGGGTCTCCGGCAGCAGGGTGAGGCCGATGATCAGGATCGCCGCGGGGACGATCGCCCCGGCGAACATCCAGCGCCACAGGTGGTGCGGCTGCAGCCAGTAGCTGACCAGGAAGGCGATCAGGATCCCGCTGACGATGAAGATCTGGTTGAGCGCGCCCATGGCCCCGCGGATCCGGGCCGGGGCCAGCTCGGAGATGTAGGTCGGCACGGTCGCCGAGGAGAGGCCGATGCCGACGCCGAGCACGGTGCGGAAGCCGACCAGGGAGTCGAAGTTGGGCGCCAACGAGCAGGCGACGGTCCCGAGGATGACGACCCCTCCGGCGGCCATGATGGTCCGGCGGCGGCCGACCCGGTTGCACAGCCGGCCGGCCAGCCCGGCGCCGATCATGGCACCGACCGAGAGGCTGGCGGTGACCACGCCCTTCTCGAAGCCGGTCAGGCTCCACACCTTGTTGATCACGACCAGGATGCCGGAGATGATCCCGAGGTCGTAGCCGAAGAGGATGCCGCCGAGGGCACCGAAGAAGTAGAGCGTCGCCGGATTGATCCTGCGCAGCGCGGACGGCGGTGCTGTTGCGGTCTGGGTCATGGCAGGTCGCCTTGTCTCGTTTACTCACCTGGATGGTCGTCAGCGCGCTTCGCAGGACCGACCGGGTGGTAAAGGAGCTTGCCTTGCTTGGTTCCGCCTTCGGATTGAAGCGCGCTCCTGACAAGTGGTCAAGAGTCTGCGTTCACATCCGAGATCGTTGATCCCGACAGGATGTCAGGCTTGGGCGACCTTGCCCCGATTAACGAGTTCATATTCCTGAACTTCGATCTGCGGGTGGAACGATTTTACCTCCCCTTGACTGTCATGGTGATTGCTTGAAACGCCGGCCGCTCCTCACGATGAACCCACGCTTCGTCAGGACCGGCCGGATCGTCACCAGAGGAGGAGTCACTCGTAGCGGTACTTCAGGGAATCGGCCTCGGTCTGCTCGATGTCCGCGATCGTCAGCCCGGGCAGCCGGAGTTGGGCCAGGGTCACCTCCGCGGAGGAGGGCTGGGCGTCCTTGGGCAGCCACTGCTCCGGCCGCCAGGCCGAGGACCGCATCAACGACTTGGGGCAGTGCGGGTAGACCTCCTCGATCCCCACCACCAGCGCGCTCACCGGCGGCTTCCCCACCGCGGTCAGCTGCGACAGCAGCTCCGGACGGGCCGAGACGCAGGCCCGGCCGTTGACCCGCAGCGTGGTGGGGCGGCCCGGGATCAGGAACAGCAGTCCGATGCGGCCGGTGGTGACCACGTTGTGCAGGGTGTCCAGGCGCTTGTTGCCGGTCGCGTCCGGGATCGCCAGCGTCCGGTGGTCCAGCACCGAGACGAATCCGGCCGGACCGCCGCGCGGGGAGACGTCGCAGTGGCCCTCCGGGTCCGCGCTGGCGACCAGGACCAGCGAGGAGCACCCGATCAGTGCCGCCGTCTGCGGGGTCAGCACGTCCATCTGCTTGCGCACGGCCGAATCGTTGGGCTGGGCGTAGAGCTCGCGCAGCGCGTCCGGGTCGGTGATGGCGTCGGCCACCAGGGCCTCGAAGGTGTGGGTACCGGCAGTAGTCGTCATGGCACCGACCCTACGGTCAGCCGACTCCGCCCTGCCGGGAATTCCACGGCGGGTGCTCAGCGCATGATCTCCCCGGCGTTGACCAGCAGCGACTGCCCGGTGATCGACCTGGCCCGGTCGGAGGCGAAGAACAGCGCCGCCTCGGCGACGTCGCCGTCGGTGGCCAGCTCCGGCAGCGCCATCCGCTCCGCCAGCCGACCCCTGACCTGCTCCTCCGGGATCTCCTCGGTGCCCGCCGTCCACTGCACGTACATCTCCACCGCCGGGCCCCACATCCAGCCGGGCAGCACCGTGTTGACCCTGATCCGGTCCGGGCCCAGCTCCCGCGCCATCGAGTACATCGCCGAGGTGAGCGCGCCCTTGGAGGCGGCGTAGGCGGCCTGGCGGACCTGGCTGGGGGCGGCGACCGCGGACTGCGTCCCGATGATCACGACCGAGCCGCCGCGCTCCTTCAGTGCGGGCAGGCAGGCCCGGGTGAGCTGGAGCGTGCCGATCAGGTTGACGTCCAGCACCCGCCGCCAGGAGGCGAAGTCGGCGTCGGCGAGGCCGCCGAAGTAGCTGTCCAGGGCGGCGACGTGGACCACCGCGTCGATCCGGCCGTAGCGCTCGACGGCGAGGGCGGCCAGTGCGGTGCAGGCGTCGTCCTCGGCGATGTCGGTGGAGCGCCAGGCGACCCGGCCCGCGCCCGGGTGCGCGGCCTCGACCTCGGCCGCGACCTTGGCGAGGTTCTCCTCGGTCCGGGCCCCGAGCACCACGTTGGCGCCCTCCCGCGCGGCGCGGACGGCCACCTGCTGGCCCAGGCCGGGGCCGACCCCGGAGACGACGACGGTACGACCTTCGAGCAGCGACATGGTCCGGCCCTCCAAGAGAAACTGACGGTGCGTCAGCTTAGGGCGGACGCCCGGCGAAGGCCAGAGCGGCAGCAGCGGCGGGTCCGACTTCGCGCACGGATCTGGGAAGTCCACGGTAACTGACGTACCGTCAGGCGCTATGACTGACGACCTTTCGCAGTACGCCGAGCTGGCCTCGCGCGGTCCGTACGGGGTGGCGATCGGCTCCGCGCTGATCACCATGGTGGAGCCGCATCCGGGGCACGAGTACGGCTACAACCGCTGGTACGAGGACGACCACTTCTACGCCGGCGCGATGGCCATGCCGTGGATGTTCGCCGGACGGCGCTGGGTGGCCACCCGGGACCTGCAACTGCTGCGCTACCCCGAGAAGTCCGCCGTGGCCGAGCCGGTGACCGCGGGGTGCTACCTCTCGGTGTACTGGATCACCGAGGGCCGGCACGACGCGCACATGCGCTGGACCATCGGCATCAACAAGCGGCTCAACCGGGACGGCCGGGTCTACCGGGACCGCACCCATGTCTTCACCTCGTTCCAGCAGCACGCCGGCGTCGCCTACCGGGACGGCGCGGCCGGCCCGCGCGACGTCCACGCGCTGGACCAGCCGTACCAGGGGCTGGTGCTGGAGGTCGTCGACTGCGAGAGCGGCGAGCAGCGGGACCAGCTGCTGGACTGGCTGCTGGAGCGCGGCCTGCCCGGCCGGCTGCGGGCCGGCGGCCCGGCGGCGATGTGCGTGGTCTTCCGCCCGCTGCCGCTGCCGGTCGACAAGATGTCCTACGTCAAGCCGGTGGACGGCACCGACACCCGGCTCACCCTGCTCTGGTTCCTGCAGGAGGACCCGCGCAGCTGCTGGTCCGCCTTCACCGGCCTGGACGCGGACGTGGCCGCAGCGGTACCGGGGGCGCGGGTGGAGCTGGTGGCCCCGTTCGTGCCGACCCTGCCGGGCACCGACCTCTACGTGGACCAGTTGCGCTGACGGTGCACAGCGAGGAAGCGGGACCACGCAGTCGCTGCTGCGAGGTCCCGCCGATGTGATCTGCCCTGATCCCCTGGGCTCCCGTGGGTCCGGGAGCAGGGCCTTACCGGTGCTGCTCGAACGCGCCGTCGTTGACGCCGGCGATGAAGGCGGTCCAGGCGTCCGGCGTGAAGCTGAGCGCCGGGCCGCCCGGGTCCTTCGAGTCGCGGACCGCGACCGCGGCGGGCGGCTTGGCCACCTCGACGCAGTTGCCGTTGCCCGAGTAGCTCGACTTCTTCCAGTTGAGGCCGTTGTCGTTGTCGCTGAGGTTGTTCTGGGTCATGGCTTTCCTGCTCCAGACTCCGCACTCGATCCGGTCCATCAGTAATCGGTACTGGATGGGTGCTCTGATGCTGTGTGGGTTCCTGTTGCGGTGGTGCTGAGGCTCACTCTGCTCCTCCGGCCCTCCGGGGAGCAAAGGCGGCCCCCGATGTTCGCCTACCTGGATGTAATTGCCCAGGAGGCAAGGATCAGGTAAGTCCTCGTGCTGTAGCATGCCCGACCTGGCCCGGCCCGAAGCCGGAACGCGGCGGTCAGCGCTCGAAGCCCCGGGCCACCTGCTCGACCAGTTCCCGGGTCTGGTCCGGGTTCAGCGCCTGGGCGCGCAGGTGTTCGTACATCATCGAGTAGAGGCGTACGTCCGTCGGCTTCTCCAGGTACAGGTCGCTGGTGACGCCCTCCAGGTAGACCACGCTGGCGTCGAGGGCGTCCTGGAAGTCCAGGATGGAGAAGGTGCCGCTCATCCCGGGGTGGGCGCCGACGCTGTAGGGGAGCACCTGCACGTTGATGTGCGGCTGCTGGCTGATCTCGATCAGGTGCGCGAGCTGACGCCGCATCACCTCGGGGCTGCCCACCTCGCGGTGCAGCGCCGCCTCGTCGACGACGGCCCACAGCCGCATCGGATCCTCCCGGTCCTTGATCAGGTCCTGGCGCAGCATCCTGATGTCGGTGCGCTTGTCGTTCTGCTCCGGGGTCGCCTCCGGCTGGATCCCGGTCACCACGGCGTGCGCGTACTCCCGGGTCTGCAGCAGGCCGGGCACGAAGAGCGACTCGTAGTTGCGCACCGAGATCGCCTCGGCCTCCAGGCCGATGTAGACGCTGTAGGGGACGTCGCCGAAGGCGTGCCACCAGCCGCGCTGCCGCGACTCCCGGGCCATCGTCATCAGGCCGTCTATCAACGACTCGTCACCGACCCCGTACACCTCGCAGAGGTCGCGCACATCGCGCTGGCTGATGCTCCGTCGGCCGTTCTCCAGCCGGCTGATCTTCGACTGGGAGACCAGCAGCTGCTGGGCCACCTCCTCGGCGGTCAGGCCCTTCTGCTCACGGAGCCTGCGCAGTTCGGCGCCGAGACGACGGCGGCGGACGGTGGGGTTGATGCTGGCGGACGACACGGGTCCTCCGGCTTTCGCTCGGGATTCGTTGGAATGCATTCCGTTCCAGCAGCATGCCACCGTAAGGGGTTGCCGCGTGGGGCAATCGGCGCGGATCAGGGGCGCGCGAGTACACTCGTACGCCGCCTCGTGCTGCCGTGCGCACGCTCGCGCAAACGCCGACCGCCGCTGCCGGCCGCGAGGGTGGTCGCGGTCGGCAGCGGCGGTCGGCGTCACTGCACGGGTTGCACGGGTACTGCACAGGCATCGCACGGCTACTGCCTGGTTACTGCGCGAGTGCTGCCAAGGCCGGCGTCAGCGTACGGCTGCGCGCGCCATTCCCGGCAGCACGGACGGTCGGGCTGCCGTACGGCCGGGGGCGGCAGCGGTCTGCGCTGCACCCCTGCCCTGTGCGGCCGGAAGGCCGTTCTGCACGTCCATCACGGCGTGCGCGACCATTCCGCCCAGCGGGTCGTACCGGATCAGGTCACGCAGGCGTGACCTCGAGGAGCGGCCCTCGTTACCCGGGTAGAGATGCTTCCCCAGACCCACGGCGTGGGCCAGGGCTGCCAGGGCGGCTGTCCGGGGGTCCGGGGGTACCCCGGTCCGGATGGCCGTGTCCAGGCGTTCCTTGATCGCGCTGTTCGTGCAGTCGTCGGACGCCTGATAGCGCGTCGTCGGCAGCACCCCGCACACCTGGCCCGGCACTGCCCGCACCATGTCGCACCGCTCCAGGTGTGCCAGGTACGTCTGGCGCAGCCCCAGCCGGGGCCCGCCGATCCAGTGCACGGCACGCACCGCACTGCCGCGACGGCGCAGCAGTTCGAGCGCGTGGTCCAGGGTCGGGTCACCGGTCGGTCGTGGGTTCACCACGGCGATCCGGTCCCCGTCCGGGACTATTCTTCCGGCCATCGCCAGCTCGACGAGCTGTGCTCCGGCCAGACCGAGGTCAAGGGTCTGCGGTTGCGCGGTGGTCCCGGTCGTCGGGTCCAGTGCGAGCAACAACAGTTCCTCGGGAATTGTTCTGCGGCTCTTGCCCATCCAAGCCTCCCCGCGTGGATGAAGACAGAGTGACGCCTCTCACACCCTGCTGTCGAGAGTGCCTCGAGAGTGACACGACACCGTGATCTCGGGAACCGCTTGGATATGCCCCACGTCTGCCACAGGAGCGGCTGGTATCACAAAGGAATCGCCGGTCGAAGGTGCGGCGGACCAGCGATGTCGTGGTTGTGAAAGAAACTTGGGGAGAGACGTCCGGGTATGGGCGTCTGTCCGGGCGTGCGAGGAGGTTGGGTTACGTGGGCGAGTCCCCCGACAGGGTGGAGCGGAACGGCGGAGCGGGCGAGGACCGGGCGGCGAAGCCCGAGTCATGGTTCAGCCGCACCGGTACGGCCGAGCCGTCCCAGCCCACCGCGGGCCCGGCGCCGACGGAACCGGAACCGGACCAGGAGCGCCCCGCGGAACGTCCTGCGGACCGCCCGGCTGATCCGCGGGCGGAGGCCCCCGCGAGCGCGGACGCGGCAGCCCCCGCGAGCGAGGCCGGGACCGAGGCGCGGAGCGAGGCCAGGACCGATGCCGGGTCCGGGGCTGACGCGACCGATGCCGACACCGGCGACCAGGACGCCGACGGGACCGCCGCCGAGGAAAGCACCGCCGCAGGCGCTGAGGCCGACGCCGGTGCGGGAACCGAATCCGGCCCCGGCGCGGGCACCGACGCGCGTCCCGAGGCTGATTCAGGCGCAGGCGCCGATGCAGGGCCCGGCACGGGCGCCGGACCGGGCAGCGGTGCGGGCTCGGACGCGGGCACCCGCGCTGGTGCCGGCGCCGGGGTCGCTGTCGAGTCGTCCACCGGTGCGGGTGCCGACCGGGAGTCCGGTGCGGGGTCCGACACGGGGGCCGAGGTCCCCGTCGGGGCCTCCGCCGCCGGGGCCTCCGCCGCGGCGGCCGAGGACGGCCGTGGCGCTGCGCTGCGCCTCGACTCGCCGACCACCGCGCTGCGCGCGCCGAAGCTGGACGAGCCCACCCGGGCCCTGCGCCAGGTCTCGATCCCGCAGGGTCCCCGGGAGCACACCGAGGTCCCTCCGGTCGACGTCCCGGAACCCTGGGCCCCCGAGCAGCACCCGTCCGAGCAGCAGACCGCCGAGTACCGGGCCCCCGAGCCGTCCGGCCTCGGCCAGTTCGGCTGGGGCTACCGCGACGAGCCGTCCGCCCAGGCCGGGGCCCGCTCCCCGCAGTCCCCGGCGCAGCCGTACGGCGGCCGCCCCGGCACCGGGTCCGCCCCGATCAGCCCCAGCCCGGAGAGCACCTCCGAGGCGATGGACGTGCTGGCGGCGCTCAGCCGCAAGCCGCGCGGCCCGCTGCGCCGCGCGCTGAAGCGGATCACGCTCTGGGGCGGCCTGCTGGTCTTCCTCCTGGTGATCCTGGCCATCGTCCAGGTGCTGCGGCCGCTGCCGGCCCCGACGCTCAAGATGACCACGGACTCCGCCTACGCCTTCGGCGGCTCCGCGCCCACCCTGGACTGGCCGGCCAGCGGGCAGGCGACGGCCGAGGTCTCCGGGCTGGGCAACCTGGGCCACTCGGGCTCGGACGACCCGGTGGCGATCGCCAGCGTGACCAAGGTGATGACCGCGCACCTGATCCTCAAGGACCACCCGCTGACGAAGGACGAGCAGGGTCCCACGATCACCGTCGACCAGCAGGCGGTGGACGACTACAACAACGGCATCAAGGACCAGGAGTCGGTGGTCAAGGTCACCGTGGGTGAGCAGATCAGCGAGTACCAGGCGCTGCAGATGCTGCTGATCCCTTCGGCGAACAACATCGCCAGGCTGCTCGGCCGCTGGGACGCCGGCACGGACGCCGCCTTCGTCACCAAGATGCAGGCCGAGGCCACCGCGCTGTCCATGTCCAAGAGCACCTACACCGACCCCAGCGGGCTGGAGGGGACCACCAAGAGCACCGCGAACGACCAGCTCAAGCTGGCCGAGGTGGTCATGCAGGACGCGGTGTTCCGGGAGATCGTCAGCACCCCCTCGTTCACCCCGCCCGGGGGCACGGTCACCTACAACAACAACAGCCTGCTCGGCAAGAACGGCGTGATCGGCATCAAGACCGGCACCAGCAGCGCCGCCCTGGGCTGCCTGATGTGGGCCGCGCAGACCAAGGTCGGCGGCACCACCCAGACCGTCGTCGGGGTGGTGCTGAGCCAGCCGGCTACCGGGGGTGACGGCGGCGGCTGGCTGCCCAACGTGCTGAAGAACAGCTCCAAGGTGATCGTCAGCGCCGAGCAGGCGCTGAAGTCGCACACCGTCGCCAGGAAGGGCGACGTGGTCGGCTACGTCGACGACGGGCTCGGCGGGAAGACCCCGGTGGTGGTCTCCAAGGACGTCACCGTGGCCGGCTGGGGCGGCCTGTCCGTGGACATCTCGCTGACGCCGACCAGCGGCGGCCTGCCGCACCAGGCCGCGGCGGGGACCACCGTCGGCAGCCTGGTCGTCGGCACCGGGGCCACCGCCCAGACCGTCCCGGTGGTGCTGCAGTCCAAGCTGAAGCAGCCCACCGCGGCCTCCAAGCTCACCCGGCTGGGGTGAAGCCCGGCGGTGCCGCGCCACCGGTTCACATGTGGACCGACGGCGCGGTACCGCCACCCTCCTCGGTCGGGTGGATCACCGGCTTGCCGGCCGGGTAGATCAGCCCGCAGACCACCATGCCGAAGACGAAGAACGCGGCCGACCACCAGTAGGCGGTGGAGTAGCTGTGCAGCTGCGCCTGCGCCTGGTTGGCCGGGGACGCCTGCTTGCCCACCAGGTAGGCGGTGGCGGCGCTGGTGGCCAGGGTGTTGAGCAGCGCGGTCCCGATCGAGCCGCCGACCTGCTGGCTGGTGTTGACGGTGGCGGAGGCGACGCCGGCGTCGTGGGAGGCGACCCCGGCGGTGCCCAGGGACATGGCCGGGGCGAAGATCAGGCCCATCCCGATCCCCATCACCAGCAGCGGCGGCAGGATGTTGGCGCCGTAGGTGCTGTGCAGGTCCAGCCGGGTCAGCCAGGCCATGCCGAGGGCGCCGAGGAGCATGCCGACCGGCACGATCGGCTTGGCCCCGAGCCGGGGCACCAGCGCGTTGGTGGCGGTGACCGAGGCGAAGATGACCATGGCGATCATCGGCAGGAAGGCCACACCGGTCATCACCGGCGAGTACGACAGCGACTGCTGCAGGTAGTAGGTCAGGAACAGGAAGACGCCGAACATCCCGGCGCCGGCGATGAACATCGCCAGGAACGAGGCGCCGCGGTTGCGGTCCAGCACCACCCGCAGCGGCAGTACCGGGTGCTCGGTGCGGCTCTGCCACCAGACGAAGGCGATCAGCAGCACCACGCCGGCCACCAGGAAGCCCCAGGTGCCGACCGAGCTCCAGGAGTGCGACTCGGCGTTGGAGAAGCCGTAGACCAGCCCGAACAGGCCCAGGGAGACCAGGACGGTGCCGGGGATGTCCAGCTTCGGCGGGTCCTCCGGCGCCCCCGCGTGCAGCAGCCGGACCGCGCCGACGAAGGCGATGGCGGCCAGGATCAGGTTGACGAACAGGCACCAGCGCCAGTTCAGGTACTCGGTCAGCAGGCCGCCGAGCAGCAGCCCGAAGGCGCCGCCGGTACCGGCGATGGCGCCGTAGATGCCGAACGCCTTGCCGCGCTCGCTGGGGTCGGAGAAGGTCGTGGTCAGCAGTGACAGCGCGGCGGGGGCCAGCAGCGCCCCGAAGGCGCCCTGCAGGGCCCGGGCGATGACCAGGACCTCGAAGCTGGGGGCGGCGCCGCCGAGGGCCGAGGCCACCGAGAAGCCGACCAGGCCGATCAGGAAGATCCGCTTCCGGCCGACCAGGTCGGCGATGCGCCCTCCGAGCAGCAGCAGGCTGCCGAAGGCCAGTGCGTAGGCGGTGACCACCCACTGGCGGTTGCCGTTGCTGAAGCCCAGGTCCGTCTGCGCGGAGGGCAGCGCGATGTTCACGATGGTCGCGTCGAGGACCACCATCAGCTGGGCCAGGCCGATGACGGCGAGGACCCACCAGCGGTGGTTCTCGCCGGTGGAACGGGTTAGGCCGGTTGCACCCTGGCTTGTGGTCGTGGTCGGACGGGTCATGGCGTCGCTCCCAAGGGAATCCACAACAAAAATGTACAAAGGTGTACATAGGACCCTAAGCCGACTGGTCCATTGCTGCATTACCCGGGGAGAACGGCCGAGGCGGTCCTCGGATCAGAACGGGAACTGCGCGTGCCGGGTGGCCAGGGTGACCCAGCGGGTGTTGCTGAAGGCGTCCAGGCCCCAGCGGCCACCGAAGCGGCCGTAGCCGCTGGCCTTGGTGCCGCCGAAGGGGGACTGGGGCTCGTCGGCGACCGACTGGTCGTTGATGTGCACGATCCCGGTGTCGATGCGTTCGGCCACCCTGAGCCCGTGGGTGCCGTTCTCGGTGATGATGCCGCAGGTCAGCCCGTGTTCGGTGGCGTTGGCCAGGGCGACCGCCCGGTCGTCGTCGGCGAAGGTGCTGAGGACGCAGACCGGGCCGAAGGCCTCGCGGGTGTGCAGGTCGGCGTCCTCGGTGACGCCGGTGAGGACGGTGGCCGGGTGCACCGCGCCCTGCGGCTCGCCCCCGCCGGTCAGCACCGTGGCGCCCCTGGCGACGGCATCGGTGACCAGGGCGGCGACCCGGCGGGCGGCGCCGACGCTGACCAGCGGGCCGATGACGGTGCCGGGGTCGGCGGGGTCGCCCGAGGGCAGCGCCGCGACCTTCGCGGTGAACTTGGCGGTGAACTCCTCGGCGAGGCTCCGGTGGACCAGCACCCGGTCCCCGGACATGCAGATCTGGCCGGAGTGCAGGAACACCCCGAACACCGCGGCGTCCACCGCGTAGTCCACGTCGGCGTCGTCCAGCACGATGATCGCGTTCTTGCCGCCCAGTTCCAGCACGGCCGGCTTGACGTGGCGGGCGGCGTGCGCACCGATGACGCGCCCGACGCCGGTGGAGCCGGTGAAGTTGACGGCCCGTACCCTCGGGTCGGCGATCAGCGCCTCGGCGATCTGCGCGGCGTCCTGGCGGGCGTTGGTGATCACGTTCAGCACGCCGTCGGGCAGGCCGGCCTCGCGCAGCAGGTCGGCCAGGAACAGCGCGCAGGCGATCGGCGCGTCCTCGCTGGCCTTGACCACGACGGTGTTCCCGGCCGCGATCGGTGCGGCGACGGCGCGGATGCCCAGGATCAACGGGGCGTTCCAGGGGGCGAAGGCGGCCACCACGCCCAGCGGCCTGCGTATCGCCAGGCCCAGCACGCCGTCCTGCTGGGCGCTGAGGACCTCGCCGCGCGGTGCGGTGGTCCCGGCGGCGGCCTCGCGCAGGATGTTGGCGGCCAGGCCGACGTTGAAGTACGCCCAGCCGGCGGTCCCGCCGGTCTCGCCGGCCATCAGCTCGACCGCCTCCTTGGCCCGGCCTTCCAGCAGGTCGGCGGCGGCCAGCAGCACGGTGCGCCGGGCGAAGGGACCGGTCGCGGCCCAGGCGGGGAACGCGGCATGGGCCGCCTCGACGGCCAGCGCGACGTCCTCGGTCCCGGCGGCCGCGACGGTGGCGTAGACCTCGCCGGTGTAGGGGCTGAGGTCCTCGGTGGTGCGGCCGGACAGCGCGGGGACGTTCCGGCCGTTGATCAGCAGGTCACGGTGGAGGGTCATGGGTGCGTGCCTTCCTTCTCTGGCCGCCACCCCAACCGCTCCTGCCACGGCAACGGTGGCGTGATGCCGAGAGCCTAGTTGCCGTACCGGAGTTCGGACCCGGACCGATCAGCGGACCGCACCCCGGGCGCCGAACTCACAGCTGGGTCTTACGTTTTGCCGTTTTGCCGACCGGGAGGGGGCGTCTCAGACGGTCCAGAGCGCGTGCAGCGTCGGCGGCTTGCGGAAGACCAGGCCGCGCGGGGCGCTCGGACGCTCCGGATCCAGGCGCAGACCGGGCAGGCGGTCCAGCAGGGTACGCAGCGCGATCCGGGTCTCCAGCCGGGCCAGGTGCGCGCCCAGGCAGTAGTGCGGGCCGTGCGCGAAGGCCAGCTGGAGGCGGGAGTTGGCCCGGTGCACGTCGAAGGCGTCCGGTTCGGCGAAGACCGATGGGTCGCGGTTGGCGCCGGCCAGGGAGACCGTGACCAGGTCGCCGCGGCGGATCTCGGCGGCGCCGAGCCGGACGTCGCGGGTGGCGTAGCGGTCGACCACCGCGGCGCCCGGCTCCAGCCGCAGCGATTCCTCGACGGCGTTGTCCAGCAGGGCGTCGTCGGCGCGCACCAGGGCGACCCGGCGGGGGTCCTCCAGCAGGTGCAGCAGCGCGTTGGCGATCATCGCCTCGGTGGTCTCGATGCCGCCGAACAGCAGCACCGCCGCGTTGGAGGCCAGCTCCGGCAGGCCGAGCCGTTCGGCCGCGCTGACCAGGAGCGAGCGGTCGTCGTCGGGGCGGTCGTCGGGGCGGTCGCCGTCGGAACGCTCGTCGGCGGGGCGGTCGCCGTCGGCGTGCACCGTGGCCGCGACCGCCGCGCGCAGTTCGGCGTAGGCGGTGGCCCCCTCCGGCCCGGCCGGGCGGCCCTCGGTGATCTCGTTGACCGCCTGCACGATGCCGTCGTACCAGGTCAGCACGGTCGTGGTGTCGGCACCGACGAGACCGAGGATGTCGGTCATCACCACGGCGGCCAGCGGCCCGGCGAAGGAGCGGCGCAGTTCGGCGGCGCCGTCCCGGCTCAACCCGTCCACCAGCAGGTCCGCCTGCTGTTGGATCCGCTCGGCGAACCCGGTGTGCAGCTCGCGCAGGCGGAAGGGCGCGGTGAAGGGCTCCCGGTGGACGGCGTGCTCGGGACCGTCCAGCGAGAGCATGCTCGGGCCGACCACCTGGGCGGTGGAGAAGCGCGGGTCGTCCACGGTGTACGTCTGCGCGTCGCGCATCACGGCCGTCGCCAGGTCGCGGCGGGTCACCAGCCAGCCGCCGAGGGCCGGGAGCCAGGACACCGGCTCCTCGGCCCGCAGCCGGGCCAGTAGCGGATGCGGGTCCTCGGCGAGCTCCGGCAGTGTCACGGCCGCCCCGAGCGGAAAGCTCCCAGTGATCATCGGCCGAGGCTATCGGCGGCCGCCGCCCGCTGTCGATCGCCCGGTGGCTCGGTCAGTGCATCGGGCGGTGGATCTGTGGGTCAGGCAGTACCGGAACCGCGCCGGACTACTGCGTGCGCAGTAGCCGACTGTTGCAGATGCAGCAGTGGACTGTCGGTAGCCGGACGACGCCCCGGCAGGGCCTGCTCGGAGAGTCTGGGAGGGATCCCGAGTCCCGAGGTTTGGAGTCCCCTGTCATGGCCGTCTTTCTCTCCCGTCTGGGCCGGCTGGCCTTCCGACGGCGCTGGTACGCCGTGGTGGTGTGGGTGGCCGTGCTGGTCGGCGCCGGCGCCGGAGCGGTGCTGGCGCCGGCCAACTCCAACACCAGCTTCTCCGTACCGGGCACCGAGTCCCAGCAGGCGATGGACCTGATCAAGCAGGACTTCCCGGCGGCGGCCGACACCGGAGTGTCCGCGCGGATCGTGTTCGTCGCCCCGGACGGGCAGCAGGTCACCGCCACCGCGAACAAGGCCGCCATCGACGCGGTGGTGAAGGAGGCCGCGGACAGCCCGCAGGTGTCCGGTTCGGTCACCCCGTTCCAGGCGGGCACCGTCAGCTCGGACGGGACCACCGCCTACGCCACCGTCAGCTACAGCACCACCGCCGACGACCTCAGCACCGCCAGCAGGACGGCGCTCGACGACGCGGTCCAGCAGGGCCGGGACGCGGGCCTGACCGTGGAACTGGACGGCAGCGCCCTGACGGCCACTCCGTCCCCGGGCGGGTCGACCGAGGTGGTCGGCATCCTCGCGGCGGCCGTGGTGCTGCTGGTCACCTTCGGGTCGATGGCCGCCGCCGGGCTGCCGCTGCTGACCGCGGTCCTGGGCGTGGGCATCAGCACCGCCGGGATCACCGCCCTGGGCAGCACACTCGGCCTGTCCAGCTCGACCAGCGGTCTGGCCAGCATGCTCGGCCTGGCGGTCGGCATCGACTACGCCCTGTTCATCGTCTCCCGCTACCGCGAGGAGCGGGCCAGGGGAGCCAGCGCCGTCGACGCCGCGGGCACCGCGGTGGGCACCGCCGGCTCCGCCGTGGTCTTCGCCGCCCTGACCGTGGTGATCGGCCTGGCCGGCCTCTGGGTGGTCGGCATCCCGGCGCTGACCACCATGGGTCTGGCCGCCGCGGCTGCCGTACTGGTGGCCGGACTGATGTCGCTGACCCTGGTCCCGGCCCTGCTCGGCTTCTGGCCGGAGGCGGTGCGCTCGCGCAAGGAGCGCCGGGCCGCCCGCAGGGGCGTGAGCCTGCCGAAGCGCACCAAGCCGAACGGCGGCAGCCGCTGGGCCCGGTTCGTACTGCGCCGGCCGCTGCCGGTGCTGCTGCTGGGCGCGGTCGGCCTGGGCGTGGTGGCCGTCCCGGTGACGCAGCTTCAGCTGGGCACCTCGACCGACGGGGCGCTGCCGACCACCAGCACCGAGCGGCGTGCCTACGACGACCTGGCCCACGGCTTCGGCGCCGGGATCAACGGTCCGCTGACCATCGTGGTCCAGGCCGACGGCGCCAAGGACCCGAAGGCGGCCGTGGCCGGGGTGGAGAAGACGATCGCGGCCACCTCTGGCGTCGCCTCCGTCTCCAAGGCGCAGTTCGACGCCGCGGGCGACACGGCGGTGTTCTCGGTCGTCCCGACCACCGATCCCAACGACCAGCGGACCGCCGACCTGATCCACACCCTGCGCGCCGAGCAGGACGCGGTGAAGGCCGCCACCGGGGCGGACTTCAAGGTCAGCGGCAGCACCGCGATCAACATCGACACCGCGCAGAAGGTCCAGGACGCGCTGCCGCGCTACCTGGTGGTCGTGGTCGGCCTGGCGTTCCTGCTGCTGATGATGGTCTTCCGTTCGGTGCTGGTCCCGGTCAAGGCGGCGCTCGGGTTCGTGCTCTCGGTGCTGGCGTCGCTGGGCGCCGTGGTGGCGGTCTTCCAGTGGGGCTGGCTGGCGAGCCTGCTGGGCGTGACCACGACCGGGCCGATCATGAGCATGATGCCGATCTTCCTGGTGGGCATCGTCTTCGGCCTGGCCATGGACTACGAGGTCTTCCTGGTCTCCCGGATGCGCGAGGCCCACACCCACGGGGAGTCCGCCGAGCAGGCGATCGTCTCGGGCTTCAACCACAGCGCCCGGGTGGTCACGGCCGCCGCACTGATCATGGCCGCGGTGTTCTCCGGCTTCCTGGGCGCCGGCGACTCCATGATCAAGACCATCGGGTTCGGCCTGGGCATCGCGGTCCTGTTCGACGCCTTCGTGGTACGGATGGCGATCGTGCCGGCCGTGCTGGCCCTGCTCGGCGACCGGGCCTGGTGGATCCCGCGCTGGCTGGACCGGGTGCTGCCCCGGGTCGACATCGAGGGCAAGGCCCTGGAGCGCAGGGCCGCTGCGGCGGCTGATGCCGATGTCGATGCCGATGCCGCTGCTATGGCTGAGGCTGAGGCTGAGGCTCTGGAGCCGGTACCGCTCCGGTAGCAGCAGGCAGCAGTGTTCGCGGGGCCGTCCGGGGCAGACCCGGGCGGCCCTGGGGCCGTACCCGGGCCGTTCCCGACGGACTCGGCCACGATGGACTCACCCCCGAGCAGGAGGACTCGATGATCACCGGCTGGAAGCGGTACCTCCGCGAGCACCCCCGCCTCGCCGACGGGGCCGTAGCCGTACTGCTCTTCGTCGGCTGCGTCCCGGCCACCGTGTTCATCACGCAGGATCGCCCGGGCCACCCAGCATGGTGGAACGCCGCGGTGCTCCTGGCCGTCAGCTCCGCGGCGCTGCTGTGGCAGCGCAGCCACACCCGTACCGTCGTCGCGGTGACCACGGTCTGCGCCGTCGTCGCCTGCGCCCTGGGCTACCTGCTCACCCCGCTGCTGCTGGGGCCGCTCATGGTGGCGCTCTACCGGCTGGCCGTGGACGGCAGCCGCAAGGTCGCGTTCGGCTACGCCTCGGCCGTGGCCCTGCTGCTCGCCTTCACGACCATGGTGGTCCGGCCGACCGGCTACGCCTTCATCCTCAACACGGTGAACCCCGCCGCCATGATCGTGATCCCGGCCCTGCTCGGCTACGCGGTCCAGAACCGGCGCGCCTACCAGGATGCGGTCGCCGCCCGGGTGGCGCAGGCCGAACACGCTCGGGAGGAGGAGGTCAGGCACCGGGTCGCCGAGGAGCGGATGCGCATCGCCAGGGAACTGCACGACGTCGTGGCCCACCATCTGGCGCTGGCCAACGCCCAGACCGGGACCATCGCCTATCTGATGCACTCCCATCCGGTCGAGGCCGAGAAGCTGCTGGTCGAACTGGCCGGGACCACCTCCTCGGCACTGCGCGAACTCAAGGCCACCGTCGGGCTGCTACGCCAGGGCGACGACGCGGGGCAGCCGCTGGAACCGTCCCCCGGTCTGGAGCGGCTGCCCGACCTGGCCGAAGCGATGCGGACCACCGGACTGACCGTCACCCTCAGCACCGAGGGCACCCCGCAGCAGCTGTCCCCCGGCGTGGACCTGACCGCCTACCGGATCATCCAGGAGGCGCTGACCAATGTCTCCAAGCATGCGGGGACGGCAGTGGCCGAGGTGGAGCTGACCTACTCCACCGGCCTGCTGAACATCACCGTCCGCAACGAGGCGGGGGCGCCGCACCGCGGACCCCGGTCGGCGGAATCCGGTGCCGACTCCGGTTACGGTTTGCTGGGCATGCGCGAGCGCGCCCAGTCGGTCGGCGGCCGGCTGCGGGCCGAGCCTCGCCCCGGCGGCGGTTTCGAGGTCGCCGCCGCGCTGCCCCTGCATCCGCGTGTCCCCGATGAGGAGACAACTCCATGACCATCCGTGTCCTGCTCGCCGACGACCAGGCCCTGCTGCGGGCCACCTTCCGGCTGCTGATCGACTCCCGCCCGGACCTGGAGGTGGTGGGCGAGGCCGCCGACGGCGCCCAGGCGGTGGAACTCGCCCGCGCGCACCGTCCGGACGTGGTCCTGATGGACATCCGCATGCCCGGCACCGACGGCCTCAGCGCCACCGCCACCATCTGCGCCGACCCGCAGCTGAACGACACCCATGTGCTGATCCTGACCACCTTCGAGCTCGACGAGTACGTCGCCCAGGCGCTGCGGGCCGGCGCCAGCGGCTTCCTCGGCAAGGACGTCGGCCCCGGCGAACTGCTGGACGCCATCCGGACCGTGGCCGCGGGCGACGCCCTGCTCTCCCCGCAGGCCACCCGAACCCTGATCACCCGCTTCCTGACCGGCCCCGAGCTCGGCCCGGCCCCCGACGCCCTGAAGCGGCTCGACCCGCTCACCGGACGCGAGCGCGAGGTGATGGCCCTGGCCGCCGAGGGCCTCGACAACAACGCCATCGCCGCCCGGCTGTTCCTCAGCCCACTGACCGTCCGCACCCACCTGCACCGCGCCATGGCCAAACTCGACGCCCGCGACCGCGCCCAACTGGTCGTCATCGCCTACCAGTGCGGCCTGGTCCGAGCCACCCCGCAGTGACCGCCCCCACCGGACCCCCACCGACGCAGGAGCGCCACCGGGGCGCTCTCCTGATCCGCTAGAGTGTCGGTGTCCAGCCTTAGTAGCTCAGGGGATAGAGCACGGCTCTCCTAAAGCCGGTGTCGCAGGTTCGAATCCTGCCTAGGGCACACAGCAGATCCGACACGCTCCCGCTGTTCCGGTGGGGGCGTGTCGCCGTTCGGGGCGTCCGACGAGCCGGCTGCGGAGTGTCGCGGCGTGCGGTTCGACTGCCGTTGGGCTGTCTCCGACGCGAGGCGGCTCAGGTGCTCGATGCTGTGCCGGGCGATGACGACCTGCATGCCGAGTTCCTGCGTGTGCCGGTTGAAGCGCATCTCCAGATTGAAGGCGTCGAAAAGTAGGCGCTGCTCCTCCTCGGGGAGGGAAGTGATGGCAAGGCTGAGCTGAGGAAGGGCTCCAAGGAGCTCGCGATCGCTTCCATCCTCGCCGGTGGCCGTGGGGAGCAGGGCGTTGAGTTCGTCCGTGAGTTCGGCGAGCTGCTTGGTCAGAGCCGCATGCTCCTTGCGGATCCCGTTCCGGAAGGCGATCTCCTGGGCTTCGTCGTACTCGCCGACCGGGGTGTCGTTGTCGCTGAGGCCCTGGGCGAGCATCTGGATCAGCCTGCCCTGCTTGCGCTCCGCGGCGGCGATGCGCGCCTCCAGCGAGAGGCGGTCACTGTCGCGGTTGTCGGTGCCGGGGGTTCCGGTGAGCGCGCTGCTGATGTCTTCGGGGAGGAAGAAGCACCGGTCACGGCCGAAGACGCGTTCGCTGAAGAAGCGGTCCACAGCGCTGATGAGAAGGTCCTCGCGGACCAGGACGCTCATGGGGTGACCGCTGTACCAGGGGGCTTCGCTGTGCTGGTTCGGATCCTTCTGGCAGGCGTAGTAGGTGTTGCCGCGCCCCGTCTTGCCGAACATTCGGCGGTCGCAGATCGAGCAGCGGATGTAGGAGCGGAGCCGGTAGCTTCGCTTGGCCGCCGGATGGGGGTTCGGGCCGGAGATGGAACGAGAGCGTTCCCGGCGCTTCGCGACGGGGGCAGCGGCGTCGAACAGCTCCTTGGTCACCAGCGGCTCGTGGGTGGGGTGCGGCGACCAGATCCACTCGGAGGGCGGATTGCAGCGGCCGCCCTTCTTGGTCGCCCGCCGATTCCAGACCTGGTAGCCGGTGTACTTGGGGTTGCGGAGGATCTCACGGACCGCCCCTCCGGACCATCGTCCGAGAGCTGCGTCAGGGCGCGTGGGTTGCGGAGGGGGGAAGGCCACGAGGTCCGTGTTCAGCCGTTCCGCGATGCCGTCGTATCCCATGCCGGCCAGGCAGCGGAGGTGGAAGATCTCTGTGACGACCGGCGCCCTGAGCGGATCCGGGACGAGCCTGTGCTTCGTGTCGCCGATGGCATCGCGAGCAGGGACGGGGTGGGCGACCTTCTCGGCGAGATAGCCGTAGGGCGGCTTGCCGGTGTTCCAGCCCTGTTTCGTGTGCTCGATGTAGCCGTCCCACGACAGCTCGAGCATTTGCAGGACGTACCACTCGGCCACGGCCTGCTTGACGCGCCGAGTGAGCGTCGGGGTCGAGCGTTTCGCATGCGGCCCGGTGACGATCGGCTCGTCAGCGGCACACAGGGCGACGCCGGCTTGCTCCAGCTCGTGTTCGATCTTGGTGCCGTAGTACATGCGCCGGGCCACGCGCTCGATCGACTCGCACAGGACAGCGGCGAAGCGCCGGTCGGGCCGCTGGGCCTCGGCGAGGAGGTCCTTGATGCTGCCGTCGCGGGGAATGGGGATGGCGAAGCGGGAGTGAGCGTCCGAGTTGCCGCGGTCCGCGAGGTCCTTACGTCCGGACTCCACGTCGTAGAAGTGCGCGACGATCACCCATCCCGGCGGCAGGGCGGCGCGGGCATTGCGAAGCTGACGGGGGAGGGAGAGCGTGGGATCCTGCTGATCCTCGGTGGAGGTGCGCCCGAGCCAGGCCACGGGCACTGCCGCCGGCACCGGGGCGGATTCTGCCGACGGGGGAGGCGACCATGGCCGATCCGGGGCCGGCTGCCCCCAGGAACGGCTGTTCGGTGTCGACTCGGGCACGGTACCCCCTTGCTCTCACCGCTGGTGCCAGGTGGTCAGGCCCCTGCCTCGGACTGCAATTCGTCGCGGTGCGCGTGGAGCCACTGAAGGGCCCTGCGGATCGCGGCGGCTTGGCGTCGGGCGAGGGCTTCACCAGCTTCACCGTCGATGAGGATGTACTCCACGGTCACCCGGAGCGGATGGCCGGCGGAGTCGGTCGACGTCCATGCACGCTCGCGCTCGGGCGGCTCGTCAAGCGGCAACTGCGGTTCAGGGAAGGGGTACTCGCTGATGGGAGGCAACCAGGGACTTCCTGCGGGGAGTGCGTAGTCGAGGATCGGGGTTGAGGATGCGCATCGAGCCGCCCGAGAGGCCAGGTGGGGTGCCGATCGAGATCGACGTCCCACCTGACGGGCTCGGGCGCTCCTGGGCACACCACGCGTCCCTGATCCCTACTCGCCTGAGGGGGCGAGGCCGAGGAGCTTCAGAAGATGGGCGGTGGGGATCTTGTAGCGTGCGCCGCAGCGGAAGACGGGGCAGGGGAAGGTGCCGTGGCGGATGAGGGTGTGGGCGGATGTGCGGCTGATACCCAGCAGCCGGGCGGCGCCGGGTACTCCGAGCGTGGGCGGCAGGTCGCCCAGGCCCTCGGGGCCGGGTGCGGTCGCAGAGCCGACGTCGGCGACCGCGGTGGTGGCGGGACGCAGGCTGCGGGCGGCGACGAGGGCGGCCCGGGCGGCGGGGCTGTCGTCGAAGCCGGGCTCGTCCGGGAGCGGGTGACTGGTGGTGGCCATGGCAGGGTTCTCGCCTTCAGTTCGTAGTGGGGAGTTCGGACCGGTTCACGGTGCGGTCCAGGTGGCGGCGTCGGGGCGATGGAGGCTGTCGGCCGGTGCCGGGTTGCGGACGATGCCGGTGGTGAAGTCGCTGGTGGGGGACCGGTGTTCGCAAGCGTGGCCGCCGTGTGCGGCCGGGCACCGGCAGGGTTCCGGGTTGCGGAAGACCAGGACGTCTTCGTGGACGATCATGTGCATCGGGATACCGGCGGCGCGGGCGGCGCGGACGTTCTTGAGCTGGTAGAAGGAGCCGCGGGCCACCAGGTGCCCGTCGCGGACCCCGGCCAGGAGAGCTACGCAGCGCTCGACCGGGACCAGCCCGGCCGCTTGTCCGGCGGCGATGACAGCGGCGGGCAGGTCGACCAGTTCGCCGCGTTCGCGCCAGGGTCGGGCGGTGACGGCGACGGTGGCGTCGGGTGCGAGAAGGGAGCGGCAGCCAGCCAGGATGTCGGTGAACGCCGACAACAGGTCCTCGGTGGGGGCCTTGGCCAGGTTCTGGGGAGAGGTCCCGTAGGTGTGGTGGAACTTCACGATGCCCGGTTCGCCGGTGTCGCGGCTGGAGCGGAGCTGCCCGTGCAGGGAGGACCCGTACGGAGGTGAGGTCAGCAGCAGCTGCGCCGGCTGATACCGGCGGGAGCCCAGGAGCTGGGTGGCACGGCGGGCATCCCCCTGGTGGACGGTGGCGACGCCGGGGGCTCCTTGGGCGTAGGCGAGTTGCAGGTTGCCGCGGGCGATGTGCGGCCACGTGGGTTCGAGCTCGACGCCGACCGCGTTGCGGTCCAGGTGCACGGCTTCGACCAGACTGGTGCCGATCCCGCACATCGGGTCCAACACGGTGTCCCCGGGCCGGGTGTAGGTGGTGATGGCGTGCCGGGCGATCGCGGGGAGCATCTTCCCGGGGTGCGCGATCGAGGACGGCAGGTAGCGGCCGGTGCGCTGGGCGCGGGAGTCCTGTTGCGCGGTGACCCACACGCTCATCGGCAGCGACGCCAGCGTCGGACACGGCGACTGCGCCTGCTCTCTGTGGACGTCGTGCTGGGGCGCGCTGCGGTCGGGAACGGGTACGGACATGGGGCCTCTTTTCCGGCTGCGTTGGCGGAACGGTGGTGGCGACGGGTCGTCACGGGCGCTGGAAGACCAGGAGGTCGTGGTGGGCGAGCCGGTGCGCACCGCCGCCGGGAGCCGCATCGGTGCAGGCGCAGTCGGGGCCGTGGGCGGTGCTCTCGGCCGGCTGCAGCAGACGGCTCTTGTGGGCGGGGGCCTCGACGGCGGCGATGTGCTGGAGGTAGCTGAACCCGGCTGCCTGGGCGTAGGCGGTCAGGGTTCCTGCGCTGTCCTGGCCCGGAGTGGGCCGGGCGCAGATGACGGCGATGCCGCCGGGGCGCAGTGCGGTGCGGGCGCTGTCGAGCAGCGCGCCGAGTGCCGGGGGACTGACCGGGTCGTGCGGGGCGATCACCGCCAGCGCAGCCCGCCCGGCGATCCGGGCGGCCTGGGCGGCCAGCGCGGCGGGACCGGGAGCGTTGCGGATGATCGCCCGCACGGCGGTGTCGGGCTCCTGGTCGGCGAACAACTGCTGGGTGCGGCGGCCGTGGTCGCTGCCGCGCACCAGACCCAGCACCTTGCGGCCGGTGCGGGCGGCGGCCAGCAGCAGGGTGCCGTTGCCAGAGTCGGGGACGAACACGACCTCCCCGGAACGCGAGTAGGCGTCGGTGATCTGTCGGGCCAGGCCCTGGGGCAGGCGTTGGGCGCAGGCGGCGGAGGTGGGGTGCTCGCAGGTGGGGCAGCAGCCGGTGAGCGGTGCGGCGAGCCACACCGACAGTGGGACCGGAGGCAGGATCCCGGTGCGGGACTGCCGGCCGCTCCGCTCGGCGCGGCGAGCGTTGGAAGCCGTGGTGCGGCGGGTGCGGGTGGAGTCGGTGGTGGGTTCGGGCTGGTTCATGGCGGCTGGGCCGCACGGTTGCCGCAGGGACGTTGACCTACTCCACTAAGCGCCCGGGAAACCCGCTTCCTAACGGGCGATCTTGAGACTGGTCGCTCGGGACGGCCCGGGAAGGACATCTCGGGAGGTGGATCCAAGAATTTCTCCGTCGGTCCCCGCTCGCGTCGTGCACCTCTAGCAGAAGGGCATTTCCGCAGGTCAGAGCGAAATCACTCACGCCTGGGGTGGGCTCCGGGAGCGGTTCGCGAGCGGTTCCGGTGTGGTTCGCATGCGGGGTCGGGGTGGGGCGGGGGTGGATCGCGTCGGGATCGCGTGGGGCCGGTGGTGCGCGATGGCTGCGGGCGGCGACTGGCGCCGTCCACGGCGAACTGGAGCACCCGATGCGCGAGATGTCTGAGGTCCTTGTAGCGACCGAGCCGCTGTGCCAGGTGGCGGACGCGTTCCGCACCCTGGTGGACCGCAGCCGCCCGCTGACCCTGGACGTGGGCGGTCTGCACCCCTCGCTGCCCAAGGGCGAGCTGGATGTGATCGTGCTGCGGTCGCTGCTGCTGCATCCCTCGCTGGGACACACGGCCCGCGGTCTGGTCTGGGAGCGGCTGCTGGAGCTGACCGGCCGCCCCGGTGCGGAGGGGGAGGACTGGGGGCTGGCGGTGGTCGGGACCGCGTGGCCGGGCCTGCGCGCGGTCGTCGACCGGCTGCAGCAGCAGGTGGGGCGTGAACTGCGCTGGGAGCTGGCGCAGGTGGTCCTGTCCGGGTTCTGGCAGGCGCTGGTGCGCATCCGCGCTGAACGTGCGGCCGGCGGCGGGGGCCAGGCCTGCAAGATCCCCGCGAACCTGCTCTGGGCCGCCGAGCGGGCCGGCCGCCGCTTCCGCGCCGACGCGGAGAAGACCGCGGCGCACAGCCTGCCGCTGGAGTTCGGCCCCCAGGGCGAGCCCGCGGCCTTCGTGGGGCTGGACCTCCTGGAGCTTGCGGTGGCCCGCGGCGTCCTGGACCGCGGGCAGGCCGAACTCGTCGCCTCCTCGCGCATCGACGGCAGGCCGATGCGCGAACTCGCGGCCGACGCCGGGCTGACACCCGAGGCGGTGGGGATGCGCCGGGTGCGCGCGGAGAAGCTCCTGGTCCGGGCCCTGAGGGACGGCCTGCTGGGCACGGTCGGTCCGGACGGCGCGGAGGCCGTGCGTTAGGAAGGCGCGTTTCGACGCGCTTAGTGGGACAGAGGGGGCGTTCCCGGCACGTGGCCGGGGCGCCTCCGGGGGAGAGTGCCGCGGACGTTGACCCCGCCGCCCTGTCCTTCACCCAGCCCGCGAGGGGAGGTGAGGGCCCACGGTCCCCCGAACCGCCCCTCCGCCACCGGGCGCCCCCTCCACCCCTGACCGGCAGCAGCACGCGCCAGCCCCCTGGAGACGGAGCCACTTTGACGGACCTGTTGGCACTTCCCGATGCCCGCCCGCGCCGACCGCCGGGCCCGCTGGCGGTGCGCGCCGCCGCGTGCACCGCCCTGCTCCTGGCCGACCTCGCCCTGCCCGGAACCGCCCACGCGACCAGCGCTGTCGAGGTGTTGGCGGTGAACTCGGTCGACCAGACCATTACGAACATCACGAACTGGATCGTGGGGATCCTGGCCGGGGTGGCGACGATGTTCCTGACCGTCGGCGGCCTGCGCTATCTGATGGCCGGCGGTGAGCCGGGCGAGGTGGAGAAGGCCAAGGGCGCGTTGAAGAGCGCCTGCGTCGGCTACATGCTCGCGGTGATGGCACCGGTCATCGTCGGGGTCCTCAAGGGCCTGGTCGGAGCATGAGTACCACCGAACGACGGCAGTGGGTCTGGGTACTGGCGGTGACCGGCTTGCTGCTGGCCCTGGTAGCGGTCACCGGTGGCCCGGCACACGCCGATCCGGCGCCGGGCCCGCAGCCGGCGCCCGCGCCGGGAGCGGCGCCCACGGCGCCCTCGTCCTCCAAACCGGCTCCGCCGTCGGCGGGACTGGCACCGAGCGCGGGCACGACCCCGCCATCGGACCCGGTGGGCGTCGCGCCGAAGGCACCCACCCCGTCTCCGGGGCTGCCGCCGGACCCGAAGTACGTCCCGCCCGCCCCGAAGCCGAGGCCCGCGCCGCCGCCGAACGGCGGTCTGGCACCGCCAGCGGATCCGTCGGCGCAGGGTGGGCCGAGCATCTTCGACATCCCAGGACAGGTCAAGGCCGCGATCACCTCGTTGCTGGCGTCACTGCTGGCACCGCTGCTGGTTCCGTTGATGAACGCGCTGTGCCGCTACCTGCTGACCACCCCGGACGTGACGGCGATGCCGCGGGTGGCGCAACTGTGGGACGGACTGCGCATCCTGGCGTGCTCGCTGTACGGATTGTTCGTGCTGGCGGCCGGGATCCTGGCCATGTCCCACGGCACCGTGCAGCAGCGCTGGTCGGCGCGGGAGTTGGTGCCGAAGGTGTGCCTGGGTATGTTCGCGGCGAACCTGTCGCTGATCGTCTGCCGGCAGTCCATCGCACTGGTCAACGCCGTCGCCCGCGCGATCTTCGGCGACGGGATCACCGCCCAGGACCTGGCCGGAACCCTCGTGGGGTTGCTGACCGCCGGGCCCGGCGCGCCGCTGTACGTGGTGGTGGTCGCGGTGGTGGTGGCCGCGACCGGACTGGTGCTGTTCGTGACGCTGCTGATCCGTACGGCGGTGGTGATCGTGCTGGTGGTCGCCGCGCCGCTGATGCTGGCCTGCCACGGCTTTCCCGCTACCGAGGGTGCGGCGCGGATGTGGTGGCGGGCGTTCGCGGGGGTGCTGACCACGCAGATCGTGCAGTCGATCGTGTTCCTGGTGTGCGTCAAGGTCGTCCTGGACCCCGCCAGTTACGGCATGTTCGGCGCCCCGGACATGTCCTCGCTGGTGAATCTGATGCTGACCTGCTGCACCTTCTACCTCCTGATCAAGATCCCCGGCTGGATCCGCACCCTGGTCACCCAGCCCGTCAACCGCTCCATGGGCGGTTCGAGCGGCGGCGGGATGCACCTGGTCAAGAAGATGGCACTGGGTGCGCTGGGGCTGCCGTTCGGCCCCTACGCCTTCGGCGCACAGCTCGCCGGACGCTTCGGTACGGGGCCGGGACTGGGCGGATTCGGAATGGGGGCCGGGCGTCGTCCCCCGGGGGCCAGGCCCGGGGCGGGAGGCGGACACCCCGGCCCCGGCGGACGTCCACCGGGCGGACCGCGCCCTACCGCCCCCGGCGGACCGGCAGGCCCGAGCCCGCATCCCGGTCCTGCCCCTGGACCTGCCGGAGGCCCCGGCGGCCCGGCGGGTCCGGGGCCGACACCCGGGGGCGGCCCGGCCGGTGGTCCGGGGGTGCCGCAGTACCAGTGGGGACGACCGACTCCGCGCGGAAATCCCGGCAACGGGCCGACGGTCGGCCCGGCAGCACCGCCGACTCCCGCCGGACCCCGGCCAGGCCCGGGCCCGGGGCCGAACCGCCCCGGGCCTGCGGCCCGACGACCCGCCCCCGCGCGGCCACGACCGCAACTGCCCGGCGCACCCGGCCCCGCCGGGGCGGCCAGGACGCCACCACCGCCCGCCCCCGGGCCACTGCGTCCCGGCGGCACGCCGCCGGGCACACCCCCGACCGGCCCACGCACCGGGCCGACGCCGCCGCCGACTCCGCCGTTGGGCCCGGCCCGGGCGACCCTGCCGCCGCCGCTGCCGCGACCGGCTGCGCTGCGTCCACCGCTGGATGACGGAGGCCCCTCCTCGGGCCGCCGTGGAAGGAGAAGCCGACCATGAGCCGTCGTGAACCCGAGGGTGAGTGGCACGACCTGGTCAAGATCCCGGCCGTGGACCAGGAGGACCGGGTCCTGGCCGGGCTGACCGTCCGCCAGGTGGTCCAGCTCGGCGCGGTGGTCGCGGTGCTGTGGCTCGCCTACCAGGCCACTCACTCCTACCTCCGCCCGCTGGTGTTCGTCATCACCGCGGCTCCGGTTCTGGCGTTGGCGGTGGCAGCGGTGCTGACCCGCCGCGACGGGATCTCCCTGGAACGCTGGCTGCTGGCCGCCTGGCACCACCGCCGCACCCCGCGCCGCCTACTGCCCACCGGTCCCGACCAGCAGGACTTCGTGACCGACCGGCTCGCCGACCCGGGCCTGGCCCCTCTGCCCCTGCCCGCCCACGCGGTGGCGGCGGACGGGACAGTGGACCTCGGCGATGCGGGCCGGTCCTCGATCAGCACAGCCGGGACGGTCAACTTCGCCCTGCGCACCGCGGCCGAGCAGCGGATGCTGATCGGCGGCTTCGGACGGTGGCTGAACGCGTTGACCGCACCCGTGCAGATCCTGGTGCGCACCCACCGCCTGGACCTGGCGCCGATGGTCGCCGAACTGCGCGAGCGGGCGCCGGGACTGCCGCACCGGCTGCTGGAGGACGCCGCCCACGCCCACGCCGACTTCCTGACCCACCTCGCGGCCGGACGTGACCTGCTGGCCCGTCAGGTTCTGCTGGTGCAACACGAACCCGGCTCGGACCGCACCGCCGCCCAGCGTGTCCAGCGCCGCGCCGCCGAAGCGGCCTCACTGCTGGCCGGCTGTGAGGTCCAAGCCGCGCTGCTGGACCGGAGCGGAGCGTATGCGGTGCTGCTGGCGGCCTGCGACCCCAGCACCCCACCGCATTCCGACCCGGCCGTCCCCGACATCCCCGTCACCTTCACTTCCGGAGGCCGTTCGTGAGGATCCTCGCCACCGCCGCCCGCCTGGGCAGTGCACTGACCCCGGTGCTGTCCGGCAGCCCGGCCATGGGACTGGGGCCGGACAGTGTGCAGGTCGAGCCGCGCTGCCTGGCCGTCGGCGACCTCCTGGCCGCCACCTTGATCGTGACCGGGTATCCGGCCGAGGTCGGCCCCAACTGGCTCGATCCGCTGCTGTCCTACCCCGGACGCCTGGACGTCTCCCTGCACGTGGAGCCGGTGCCCGCGCCGGTGGCCTCGGACCGGCTGCGCAAGCAGCGCGCCCGCCTGGAATCCACCCGCCGCAGCGCCGCCCAGCACGGCCGACTTGAAGACCCCGAAACAGAGGCAGCCGCCGCCGACGCCGCCGAACTCGCCTGGCGGGTCGCCCGGGGCGAGGGGAAGCTGTTCCGTCTCGGCCTGTACTTGACCGTCTACGCCGAGGGACGCGGCGAGCTGGCGGACGAGCTCTCGGCGGTGCGGGCACTGGCGGAGTCGATGCTGCTGCGGGTCCAGCCCGCGACCTGGCGCGCGCTCAAGGGCTGGACGAGCTGCCTGCCCTTCGGCACCGACCAGTTGAACCACCAGCGCACCGTGGACACCGCCGCCCTGGCGGCGGCCTTCCCGTTCGCCAGCCCGGACCTGCCCACCGCCGACACCGCCGCGGGTGCGGTGGCCGGGGTGCTGTACGGGATCAACACCGCGGCGTCGGGGCTGCTGTTCTGGGACCGGTGGGCGCAGGACAATCACAACTCGGTGACGCTGGCCCGCTCGGGGGCCGGTAAGTCCTACCTGACCAAGCTCGACGTCCTGCGCTCCCTGTATCAGGGCGTGGAGATCCATGTGGTCGACCCCGAAGACGAGTACACCCGCCTGGCCGAGGCTGTCGGCGGTACCGTCCTCCCCCTCGGCAGTCCAGGGGTGCGTTTGAACCCGCTGGACCTGGACCCCGACGGCGGCCCGGACGAGCTGACGGTGCGCGCCCTGTTCGCGCACACCTTCCTGGCCGTCCTGCTCGCCGAGGACCTCACCGGCACTCAGAAGGCGCTGCTGGACAAGGCGATCCTGGCCGCCTACCGCCAAGCCGGCATCACCGCCGACCCCCGCAGCCACGCCCGACCCGCGCCCCTGCTCGCCGACCTGCAGACGGCGCTGACGGCTCTGGAGGTTCCGGAGGCGCTGCTGCTGGCGGACCGGCTGGCCCCGTACACCACCGGCAGCCACAAGCAGCTGTTCGACGCCCCCACCACCACCGTGCCTGGCGGTCATTTGACCGTCTACTCGCTGCGCGACCTGCCCGAAGAACTCGCTGCCGCCGGGACCCTCCTGGCCCTGGACCGGATCTGGCGCACCGTCACCAACCGCCAGCGCCCCTGCCGCCGGCTGGTGGTCATCGACGAGGCCTGGCTGCTGATGCGCGCGCGTGCGGGGGCGCTGTTCCTGCACCGGATGGCGAAGGCGGCCCGCAAGCACCGGGCCGGGCTGGCGGTGGTCACCCAGGACACCGCCGACCTCCTGGCCACCGACCTCGGCCGGGCCGTGGTCGCGAACGCGGCCACCCAGATTTTGATGCGCCAGGCCCCGCAGGCCATCGACGCGGTCGCCGACGCCTTCCACCTCTCCGTCGGGGAAGCGGCCTACCTCCAGTCGGCGGGACGCGGAGAAGCCCTGCTCAGTGCCGGTCCCGGTCGCCGGGCCGCGTTCGTGAGCACCGCCTCGGACCTCGAACACGGCCTGGCCGTCACTGGCCTGGAAACCCCGGAGGACTAACCCCGTGACCCACAGCCCAGTCCCGGCGACGATGCCCGTCCCCGCCCCGCACTCCGACGGCGGCGTTATCGGCCGCTACCTGCAAAACCCCCAGGCTCCCCTCACCCGCCTACCGGACCTGCTGTCCGGTGCTGTGGTGGCCGACGGCTGGTGGCTCGCCCCCACCGTCGCCCTGCTGGCCGCCGCGGTACGCGCCGCCCAGGTCTGGGCGCACTACCGACGCCAGCGCCAGCTGACCGCTGTCGGGCACACCCTGGTGATCTGGTCCCCACCCACCGTCGAGCCGGCCGGCGCGCACGCCCTGTGGTCGCATCTGATCGGGCTGCTGCGCCCGTGGTGGAAGCGCGCCATCGGACTGCAGTCGCACCTGGCCTTCGAGTACCACTTCACCCGAGCCGGATTGACCGTGCGCCTGTGGGCCCCGGAGCAGGTGCCGCTTGTCCTGCTGCAGCGCGCGGTCGAATCCGCTTGGCCCGGCGCCCACATCAGCAACCCGCTCCCCACCCCGGTCCGGATGGCCAAGTCGCCACCGTTCACCACCGGTGGAACCTTGCGGCTGGCCCGTCCCGAGATCCTGCCGATCCGCCACCAGCACGACACCGACCCCCTGCGGGCCCTTCTCGGGGCCGGACTCGCCCTCGGCGAGGGCGAGTCGGCCACTGTGCAGGTCCTGGCCCGGCCCGCCACCGGCACCAGGGTCCGCCGGGCCAAGCACCAGCTGCGCACCCTGCGCCACGGCGGAACCTCGCCCACCCGCCTGGCGGCGCTGTTCGACCTGCTCACCCATCAGCCCTCCAGGACAGTCCGCGGCCAGCGCGACCCCGAACAGGCCGACCAACTGCGCGCCGCCCTGACCAAAGCCGCCGGACCGCAGTGGGAAACGGCGGTGCGGTATGCCGTCACCATCCCCACCGACGACGGCCCGATGACCGGCGAGCCGGCACGGCGAGCGGCCCAGGGGCGGGCGCGGGGGCGGGCGCACGCGGTGGCCTCAGCGTTCGCCGTCTACGCCGGACGCAACTGGTACGCCCGCCACCGCCTGCGCCACTCCGAACACGCCCTCACTCAGCGGCATTTCCCGCGCCGCGCCGACCTGCTGTCCGTGCCCGAGCTCGCCGCTCTGGCCCACCTCCCGCTGGACGCCGGAGCGCCCGGGGTGCAGCGCGCCGGTGCCCGCGCCGTCCTGCCGCCCACCGCCGTCCCCGCCCTGGGGCCGGGGGTGAAGCCGCTGGGCCGCGCCGAGATCGGACCGGTCCGCCCGGTCGGCCTGCTGGTCCCGGACGGGCGGCACCACCTGCACATCATGGGCGCCACCGGTTCCGGCAAGTCCACGCTGATGGCGACCATGGTCCTCGCGGATGCCGAGGCCGGACGCGGAGCGCTGGTGATCGACCCCAAGGGCGACCTCGTCCTGGACATCCTCGCCCGTCTGCCCGAAACCGCCCTGGGGCGCACCGTGGTCCTGGACCCCGGCGACTTCGGCGCCCCGCCGCGCCTGAACGTCCTGGAGGGCGACCGCGCCCAGGCCGACGTGGTGGTCGACAACCTCGTCGGGATCTTCCGCCGCATCTTCACCGCCTTCTGGGGACCGCGCACCGACGACGTCATGCGCGCAGCCTGCCTGACTCTGATGACTTCACCCACCGCCGGCGAGTGCGTCACCCTGGCCGACATCCCCCGTCTGCTCACCGAACCCGCCTACCGCCACCGCGTCACCGCCGGACTCGCCGGCTCCGACAAGACCCTGCGTGGCTTCTGGGACTGGTACGGGCAACTCTCCGAGCCCTCCCGCGCCGCCGCCACCGGACCGCTGATGAACAAGCTGCGCGCGTTCCTGCTGCGGACCTTCGTCAGCGACACCATCGCCTCCGGCCCCTCCACCTTCGACCTGGACACCGTCCTGGACGGGGGACTGGCCCTGGTACGGCTCCCGAAGGGCGTGCTGGGCGAGGAGACCTCCCGACTGCTGGGCTCCTTCGTGGTCGCCAAGACCTGGCAGGCCGCCGCCGCCCGCGCTGCCAGCGGTGAAGGCAGCCGCAGGGATGCCGCGATGTACCTCGATGAGGCGCACAACTTCCTGACCTTGCCGTACCCGCTGGAGGACATGCTCGCGGAGGCCCGCGGCTATCGCCTGTCCCTGGTACTGGCCCATCAGCACCTCGCCCAACTGCCGCACGATCTGCGCGAGGGCATCTCCGCCAACGCCCGCAACAAGATCATTTTCAATGCGTCGCCCGAGGATGCCCGCGATCTGGAACGCCACGTCACCCCGGCGTTGACGGCTCATGATCTGGCCCACCTCGGCGCATACCAGGCCGCCGCCCGCTTGGTCGTCCACTCCGCCGACCAGAGCGCCTTCACCCTGCGCACCACCCGCTTGCCGCCGAAGACCGACGGCCGGGCCACCGCCGTGCGCACTTCCTCCCGCGCCCACTTCACACCCGCACCCCTGGCCTCCACGACCAAGGCGCCGGCCGAAGCGCCGACCGGCGAAGCGAACTGAAAGAGCCTCACATGTCCGAATCCCGTACTGTTCCGCCCGCGCCGCTGCTGCGCGGCGGCCCGCGTACCGCACCCGCCCCGTCCGCCGCGCGTGGCCGGCGCCGGGCGCCGCTGGCCGCGCTGGCCTCTCGGTTGACCGAACGCGACGCCTGGCTGCTGGAGATGCTCGCCGAGCACACCGTCCTGACCACCGCGCACATCACCGCCCTGTGGCACACCGGCCAGCGCTCGGCCAACCGCCGCCTGCTGGCCCTGCACCGACTCGGGCTGCTCGACTCCTTCCGCCCTCGCCTGCAACGCGGCGCCGCCCCCGAGCACTACCTCCTCGCCCGCACCGCCGCCGACCTGCTGTCCGCCCGCTACGCCACCACCCCTGCAGCCCTGGGCTGGAGCAGCGAACTGGTCACCCGCACCGCCTACTCCCCCCTGCTGGCCCACAACCTGGGCGTGGCCACTTTCTTCACCCACCTCGCCACCCCCAACGACCCCGAGCTGGGCAGAGCCTCGGCCTGGTGGTCCGAGCAGCGCTGCCAGCAGCTGTGGGGGGACCTGGTACGTCCCGACGCCTACGGCCGCCACACCCGCACCGACGACACCGGCACGGTGGGGTTCTTCCTGGAGTACGACACCGGCACCGAGGCCCACGCCCGCCTGGCCCGCAAACTCGAGGAGTACGCCGAAGCTGCCTCCGCCACCAGGATCCGCCCGCTGGTCCTGTTCACCCTGCACAGCCACCGCCGCGAACAGAACCTGCACCACACCCTGGCAACCCACCCCGCCCTCGCGTCGGTCAATGTCGCCACCACCGCCCGCGACCAGGCCGCCCCCGGTCAGGCCGAACACCACCCGGCCCAGGCCGTGTGGCTGCCGCTGGGCCGCCCCGCCACCCGCACCCGGCTGCTGGACCTGCCGGGCCTGTGGCCGGTCGAGCAACGGCCCACCGGCGACGTCGAGCAGGCCGCCGCCTGGACCCGAGGCGTCGCCATGCCCGCCCCCGACCCCCGCTGCCCCCACACCCCGACCCCGTTCGCCCCAACCCGGCCGCCTCGGGCGTAGGCCGATGTCGGACAGCGCCGCCCGCGCGGCCACCGGGATCGCGGCGGGCTGCGCGGGGACGCTCCTGCTGCTGGTCGCCGCGATCACCGCCGTGATCACACTGGCCGTGGGGGCGCTGACCGGGGGTCTGTCACTGCTCGGCGGCGCACCCCCCAGCAGTGCGGCGCTGGCCGACATCCCGCCCGCCATGCTCACCCTCTACCAGCAGGCCGCCGCCACCTGCCCCGGCCTGCCCTGGAACATCCTGGCCGGCATCGGCAAGGTCGAGAGCGACCACGGCCGCGCCAAGAACCAGGTTTCCTCCGCCGGGGCCCTGGGACCGATGCAGTTCCTGCCCGCCACTTTCGCCCAGTACGCGCGGCCCGTTCCGTCCGGCGGCGCCGTGCCGGCCACGCCCTGGGACCCGGTGGACGCGGTGTTCGCGGCAGCCCGGCTCCTGTGCGCGGCAGGCGCGAAGGATGGCAGGGATATTCCGCGATCCATCCTGGCCTACAACCACTCCTCCGCCTACCAGGCCGAAGTCCTCGCCTACGCACGCCAGTACGCCGACGCCGTCCCGACGACGAGCGGCGCCGCTGCGAAGGCGATCGCCTACGCCCAGGGACAGCTCGGCGTCCCCTACGCCTGGGGAGCCCAGAGCCCCGGGGTTGCCTGGGACTGCTCCGCGCTGGTGCAGTCCGCCTACGCGAGCGCGGACATCCGCCTGCCGCGCACCGCCCAGGCCCAGTACGACACCGGACCGCTCCTGCCGCCCAGCGCCCCGGTCCTGCCAGGAGACCTGATCTTCTACGGCTCCGGGCCGAATGACGTCGTCCACGTCGCCATCGCCGTCTCACCCACGATGATGATCAACGCTCCGAGGCCCGGTGAAGGCGTCAAGTATGACCCGGTCGTCACCGGCCAGCCGATCGTCGGCCACACCCGCCCGGCTTCGTCACTCGCAGGATGAGAGCACAGGTCAGACACCCAAGATATGACCGGCTTCCAGAATCAGGTCCGCCGTCGCGCTGCCGGCCACCGCGATCGCGGTCGGTGCCACCGAGGTGCGCCACTGGCGCCACAGGCGTCGGGCGGCTCCGGCCTGGACCGGGCGGTGCTCGGTGCGGGCCGTGACGACCTCCGCGTGCAAGGCCTCGATCGGCTCCAGGACCGCGGCCTCGGCGGGCATGCGCCCCTCGGCGACTCCGGCGTGCACGTGGGCGACGAGTTGCGCTAGGAGCGGTTCGAGTCGGTCCGCCGCGTCAGCGGCGAGGAACGTCCGGTTGTCCTGGGTGTTGGAGTCGGCCATCTGTTGTACGTTGCCGCCGTTGATGGTCTGCTTGCCGATTCGGTTCTCGCTCATCTCCAGCTCGCTCCTGTTGGATTGATGCCCGATCGGGCTGTCCTGGTACTGATGGAGGTGCACGACTCCGCCGTTCACGGCCAGGAAAGCGGCCGAGGGCGACTCATGCTTGGCTGCTTTCCTGGAGCCCTTGGGGGTCGCCGGGCTCACTCTCGTCTCGCCGATGGTGAAACCGACCCACTGGATGGTCAGGCCCCAGTCCTCGGCAGCCGGTGTGAGCTTGCTCTGGATGGACTGGCCGATCTCCTCCAGAGTCGTGCGCGCATCCTCGGCCGCGAGCCGCGCTACCGCGTAGCTCAACTCATAAAGCGTCCGGCGCTCGATCGCCTGGATGAAGCTGGCGACCGCGTAGGTGGCCTTCTTCGGGTCGGACACCACATACTGCACGGTGGCCTCGATGGGCACTTCGAGGCCGTCCTGAGAGATGACCGCTCTCAGCGGGAACGGCACGACCTGAGAACGCATGTCGAGACGATTGCGAACGGTGCCCGTGATCGGCGTCATCCAGTGGAGCCCGGAGTACAGGACCCGGTCGTAGCGTCCGAAGCTCTCAACCACGGCGGTCGATGCCTCGGGGATCACCTGCACGGATCGGAGCACGCTTGCGGCGAGCCCGAAGGCCGCTGTTCCGATGGAACCCCACTTCAGTACCCGCCGCATGCTCACCCCCCAGAGCCTGCTCCATTGTGGAGCGCCCGCAGGTCCCGCGTCCCGCGATTGCACTTCTCCTCGCCACCCTGGCACCGCCCGGGCCCCGGCAAGGAATCGCAACTCATAGGACGAGCAGACCAGTTCCCCGTCGCTGGACATCGTGGCCGATCAGAGCGTTGATGGAGCTGTCCGGACGACGCAGAGCGCACTGCGCGGGCATTTCGGGCGGCGCTATCGCCGCCCGCCCCGGCCGGGGACCCCCCAACCACAGCAAGGTACCTGGAGGTCCCGCATGTCCAAGTCCAAGTCCAAGATGACGTCCACCCCCGCTGGTGAGACGCCGGGCGACGACCCGACGCGGGGGCTCACCGGAGTCCCCCTGGCCCTGGCCCAGGCGCTGCTCACGGAACCCGGCGGCGCCCCAGCCCTGCTGGCTCTGGCGGCGGGCACCAGTCGGCCCACCGCCAGCCGGGTCCTGGTCGCCATGGAGGCCCAGGGCCTGGTGCGTCGGGAGATCGGCGAGCGGGGTGAGGGCAACGGCCGCGGCCCCGACCGCTGGTACCTCACAGCCGTTCCGACCATCGACGTCATCGAACAGGACGTCACCTCCGAACCCGCCCCGGACGAAGAGGGCGAGCCTCCCGCCGAGGGAGGTGAACTTCTGGAGCCGTTCTCCGAGGAGGTCGCCGTGGGAGAGGCGGCAGCCGACACCGCGTCAGAGTCGGGCGAGGCCAAGGACCACGACACGCAGCAGAGCCTCACCGGCGGCGGCGAGGCCCGGAGGGCGGAGGGTGGAGACGGGGGCGAGGCGCAGGAGCAGGCCAACGGCTGCTCCGAGGGAACGGGCGTACCTGGCGACCAGAGTGAACAGCTGGACAACGGGCGGCCGTCGACGGGGGACTCGGTGGCGCCATCCGGCTCCGGACCGGTGGTGCCCCCAGGACAGCCGTGCCCGACCTGCGGTCACCAGGTCCGGCCGGCGACCCAGCGGGCCGTGTCCGGCCGCGGTACCCGGCTGGGCCAGGGGCAACTGCACGAACTCGCCCTGGAGCACATGCGCGCCCACCCGGAGCAGGAGTGGACTGCCACCGCGGTCGCGAAGGACATCGGCCGGTCATCGGGGGCGATCGCGAATGCGATGGCGACCATGGTGAACCGGGGCGAGGCAGAGATGACCTGTGCGGCCCCGCGCCGGTACCGCGCCCTGCCCCACGCGAAGCCGGCCAGTCGGGAGTAGCAGCGTGTCGCAGCGGCCCGTGTCCCGGCGGTCATCCGCGCTGGGACACGGGCCCACTGTGGCGGAGGAGAGCCACGGGGTCGTTGGTGTCCTCGTGTTGCACCTCGCGATCTCCGGCATTCTCCGAACAGTCCACGAGTGATGTGGGCATGATGGTGATCGCTTGACCTGTGCGACGGTGAGCTACTCGGCGGTCGCCCGATGGGTCCGCTGTTGGCCTTGTGCCGTGCTTGTCGGGCTGCGGGGTTCCTGACTCCGGCCTCGTCGTCATCAGAGGCGAGGGAGAAGTTGTTGACCGAGGGGCGGGGGCGATGCTGACATGGGCTGACGCCATGGCTTGTGGCGCGGGCGGCGGATTGATCGCCGAGGTGATCGTCACTTTCGGGCGTCTTCGTGCCTGGCAGCAGGCACGGCATGCGGCGCGGGCGGTATCGGGTCCGCTTCCGCTGATTGGCGCCTTCATCGATCCGGCTGCGGACTCGCTCGCCGCGCTCTTTCGCGTGGTGCTCGGGGGAGCGGCCGGGTGGCTGCTCCACGCCGAGGTCACCGGTGTCTACGCGGCCGTGACCGTGGGCGCGTCGGCTCCGGCACTGTTGGCTCAGATGGGCAGGGCCACCACTGCCGCCGAAGCGCTCCGTGGCGGCCCGGAAATAGATGAACCGGGTCTGCATCCGTCTCAGACGGGACTTCCCGGGGCGCCACCAGTTCACGGGGAGGCGGCCCCTTGAGCCCCTACATCGCCCGACGCGCATGGGAGTCGTTCACCGGCAGCGTGATGCCCCGTCACGTGCCACTGGCTGCCCGCGGACGCGAGGGATACACGCTGTGGCGGCGGACCTGGGCCTCCTTCATCGGGTTCGACCTGCCCGACCGACGGAACACGCTACCGACGGCGGCGAGGTCCCGGGGAGCGGCCCCCGTCGCACAAGCCACGGCTTCGGGGCGGCTGCCCTCGGACCAGCCACTGGCCGGCCGGCTCAGCCCCGGAATGTTCGTGCTGCCCCAACTTCGCTCCGGGAGTGTCCTGGCCGCCGCCGGAGCGGACGCTGTGGCGCTGGAGACCTCGTCCCCGGACGGCCGGGCCCGGTTCCTGGTGCGCCCCGGTGGGCTCGCCGAGTCCCCGTACAGCCTGGAGCTGGTGCTGAGTGGCGTGGATGCCTCCCGTCCTCTCATGTCCACGATCAGCTACATCCAGTCGGACGGCTTCGAGCGGGTGCTGCTGGTACCGGTGCTCCAGGGGCCGTTCGGACCTCCTGCGTCGTTCGTGCGACTGCCTGGCTGGGGCGTCGACACACCGTGGCAGGCCGCAGTCGCGGTCACGGTGACACCGGGCACGGCTTGGGACGCGGCGGCGGTCGCAGACTCGGTCCGTGCCGCGCTCAACGAGGCGACCCGCGGTGCCTGGCGGCGGATTCGTGAACTTGTCGACGATGACCTGCGCGACGCCATCGACCGGGCCCTGCGGTGAGGACCACCGGCGAGGAAGGGCGCACCCAGAGCCTGACTGATGGGACACGGCGGCGTTATAGGACGCCGGGTTGGCTGCCTCGACGACGATCACACCTTCGGCCTGGCCTGTCCCCTGACCGGGATAGGCTCGAAGAGGTTGCGAACGGAACGAACAGCCCGCAGAGCACGCTGGCCGGACTGTTGGGTGAACGGCAACTGTGGTGGAAGGCGTGCAGCGAGGCAGTGCGCACCGAGCCTTCCTGGATGTTCGATCAGCGCAGCGAGGCGCTGAGGGACTGGATCGACGCGACGGCGCCGGACCAGGGTCCCGGCAGCGTGAAAGCGGCTGGCCACGCGTACCTGCTGGGCCGCGCCCTGAGCGCACCGAAGGACCGGATCGGTGAACACGACGAGGCCCTGACCCGTTTGATGGACGCGTGGAGACAGAGTGGGATGACCTCGGCGCATGCCACCGCCGGGCCGGCCCGGGCATCCGGCAGGGGCCTGGGCGGCCTTTCCCCGCGCGTCGCTGAAGGGTTGAGCGGCGTCCTGGACCGCATCGAGGACCTGCACAGCACCGGCGGGAGTGTCGGGTCGACCGGGCCCGAGAGAATCCTGGTGATCGCCGCCCTGCTGATGTCGGGCGCCGGGCTACGCAGGCGACCCCTGGTGCGCGTGCCGGTGGTTTTCGGGCATTCTTCCCAGCCAGGACATGCCATCGTGGAGCAAGGAACCACAGGTGTGCTGGAACTGCGTGAATTCCCAGCGGGACCGGCGGGGCTGTACCCCGACCCGCGGGCCATGGCCGGCACGAGCAGCGCGAGCGGTCACTTCGCGGAATCTGTGGGTCATGCGTGGAACCTGGCCCGGCCCAGAGGCGAAGGCCGCTGCGTGCTGTGGCGGATCGTGCTGTCCGACGACCCGCTTCCTCCGCAGCGGATCGATGGCCCCTCGCTGGGCGCGGCTTTCGCACTGGGCCTGCGCGAACTGCTGCGATACCCGCGGGATAGTCGGCCGAACCTGGCCCAGGTCCGTGGGACCTTCTACGGACTGCGGCCGCGGACGGCCGTGACAGGGGAGATCGACGGCGGTGAACGCCTGCTCAAGGTCAGCGACATGGACGCCAAGCTGCTGGCCGCTCGCCGCAAGGGGATGCGCCTGGTCGCGCCCGCCGCGAACAGGCTCGACATAGCCCCGGCGCCCGGATCTGGGAACGTGAGGTTCGCCGAGACGCTGAAGCAGGCCGACCGGTACGCACGAAGGTTCCGCACCGGCCGTCTGGCCATTGCTGCACTCGTACTCGGCGCGATCGCGTCCGGAGCGTTCGCCCTCCAGCAACAGGACTCGGCGCGCTCAGAACAACGAGCGGCCCTTGTCGGCCGGATCGCCGCCGAAGCCAACCAGTTGAGAAGCGCAGACCCATCCCTCGCGGCCCGGTTCGACGTGTCCGCCTACCAACTGGAACCCACGGCCGATCTCTACACGCAGCTGATCGCGGATGCGAACAGTCCCCTGTCCACCGTTTTGAACGGCTACTCCGGCGGTGTTCGCGCGGTGGCGTTCAGCCCCGACGGCCACACCATCGCGGCCGTCGGCAACGATGCCGACGGCAGTAGCACGGTGCGACTGTGGAACGTGACCAGTCCCGCCGGTTCCGTGCCCATCGGCCAACCCCTCCGGCACCTCAATGGCGCCTATTCGCTGGCGTTCAGTCCCGACGGTCGCATCCTCGCCACCGGGGGCATGAGCACCGGTGACACGGTGCGCCTGTGGAACGTTGCCGACCCAGCCCATCCCCTCGCGCTCGGACAGCCCCTGCGACACACGTCCGCCGGGGGCTCAGTGGTGTTCAGCCCCGACGGCCGCATCCTCGCCACCGGTACCGACCACCTGGGGGACGAGCAGCTGTGGAACGTGATCGACCCCGCCCACCCCGCCCCGATCGGCCGACCCCTCCACCACGCCGCCCCGGTCGATGACGTGGCGTTCAGCCCCAACGACCGTAGCCTGGCCACCATCGACGGCAGCGCCACGGTGCGGCTGTGGAACGTTGCCGACCCCGGCCACGCCGTGCCTTTCGGACAGATCACGACCGTACAGACCGGAGATGCGCAGTCGCTGGCGTTCAGTCCGGACGGTCGCACTCTCGCCACCGGCGGCCTTGACCACGCGGTGCGGCTGTGGAACACGGCCGACCCGACCCATCCCGTCCTGCTGGGCCCTCCCCTGACAGGTCACACCGGCGCGATCACTTCGATGGCGTTCGGCCCGGACGGCCACACCCTCGCCACCGCCTCCAGCGACGACACCGTGCGCCTGTGGAACGTCACGAACCCCGCCCGACCCGCACCGCTCACCCACCCCCTGACCGGCCACACGGGTGCCGTCTCCTCGGTGGCCTTCAGCCCCGATGGGCGCGCCCTGGCAACGTCCGGGGATGACCACACCGTGCGCCTGTGGACCCTCCCGGCCGCGCTGATGACCGGCCACACCGACGTCGTCGACGCCACGGTGTTCCGACCTGATGGGAGAGTCCTGGCCACTGCCTCCACGGACCACACGGTGCGGCTGTGGAACATCGCGGACCCAGCGCACCCCACCTCGATCGGCCGCCTCGGCGACTTCGCCGACACCGTCTATTCGATGGCGTTCAGCCCGGACGGCCGCACCCTCGCCACCAGCGTCCTCGCCGAGAATCGTGTGGAACTGTGGAACGTCAGCAACCCTGCCCACCCCGCCGCGCTGGTCCGACTCGAGAACTTCCCCTCGAACGTCGATTCAGTGGCGTTCAGCCCCGACGGCCACACCCTCGCCACCGCCACCTCCACCGCAGTCGTCGGTCGGGACAACAGCGTGCGGTTGTGGAACGTGACCGACCCGGCCCGCCCTGCGTTGCTCGGCCAGCCCCTGACCGGCAACTCCAGCCCGATCAGCTCCGTGGAGTTCAGCCCCGACAGCCGTACCCTCGCCATCTCCGGCGCGTACCCTTCCGACGCCGTGCGATTGTGGGACGTCACAACACCTGCCCGCCCTGTCCCCTTCGGCCGCTCCCTCCCCGGGGGCGCCAGCTCGGTGGTGTTCAGCCCCGACGACCGCACCATCGCCACGATCACCACCGCCGGGCGCGCCGGTGCCCCTGGCGACGGCACGGTGAAGTTGTGGGATGTCTCCGACCGCACCAACCCGATTCCCCTCGGGCAGCCCCTCAGTGGCTACCCCAGCCCCGTCACGGCCGTGGCGTTCGACCCCGACGGGCACACCCTCGTCACCATCGGCAGCGATGTGCGGCTGTGGAACGTCACGGATCCCGCCCGCCCAGCCTCGATCGGCCAGCCCCTCGGCATCTACGTCGACGAGGTCGGCTCGGTCACGTTCAGCCCGTACGGCAACGCCGTCGCCACCGGCGGCTACGACGGTACCGTACGCCTTTGGCAGCTGGGAGCGGACCAAGCCGCTCAGCAGATCTGCGACACCACCGGTACCCCCACGCGGCAGCAATGGCAGCAGTACCTCGCCGGGATTCCCTACCGCGCCTCCTGCGGCTGACGGTGGATCTGCGGCTGAGACGAGGCGGCCAGCGGGGCAATCGGTCACTCGAGGCCACCTTAACCAGGCTTCAGGATAGGCAAGTTGATGGCCCGATGATGGGCCGGGGCGGTCGCTGCGGGGCGGCCCCGGGTTCGGGGTCAGTGGTGGCGGGCCGTGCAGCCTCGGTGGCCGCAGCCTCCGCACCAGCCGCCGCTCGCGCAGGCGCAGTTGCAGGGCCCGTTGGCGCCGCGTGCCCGTGAGACGGGGCGGTGTCCGGCGGCCGGGCGCTGGGCCGGGAAGAGGACGGTGGCCCGGGCCCTGGTGGTGGGCGGGGCGGCGGCCAGGTCCAGGCGCAGGGCGAGTTCCCCGTTGCCGTGGCGGCTCAGGGCGGTGAGCAGCTCGGGAATGGCGGGGTCGATGGTGCCTTGGAGGACGATCCCGCAGGCGGTGATCAGACGGTAGGCGGCCTCGGCCGTGAGCCACTGGGCGAGGTCCTCGGACGGGTCGGTCTGGTGCTGGCGGATCCAGGTCATGGCGATGCCGGTGGCCAGGAGTTCGTCCAGTTCCCAGTGGGTGTCCCGGTCGGTGAGCAGGACGTGGGCGCAGTCGGCCAAGGCGTACCGGACCAGGTCGTCGCGGTCGGCGGGGGAGGGCATGGGGCGGGTGTCGGACATGGGAGGTCCTGTTCGGTGGGTCGGGGCCACCGGTGGGGTGGCCCCGGGCGGTTGGGGCGGTCAGTGCTGCTGGGTGGCGCGTGCGGTGAGGTGGAGGTGGAGTTCGGTGAGTTGGTCGAGGGTGCCGCGGAGCTGGTCCTGGTGGGCGATGGCCATGTCGATGTCCGCGCCCAGGGAGGTCATGGCGGTACTGCCGATGCAGGGGCTGATCCGGCCCCCGGCGGCCAGGCGTCGGGCGTAGTCGCCCAGGCAGGCCAGGTGCCGCTCCAAGGTGTGGGCGGTGGCGTCCAGGCGGTGGATGGCCTCGGCGATCTGGGTGGCCGACACGGTCAGGGCGAGGTCGCCGGTGGCCTCCGCGTCGGCGAGAAGGTCACGGGTGCGGGTGTAGCCCAGGCGGGTGTGCAGGAGGTGGCGGCCGGGGACCCGCGCAGGGTCCGGCCCGTCGTCGGTGGTCTGGGTGCTGGTCTGGGTCGTGGCGGGGTTCGGGGTGGTCATGGTTCGAGCTCCTCGGGGTGCGGGCGGGGCGGAGTTGCCGCTCCGGGTGGATTGCTGCGCGGGGTCAGGGGTGCATCGGGCAGGGGCCCGGGGCGGCAGTCCGCCGCTCGGCGGCGGTGTCCTGGTCGAGGTCGGGGGCGAGGTCGACTTCGTAGTGGGCGGCGCGGATCATGCGGGCTGCGTCGGTGGCCATCGCGTTCTCGCGCTCGGTGCCCAGGTCGTAGGGCAGGCGGTAGTAGCGCTGGCCGAAGTACTCCTCGCGCTGGAATCCCGCGCGGACCAGGAGCAGGTGGATCAGGGGGTCGTAGCCGTGGGCGGTGGTGCCGGAGGTGGCGTGGCGGCAGATGTAGACGGTCGGGCTGGGGGCCATTCCCGGTCCTTTCTCGTGCCCGTCGGGCATGGGTGTCCCGGGGCAGGGTTTCCTAGTGGTATTCCGCCGGGGCGGATTCCGTGCTTTCCGGTGTTCCCGGGCACTTTTCAAAGGTATCTCGACGTCGCCGACGAGTCGAGCGAAATGAGGGCTGGAAATTGCTGGAATATCGGCGAATTCACGACGCTTTGCAATTCAATTCCTGGGGTCCTCGACGCAAAGCGTCGTGACACCCCCCGTGCCCGACCGGTCCGCAGGCGCGCCTCGCGTGGCGGGCGATGGGCCACTGTTGGTGATCATGGACCTCGCCAGCCTCTCCATGATCATCTCCAGTGCCGTTCGGCCCCGCCGGGCGGGTGCCGGCCGACTGATCTGGAAAGCAGGAGAGGGGTGAGGGAGGCGAGGCAGAGGAAACGAGGGGTTGCGGAATGAACAAGACGAGAGAGGGGGATGACGGTCAGGAGGATGGGGCGGCCGCGCGGTTGAGGACCGGGAGGGACAAGCCCCGGGTACTGAGTCGGGGTGCTGCTTCTGCGTCTGATTCGGTGCTGACCTGCTGTTATGTTCTGTACGGGGATGTCCATGCTGTGGGTGGACACGGTGGTGGACGCCCGTGGTTGGACGGGCGTGGTTGGACGGCCCGTCGGACTGCGGTCCGTGCCCGCGATAACGGCTCGGTGCTGGCGGCGCTGCCCGCGGGGCTCGACAGGCCGACCGCCCCGGCGGTGCGGCTATCGCTTCACCTGGGTGCGCTGCCTGGCCGCTGGGACTGGCGCGGTGGCGGTCACGACCATTGGTGGCATGGTCGCGGGGATGCTGTCAACGTCGGACGGTGGGGGCGGCGCTTGGGTTGAGTAGGGTGGCGAAGGCTCGCTGGACGGTGGTGTTGGGGGCCAGGTCGAGTTCGCGAAGGCTGCGGGTGAGGCGTTCTTGCAGGCGTTGGACGGCGTCGGTGCTGCCGCGCTCGGCGTGGATGCGGGCCAGTCGCAGGTGGAGCTGCTCGTTGTAGGGGTCGTGGGTCAGGGCGCGCTCCAGGTGTCCGATGGCGACGTCGGGGGTGGCGGCGGCGGTGGCGAGCTCGTTGAGCAGGGCCAGGACCTGTTCGCGGGCGTGGGTGCGCGGGCTTTCGAGCCAGGGGTGGTCCCAGCCGGCGGCGAGGTCGCCGGTGTAGAGGTCGGCGGCGTGCTGGAAGGCGTCCAGGCGTTGCGCGGTTCCGATGGTGGTGCGGGCGGTGTGGACGGCGGCGTGGAAGTCGTCGAGGTCGGTGCCGGTCTGGGCGGGGTCGAGGCGCCAGCTGCCGCCGTTGCCGCTGGCGATGATGAAGGGGACCGAGGTGCTGGCGTTCAGGTGGTCGCGCAGGAGTCTGCGCAGGCGGGTCTTGGCCGCGTGGAAGGCTTTGGTCGCGGCGTCGTTGTCGCGGTCGGGCCACAGGGCTTCGATGGCTTCTTCGCAGGTGGCGCCCCGCGGGTGCAGGGCCAGGTAGGTCAGGAGCTGGCCGATGGCGCCGCTGGTGGCCTTGTCGATCTCGGTGCCGTTGCCGTGGACGGCCAGGCGTCCCAGCAGGGTGATCCGCACCGGTACCGCCCGCTCGGATTGGCCCGCAGTCGATGGGTCCAGGACGGAAGTGGGGGTACGGGCCGGCGAGATGTTCTCGTTGCCGCAATTCTCGCTTTGCGGCATTGCGGCACCCGTGGCGGATTTCTCGGCAGCCAGTGAATCCTCGCGCGTGCCCTGCGCGGGAACGGCCGACGGATTCTCCGTGACAGGCTCCGAAGGATCCCCGCTGTTCTCCGGGCCCGGGAATTGCGCGGACGGACGGGGTGGCGGTTCGGGGGATTCGACCTGGTGCGGCTCGCCGTTTTCCTGCGGGCACTGTCCGGTGTCGAGCAGGGTGCGGGCGAGGGCGTCGGCGGAGTGTGCGCGCAGGTGGAAGAACTGCAGGTTCTGCCGCTGGTGGGTGCCGGTCAGGCGGGCGTGGCCGTCGTCGGCGATCTCGACGGTGGCCAGGCCGGGGCTGTGGTGGTCGAGCAGGAGCACGCCGAGGGGGTAGGTGTCCGCGGCGGTCAGCAGGTGGCGCAGGCGCCGGAGTTGCCGGGCGTCGAGGTGTTCGGCGACCAGGTGCAGCGGCGCGGGTGTGTGGCCGGGGTCCTGGTCGCGCAGGCGGGTGCCGCGCAGCAGGTGTTCCTCCAGGGTGTCCAGCCCCTCGTCGACGGTCTCCACGACCAGCAGGCCCGGCCGGGTTCCCGGGGCGGCGTTCTGGGCCAGGACGGGACACAGGAGGGAGAGCGACTGGGCTGGGACGACGAGTTGGGGATCGACCGCGGTGGAGGCGGTGGTGACCAGGGCACGGGCGGCGTCGTGGGCGCCGTCGCCGGTCAACACGAGGAGCGGCTCCGTCAGTTGGGCCAGCAGCTCGGTCACGCCGAGGGTGCTCCCGTTCGCGGCAGTGGCGATGCCGGTGGCTGCCGTGGCCGGTCCCGGCGCTGGCCCGGCGTTGGGCCGTGGCTGATCGCTGGCGGGGGTGGCCGCCTGGTCGGCGGTGTGCTGGTTGTGGCGGATAGTTCGCAGGGCCAGGACCAGGGTTTCGCGCTCGGACGGCGGGTCGGGGTAAGTATTGGTCTCGGTCAGGGACTTGGGGGCGTGTGAACGTCGCCGGGTGCGGGAGAGCTGGACGGCGGCCAGGACCACGGCACCGGCCAGGGCGTCGCCGACGTAGCCGGCTCCGGCCGGTAGCCGGGTGCCGGAGTGCCGCTGCGCGGCCCTGGCAACCACCGGTGCTGAGGCGGGTGCCGGTGGCGTGGTGGTGGAACTGCTGCTCGTCGCCGTGGAACTGGCAGGAACCGAGGCGGACGGCGGCGCTGGCGCCGGGGCCGTCGGCGTGATCGCGGTGGTGCCGGTCTGGGGCAGGTGGAGGTGCCAGCCGGGGTAGATCAGGTCGGGGTCGCGCAGACGGTGTCCGTCGTCCTGGCGTTGGGTGCGGCTGAGGTGGTAGATCTCGGGCCAGCGCAGCGGGTCGCCGAGCTTGTCGCCGGCGATCGCCCACAGGGTGTCGCCGCCGCGCACCGTGACCTCAGCCCGGCCAGTGTCGGCTGAGGTGTGGTCGGCGCAGGGCGGCGCTGTGGCGGTGACGGCCGCTGCGGCTGCAGCGGTGCTGGTCTGGTCCGGATTGCTGGCGGGCGCGGTGCGCAGGGCGGTGGCCAGGCCCAGGATGATGCCGCCGACCAGGATGCCGGTCATGGTGCGGCGCACAGCGGTGGGGTGGACCTCGAAGTCCCGCAGCAGGACGGGCAGGTGGCGTAGGTGCCACCAGGTCTCGCGGAGGATCAGCAGGACCAGGACGGTCCAGGCGGCCCAGCCGGTCCAGGTCAGTGCGCCCTGGACGGTGGTGATGTCGACGGGGCGCTGGACGAAGGCCAGAACCTGGACCAGAGAGGGGAGTTGTCGCGGGGTGTAGGCGTCGGCGTAGTGCAGCAGTACGGCGGGCAGCGCTGCCACGACTGCAGCCAGGGCGGCAGCGCTGGTCAGCGCTCGGAGCAGTCCCAGCGGGCGAATCCACCGGCGGCGGGTGCGTGGCAAGGGGCGCGGGATGGCGGTCATGGGGCGGCTGCCGTGGTGGCCGCGCGGGCGGTGCTGGTGGCGGAGACGTTCAGTGCGCCGATACCGATCATCGCGAGGAAGGTGGTCGGGACGTGGGCGGTGACGTGGACGGTGACCTGGGTGTGGTCGGCACTGGCGGTGCCGCGGGCGCCCTGGGCGTCGAGGTAGGCGGTGGCGTCGCGCTTCGCCAGGTTCGGGTCCAGGGTGACGGTGGCGGTCTGGCGCAGTGCATGCAGGTCCAGGGCTTGGGCTCCGGCGCGGGCGGCGTCCTCGGCCTGGCCGAGGGCCTGGGTCTTGGCGGCGATGGCCTGTCCGCAGTCGACGGCCAGTCCGGTGAAGGCCAGCAGGCCCAGGCACACCGCGGCGGTGAATGCGGTGATCGACCCCCGGTCCCCCGGCCCCCGGTGTCGGGGTGGCTGTTGTGGGTGACGCGTCATGGCGCGGCCTCGCGGTAGGTGAAGGTGTCGACGGGGGCGGCGGCACGGCTGGTGCTGTCGTGGTGGCCGGGCAGCGGCAGGCCGAGGTCGCTGAGCGTGGTGGTGCAGGTGACGGTCACTGTCGCGATGCCGCCCGCGCGGAAGGCCCCGGCGTCGGTGCTGACCTGGACGCTGCCGCAGGTCCGGCCCTCGCCGGCGAGGGTGGATTCTGCGGCTTGGCGCGCGGCCCGATCGGCCGAATCGGGGTCGCGGGCCAGGGAGGCGGCGCGGGCGGCCTGTTGGGCGGCGGCGTCGGTGTCGATCCGCGCGGAGACCATCCGGGACATCGCCACCACCAGCAGGAGCAGCAGGACGATCAGGGGAGTGATGAGGACCATTTCCACCGACGCGGACCCGGCATCCCGGCGCCGGGAGCGCGGGCCGGTCCGGGCAGACGACGGGATGCGCATCAGGCACTCCTTGCGGGACGAGAGTATGAGAGGGGTGACAGGACGAGTGACGCGCGGGGGCGGACGGTGGTCAGCGGCCCGGCGGGACCGGCTCGTACTTCTCGACGGGTCCCGTGTCGTGGGCGGTCACGCGCAGGTGCAGGCCGGGGATCAGGGAGGTGACCTGGCCGCTGACCTGGACGGTTGCCACCTGGGTTTCGCGGGTGACGGTGACCGTGGGCTGTTCCAGGACGCCGCCGGCCAGTTGCGCCAGGGCGTCCTGGCCGCTGGCCCTGCCGGCGGCGGCGCTGGAGTCCTGTTCGCGGGCGGTGGCCAGCGCGCGGACGGCGGCGGCCTGGGCGATGTGGTGGGCGTACTCGGCCAGGGCGAACTGCACGAAGCCGAGCAGGACCAGCATCAGCAGCGGTGTGATCATGGCCAGTTCCACCGCACTCGCACCCCGGTCCGAGCTACTGCCGCCGAGCGCGGGGTGCAGACGGGGCACGGTCACCTGCGCCCGACGCAGGGTCGTGAACCGGATGAGGCGCTGGCAGAGTCCGGGCACCGGAGGGCTCCGTTCCACCCGGTGCCGAGGAACAGGACAGGCACCGAGTTCGATTGGTGACAGACGGTCAGAGGTTGATGCTGTTGGCCTTGGCGATGACCTTCGTGGAAATGATGCCGATCACGGTGACGGCCAGGATCACGAGCAGCGCGATGATCAGTACCTGTTCGGTGCTGTTGCCCTCGTCGCGCACGGCGGCCTCGCGCAGCTTCTCGGACAGCTGCCGGGCGCGCAGGCGGGCCTGGATGTGGAGGCGGGCGCAGAGGGTGAACACGGGTGGGCTCCTTGCGGGATCGGGCTGGTGGCGCGGGACGGCGACGGGCGTGTCACAGCGTTCCGGTGACTCTGGCCAGGGCGGGGAAGGCGATCAGGACCAGGAAGGCGACGAAGAGCAGGACCACGGGCACGCTCATGTGCTCGGTGGCCGAGGTGGCGAGGGCTTCCTGCTCGGCCAGAAGGTGGGTGCGCAGCGAGGCGGCCTTGGTGGCCAGGGAGTTCTTGACGCGGGCGCCTTCGCTTCCGGCCAAGGCGATGGTGCCCGCCAGTTCGTCCAGGTCGGTCAGCTGCAGGCGCTGCCCCAGGGCCTGCAGCGGGCCCCAGGGGTCGGTGCGGGTGATCTCGGCTTCCCGCAGCGCCTGCTTGAACAGGGCGAACGCGGGACCGTGGGCGGCGTCGGCCGCGTCCTGCAGGGCCTGGGTGACGCCGGTGCCCCCGGCCAGCGCGACCGAGGTGATGTCCAGGACCGCCGACAGGGCCTGGCGGACTTCCTCGCGGTGGCTCTTGGCGGCGGTGCGCACCGTGTGGTCGGGGACCATGAACGCGGCCGGGACCAGGACCGCGCAGCCCCACAGCGGCAGCGTCCAGCTGTGGACGGTGCCGGTGGCGGTCAGGGCGAAGCCCATCAGCAGTGGGACCAGCAGTCCGAGCAGGGCGCTGGTGGCCTTCTCCGCCAGCAGCGTCTCCACCGGCCGGTCCAGAGCACGCAGATCAGCCCGCACCCGGGCGCCCGGCAACCCCAGCGCGGCCAGCCGCGGAACCAGACGTCGGCCCAGCGCCGCCGACCACGACCCCCCTCCCGGCGAACCGGTCCCGGAGGCAGCGGGGCCGCGGACGGCCGGGGCCGGGGCGTGGGGGCGCAGGTGCTCGACCAGTGCGGGGCGGGCGGGCCGGAGCGCGGTGTAGGCCAGCCACAGGCCGGTGCCGAAGGCCGCGCCGAGCAGCGGGACCAGGATCATCGGACCACCTCGGCGGACGTGCCGGCCCGGCTCGCGGCCAGCATGCGGGGGTCGGTGCGGAAGCGCGCGAGCCGGGCCAGGTAGGTGAACGACACGGCGAACAGGGCGCCGACGGCCAGCAGCACCAACTGCCCCGTCGCACTGCTGTAGGGGGCGGTGAACGTGGGGACGAAGGTGACCAGTCCCAGGACCAGGCTCAGAGTCGTGGCCACGATCATGCGCACGGCGGTGCGGACCTGGGCGCGCGAGGCGGCTGCCTTGATCTGCATCCGGGCCTGTTCGCGGGCCGTACCCGCAAGAGCGGCCAGCAGGTTGCCCAGCGAGCCGACCTGACGGTCGCTCGCGTTGATCAGCGCGATGACCACCAGGTCCGCCAGCGGATCCTCCAGGTCGGCGGCCAGCTGTTCCAGCGCGTCGGTGAGGGGGACTCCCTCGTCCAGGCGTACGGCGAGGGCGGTGACGGCGGGTCGGATCGGCAGTGGCGCGTACACGGCGGTGGCCTGCATGGCCTGCTCCAGGCCGGAGGCCGCCGCCAGGGTGTCGCGCAACTGCTCGGTCCACCCGGCCACCGCCTCCAGGCGCTCCACCCGCGCGCGCCCGACCCGGTCCGGGCCCAGCAGCACCGGCAGGTACCACGACGCTGCCGCCCCCAGCAGCATCGCGACCGGCCAGCCCGTCCACCAAGCCGACCCGGCCCCCACAGCCAGCGCCACCGCGACCCGCCGCACCGGACGTGGCCCGGCATCCAACCGCGACCACCAGCCCTCGACCAGGACCGGTGCGCCGCTGACGGGTTGGCTGGCCGGGGGAGGGCGGCGGACATCGGCCAGAGCCAGCGCGGACACGAAGACCCCGCCCCCGCACAACGCTCCGAGAGCAGACATGAGCACCGTGTGACCAGTCATGGGTACGCTACCTCCAACGAGAGACATAGGGGGATGGACGAGTACAGGGCCCTGGTCAGGGCCGGGTGGTGACCTCGTCGAAGTCCAGGTGGGTCTGCGGGCGCAGCGGGGCGCCGCGGACCGCACGCCGGTCGGGTCCGGGCCGGAAGACCTCGTTGGAGACGACCTGGTGGCCGTCGTGCCCGACGATCTCGCGCACCGAGGTGACGCAGCGCCGGTGGGAGGTGTCGTGGCCCAGCTGGACCACGAAGTGCACCGAGCACGCCGTCATCAGACTGGTGGCCTGCATCGACAGCCCCGCCGGGGGCAGGGCGGCGTAGCTGGCCAGGCGGGCGAAGGCGATGTGGGAGTCGGAGGCGTGGATGGAGCACAGGGAGCCGTCGTTGCCCTGGGACATGGCGGCGAACATCTGCACGACCTCCGGGCCGCGGATCTCGCCGACGATCACCCGGTCCGGCGACATCCGCAGGGCCAGGCGCAGCAGGTCGCTCTGGTCGATCGCCCCGGCGTTCTCGATGTTCGCCGGGCGGGTCTGCATGGCCACCACGTTGTGGTGGATGCCGTCGCTGTCCAGGTTCAGCTCGCGCACGTCCTCGACGGTCACCAGCTTCTCCCAGGGCGGGATCACCTTGCCCATAGCGCGCAGCAACGTGGTCTTCCCGTTCGCGGGGCCGCCCGCGATCAGGACGTTGCGCCTGGCCAGGACGCAGCAGCGCAGGAACTCCTGCATCTCGGCGTCGAACATCCCGCCCTCGCGCAGCTCGTCCAGGGTGGCGTTCATCATCCGGTGCTTGCGGATCGTCAGGCTCACCGCCCGGGTGACCTCCATGACCGCGCACATCCGCGAGCCGTCGGGTAGTTGTAGGTCCAGCATCGGCACCGCCCGGTCGAACCGCCGCTCCTCGGCCCCGGAACGCGACGCCAGCTGCCGCACCATCTCCACCAACTCCCGCTCCGAGGAGGCGATGGGCGGGCCGTGTTCGCAGTGCCCGTCGGCGTAGCGGAGCACGACCTTGTCGAAGCCGTTGACGTGGATGTCCTCGATTCCCGGATCCTCCAGGAGGTCCTGGAGGGGCCCCATGCCGAACAGCGCGTCCAGCACCGTCTTGCGCACCCGGCCCAGCGCCTGCGTCTCCAGAGCCGGTTCGCCCGCACGCAGCCGCCCGGTGTTGTAGAAGCGCGCCTCATCCTCCAGCAACCGGGCCCCGGCCTCGCGGCGCTGCTCGAAGGACCATGGCTTCCCTCCGGCGCTGCCGCTGTTCTGCGCGTCCAGGGCCACCAGCTTCTCGGCGACCTTGCCGCGCCACAGTTCCGCCAGCACCGCCTCCACCTGCCCCGGCTCCGATCCGGTTCGCTGGCCGATCACCGCGTCCCGCCCTGGGCCAGGTAAGTGCTGAGCGAAGGCCGCTGGCCGGAGGCCTCCGCCACCGACACGGCATCAGCGGGCCCGGCGTGGTGCACGGGGAGGTAGGGCCCGAGGAGGTTCGCCAGACGGGCGCTGTCCTCCAGCAGCGGGAACCGGGTCCGTCCGCGCCACCACGGTGTACGGGCCGGGCGTGCCCCGGCCAGCATCGCGGCCGCGGCCGGGTCGTGGGCCAGCTTGACGCACCCGGCCACCGGCAGCGCCTCGCGGACCTCCGCGTCGCTGAACGGGCACTGCCCCACCACCGCGACCACCACCGGCACCTCGCCCAGCCCGCGTACCCGCTCCACCAGCCGGGACAGGTGCGACAGCGCGGCGACACTGCCTCCCGAAACCAGTACCACCACATCCGCCGCCCGTAGCGGTTCGGGCGCGTAGCCGAGCTCCAGATCCGCCCGGCCCAAATCCACGATCCAGGGCGCCAGGCCAGGAGCGGCATTCTTCCAGCACGGAGCCAGTGCCGCCAGCGCCGCCCTGGCCGAACTGTGCCCCTGGGGGCCAACCACCGCCGGCACCCCGCCGGGCAGTACCTGGCTGTGGGTGCTGACAAGTTGAGCCGTCAGCTCCCGCGCATGCAGGGACCCGGCCAGCGAGACCAGGCCGGGCTCGTCCGACAACCGGAACCGGGCCGTCAGGTCACCGCCGCTCGCATCCGCCTCCCACACCACGGGCCGCACCGACCCCGGCCACGCCGCCGCGAGCGCCAGCGCACTGGTACTCACCCCGGGTGCGCCCTTGGCCGCGCCCATCACGATCATCCCGCTCATCGCGGCCCTCACCTCCCGCTCGGCTGCGCGGGCAGCAGCACCAGCGCCGGAGTGTCGAACCCCGCGACCTGCGCGGCACTGTCCTGCGGACACAGCAGCGTCACCACAACGGCCCCTGCCCCGTCCGCACTGTCCGAGGCAGGCCGGACATCAACCACCGTCGCCTGCACCGCGCCGCCACCCGACTTCGCCGCAGCAGCAGAGCTCGACGAGCCGGTGTCCTGGACCGATACGGCATCCCCGGCCGCCAGCGACGGCGGGAAATGGCCCTCCTTGGCCAGCACCGACACCTGCGCCTGCCCGAGCGGAAGCGCTGCACCGCCCACTTGCACGGGAGCCAGCAGCGTCCCGTCGGCCAGCGACGCCGTCACCGGGCGCCCCACCACCTGGCCCCGCTCACTCGCCGGAAGCGTCGCCACGCCGCTGTCCGCGGGCAGCTCCACGACCTTCACATCGCCCTCGCCCAGGATCTGGCCCAGGACCACCGGCCGGGCCAGGGCCAGCACCTGCACCCGGTCCCCGGCATGGACCCAGGCGATCGCGAACACCCCTGCACTGACCGCCGCCACACCCACCCCGGCCGCCAGCCGCACCAGCGAACGCCGCTGTGCCGAGGAGACGGTACGGAAGGCCGCAGCCCGCAGCCGACCCTCGGCGGCGTCCAACGCCTGCGGATCACCGAGCGTCCGGGCCCGGGGAATCCTGGTCGAATTCAACACACGCAACTCCTTGCTCTGCCACGTAAGCGGCAGTGAGTACCTGCCGCCCGTTCCACCCGCACTCACGGGGTCGGGATCAGCGGTCGCCGTCGTGCACCACCAGCGCCTGGACCTCGCGGACCTGGACCCGCACCGAGCTCTGCGACGTCAGATCGGGGAACTCGCCCTGCCCAGGTGCTCCCTTCGCCTGCCAGGCCACCTGCCAGTGCATCGTCGCCTGCACCGTGAACGTCCCGCCCGGCTCCCCGGCGGAAGGCCGACGGTAGAGGTAGCCGCAGTCCGGCGAGGAGGCGGCCGGATCGGAGCGGGACGTGAACGGCGTCCCCGGACCCCGGCAGAGCACCGCCTGGCCACCCTCGCCCAGATCCCATGACACGCTCACCGGCGTCGCGGTCGCGGTCACCGTCACCCCGGGCACCGACACCGTCGCCGACTGCGGCACCCATCCGCCACCGTCCACCCACAACCACGTCGGCACACCGACGACCTGGAACGACGACGGACTCAACGCCGGCACCGGCTTCCGCAACGAGAGCTGGGCGTAGGCCTGCTGCGCGACCAGCCGTGGATCCACCGCGACCGCGGTCGGACCAGCCGTACCCGCCGGAGCGAACAGCGGACGCAGTGGAGGATCGGCCATCCCCTGATCCACGCCCCGCCCGCAGTCCACCATGTAGAGGTAGCCCTTGGTGCCGTCGGCAGCCGTCACCAGACCAGTGGTCGGCACGTCCGAACACCTCGCGATGCCGCCCCCTCCTGCCGACACGGGAGCCGGACCGGTGTTGGGAAGCCCGCCCTGGACGGTTGAGTTGCCGGCGGACAGTCCGCAAGTCGAACCGGTACAGCTGGTACTGCCATGGGGAAGCTGGTCGCCGGCCTGTGCGCTCCCGACAGGGCTCAGCAATGCCGCCAGGGCCAGAGAAGCGGCAGAGCCGAGCCGACACGTTCTCAGCACGAACCGGCCTTTCCGTAGATCTGCTGGGTGACCATCCAGCTCTGTGTAACGGAAACGAAGGTCACGGCTGCCTCGCTCCGATGCCGTCCACCAGGCACGTCGTCGACCGGCTTGCCCGAGGCGGCGTGGACCTGCAGCCAGTGGGTGGCATCGACGCAGTCGGCGATCTCCACCCGGTTCGGCTTGACCGCAGGTGTCACCGACACCACCTCGGGGCTCCAGATGGGCCGTCCTGCGGAGACGACGCCGTCCCGCTTCGAGTCGGCGAACTGCTGTGCCCAGTCCGTCAGCGGCTGATAGAGCATGTGCTGCATCAGCCGGGGGTCCTTGAAGTCCGAGATCGCAGCCACCGCGATCAGGTCGTCCCACATGCCGTTGTACGCGGTCAGCGCCGCCGTCGCCGCCGACCTCTGCGCGGCCGTCCCGCTCGCCGACGCCCAGGGGGAGGGAAGGACACTACTTGGCGAAGCGCTCGCCTGCTTCGACGACGTCGGGGCCCCTGGCGTCGGACTGGCCGTAGCGGCGTCCCCGCTCGCGGCGGGCTGGCCTGGCGCACTACAGCCTGCAACGACCGTGACTGAGAGGACCATTGCCCCTGCGGCAACCTGCAACTGACGCCAGCATCGTCCGTACACCACGTCTCGCCTCCCCGATTCCCTCCGCATCCATTCGGATACGGAGCGTTCTCACGTCAGAATAGAAGTAGACCCAAACTCGTCCCGGTTTCCTCGTGTTTGGGCCGCTCTCCACTCTTTCGTGCGTGCAGCGCTCGAAGCTAACGCGCTGATCAGCGACTCCATCGGGAAAGAAAGATCATTCATCGGGCTCACCCAATCGAGTCACTCCAATCCAGACTCCGGAGTTCTCACTCGAACGGTGTAGAGGTCCCTGCCTGGACGGCCCCGCCTCAGGTGCCCGAACCTCGCCAGAGCACCACCAGGGCTGATGCGGTGAGGAGATACGGACCGAACGCCAGCTCCGCCCCGCCTCTCAAGCGCTGTGAAACGACGGCCACGACCGCTGCCGAACCGAAAGAGCACCAGGCCGCCACCACGACTGCGGGCCAGCCGCTCCAGGCCAGTGCCGGTGCGAGCAGCCCAGCGCTCAACTTGACGTCGCCCCAGCCGAAGGCGCCCCCCGAGCCGGCGGCCAGGCAGCCGAGGAGAACCGCGGTCACTGCAGCGGCGACGAAGACTCGCACCAGGACCCCGGCCTCGTCCTGTACGACCGACGCGATGACCAGTACTGCGAACTCGGCCGGAACGGCCGACAGCACAAGACGGTTCGGCAAGCGCAGCAACTCCACGTCCAGCACCCCCAGTACCGGCCCCAGGACGCCGAGCAGCGGAACATAGACCAGCGCTGCCCACCAGCCGTCCACCCGCGAGAGCAGTAGTGCGCATAGAGCAGGAATGAGCAGCCCCAGCACCAAACGCCTGTGCTTCAGCGCAGTGAGCAGCGCCGCAGACCCCTGGCCGCTGGCCGGTACCCTCGCTGTCGGCGCAGCCTCCAGCGCGCCCCCGGATACCGAATCCATGTCCCCCTTGGCGCAGGTGAAATGCCTCGAAGTGCTCCTGGGAAGCCCGTTCCGCTTTCCCGCATCTCCACGGTTCGGTGGATCCACTGCCCACCACGGACCGGAGGACCGACGTGGTACTGATGCTGCTCTCCACCGCATTTCTCGCTCTTCTCCTGTGCACCCCTGCCGTTGATGCGGCGCTGCTCGCAGCCGACACTCGAGCACGGTTCGCCCCGGCACAGGGACGCCACCGGCGCCCGCCGCACCGTCCCCGGCACGCCGGCCCCCGCCGCAGGGCGGGGGTGGCACGTCGATGACCGACCGATCTCGGAAGGACCGCACCGGCCACCGAACCCTCTGCCGGTGGACCAGGACCACTCCGCACCCCACCGCCTACGCCCGCGAGCAGCTCCGCCCCGCCCTGCGCAACCTCGGCCTGGACGACGAGGCCATCGACGACACCGTCCTGGCGGCCAGCGAGATCATCGCCAACGCCACCGAACACGCCGAAGGACCCTACGAGTTGCGCCTGCGTACCAGTGGCGACTACCTGGTGCTCGAAGTGCACGACCGCAGTCATCATCTGCAGTCGCTCCCCGAGACCGGCAGCGTCCCGGCCCCGGACCCGGCACCCGGCCCGGCCGAGCGCCTGAACGCCCTCGTCGGCGAACTGGCCGAACGCGGGCGCCGCCTGGCGCTGGTCCACACCCTGGTCCAGGGACGGCTGACAGTACGTAGGACCCCCACGGGCAAATGCACGACGATATCCGTGCCCACCCCATAGCGCGCGCCTCGGCACAGTCCCCGCCCACGATCGCTAGTCGCGGGCGATGATCTCCGTGCACGCCTGACGCCTGCTGCCGGCGAACCCCACGCAGACCTTGACGTCGTCGTAGAGCTGCGTTCCGGTCTCGCCGAACGGTCATGAGCGCGCTGCCCAGGGCGGCGATGATCCGCTGAGAAGTGTTCACGAGCGGACCAACGCTGCGCAGAGTGGAATGGCTGCCACCGCTGCCCGGGGATGACCGAGACGGGTCAACCCTCGTACCTCCGTTCCCAACAGGAAGAATTCTGCCTGCTGGAGCTCAGAGGATGTTCCCGGGCAGGTCAGGGGTAGTGCGTGTCCTCCTGCACCCCGCCTGGAGACACGTGGCGTGCTCAGTCCAGCAGCGCTGCCCGGTGTTTCCATGCGAGGTGCAGGAGGGCCCCGCCGGCGGGTTGCATGGGTTCGTCGTGGGTGAGGCGCATGATGTGGTCGGCGCGGAAGGGGATGCCGGCGGCGCGGCCGGTGCCGTCCTCGCGTTCGACGCGGTGGCCTTCGTCGTTGGCGGTGACCAGTTGCCGGAACGTCTCGTCGAACAGGTCGGCGTCGAAGACGGCGACGGTGAGCAGGTCGGTGACGAAGGTGAGCGGGTCCATGCCCAGGCCGAGCCAGTAGACGCGAAGCGTTCCCTGGTCGCGGGCGCGCAGCAGGGTCTTGTTGAAGTCCCAGGCGTCGTAGTCGATCGGGTGCTGGTTGCTGCCGTAGTCCTCGGTGCTGCCGAGGAGTTCTTCGCTCAGCTCGCGGACGATCGAGCGCCACAGGTCGAAGTCGTTGGCCTCGTTCCAGGGGGCGTCGTGGGAGGGCTGGAACATGCCGACGGGCATGACCTGGTAGAGGTTGCCGCCGCTGGCGACTTTGGCGGGGTCGCGCCAGTGCAGGACGAACTCGGCGTCCCCGGTGCGGCGGTCGTGGCGGATGGCCAGGGTGCTGATGGCGGCCATGACCGGGCGTCGCTGAAGGTCCGTGGGGTCGCCGACCGCAGCGCGGAACGGGGTGTCGCGAGTGGCCTGCCTGTCGTCGAGTGCTGCGTGGGCGGCGGCGAACTCGTGGGCGGCGGCTTCGCAGATGTCGATGACGTCGAAGTAGGTGCCGTGCCCGAAGGAGAGGGCAGGGGCGTCGGCGTGGGTGGCGACGTTGAGCAGGCGGTAGCAGCTGCGGTTCTCGAACAGGCGGGGGCGGGCGAGGTCGCCGACGGCGTCGGAGTAGCGGCGGTAGGCGGTGCCGTCGTCATGGCGTGGTCGCACGGCATCCAGTTCGGGGGCGTCGCCGTCGACGGCCGTGCTCGGTGCGGTCGGTGACCAGTGGAGGCTCACGGCATCCAACGGCACAGGCTGATCCGGTACCCAGCGGGACCGGGCGAGCAGGCGGGTCCCGGGGATGAACTGGGCGGGGGCGAAGTCCTTGACGGCGAGGGAGGTGAGCTCGTGGCGGTTGGCGTTGAGGTGGGTTCGGGTCCGTAGCCACCTGTCCCGGGTTGCTTCGGGGCTGCTCCCGGTCGAGGCTGACTGTGCTTCTCCCACGACGCTCCTTCCCTTGCGACCCGCTGCGACCGGGCCGCCTGGCGGCGAGCTTAGGGGTTCAGCAGCAGTGCGCGGTGTTTCCAGGCCAAGGCCAAGCATGCCGCTCCCGGCGGTGCCATGGGCTCGTTTCTGATGAATTGTGTGATGTTCTGTTCGATAAAGGGGATTCCGTGAGTGGTGAGTTGGCCATCCAGCTCGGTGACGGTGACGCCTTCCGCGTTCCGCGGTGCGATGTCACCGAACAGCTCGTCGAAGACGGCGTCGTCGATGACCAGCACGCTGGGGATGGTCACGGCAAGGGTGAGGGCATCGCAGGCCACGCCGAAGACGTAGGCGCGCACGGTGCCGTTGTCGCGGCCGCGCTGCAGTGCGCGGTACAAAGGCCAGCGGTCGTAGTCGAGGGGGCGGCTGGCGCTGCCATCGAACTCGGGTGCGCCGAGGAGTTCCTCGTTGAGCTCGCGGACGATGTTGCGCCACAGGTCGAAGTCGGCTCCGTCAGGTGGTCCGAGGATGCTGCTGGGTTGGAACTCGCCTGCCGGGATCGCGTCGTACAGGCCGCCGGCGGTGGCGACCTTGCCCGGGTCGCGCCAGTGGAGGAGGAACGTCGCCTCTCCGTTGTTCCGGCGCCGTAGCAGCAGGGTGGTGATGGCCGGGATCATCGGGCGGATGCGCAGGTCGAACGGGTCGCCCACCGCGCGTCGCAGGGGCAGCCGGCCCCACAGGGAGCGGCCGGTCGCGGTGCCGGAGGCGTCGGCCTGCGCGTATTCGTGGCCGATGGCCTCGCACAGGTCGAGCTTCTCGAAGTAGGTGGAGAGCGAGAAGGCCAGCTCGCCGCAGCCGTCGCCCCAGTGGACCCGGGTCAGACGGTAGCTGGGCCGGTTCTCGAACAGGGTGGGCGAGTCGAGGTAGCGCACTGCCTGGGTGTAGCGGTCGAAGCGCTGGCCGGGAAGGCGAAGCGGGCGACTGGCCTGTCCCTCGGGCGCGGCGCCGTCCAGGATCGGCTCCACCGGCTCCCGGTCCCAGCGCAGCACCACCTTCTCCAGCGCAACCGGCTGCGCGGGCAGCCAGGTCGCCGGGGCCAGCAGGGAGGTCGTCTCGACGCGCGAGCCCGTGCCGTACAAGTCGGCGGCGCTGGCGGCAAGTTCGGCGCGGTTGGCGTTCAGATGGCGGCGGACCGCGCGCCATGCCTGCTGGCTGCCCTGCACCTCCACGTCGCGGGGGTCGTCATCGTGCGGCGACGGTCGCGCCCCGTGCGCGCCGGATGTGCTCGGCGAGTGCGGCTCCGGGAGCTGGAACCACAGCAAGTCGGAGGGCATCCGCAGGGTGCGCGCGATGTGGATCAGCGCGTCGAGCTTCTGCGGCGGCGCACCGGCCTCGATCCGGCTGACCTGAGCCTGGGTGAGACCGAGCCAATCACCCACCATGCTCTGGGGTACTCCTCGGCGGCCGTACTCCGGCACGTGGTGCGGGTGGTACCGGTAGGCGCGGATCACATGTCCCATGTGCCGCTCGCCGAAGGCCGCCCGAAGGTCGGACGCATCCCAGAATTCGCCGGGAACTGTGGCGGGGACGGGCCGTCCGGCTGCTGCCGCTGTGCGCAAGCAGGGCGAGCAGGACGAGGATTCGTGATCCGCTGCCAGATCCGCACCGCACCTGCGGCAGCGTCGTGCAGAGGCTTTCAGAGGCAGGGACACTGGCGCCTCCATGCCGAGGCTGCTGTCGAGGTGATCTGAAGCATAGTCAACTCACGGTTGGGCCGTGGGCGATCTATGCATTCCGTGTATGCCGGGAACGAAACCCGGCATGGAACGGTCCCCGCGCGGAGGCCATCGTCGAGGGTGCGAGCACGTCACACCTAGATCGGCCGTTCCCCGCCGCGGCGGTTCGATGCCCATTCCAGGCAGGAGTAGCCATGTACCCCCCTGTTTCCTTCCTCGGCCTCCTGCCGAGGCGCATGCCCGACGATCGGGCGCGTCGGCCGCACAGACGTCGCGAGTCCGGCCGCGGCCCCGCTCAGCCGACGAGCGCCGAGAGCCCCGAAGTGCAGGCCGCCGATATCGGACCGGCCAGGGACACCCCCACTGGCGAACCGGCGGGGGAGGGCCATCCGTGAACGGAGATACGTTCGATACGGCTTGGCCGCTCGTGCCCTTCGACGGAGCGGTGGGGGTCGCCCGTGCCCGGGTCGTGGCGACTCTGCAACTGTGGGGTTTCCACCTGGGTGCCGGACAGGACGACGTCGCGCTCTTGGTGTCCGAACTCGTCACGAACGCCTTGCTCCACGGGCGGGGCGAGATGATCACGATCGGCCTGTACGCCAGCCGCACCGAGCAGTCGGTGACCCTTGACGTGCTCGATGCGAGCGAAGACCTGCCGACCGTGGCGCTCTCAGGTTCGGAGGACGAGCACGGCCGCGGCATGTTCATCGTCGATGCCCTCACCCAGGGCCGCTGGACGACGCAGCGAACCGAGCACGGCAAGCGAGTCCTCGCCACGCTCCCTCTGCCGCCCGCACCGCATGACGAGCGCCACAGGCACGTCCTCGACTGCAGGATCCAGGCAGCCCGTCCACAGCCCTGCGTAGTGGAAGCCGCCTCCTGACCGGGGTGACCGGCCGACAGCTCCTTGAGGGAGCCGCCGGGTACCCTCCCGCCTGTTCCATCCGCCGGGCACAGCTGTCCGGCGGAACGGCACAACCCACATCATCAGGAGCCCTGCCATGTCCCTCGAATCGCTGTCGGGGAAGACCGTGCTGGTCACCGGCGCGGGTGGTCTGGTCGGCAGCCGGATCACAGCGCGCCTGCGGGAACTGGGGGCGCGTGCCGTCTCGGTGTGCAAGCTGGACGCCTACCCCCACGCGGTCTACCGCCGGCAGTTCGGCATCGATACAGCCGACCCGGACTTCGTGGTGGGCGACATCAGCAACCCCGGCGTGATGGAGCAGGCTATAGCGGGCTGCGACTTCGTGGTCCACGCCGCCGCGTTGGCCGACGTCGCCGCCTGCACGCGCCGCCCCATCGACGCCATCGGCGCCAACATCGTCGGCACCGAGCGTGTCCTGGAGGCCGCTGCAGCGACGTCCAGCGTGCAGCGGCTGGTGTTCGTGTCCTCGGCCGGCGTCTACGGCAACGGTTCAGGCGGGCGGGCCGTGCCCGGCCTGTTCGAGGAGGGCTCGGACATGCGGCCGGTGTCGGTGTACGGCAACACCAAGATGTGGGGCGAGCACCAGACGGCCGCCGTCCTGGGCGCCGCCGACACCTCGTACACCGTGGTGCGGTACTTCTCCGTCTACGGCGAGCCGCAGGTGGTCAAGCAGGACAGCCATTCCTGGGTGGTCGCCTGGTTCGCCATGCGCGCAGCCCTCGGGCTCCCGCTGCACCTGAACGGCGGCGGCCATCAGGTCCGCGACTTCGTCCACGTCGACGACATCGCCACCGGCACCCTCCAGGCCCTTGCAGCCCCTGGGGCCCACAACCAGACCGTGAACATTGGGACCGGGACCGGCACGTCGATCCGTCAGATCGCCGAACTGGTGCGCATCCGCTACCCGAACGCGCCGTTGGTGGAGACGCCGATGCCGGTGGGCGACCCGGACGGCGGCTACGCCGACACCCGGCACATGGAGGAGGTCCTGCGATGGCGGCCTGGCATCACCGTGGCGGAGGGAATCCGCCGCTACACCTGCTGGCTGGAGCGCACCCCCGAAGCGATCCCGGCATGGCTGCGCGACGTCCCCGCCGCCTAGACCACCGGCGGGCGCCCCAACCGGGCCAGGGTCCACACCGTTCGCCAGCGCATCGGCCGGCGCGGACCGCACGGCGTGCGCCAGCCCTCGGTGAAGCCCTTGAACCACGCTCTGAGCCCGGCCGCGTCACGGGTCCGGGCCACGATGAGCACCACCCACACGCCGAGGTAGACCGGCACCAGGACGGCGGGCAGGTTGCGCCGAGCGAGGTAGACGCGGTTGCGGGCGTTGACGCGGTAGAAGAACGCGTGCCGGGTCGGCGAGGTGCGCGGATGCTGCAGCAGCAGCTCCGGGGCATAGAGCACCTTCCAGCCCGCGTCCACCGCCCGCCAGGCCATGTCCGTCTCCTCATGCGCGAAGAAGAACGCGTCCGGCCAGTCGCCGACCTGGGCCAGCATCGGCTGGGCCAGGACGTGGGCGCCGCCGAGGAAGGTGGTCACGTAGCCGCCGCGCATCGGGTCGCCGGCCCGCAGCCGCGGGACGTGACGGCGCTGGGTGACGCCGGTCTCGTCCGCGATCCGGAAGCTCACGATGCCCAGGACCGGGTCGGCCGCGAACAGCTCACCGATCCGCGTGAACACCGTGTCCTGGGTCAGCAGGCCGTCGTCGTCCAGGTCCAGCACGAGGTCCACGTCCCGCAGGCGCTCCAGTGCGGCGTTACGGCCGCCGGTCACGCCCAGGTTCTCCGGCAGCTCCACCTTCTCCACCCACGGAGGCAGGTCCTCCAGCGAGCATCCGTTGCCCACCACCACGGTGCGGGCCGCCGGAGCGGTCTGGGAGGCGACCGACGCCAGCAACGCGGCCAGTTCCTTTGGCCGGGTGCCCATCGTCACGACCGCCACGCCCAGCTTCACGCGCACAACCTCATCAAGGAGTCCGATGTCCTCACAAGCGTCGCAGCCTAACGCCTCCCCGCAGGGCCGGGTCGCCAGCGCAGTCCTACCGGGCCGGCAGAGCATGGACCGGGACGCCCTCGGCTGGATCACCAGCCGTAGGCCGTTCTTCACCGCTCCCGTACCGAGGCGGGCGCGCGGGGTCACCGCGCTCATCCCTTCCGAGGCATGGTTCTGCGACGCCGCCCGGGCCGATTCCATCCACGGAGTCCGGCACAACGCCCGCGTCAGCCTGTTGGCTGCCCTCCTCGCCCAGGAGCACGGACTGGACGCCGGCTTCGCGACGGTGCTGAGCGTAGCCGGCGCCGTACACGACTGCCGTCGGCACGACGACCGGGGGGACCCCGGCCACGGGCAGCGCGCGGCCGACTGGTTCCAGCAGCACGCCGACCAGGTCTCCGCCGTCCTCGGCGTCGACATGGCTCCCCAGTGGCTGCAGCCGGCCGTGCTGGCCATCGCACTCCACGACATTCCCTATCCGGCCTTCACGCCCGACCAACGGCGTGCATACACCCATTGGCCGCACATGGTGGACCTGCTCAAAGCCGCCGACTGCCTGGACCGCTACCGCCTTCCCCGTACCAGCTGGTGGCCCGACCCCGCACGCCTGCGCGTCACCGTCCCCAGCTGGCTCCATCCCTTCGCATTCGACCTCATGGTCAGCAGCGAGCAAGCCCGACTCGACGGAGCCGACAACCGGACAGCCCTCAGCCGGGCGCATTGAGGAGGACCGTCTTGCCCACCGTCTGGGACGACGTGCACACCGACTACTCCGGCACCGGCGAGCGGGCGTCACCGGCAGGGCTTGCCGCCACCGAGGGCGACTGGCGCCGCCGCCTGGAACACGACACCCCCGGCGGCCGGCTCCTGCGCGGCAACTCGATGCTGGAGGCCCTGGCCGGCGGGCGCCCGATCCACCTGATGCACACGACCGCCGCCCTGGACTCCATCCGTGCCAGCGGACAGCTCTACCAGGCAGCCGGGTGCCTGGTCGGCTCGTTGTACTGCGCGCCGCTGTTTACCGAACCGGGCGGTCTGCGTCCGCACAACCTCGGCTCGTACCTGCTGCAGGCCAAGCAGGATCGGCGCACGCTGATCTTCGAGATCACCCCCGCCGATCCCACTCCCCTCAAGGGCCTGGACTACCTGCGCCTCGGCCGCGTCCACCTGCGCACCTACCTGAACCATCGCAGCTTCCTGACCGACCGCGAATGCGACGGGCTCCAGCAGTGCGCCACCGACCGCGTGCACGCCACGGCCGAGCTCCTGGACCTCCTGCTGGCGAACGCCTGCGGCACCCGTACCCCGGCGGACCGGTTCGTCGACCGCCTCGCGGACGCTGTCCCAGCCATCCCCTTCCTGGGCTACCTATACTTCGAGGTCCTCTCGGAGTACCTGATGCTCCACTCCACCAGCCGCCGGACCAAGAGGATGGCCGAGGCTGGAGAGCTGAACAACAGGCTCTACAAGTGCCTTGCCTTCGCCGCGGTCCCCACCATGGACCGCCTCTTCGACCTCGCGCTCTTCCACCCCGACCACACCACCCTCCTGAACCTCATCGGACGCATCGAACCGGGTCTGGCCGCCGGAGCCGCCGAGTTCACCCGCAACCGCCTCTCCCACCTGTTCGCCTGCATCGCGCTCGACGCGGACCAGGACGCGGAAGCCGTGTCCTTCCAGGGGCTGGACTTCGACGCCCTGACAGCCACCGCGCCCAGCCTGATGGGCCAAGTGGTCTTTCGCGACATGCGCACCAGCCCCCGCTACCCGCAGCTCTTCCCCGTCTTCGAGCAAGTCAAGGCTCTGGAAGCGTGCGCCTACTGGAACACCCAGGGAATCGCGACCCCCTTCAACGGCACCATCCCCAAGGGCGAGATCGGCATCAACCTCGCCTACCCCAGGGCCGGCCATCGCGTCTGGACAGCCGACCTCGGCACCGACGGCCTGCTTCACCCCGCCGAGGAGCTTGAGGTGACCCTCGTCCCCCGGCTCACCGACCTGCGCAGCACCGCCCTGGGCTTCGCGGCCTTCGCACGCCCTCCCGCCCCGCAAGACCCACTCGTCCTCTCTCGCCAGTGCGAATAAGAAGGAGCCCGGCATGCGCATCGTCCTGCTCGGCGGCGCCGGATACCTCGGCGCAGTCGCCAGCCACCACCTGGTCACCCTCGGCCACCACGTCACCGTGGTCGACGGACTCATCTACCTGCGCGACGACGACCCGCACCGACTGCTTCCTAGCGCCGTACGGTTCGTCCACGCTGACCTGCGCGACCTCGCCGCGCTCCTACGGGTGAGCGCCGGCGCGGATGCAGTCGTGCACCTGGGAGGCCTGGTGGGCGAACCGGCCTGCGCGGTCGACGAACGGCTCGCCGTCGAACTCAACTACGCCGCCCCCGTCCTGGCCGCCGAAGCCGCCGTCACAGCTGCCGTCCCGCACTACGCCTTCATCTCCTCATGCAGCGTCTACGGCAGCCACGAAGGGACGGTCGACGAGGACACCACCCCCAACCCTCTGGGGATCTACGCCCGGACCAAGGTCCTGGCAGAGCAGCGGATCGCCGCCGTGATGACCGCCGGCCAGAGCCTGACCGTGTTACGGCTGGCTACCGTCCATGGCCGCTCGCCGCGCCAGCGGTTGGACTCGGTCGTCAACCGCATGACCGCCCAGGCCGTCGCGACCGGTCGCATCCCGCTCAACGGTGGAGCGCAGCGCCGCCCACTGGTCCACGTCGGCGACGTGGCAGGCGTGCTCGCAGCCGTGCTCAGCACGCCCCAGGGCCACCGGACGTTCAATGTCGGGGCGGACCGGGAGAACTTCACCATCGCCGAGATCGCCCAGACGATCGAGGCCGCCGTGCCAGGAGCGCGGATCCATTGGGGGCCGGAGCGCGACGAAGCAGACGCACGGGACTACCGGACCAGTTTCTCCCGTCTGGCGGATGCCTTCCCCGACCTGTCCTGGACGCGGCTCGAGCACGGCGTCCGCGAGATCGCCGAGGCTGTGGCCGCCAAGGAGCTGGGCGACCCCGATTTGCCCGAGTACGACAACTACAAGGGGCTCATCGCCTCGCTCGGCCGCGGTCGCATCCAGGCACTGGGCTCACGGGACTGCCAGCGCCTCCACTCCGAGTACGCAACCGCCAGCTGGAGGGCCCGATGACCGATACCGACCCGCTGCCGTTCCTGCCGTGGAACCGGCCCTCCATCGGGGACGAGGAGATCGCCGAGGTCACCGATACGCTCCGCTCCGGCTGGCTCACGCACGGACCCAAGGCCGCGCGATTCGAGGAGGCCGTCCGCCAGGCCCTCGGGGTCGAGGACTCCTTCGCGGTCTCCTCCTGCACCGCCGCCCTGCACCTGGCCTTCCTCGCCACCGGCATCAAGGACGGCGACGAAGTGATCACGCCGAGCCTGACGTTCTGCGCCGCACCGAACGCACTGCTGCAGACCGGTGCCACCCCCGTCTTCGTCGACGTCGAACCGCTCACCTACAACATCGACCCGCACGCGGCCGAGGCCGCGATCACCGACCGCACCAAGGCCATCGTGGTCATGCACTACGGCGGACACCCCTGCGACCTGCGCGCCTTCCGCAAACTGGCCGACGACCGCGGACTCCTGCTGATCGAGGACGCGGCGCACGCCCTCCACGCCAGCCGCGACGGCCAGCGCGCCGGCAGCGTCGGCGACCTGGCCGCGTTCAGCTTCTACGCCAACAAGGCGATGACGACCGGGGAAGGCGGGATGCTGGTCGGCCGCGCCGACCTGGTCCACCGCGCCCGGCTCCTCGGCCGGCACGGCATCGACTCCTCCGTCTGGCAACGCCACGGCACCCGAAGCACCGCTGCCTACGACGTCACCGCCCCCGGCCTGAAGTACGTCATGTCCGACGTCACCGCAGCCATCGGCGTCCAGCAGTACCGGAAACTCCCTGTCTTCACCGAACGCCGCGCTGGGATCGCCGCCACCTACACCAGCGCCCTGTCCGGGCTGTCCGGCCTGGCTACACCTGTGATCCTGCCGACCGTGGAACCCGGCTGGTTCCTCTACTCGATCTTCATCGGCGACACCGCACCGTTCAGCCGAAACGAAGCCGCCGAACTCCTCCGCGCCCGCTACAGGATCGGCACCAGTCAACACTTCCGTCCCGTACACACACTCGGGCTCTACAGCCAGACCCAGGCACAACCGCTGCCGGTCACCGAAGCGGCTGCACGACAGCAACTCTCCCTCCCCTGCTACCCCGGCATGACCTCGTTGGAGACAGTGCGCGTGATCGACGCTCTTCACTCCATCTGGGACGAGGGAACCGAGGCCGGTCGCGTATCCCTACTGGAGGAGCACCACGCTCAATGACCACCGAACCGGGCACGGATCTCCGATGCGATGGAACCTGGACAAGAAGGGCGCCAAGCTGCTGTTCCAGATTTTCACCGAGCGGGAGGAGCGCAAGGCGACCGCGGTGGCCTCCAACGCGCCGTTCGGCGAGTGGGACAAGACCTTCACCGACCCCCGCCTCTGCGCGGCGATCGCCGACCGGCTCACCTTCCGTTTCACCCTGATCGAGACCGGCACCGAGTCCTACCGGCTCCAGGCCACCGAAGCCGAGCATGCGATCCACTGATCGTGAGCCCAGGTTCCTGCCTGCCCCCACCCCCGCTCGGTATGGTCTTGCCACATGAGCATTGACGTTGAGGTCGTTCGCGAGACGAATGACGAGTTGGTGGACGCCTTTGCCCGCCTGCTCCCGCAGTTGTCGACAACGGCCAAGCTGCTGGACCACGATGCGGTGGCCGAGGTGATGGCCTGCAACTCGAACATACTGCTGGTCGCCCGGCTCGACGGGGTGATCGTCGGCACGCTGACGTTGGTCGTGCTGCCTCTGCCGTCCGGCTTGCGGGCCCGCATCGAGGATGTGGTCGTCGATGTCGCCGCGCGCGGACACGGAGTCGGCGCGGCCCTGATCGATGAGGCTGTCCGCTTGGCGAAGGACGCCGGCGCTCGAACGGTCGACCTGACGACCCGCCCATCACGAGAGGCCGCGAATCGGCTCTACGAGCGGGCCGGGTTCCAGGCCAGAGATTCGAAGGTCTATCGGTTCACAGTCGCCGAATAACTGGCCGGCCATCTCCGAGACGCATCGTCTTCTCACGAAGGGGAGCCGGTTCCTCCCGAGCCAGGGTCTGTCAGGGGCCAACCCGGGGGGAACCGGGACAGCCAATCTATCGACCCACCCGTCACAGTCCCGGCGACAACACCCCCGGATTGAAACGTCGTGACGAAACATCACCCGATAGGGGTGGCTCCGAAACTCACTGCCGATCATGGACCATCGGCATCCCTACAGGCTCCACGAACGGAGCAACGTGGCTCTCGCTCTCGTTGCCCAAGTGGCTCTCATACACCCTGCCGAAAACAATCGCCGAGGATGTTGGGGCAACCTCCGGTCACGACAGGGTTCCGTGCTCGATCAGCGCCTGTAGGGCGTCCTCCTCGCGACGCAGCACGATCCGGCCGTCGCCATCGCTGTACGCCAGGACCCGGCTGCCTACGTCGAGGCCGGCCTCGGCCAGCAGGCCCATGGGGAGGGTGACCTGTCCGTCGCTCGCGATCGTCAATTCTGCTGGTTCACGGATCACGGGAGGGAGTATGACAGCCGCCGCGGATGCGCCATCCTTGTCTATCGTGGATGGACGCATGAGCAGATCTACCAAGACGTCCTGGGCCTCCAGCGCCGGTACGCGGACCAGCATGCAGGGCAACCGAGGCCGGGACACCAAACCCGAGCTCGCCCTACGACATGCCGCCCACGCCCTCGGCCTTCGGTATCGGGTGTCGACCCGACCGTTGCCGGCCCTGCGCCGCACTGCGGACATGGTGTTCACCCGCCAGAAGGTCGCCGTGTTCATGGACGGCTGCTTCTGGCACGGTTGCCCGGAGCACCACACCCTTGCGACCGCCCACTCCGACTATTGGCAGGAGAAGTTGCGCAAGAATCGCGAACGTGATCTGGACACCAACCAGAAGCTGACCGAGGCAGGGTGGTTGGTGATTCGTGTCTGGGAACACGAGGATCCAGTGGTGGCAGCACAGATGGTGGCGTCTGCGGTTCGCGAGCGTCGTAGCTGACCGACGTTCGTCACCGTCACCTTCGACGAGCGCGCTGGAGGCCCAGGCCTCCCCCAGGTCCCGGCAGACTATCCCGGCCTGTTCAACCAGCTCCCTCGGAATTCTGGAATGCCGCAGCCGACTCGCGAAGGGTCTGCCAGACCCGAGAGTCGACGGTCTCCTCTGCCATTCCGAGGAATGAAGTGAAGGCCATGAGGCGGCGGACCCGCTTGGGTGCGTCCCTGACGAGATATCGGCGGGGCACTCCAAGCCGATTGGACTCCGGGTGGCTCAGAGCCCGCGCGAGGGCTCGGGCAAGCGGGGGGTTCCCTCCGATGCTCCGGCGCTCGAAGATCTGGTTCAGTTCGTTCTCGGGCAGGCTGTTCGCCAACGTGTAGTCGGGCACGCCGTCGTGTACGACACGCAGGACGTGGGCTTGCCACCAAAGCCTTGCGAACGTGTGGCGCACGATCCCCGTGCCGATCCAGCGTTCGTCGTTGGCGAGTCCGAACCGCCAGAAGACGACGTCGGGCAGCAGTGAAACGGCCATGTACGTCCAGACGTCCGGCTCGGCCGCCTCGGCAGGGGCGATCTCCATCACCTCCCGGAGGAGCGCCCCCGTCGAACGGTCGAATCCGACATGACGGGCGTCCCCGACGGTGTCGGGATATCCATACATCTCCGCACAGGTCCGCACCTGCTTCGCGAGGTGGGCCAAGATCTGGGGACCGGCCGGTACGCCGCCCGTGGGCGCGACGGCGTCTGCGCGGTGCGTTCCGGCGTGGAACCGGATCTGTTCGAGGGTCAGCGAGCGGTAGCCGGTGATCAGTTCGCGCCCCTCTAGGGGCGAGAGTCGAGGGTAGAGGTAGGTCATTTCTCCAACTGCATCGTCCGGAGCAGCGCAGCCTGGAGGCGTGCTGCGAATCGTCCTGGATCGTGGTCTTTGAGGCTTCGGACCTCGTCGAGCGTGAGTCCTGGGAAGAGCAGGCCGACCTGGGACAGCAGGGCGGATCCCAGGCTGTCGGGATCATCCTCATACTCGGAGCGCGTGGTTGCCCAGTCCTGTTGCAGCGTACGTTCCACCAATTGCCTGGCAACGTCCATGTGTAGCCACTCGAGCAACCGCTTCTGCGTCGGGGTGGGACTCCCCGCTCGAACCGCCGCCTGGATCAGCTCGGTGTCGTTGCTGTTGAGGTAGAGCCGCATACCGCCCGCATACGGCGCTGCCGGGTCTGAATGAACGTCGAGCCACCACCTGGCCTTGGGGTCCAGCTCGCCGGCTGCGAAATCGATCACGCTGATGGGTAGCCGGCCCGAGTCGGATTGGAGCTGTACCTGCTGCCAGTCCTCGTAGAGGATCTCACCGGCCCGAGAGGCGATGAATGGCAGCCTCTGATCGGCGTCCTCCGCGAGGATCAGGCGCGTAGTCAATGTGAGACGTCCGCCTAGGTTCTCGCCCTTGAGCTTCGTGCTGAGCACGACGTCGCCGTCGCCGCCCACTGGAGCGCGGCAGGCCAGTCCAGACCATTGGCCTGAGGACGTGAACCACTCGACGACGATCAGAAGGCCGACATCACGTGAGAGACCGGATTGATCGCACATCAGGTCCAGATCGACGCTGACTTGACGTTCCAAGGCCAGGTCCATCTGGTAATCCCAGAACGGCAGGTGGTCGGGAAGGGGCGCCTTCTCGCCGTCTCGGAGCAGCACCCAGGTTCCAGCGGTGATCGCCTCCTCGGTGGGGACCAAGTAGGGCAGGACGTCCTTCGCACGTCTCACGTCTGCTCCCTCAAGGTGGTCACGTGCAGCCTCGTGACCACCCCTGTCACTGGTCGAACGAATACGGTCCATCGCCTGGGATCGTGGGGCTTGAGGCGTACGGAGTCGCCGAGCACCCTGTGTCCTTCGCCGCTCACCATCTCCAGGACTTCAGGAGAGTCGGACCCAAGGGGCGGATCGGATTCCTCTCCGCTTTCCAGTACCACTTGGGCTCTGACCTGGATCGGCAGGTCGGAGACGGAGGAATCCGCCTGGAGCACGGCCGTGATGACGGCCTCGCCGTCCCTCATGGTGAGCCGAGGGGCCTCCACGATGCGTACGTTCGGGCGACTCTGACGTCCTCCCGTCCCGGCGATGCCCTGGCCAGAGGGAGACTCCGCGCCGTTTCCGCCCACGGAGGGGACGAGTGTGGACAACCTGCTGGAGAGCGCGCCGAGGGGAGGCTGGGCGTCACCCGACGAGGGTTCGGTCTCCGCCTTCTCGACCAGATCCCGCAGACGCTCGTCGATCCGTTTGAAGGCATTGCGGATGTAGCTCTGGTATTCGGGGCTCGAGAGCTTCTCGACGATCCAGTCGTCGTGCGTCGGCGGCTCGGCGTCTGCGAACGCTTCGTCCACTTCCTCCAGAGTCCGGAAGACCGCGCCGTATTGGAGCGCCTCTTCCGGGTAGGACGGACCCGGGTGGTACCGCACTACCAGCCCGGCCTGCCTCATGAGGGCGCAATGGTGGGCGGCCCCGGAGAACGGGGCCGCCGAATCGGTCCACAGTGTCCGATCGGCCGACATATAGGTAGCAAGCCCGAAACGGCCGAGGGGGGTGCGTGGCCGCTTCCGTTCCAGGATCACAGCTCCAGGGACGTGGGCATCCCGGTAGGCATCGACGAACGGTCGCAGGCGTAGCACGGTGTGAGGGCTGGGGATCGCCAGTTCCTCGCCGTCGATCGACAATCCGCAGGTCATCTGTTCGGAGTCGGCATCGTCGGCTAGGAGGAGGGGCCAGAGGTTCCACAACATGGCGGAAGCCAGGTATTCACCGGCTTCGCGGACGGTGCGCCCTCGTGACGTCTCGGTGTCGCCTTCCTCGTGGTACACGTTTCCAAGACGGGCACCCACGATCACGATGTCGGTGCCCAGTTCGTTCGGTCCCCGCTGGGGGAAGCCCAGCTCTGTGGCCGCCTCTGTCGCTTCGGCGTCCGTGAGCGGGTCGGGATAGTCGTCGGCCGCGATCCGCCCCCACCAGTGACGACCGGTGTACCGGCGTCCGCCCAAGTCGAATCGCGGGCCGAGCGCGGCGCCGATCAGGCGGGTCTGCACACGTCCCTCCCACATGCAGCGGGTGCGGATCACGACCATGCCGATGCCGCTGGTGGTGTAGAGCACGCCTTTGCCGAAGCCGTACGTTCCGCCCCCGAAGCGCTTACTCTGCGGCTCGCCGATGTTCCTGACCAGGTCGACGAAGTCAGAGGACTCCTCTGAGGCCTGGTCTGCTCTGAGCGGACCACCGAGGCCGGTCGTGCCTCTGTCGCTGATGGTGAGGAGGACGAGATCGGGGGAGTCCAGGGCCTCGCCGAGATCGACGTCGACGAGGTGGTCGGAGCAGGGGCCCAAGTAGCGTTTCCACGCCTCCCGTCGCATAGGACCGGGGCGGTCCAGCGCGATCCGGAAGTCCACCGTCTCGGCCCCGCGCCTTGCGTCCCAGCTGTTCTGAGCGGCTTCGCGAACGAGCACGGTCAGCGGGTCGAGGCGCGGAGCACCGAGTTGCCTCTGGATGCCGACGGCGGCTGCAGATCCGTCTGGGGCGAACGGTTGGGCCCACCAGGTCGCCGTCACCCGAACACCCCTCGCTCGATGAACCTGTCCAGCTCTTCGGCCGGAATGCTGTCCGCGAGTCGGGACGAGAGGTCCAGGCTGTAGGTCAACCCGCTTATCTCAGGAGCCACCGGGACCGAAAGGGAGCCGGGGGTGAGTCTCGGGAAGTCCGGACCGACGGGGAGGACGGCGATCTGGGTCACATCGAAGCGTCGATCCTCGTATGCCTCGGCGTGGTCGTCGAAATATCCGGCTTTGGCGAGCTGCAAGGAGAGCCCCGTGCCGTCCTCGGCTCGTTCTCTGACTGCTCCGACGAGCTCCGGCAGGGTCTGACCCTCCTGCTCGGATGATTGGAGCCGCACCAGAACGAGGGTCAGTATGCCGGCTGGAGGCGGTTCCAGTTGCCCGAGCCCGTGGATCTGGATGGTGGCGCCCTGTGCTCCGAGCGACTTGACCTCCAGGGCGTCGTCTCCGATTCGGAAGTCATGCGAGGCGTGATCAGGACCTTTCCAAACCGTCCCCAGGCGGATGGCACCTCGGATGGCCAGAATGCGATCCAAGATCACCAGCTCTGCGAAAAGACCCCTCAGAGAGGTGTCCGAGAGGACATCGGAGCGGCCCTGGAACAGCTTCCGCCAGGCGTGCCAAACATGTAGACACGCCTGGACGGGTTCGGTCTGCGACGCGGTGATCCCCTCGAGCATGGCCGAGAGCAGGTCGTCGAAGACACCGAAGAGCTCGCCGCTTCCGCAGGAGACGTCGAGGAATGCAGTGCGCCGCCCTGCGATCTCCAGGGTCCGCCCGTCGATGCGGACGTGGGCCGATCGCTGGTCGGAATCCACCCGGACGCCGGCGCGCACCGGCACGAGCAGGTGACGCCCTCCGTAGCGATCGACCGCCATCAATGCGTTCCCGCTCGCCAGTCTCGGGCCGATCGGGCATGACGCCACCTCGCCCTCGTCTTTGCGTGCGCTCAGGATCGGCCAATTCGGGCGTAGCTCGTGATGCCACCCGGGCTGCTTCGATTGATTCTTCACAGGTCGTCATCCGCAGTGAGTGCGGCCTGCTGGTCCTCGTATTCCGACGGGTCGACGGCCTCGTTGCTCGTGTTCACCTCGACGTACCGGTTGGCCACCTTGTCCGCGGCGTTCCCGGGGAAGACCAGTGCAAGGCCCATGACGTGATCGTTCGCCTCGAGCGGGACGCGGGTGCGCTCGTTCGCCGCGTCCGGCTTCGAGGCCTTGTCGATCGGGTAGAGCAGGAGCAGTCCCCGCTCCCGCAGCTCACTGTCGCGTTCCCTCAGCTCCACCAGGGCGCTCTCGGACTGGGCTCGGGCCTCGGCGGCGGAGATGCGCAGATCCGCCACCCGGTGTTCCTTGCTCATCAGGGTCTTGATGTCGGCTTTGACACCACCGGTGCCACGTAGCTTCGAACGGTTGATGACTCCGACGCGCAGGGGTCCGAGCTCGACGGTGCTTTCCGCCACGTCCAGCGGACGACCCATGATCGCGACGTTCCACGTCAGCAGCGAACGCTGGTCCCTGTTGTTCTCCTTGAGGATGTAGCTGGCGACGAGCCGCGGATCCAGATCGGCCGAATCCTCATGGACGTGGTAGCGCTCGAGGAACTCGAGGACCAATTGGACGTCGACGTCCCTGAGGAGGATCTCCCCGTCACCCCGGTCCTCCTTCACGGCACCGGACGCGAGCGCGTGCTCGACCAGATCCTGCGCCGCCTCGGCGTTGTCCGACAGCCACTTCGAGTCGCACTCCCGGAAGTACCTCGTCTGCACGCGCCTACCGCCGTATGAGGCGTAGGCCGTCCTCGAGGCGCCCATCTTGCGCGTCACGTTCAGGACGGGGTGTGTCCTGATGCGAACGCCAACCTCCCTGGGGCTGAGGTCCTGCTCCTCGTATCGCTCGATGTCCAGACGGATCTCGTGCTCGACCGTCGCCAGGTGTCGGAACCACGATCGGAGCTGGTCCGTCATCCAGATCCGCGGCAGATCCTCGTAACCGGGTCTGAAACCGAACCACCTCCCCATCTGGAGAAGGGTGTCGTAGGTGGTGGCCGAGCGGACGAAGAAGCTCACGATGAGACCCTCGAGCGTCAGGCCTCGCGAGAGGGTGTTACCGCCGACCGCGATCGCGGTGATCGGCTCCGACGCGGAGTAGTCGAGCCTTTCTCTGCTCCTGTAGTTGTCGAGGACGATCCTCGTCCCACCGATCACGTCCCGAAGTTGCGGCGCGAGTTCGGCGAAGGGGATGTAGCGGTTGCCGAACTGGGCCGCGGGCACCTTGCGGGATTCGCCTTCCCACTGTTCCTGAAGGACCTTGAGAAGCTCGTCGTCCTGTGCGTCCAGCGCCGCGAGGGTGACGTCTCGGAGCGTCTCCAGCGGCTCGCGATAGGACTCGTGCACAGAAGTCTTCATGCTGGTGTGCACCAGCATCGTGGAGTGGTCTCGGTCGCCTCTACAGCGACGTGCGGCTGTGGCGAGCCAGAAATAACGGACGGCGTCGCGCAGTTCCGCGGTGATCGACGGCGTGAAGTGCTCGGCGGCCTTCCGTGAACCCGGACGCAGTAGATCGACGGTGTCGTCCGGAACGATCCGGACCATGTCGTTGCCGTCCAGATCCGTTCCCGACGCCTCTCCCTCGACGGCGTCCCGCCCGAAGATGCGCTCAGTGCCGAAGTACCCGTCCGGCCGCGGGAGATTGAGGATGAACGTCTCCGGATACAGGTCATCGGCCGCCGGGTCGATCAGGACGTTGGCGAAAGGCGTGGCCGTGTAGCCGAGATACGTGCACCGTTGGAAGAGCTTGAGCAGCTTGAGGATCTGCGGGTTGATCGTCTTGGTTGCGACGCTGGCCTGGTCGGCCTCGTCGTCGACGATCAAGACTGGGATGTTCGTGAAGACGCCCGCGTCGCTCGCCGGCTTCAGCCAGGCGTAGAGCTTCTTCAGCACGGCCTGGTTCTTCTTCACCACGCAAAGGACCGTCCCCCCGCTGTGCTGCTGGAGGTACGCGGTGGCCTTCACCGTCTGATTCTGGAAATCCTTCTCAGAGGACGTCAGGGGGAACCAGGCGTCCTCCCGCAAACCGAGAAGCTGTTCTTGGAGGCGCTCCTGAGTCTGCTGGCGCAATCCGTTGTGGATCCCGGACAGGACGATCACCAGCCGATACGCGACGTCCGCGGACTTCGCGATCACCGCGGTGAAGTTGGTCGTCTTCCCCGACTGGACGTGGCCGACGACGAGAGCCTTCGTCAGGAAGCTCTCCTGAGACGGGTCTTTGGTGAAGGCCACGATCTTGGACGAGGCCTCGTCCAAGAGCTCCACGCGATCCTTGGGCCAACCGCGTTCGGCCTTCAGGTAGTCGGAGAACGGCGGCCAGTAGCGGTCTTGGTCGAGTGGTCCCGGGTACCACGCCTTGTGGCCAGGGGCAGAGAGGATCTTGGGGGGGTAGCCGATCTGCACGCTGTTGACGCGGGCTTGGTACTCGGATCGGTATTCCTCTAGTTCGTCCGCCGGGATCCTGTTGAACATCTTGAGGGCGTTCTCGAGCCCGTGGCGCGCGGCGTACTCGGCGAAGACGGAGAAGAAGGCTTCCACAAGACCTGACTCTAGACGCCTGGACCGTCTGGAGCCGCGTGAACGAGAAGCGTGCCGGACGGAGTTCGGGCAGTTTGTCTCTACGATGCAGCCCCGAGACTGTTGGCCGCATGTGACCCGAGCTGGCCGGCTGCCTCTCGTTCACTCCCCAGGGGGAGGGAGCGGCGACACGCGACTCCCGGTACGTCTCAGAAGCCAGGAAGTGCGGGCTGCGATACCAGAGCCGGAGTCCGGAGCGGGAAGCGGAAGGCTGCTACGGGCGCCTGCTCGCCCTGGAGGGCATCGGCACGCCTCAATGCGCTGATGATGCTCTCGCCGACCGCCTTGGCCACAGGCGGCGGGAAGGCGTTGCCGACCTGGCGGTAGGCGGCAGTCTTCCTGCCGGCGATACGCCAATCGCGGGGCAACCCCTGAAGGATCATCGCTTGTTGAACGGTCAGCTGCACACCGAGTTCGTCGGTGAACTTGCCGAACTCATGGGGGTCGGCGGGATTCGCTCCTGCGATGCTCATGCCGTTCACGCCGAATTCAGCCCACTGACGCTTGGCACGCGTGGGCCCGAGATCGCCCCCGCCGTGCTTCTTCGAGCCACCGACGAGGGTCGGGGCGACTTTGCCGACGTGTTCGGCCTTCGCCCCCCAAGCCGCGTGGGCGCGATCGATCTGCGAGATGGCCTCAGGGTTCCCCGCGTGCAGCTGTCGCAGAGCCGCGGCACGACTAGCCATGGAGTCCTTCAGCGCGTCGAAGACGGTCGTCGCAATCTCGGCTCCGTGCGGCAGGCCGTCATAGAACGCCGCACAGTCGTTCTTCAGGGCGACCAGAACGGCCCTGGGGCGCAATTGCGGTACTCCGAATTTCCACGCCTCAAGGATCCGCCAATCACAGACGGTGTAGCCCGAATCGCCGAGGCGTTGGATGATCTCTTCTCGATATGCGCTGAATTTCTTGCTCAACAGACCGCGAACGTTTTCGATCATGACGGCCCGGGGCTTCACGACGTCGACCAACTCGAGGAAGCAGGGGAAGAGGTCCCGCTCGTCCGCGCTGCCCTGCTGAAGCCCGGCTGCAGAGAAGGGAGGACATGGGACGCCTCCAGCCAGGAGATCCAAGGTGCCGGTCTGCGGCATCAGGCACGCGGGATCCAGGTCGCGGAGGTCGCACTCGATGACGGCGCAGTCCTCCCAGTCGTGAGAGCCCACGTTCTGGCGTAGCGTTTCGCACGCACTGGCGTCGTTCTCGACCACGGCGACGTGCGTGAAGCCGGCTTGGTGGAGCCCGAGAGCCTGGCCCCCCGCGCCGGCGCAGACCTCCACGGATGTGTAGCGGCGTTCGCCTGTCATGATCATCCCCCCTGTTCGACTGACCGGTTGCGTCGAACAGCAGAACGGTATCGGCCCGGTCTGACAATCACGCATGCGCGAGTGAGGGGCGTACCGGTGAGACGATGGGGCGCAAGCCGCAACTGCCGTCCGGCTGCACGGGCGGGGCCGCTCCGCAGAGGGGATGGTTGGTCGGCCGTTACGTTGCGCCAGCATGGACACAGGGGCGAACGCCGACGATCGTCGGGGCGAACAGATTGGACAAGCAGGAGACGAGCGCCTACGGTGACGCCCAGTCGTCGACTCGTGTCGAGGTTTCCCGCCAGGCGGGCGACATGTTGTGGTAGATCGAAGCTAATATCGTCGCATGCGCCATTCGGTAACACCCGCCCCGATCACGGTCTTGGATCTCTTCTCTGGTTGCGGCGGGTTCACTCAGGGGTTCCACGAATTCCGGTCGGACACTCGAGCGGCGGTCGACGGACCTGCTTTCTCGAGCCTCGCGGCCGTGGAACACGACCGCTCGGCGGCGGCGACGTACGCTGCGAATTTCGGAAGTCTCGCTGGTGCCGACGAAGCAGATCGCGCGCGCGTTTACGTCGGTGACATCGAACTGTGGAAGCCCACCGATGCCGAGCTTCAGGCCGAGGTCATCGTAGGTGGACCACCTTGCCAGGGCTTCTCTGGCCTCAACCGAGAAAAAGTCGGAGCTGAACGTAATTCCCTCTGGCGCGAATACGTTCGCATCGTCAGCATCGTTAAGCCCAAGATCTTCGTCATCGAGAATGTCGAGCGCTTCCTTCGCTCCTCCGAATTTGACGACCTGTTGACAGAGATTAGTCCCGGAGGGATTCTTGCGGACTATCGACTGGTGGATCCGATCGGGGCTTCTCCCGGGGATAGCCCAAAGAAGCGAGCCGGGCGCTACGTACTGAACTCTGCTGACTATGGGGCCGTCCAGGCGAGGCGCAGGGCCATTGTGATCGGCGTTCGTAAGGATTGCGAACGTGGGGAACTCCTACATTACCCGTCGCCCACGCATGCGTCCCGGTCAAAGATCGCGAAGGACCAACAACGGCTTTTCGATTCCGAATCTGCCAAGCTACTGCAATGGAACCCCGTCGACGGGGTGTTCGACGAATCTTCGCGCCTGCGAATTCGTGGCACCGACCTGCCAGACGCTTGGGAGTGGTTCCAGGAGGTAGAGGACAAGGTCCGCGGTGTTTTCACCACTCGCGACCTCCATATCGGGCGGAATCCGGAACCCCTCTCACTCGCCCGCTATGAGGCCATTCGTCGCGGCGGGAATCGCAATGACTTGCGGGATAAGTGGTTCACCGTCGACGAGTCCGGCAAGACGAGGATTCTGGACACCGCAAGCCTTCCAGGAGTCTCGACGCCGGTCGAGTACCTGTCTACCGAGAGTTGGGACAACCACAAGAGCGGATCCGGAGATGTAATGGGCCGGGTTCGACTGGGAGATCCCTCCGTCACTATTAGAACAGAGTTCTACAAACCCGAGAAGGGGCGCTATCTGCACCCCATAAAGAATCGGCCTATCACGCACTATGAGGCTGCGCGAATTCAGGGTTTCCCTCTGGACTTCAAATGGTGTGGGACGAAGGTTGCAATCGCAAAGCAGATTGGCAATGCTGTTCCGATTCCATTGGGGAGGGCTATCGCGTCTGCGCTCCATGCGTGTCTACGAGGTTCTGCAGCAGCTGAATCCGGTGGGAGGGCTGGGGAGTTGAACCCTCGACTCTAGAATGAGCGGAGTGCTGAATGAGCTGGCATAGGCCTCTCGGACTAGATTGTGCCCAAGAGTGCGGAGCTCCGGTGCAAGCCCTTGACCGCTCGCCGGCCAACCGGTTCACCCTGCCAGTAGTTCAGCTTGGCCCTCGTACTCAGGTGGCCCCAGCGCTTGTGAGCCTCGCTGGGGTCGTTCTGACCATCTATCCGCGCGGGGGCGATGGCGGGCGGCAGCGGCCTGGGCCCGTTCTAGCAAGTGCAGGAACGGACCCGAGTGCCTCAGTGGCGCTCTCGCCGGCTATCGGGCTCCAGTCATCACAGAATGAGTCATCGGCTCCGTCACTGATCTGGGCCGGTCCGAGAGAAGGCCCCCACCTGGAGGAATCGCTTCCCGCCCCGCCCATCTGGCAGATGGAGGGCAGGAGGCTCGATCTCGCCCGCAAAGGGTTCCAGCTTCTTCGAGCAGATGCTTGAGAAGTCGCACCCGCTGCACTTGGAGCCTGAAGCGCGCTGTGGGAAGTCGCCCGCTGTGATCCGGTCTACCGCCCACTCCACGTTGGAGACAGCGGAATCGACAGCATCTAGGTCGACGGGAACCTGGACCCGCTGGCCGTCCTTGAGGAGGTGGACCGCCCCGGTGCGAGCATTGACGCCGTGGACCAACTCTGCACCACGTCCGTACAGTTGGACCTGGAGGGAGAGGTCTTCCCAGTGCAGGTCCGGATTGTTGGTGGGTTCCGGCCCGCCCTCCATGGTCTTGAAGTCGATGACCTTAGCCTCGTTGATCTTGTCCGTGGCATCGACACTGAGCAAGAGGTCGATGGCACCGGAGATCACAGCTCCCTTCACCGGTACCTCGAAGGGAAGCTCGACCTGGCGCTTGAGGTCGAAATCCGCTCCGTACCTGTCCGCGTAGTCGGCAACGATCTCCCCGGACTTCTGTCGCGCTCGCTCGTAGGCGCCCGGACGGTTGATCGGGTCGGCGCTGGGAGCAACATGCTTCAGGTGGAACATTTCCTCAGCGATCGACCTTGCTGCATCGGGGCTGGGAGCAGCGTCCGGGTAAGACTGGTGCAGCTTGCCGACGGCCGCATGCACTGCCCGCCCGAAGCCGAAGAGCTCAGGGATGGCCGGAGAGAAGCCGTTGACGACGCCGAGCTTGTACTCGTGGGGACAGCGCATATAGGTGTGGATCTGCGAATACGTCGTCGGGAGCACGGAGGCATCGCCGCGACGATGAGGTGCCGCCTGGGATGGGGAGATGAGCGGCGGTGCCGCAGGATCCAGGATGTCTCGTCGGATCTCCGGATGGGTCAACCGGGCTGCAAACGGCGAGACGCGTGCAAGGCGCTTCCCGCCTGGCAGTTGTGCCGATCCGGTGATGTACAGAAAGCGTTCAGCTCGTGTGATGGCCGTATAGAACAGGCGCGCCTGGTCCGGCGCGCCGGTCTGGTAGGAGCCGTTGTCGATGGCTTGCTGGATCAACACCTCGGGGATCCACCCGTCGTAGGCGCGGCGCCGGCCGGGGAACCGACCGTTCTCCACGTCGACCACGAAGACCACGGGGAACTCAAGGCCTTTCGCCTTGTGCACGGTTGACACGCTGACGGCGTCCGGGCGGCTCATCATCTGGCTTCCGGTTTCATAGCCGTCGCCAGCGACATTCTGGAGGAAGTTGAGCAGTTCACCGAATCGGCTCTTGCCGTCGATTGAGACGTATACCGTCTCTACGTCCTTCATGATGCGGCTGAAGGTGCCCAGGTCCGTCATGACACCGTCGTCAAAGGCGCTGTGGGCGATGTCGAGTGCTTCGAGAAGGTCATGCAGGAGTTGCTGAGGGAAGAGCCGCTGCCTGGGAACACCAGCCGTGACCGGGGTGTGGATCCGGCGGCCCCAGTCCGCGAACACGCTCTTCACCCGCCCAAGGTCGGCCAGAGGGAACGCGGCTACCAGCTCATCCTGGAACAGCCGCTCCACCTGGTCGCGATCCGGGGACTTCTCCCGCAACAGCTCGAAGGCGCTGCGGATCGCTGACGGCTGTGCGCGGTCGAAGAGCTGACCGCCCGCGTTGAGGTCGTATGCGATGCCCCTTGCGTCAAGGGCGTCGATGAAGGCCGTATGCCGCTTCGTGCCGTCCGCCTCCGGTTGCTTGGTCGAGCGCATGAGAATGGCGAAGTCCGCTGGAGTGAGTCCGCGGGTGACCCCGTCGGACTCCTCATATGCCGTTCCCATCAGTTCCTTGATCCGGCCGGCGACGAACTCCGCCTCCGCGCTACGGTCCGGGAACTGAACTGCCGCGATCTCCCTGGGACTGCGATCCGCGTGCGCCCTCAGATTCTTGGGGAGGCGCATGGCGCCCAATTCCTGTGCGGCGAAACCCCCTGCAGCCTCGACGATCGCGGACGTCGATCGGAAGTTGGTGAGCAGCTTGTGAACCGAGGCGTTGGGGTAGCGGCTGTCGAATTCCAGGATGTTGGTGACGTCGGCACCGCGCCATCCGTAGATGGCCTGGTCGTCGTCACCGACCACGAAGAGGCTGTCGGAGTGCTGGTGCATGAGGCTGATCAAGCGTTCCTGCACGACATCGACGTCCTGGTACTCGTCGACCAAAACATGGCGCAGGGCGGCCAGAGCCTGGACGGCCCCTGGTTCCTCGGCCTCCAACGCTTCCACGACGAGCCTCTGCATCAGTGAGAAGTCGATGAAGTTGTCCTGCTCCATCTGAGTGCGGAGTCGTTCCAGGGCCTGTCCCAGCTCCGGGTCCTCTGCCGCGACTGCTGCAGGGTCGAGAAGCTCGTCGTTCATCATCTGCCAGGCGCGGCCCATCTGCGCAAGGGTCTCGAAGTATCCGCGACGGTTCCCACTGTTGGTGTTGTGATTGTCTCGGACGGCGTTGAAACCGAGCTTGGGGTACCGCGAGATCAGGTACACCCGGAACTGCATCTCATCCAACACGTCGAACTGGCGGTAGCGAGCGTCCATGTCACCGAGCACTCGGCGACACCAGGCGTGGATGGTCCCGATGTACATGCCTCCGACCATGTACGGATCGAGAGCGCACTCGCGGAGAGCAGCGGCCACCCGCGTCTTGATCTGTTCGCCCGCCTTCTCGGTGAAGGTGAACGCGACGATTGACTCAGCCGGTGCGCCCCCGGCGATCTGGTGCGCCACGCGTCCGGCAAGTGTTCGTGACTTGCCGGATCCAGCGCCGGCCAAGGCCAGCACCTCCGCTTCCGGTGCCACAGCGGCGGCGTACTGCTCATCGGTGAGCCAGCGCCTGAGTGCCTCATCCGCAGTCATGGTCTTGCCCTCTTCCTGGAGTGAGTTCCACCACACGTCACTCTTTCAGGAGGGTCTGACAATCGCACTCGGTGACTACTCGGAGTCGCCGCCGCAGCTCGCTGTCGATCATTCAGTATCCGGCACAGTGGATCTGGCCAACTCGTCGTCCAGTGGACACGAGTTCGTTCACCACAGTCGATCCTGGCCGTCGACGGCAGGGCCCTCGCCACCGGCTGGGGCTGCGGTCGCAAGGATGAGCTCGGCCAGCTCAGCCGTCTGACGGATGGACGGTGCCATGATCAACAGGAACTCGGGCCTCTCCTCGTCGATCCCGAAGCCACATCCCGCACGCTGGACAAGAGGTTGCAGCCACGCCGCCTGCTTCCGATCGGCCGCCAGATACACGACGGGGCAGGAGCTCCACGAGTGCTTCTCGAAGTGACTTCGGCAACTTGCGGCAGGCACACAGCCGACCGTAGCCAAAGCGAAGGAGAGTCCAGCGACGCCCAACTCTAGGCAGCCGAAATTCGGCTCGCTCGAGGAGGGATCGCCAACCGTCTCGATGATCGCATCGCTACCTACCCTCTCGGAGAACCTTTCCGGTAGGGCGGCAGGGTCGTTGTACTCCATGGCACTGCAGACCTGCTCGTACTCCTGGACGCCTATCGCCAGCAGCTCGACCAAGTCCAGTATCGTGCGTTCTTGTTCGATAACCTCCAATGCTTCCTCCCGTGTCACCTCGCCCAGGTTCCACGTGTTATGGAAGTACCCGATCCCGTCGTCACCGGCGAGATCGTCGGGATCCGGCATCCAGAAGGCCGCTTCACCTGGGATCTCGGGGTCGATATCGACATTGAACCTCGGAATCACAACCTACTCCCCCCTGTGCTGGACAGTGTGTCGACAGGCGCTCGCTCTTCCTCTACACACTGTTCCCGTTTGGTTGATCGAACTGCGCTTCACCATTTCATTCTTGCATTAACGGTCGGAGTCGGAACGGATTGCCCGTCAGCTGTGGACTCCTCGGCCTCAGTTACCCCAGGACCACTGGTCGCCCAGTTTCATGATGGCTCATCAGTCCGCCGATCATGAGCTGTTCAGGAGGAGTGCGTACATGAACGTCGGTCTTCCCAAAGCGGACAGTGCTCGGGCAAGGTTTCACCGATGCAAGGTTAGTGGCGGTACGTCAGGCAGGTTGCTGAAAGCCTGGTTTGAGGAGGTTCCTGTGGACTGCCTGAGTCCCTTGGCCGGGCACTGGTCGGCGTCAGCTCCTGCGGGGCTCGTATGGGCTCCATCCGCGGAGGTAGGGTCTCAGTTCCTCGGGTCCGATGGGTGGGCTCTTCGGCATGCGGGGCAGACCGGGGATGGGGTCGGTGTGCTTGGCGTAGGCGCGTGCCCAGGTGATCCATTTGCGGACAGCGTGACTCTCTTCCGGATCGTCGGCGGAGTGGTGCTCGAGGTGCAGCTCCACGGCGTCGCAGTAGGCGCGGATGCGTTGTGCCTCATCCCAGGCGGCGACCTGCTGGTGAAGTGCCTCGAGGCGGTGAGCTTTCAGGAGGTCACGGCGAGCGCGATCCTTGGCCGTGTGCCATGCGCGGAGCATCTCCTGTTCCTCGCGTTCTCTGGCGAATTGACGCTCAAGCTCGGCACCTGCGCGCTGTTCGATCTCGTGGAGCACGTGGGGGAGTTGGTCTTCGAGTTTCCAACGCTTGCGGTCGCCCCACCGGTGCCGCTGGCCCCGGTGGGACCAGGATGCCTCGACGAGGTAGAGGTCGAGCTGGTGGGTTGGGCGGGTGGTCTGTGCGGTCACGCGCTGCCAGGCGTACCGCACACTGTCCGAGTCCGGCACCTGTGTAGAGCCCTCGCTGAGGGCGAGAGGGATGGCGCCCCCGTCGAAGGCGATCACGAGACTGGCGTGAGCCTCAGGTCGGGCGTGGTCGATTGCGAGGCCGTGTTGTTGGGCTGCGGTGGCCAACGCGTGAAGGATCCGGCGGGCGCGGTCCTGGCAGCCGGGGCATACGTTCAGGACAGCGTCGCGGACAGCCGGTTGCACGTTGGCCGCAACCAGGGTCAGGGGCACAGCGACGGGTTCGCCGGGGGCTACGGCCTGTGCGGGCTGTTCTCGGGGCACCAGCCGGATGACGAAGTCGCCCTTGTCCCGCCCGGACAGTCGAAGCTGCTTGTCGGGAGGAAGCGCGTCGGACGTTCTCCCGGCGTGCAGGGCACGTCGTAGACGCGCCCGCTCCGCCTGGTCCGGGTCGTGGAAGCGCAGCGTTCCGCCGGCGCGCACGAGATCCGTGACTAGCCCGGCCGCCTCGCGAGCGAGCCGGTCAGACCTGCCGGTGTGGCTCTGCCCTGGAGAATCGGCAGGTGCCGGTGACGCTTCGGTGTTCGCGTGGACCTGGCGGAGCCCGGCTTCGGTGGGTGAGGCGCTCCACCGGCCATCTGCCCACGCGGTCGTGACCAGACCGCGGTTGCGCAGTGCGTAGACGGTGATGGCCAACGTCGAGTCGGCCGAGGTGACCGGTTCAGTGTTGTCGCAGATACGTTGCAGGACAGCGATCTGGCGTTCGTTGAGGCGAGTTGGACGCGGCATGGACCTAGGTCATACCCACGGCCCCGGCGACGGCAAGGGGTCAGGACTCCGGCTCGGGGGCCAGACGAAGCAGCTCCAAGGGCACCCCAAGCCGCGCCTCGAACTGATTGGCGATGGCCTGATGCCCCGAGGACCGCAGGGCCTGGATCGCTTCTTCCATGAGCTTCCCGATGCGGACGACCTCGACGCGCAGCGCCTGGAGCTCGACCCGGCGCTCTACGACCTCGGCACCGCACCACTGACGCACAAGGTCCCGCGCGGGTTGGAACTCACGGTCCACCTCGGCGCAGATCTCGGCGTCCATATAGGTGCCGGGATTCTTGCCGCGGCCGCGGTAGTGCTGACCGTAGATTGCCCGCTGCCGCTCGCGTTCCTCACATGATGCCAGTTCGGACACCAGAAACTCGGCGTGGGCCCGGGCGGTCAGGCGTGCGGCCGCGAGCGCGGTGGGCCAGGGGGCGATCACCGTGCCGTCGTCGGTGAAGCTTCGCGGATCGTTGGTGAAGAACTCCTGCGGGACCTCCAGGAGTGCTGCGAAGGCAGGAACGTCGCGAACGAACAGGACGCCACGTTTGCGCCAGTTCCAACCGAGCGACGCCACACCCTGCAGCGGGCATGTGTCGAAGACCAAGGTCGCTGCGACGAGGTCCACGTCCTCCTGCAGTGGGCCATCGCTGATCAGGTCCGCCCACCTTTGCTGTTGCTCCAGCCAGGCCGTCTTCCGTTCCCACGGCACGCGCAGTCGGGCCGGCGGCACCCATTCCTCGCGCCCCTCAGCCTTCTCGGCCATGAAGCGCACCTTCACCCTTAACGGCCGTTGGGTGCCCTCCTTGAGGATCTCCACCTTGCTGACCGGCCCGACGTACGGGGCAACGCGATACGCCCACCACTCACCCACCTGCATGGCTCACCTCTACCCTCTATTTCCTCACGAGGAGCCACCCGCTGCACTACATCCCTAGACTCAACCCAGACGGTGACCGATCCGGGCTGTTGTGATGCCATGACGATGCTCGGGGCGGCAGGGGAGATGGTGGTCGCGGCCTTTCCGGCCTGCTTAGTGCTTTCCGCGCCGAGTACTTGGAGTGTGTCAGGCCGTGCTTCGCCCGCAGCGCTGCGTCTATGCGCACGAGTGCACTGGGCTGTGTGGCGGCAGGCTACCGGTCGGCGATCGCCACCCCCGCGCGGCCAAGAGGCGACGCAGTGCAGGGCCAGCACCACCTGGTCGAGCTGGGGCGTCGCACGGCGGAGCACTGCGCTGGGCAATGGGCGGGTGCAGGCCCGCTACGACGGCGACGAGGTTCGCGTCGTCCGAGCGGCCCCGGCATGGCCGCAACCGGGCCAGCCCTGCGGACGGCGGTGAGCGCGGCCTAGGTTTTGCTTGGTCAGTGGTACTTGCGTGCCCGTGAGTCGAATAGGTCCAGCGCTTTAGTGATGGTCATGCAGGCCAGCGTCGTCCAGAAGTGTAGGTTCGTGACGGAGCCGGTCATCCGCACGAAAAGGATCTTGCCCGTCTGAGACTGGACCTGACGGGGGAGCTGGTTCAGTGAGCCGCTGAGGTCGCCGTGGGCGAGGGCGCTGCAGCCCTTCCACGCGAACTCCAGCACCTTGCCCATGTCGAGGCTGCCGTCGAAGTCGGGCGGCCTGGCGAGTTCCTGGCCGGCGGTACGGACGATGTCGGCGTAGCCGGTGAACTTCAAGGCGGACTTCAGCGCCTTCGGCTCGGTCAGCGTGGCGCCCGCCGCCTGGAACAGTGCAACCAATTGGGTCCACTGCTCGGCTTCACTGCGGGGAAAGAGCGTGTCGGGATCGGCCCGGGGCTGGCAGGGCGGGGCCATCGCGGCGGCGACCACCGCGGCCATGGCGCGGTTGTTCTTGTGGTCGTCGGCTTGCAGCGTCAGCCGGCGACGGACGCGTTCCAGGCGTTGCGGCGGGGCGATCAGCCACACCGCGCGGGCGCTGTTCTCCAGTGCTCCGCGTAGCAGGGTGGCTTGCCCGTGGGTGTGCAGTACCACGGACGCCTTGTCGGCGTCCATGCGCTCTACCAGGGAGGAGCGCAGGCACTGGACGTGGTCGATCGCGACCTGCAGGGCGTGTTGGACGCTGTGGGAGAGGTGGTACGGGTCGGTCCTGGCGTCGTCTCCGGCCAGGGAGCTTCCGGGCTGCACCCGCCAGGCGGTTTCACGCCGCGGCTCGTAGCGGGTGAGCAGGATCTCAATGTAGGTCAGGCTGTTGCGCAGCAGTTGGGTCTCTTCTTCGTCCACAACGCCCGACGATAGGTACTGAGTTGCTGCCGTGTCGCCTGATTTCTCCCCACCGTGGTTATTTGCGGTATTTCCCGATCTCCGTGGGCACAGGAACAGCCCGCGGTAGCCAGCTGGCTAGGACGCCGCCGGCCATGAGGGTGTCGTTGACTTCCAGGGAGCGGCTGTGGGGGCTGTTCGTGGTGCAGATGATCCGCATCAGCGACACGCTCTTGGCCAGGCGTAGCTGAGTCGTCTTGTCGGGGGTGGGCGTGCGGGCGCAGACGGCTTCGGTCCACTGGAGCAGGCCATGGCGCATGGCCGCGCAGTGTTGTCGGACCGCTCGGGCATGATGGCCCGTCATGACGACGTACGAGATACCCGCGCTACTGAATGTGTTCGACGACTTCACCGTCAGCTGTTCCCGGCAGGCCGGGCAACTGAGCAGCTTCGTCGGCGAGGACATGGGACGTCTACGCGCACTACCTCGCCGCGAGTGGCCCGGTCGAGTTGATCGAGTCCGAGGTGCCGCGCCGCGACAACGCAGCCTTCGGTGACTACCCCGTTCCGCAGGTGCGGGACCTCGACGCCTGGCTCGTGCATACGGGCTCGCTGATTGCCTGTGAGTGCAAGCAGTGGACGGCGTCCTCGGCCGACACCCGGCGCTCCGTGCCTGCGGATCCGCAGGCGCTGGCTGGCTTCGCCCGCGCACAGTGGGCGGTGCTCACCGCTCCGCAGGTGTGGCAGGAGCTGTGGACCGGCACCACGAAGGTCGCCCTACCGCTGCGGCCGCCGGGCGGCTGGAGCGAGCAGGCGGCCTCGGACGCTAAGCGCGTCCTGATCGTCTGGCGGCCCGTGTCCGTGAACGGCACGGACTGCGAGTCCATCCTCAAGACCACGACCATGCGCGAGGGTGTTGAAGTCGACCTGGAGGTGGCTGTGTTCTCCGCCTCCTTGTACCTGCGCCAGCGGCTTGCCGCGGGAGACACGGCGCTGATCGGAACCTTCCCCCGTTTGGACGCCCTGCTCGCGTTGCTTCGCACCGTTGTAGGCGAGTCCGGGCCGGTCGGCCGGTTGGTTCGTTAGCCGAGGGGATCCGGTCAGGTCGGTGGCGGCAACACGGTGGTCGGCCAGAAGGCGGAGGGCCAGGGCCTCAATCCGCGGCCACAGCCGGAGCACCTCGGCTTGGGCACGCTGTTTCTGGTGCAGCCAGTTCGACGGGCGCGGCCGGATGTCGACTGGTCCGTAGTCGAGGCAGTTGTCATCGGGGAGCAGGTCGACCAGCTCGCGGGCCAGGTGCTGGTCGTCCAGGTCGCCGACCTCGATGGCCCACTGCTCCGCCGGGGAGAGCGGGCCTCGGGTCTGGGCGTAGGCGAGGTCGGCTTGGACGCCGGCGGCGAGGACCATGAGCACGTCCCTGGGCGGCGCCGCACCCAGGCTCACGCCATGATTGACGCCGCGGGCCCGCCGCGTCCCGCACCGTGCGCACGCGGCGCCGGGTGCCACGGCCAGGTCGACCGGCGGAATGCCTGCGTGCGGGGCGACGGCAGCATGGCCGACCTCGTGGAACGCGGCGCTGAGCAGCGCCGGGTCGGAAACCGCCTCAGCTATCACATCGAGTACGGCCCCACCGTGCTGCCGCCGTGGGCGGTAGCGATGGCCCTCATCTGCCAGCCTACCCGCGCCTGCTGGCGATGATCGCCGCCCACGCCTCCTACGAAATCGTCCTGGACCTCGTGCACGTCCTGTCCGCCCACTACGGGCAGAGCACCGGCTGAATCTTCGACCTCGGAGTGTGCGCAGTGGCCTGGTCGGCATGCTGCTACTGGGCCAAGCGCCCGCATCAGCTGGCACAAACCTCGGCGAATGTGCCACCGACCCCGGTCTAGGAATGGCCTCGCGTCCCTTCAGCCCCTCACACGAGGGAGTCGGAGCTGAGGCCAGCTGCTCCTCGGACGTTCTCGATGATCTCCTGGCCCTTGGTGTCCACGAAGTGCGTCGCCGCTTGCTGGCCGGCTCCGAACAGAGCGGCCCAGGCCAGAATCTGCCCTTGGGAATCCAGCTTGTCGAGGCCCGGAATCAGGCTGCCGCTGATCATCACCATTCCCAGGACTGCCGACACGGCTCCAGCGGGGAGCTTCAGCAACGCCAACACCAGAGGAATCGAATACGGAGCGGACCTGCCGTCCAGCTTGCTGAGCGACACCGCGGTCGTGAGCGCGGCAGCAGCGACGCCAAGCCCAGCAACCAGGCTGATGTCATACGGGCCAGGTGAATGACCACCATTCGGACAGACGACGTTCCCTGGGGACACACGCGGTGTCGCCTTCGCAGGGAAGCACAACGACAGCATGTCGGAGTGGAACCACCCGAAGGCTGCCAGGGCGACAGCGATCACGGCCAAGACCGCGGACCCCACCAGGACGACGTTGCGAAAGCTCCGGGCGCGGGTCTTCTCCACCGAAGCCGCCGCGAATGCGGCCCGGAGGACACCCACGGCAAGCTTCTGATGTTCCTTCTCTAGAGGCTTCGGTGTGGGCGGACGCCCGAGGAGGGTCTCCTCGATGGCGACTCGGTGCGGATCCCCATGCCGAAGGTGCAGGCGTGCGAACGCCCGGACATCGACCCCCCAGCTTTCGAGCTCATCCTCTGGGGCGAGCTCCAATAGGTTGAGCGTCGCCTCGTGGATATTCGTCCAGGCACGTTCCACCACGGCCCCGGTCAGGATGCCGAATCTGCGATTCGCTGCATCGTCAGCGGCATCCAAATGCCCTCTCGCGCCCTCAATGAGAGCAGCGCGCTGCCCGCTATTGAGCGACAAATTGGTAGTTGAAGGCGTCGCAGGGCTGGCCTCCTCGGCTGCATTGAGCCGGACACGCAGTTCGGTGACATGAGTGAGAACGACCTGCCGCCAAGCACCAACTCCCATGTATCCAACAAGACGATCCTTGAGCCTGGTAGGCCAGGGGATCTTCTGGGGCTCGTCCCCGTTATCCTTGGTTGCCATGCACACTGTGTAACCGGTTCGTGCTGGGACTACGCAGTTATTGTCTTTTTCGCCGCTAAGGGCTCGCAACACGACCTTGTGGGGTGGTGCAGGTCAGCCGTAACCGGTACGACGATTGAGCCGTTCGTGCTGGTGTGAGCGCCAAGCCGTGGGTCGTGGACGATGAGCGGTGGGCAGTGATCGAGCCGGTGCTGCCGCCGTGGCCGGTGCGGATCGCCGGGCCCGCTGCCGGTTCCGGACCGGCTGTGCCTTTAGAGGGTGCTGTTCGTGCTCTACGCCGGGATCCCGTGGCAGCAACTACCCCTTGAGTTGCCTCATGCACCACAGCCGTGGACGACGCCTTCCTCCACGGCCTGCGCCAGGCCGCTGCCGCGGGCCTGGACTCCATGATCCACCTGCCCTGAACGGCGCGGTACTGACCCGAACCTCCGCCGGATTCGCAGCCAGCCCCCGACCTGCCGACCGGCCCGGTCACCGCCTTCGACACGGTCACCGCCGCCCTGCAAGCCCCCGGCGCATGTATTGTCGCCCTGATCACCCCTCGTCACGGAGCGCCTGTGGCGAGAGCGGCTAGGCATGCGGGGCTACGGGCAGGGCTTGCGCAAGACCACTTCCGGGACGGAGAGGCTCCACTGCTCGGGGTGATGGAACTGCCGGTGGTCGTGCAGACCTGGTCGGCGACGGCCTGGGGGCGGTGTCGACCAGGTCCAGGGCGGTGGAGCTCTGGATCGTCAGTTTCTTGTCGTCGCGAGTGAAGCTCACCGACAAGGATGGTGCCGGCTGCTCCGCCGGGCGACGGGAGGGTGGCCAGCCTGGCGGGGTGCGCCGGGTCCTTGATGTTCCATAACTCGACCGACGCTCCGCTGACGACGGACATCAGCGAGTTGTGGTGGCTGAGAGTGAGCCCGCTGATGTCGGTGGAGGTGGGTCATGAAATCGGTTCTCATGGATCACCGGATGCCCAGCCGTACGGTGTTCCGGATGACCAGCGTTCTCGTCCCGCTGCCGGGTGGCGCGTCGATTCGGTTCTGTGGAGTGCCTTGCCTAGGGCACACATCCTGCGACGTAAAATCGCAGGTCAATGCCATGATCGCGGGTATCCCGCGATTCGGCGGCAGTGTGGCGCGCCTGAGGTGGACTGTATAAGTCCAGGTCAAAGGGGTGGAGGAGGCAGACGCCCGTCGCAGGTGTGTGCCCTACCCCGGCACCCAGAAGTTCCGACGCCTGCTCGTGGGGCAACTGGTGCCTTCGTCCGCACTCCGTGCAGGACGACGCTTTTCGGTTGAACGCTCGTCCTTGAGCAGGGCCCCAAGGACGGCTTCGCCTCGTTCCCATTGCGGCCATCCAGCTTGGTGCCTGTTCCGATTGGCTTCGCATTCGGTCGGCTGGGCAGTCGACCGACGCGGGGATCCGCTCCGCTGCGGTGGTGGCCTCCAGGCCCAGCTCACGCTCCTGCATGGCGTCCGGGTCAGGGTTCGTGCCGGGCTCGTCGGCGCCCTCGGAGGACACGATCAGCGCGCTCAGCGTGACCCGACATCATCGCGTCAGGCCCGGACCGTCTGCGCCAGCAGCGCCAGCGAGGACACCAGCACCTGGCCGCCACCGGCCAGCGCAGCGGTGATCGCGTCGACCGTCTGCCGCTGATGGCGCCGCAGCTCCCATCGAAGGACGATCACCGCTGCGAAAATCTTGTCAGACCCAAGATCAAGACAGCTCCCCAACTGACCTTGCTCTGCGTCAGGGGGTGTAGTAGCCCTCGAGGTCGGCGATGACGTTGGTGGTACCGGTGTAGTTGTAGATGCTGATGGTGCCGTTGGAGCTGACGGGGATCAGGGTGAGGGTGGAGGTCGTTTGTCCGGTGGTGAAGTTGAGGGTGGAGGTTCCGGGGTTGGGGTCGCCGGCAGCGTAGGCGGTGAGGTAGCCGCCTGCACTGGAACCGGTGGTCGTGAGGTTGACCAGGACGGCGGTGGCGCCGGCGGGGACGTTGGTGGTGCCGGCGACCTTGAGGGTGAGGTGCTTGCCTGAGCCCAGGGTGCCCTTGGGGGTGCCGGTGCCGTTGCGGGTGTCCAGGATCCGGGTGGGGTTGGTGGGGATGAAGGGGTTTCCGGTCAGGGAGTCGGTGGCGGTGGTGAAGGTACCGATCAGGTCGATCACGGCCTGGGTCTTGCCGGTGCTGTTGTAGAGGTTGACGGTGCCGTCGGCGCCGACGGGCACGTTGACCAGGTTGGATACGGTCTGTCCGGCGGCGAAGTTGAGGCTGGACACGGCCGGGCGAGCGGTGCCGCCGGTGTAGGCGGTCAAGTAGCCGCCGGTGGTGGGTGCGGTCGCGGTGACCCGCAGCACGGCGTAGCTGGTGGCGGAGGGCACGTTGGTGGTTGCCACCGGGACATTGATGGTCTGTCCGGCGGCGATGGGCCCGTTGTGGAAGCGATTGCTGATGCGCGTGTCCAGGACGCGGTACTGGCCGGTGGCGGTGTAGGCGGACCCGGCGGTGTTGGTGTTGGTGGTGTAGTAGCCCTGGAGGTCGGCGATGAGGTGGACGGCTGCGCCGGGGCTGGCGGTGAGGGCGATGGTGCCGTCGGCGGCGACGGGGACGGTGATCTGGTTGGCGACGGTCTGGCCGCGGGTGTAGTTGAGGTTGGAGGCGGTGGGGGTGGCGGTGCCGCCGGGGTGGGCGGTGGTGTAGCCCGCGGCGGTGGGGGTGGTGGCGGTGAGGTTGAGGACCACGGCGGTGACGCCGGTGGCGGGGACGCCGTGGGCGCCGGTGACCTTGAGGTTGAGGGTGCCGCCGGCCGGGACGATGGCCTTGGTGGCGCCGGTGCCGTTGCGGGTGTCCAGGATGCGCACCGGTCCGTCGGGGACGTAGGAGCTGCCGACGGTGATCTGCTGGGTGGTGGTGGCGGTGGCGCCGGTGTAGTCGGTCTCGGTGACGGTGACGGTGTGGCGGCCGGGGGTTGTGTAGGCGTGGGTAAGGGGGCCGGGGGTGGCGGTGTCGGTGACCGGGGTGCCGTCGCCGAAGTCGGTGCGGGTGTCGGTGATCTGCCAGGCGTCGGTGGAGCCGCTGGTGTCGGCGGTGTAGGTGTACGGGGTGGCCGGGGAGTGAGTCACCGTCAGGTGCGGGACGAGCGGGGCCGGAGCGGTCACTGTGGGAGCCGCGAGGACGTATTTGCGTGACGCACCGCCAGGGCTGGTTGCGGTCACGATGATGGTGTCGCCGCCCTTGGGGGTTGCGGCGGTGTAGGTGTGCGTTGCGGTGGGACTGTCGCTGGTGACCGGGGTGGAGCCGTCGCCGAAGTCGAAGGTGTAGGTGATCGCGACGTTCCAGGGGTTCTTCACGGCGGCCGTGGCGGTGACGTTCAGCGGGTAGGGGCCCTTGGCCGGAGTCAGGTCAACGCTGGTGAATGTCAGCGGGTTCTGGGCCTCGTAGGCGCCGCGGTCCGTGTAACCGGTGCCGGTGCCGGTATTGGCCACCAAAGGGTCGTCGACTCGGGCGAGGCCGCGCAGGTCCAGGGCGGGAGCCGCGGCGGCGTCGGCGGAGTCGATGGCGGGCGAGCCCTCGGTGGGGGCGTAGCCGTTAAGGAGGGGGTCGGCTTCCAGGTCGTGCGCGCCCTGGGTAGTGGCGGTGTTGAGGGATGCGGGGTCGCTGTACGCGGTTCCGGCCCATTGGTAGGGGGCGGTTGCGTAGGCGGTGCCGGTGGTGGCGGAGTGGACCAGGTTGTAGTCCAAGGCGGTGCCGTCAGTTGCGGCGGCGTCGACGCTGATCTGGGCGGTGTCGGTGGTGGGGGCGCAGTAGGAGCCGGCTGTGGCGGTGCTGACGATGTTGTTCTTCATCGTGGAGCTGGTTGAGGTGCCGGCCAGGTGGATCGCGTCGGCGCAGGAGTCCAGCACGGTGTCGTTGACCAGGACGGTGCCCGGCGCGTCGGTGGCGGTCACGGCAGATCCGGCGAAGGGGTCGCTGATCGCGTCGTCGCTCAGCACGGTGCCGCTGACGCCGGCGCCGATGCTGACCTGGTCCCGGCTGGCCTGGGCGATCGTTTCGCGGGTGAGAGTGACCTGGCCGGTGGAACCGGACAGGGCCACGGCCGGCTGGGTGGCGGTGAAGGTGGCGCTGGGCGATCCGATGCTGCCGCGCTGGATGGTGATCCGGTTGGAGTCGGTGATCGACAGTGCGGTCCCCGTGTTGTAGAGGCCGATCTTGCCGTCGACGACGATGTCGTGCGCGCCGGAGATGGTCAGCGACGGACCGCTGCTCGCCTCGATGTCCGCGAACGATGTGGTGGTGAAGGTGATCGGCGCGTCCGGTGTGCCGGAGTGGGTCAGTACGACCGGGGTGCGGCTGAGGTAGTCGGGGCCGATCTGCACGGTGTCCCCGGGCTCGGCCCGGTCGGCAGCGACCTGGATGCTGCACAAGGGCTCGGCGGCGGTGGCCGGGCCGGTGTCGGAGCAGCCATTGGCCATGCTGACGTACAGGGTGCTGCCGGCAGCGAAGGCTACGGGGTTGGCCAGGGTCAGTCCGGCTCCGGTCAGGGCCAGGACGGTGGAGACGGCCAGGGGACGGATACGCATCGCGGGCTCCGGGAGTATGGCGCTCATACGCCCGGGAGCCGGGCGTCATGTGCCGATATGGATGTGAGGTGGGTCGGGAACGGCGTCCCAGGGCTGGATGCCCAGCCCCGGGACCGCCCGTTGGTGATGGGGTGTCAGTTGAAGTAGCCGCTGCAGTCGACGATGAGGTCGGTGGTGCCGGTGCTGTGGTTGGTGATGTTGATCTGGTCGGAGGAGTCGGTGGGGGTCAGGGCGAGGTTGGCGATGGTGTCGCTGGCGGAGAAGTTGACGTTTGAGGTCGTGGGCGGGGTGGCTCCGGAGTAGGCGGTGAGGTAGCCGCCGGTGCCGGTGTTGGTTGCGGTCAGCATGGTGACCAGAGTGGGGGTGGTGGCGGTGGTCACCTGCTGGGTGTCGGAGGCACTGACCGTGTAGGTCGCGCCGGCGCCGGTGGCGGCGAGCGGGGCGACGCTGGATGCGCCGGTGCCGTTGCGGGTGTCGACGAGGCGGGTGGGGTTGACCGCGTGGTAGGTCTGCCCACCGGTGGTGCCGGTGGTGTAGTAGCCCGAGATGTCGACCAGGATCGCTGTGGCACTCCCGGCGTTGTGAATGCTGATGGTTCCGTTCGTACCGATGGGGATGTCCGCCGACATGGAGGACAGGGCGCTGGAGGTGTCGTAGGTCAGGCTGGTGTCGGCTGCGGGAGCGGCTCCGGTGGCGTAGGCCTGGAGGTAGCCGGAGCCCGTGGCGCTCGCCGTGGTGAGGTTGGCTGCGACCGCCGTGGCGTTGGCCGGCACCCCGGTCAGGCCATCGATCTTGAGGGTGAACGTGGTGTTGGCCGGCACGGTGCCGGTGGCACTGAGCCCGGTGGTGTTGGCGGTGCTGCTGCGGGTGTCCAGTGCCCGGGTCGCGGTGGTCAGGGGGGTGTACGTCTGGTCACCCGTCAGCCCTGCGTCGGTGGTGAAGTATCCGGTGACGTCGACGATCAGGGCTGCGGTGTCGGTGGTGTTGCCGTGGGTGAACAGGTCGATCTTGCCGTCCGGGCCCACGGGGACGATCTGGTAGCCGGTGACTGTGGTGTTCGCGGCGAAGTTGGTGGACGAGGTGATGGGGCGCTGGGTTCCGTCGGCGTAGGCGGTCACGAACCCTGAGTCGGTCTCGTTGACGGCGGTGACGTCGATGGCGACGGCCGTGACGGAGGCAGGGATCTTGGTGGGGGCTCCGCTGGTGGACGGGGTGACGGTGTCACCACTGATCTGCAGGGGGAAGGTGGATTCTCCGGGCACAGTGCTGGTGCCGGCGGTGACGCCGTGGGCGTAGGTCAGGCCGCTGGCCGTGCGGGTGTCCAGGATGCGGGTGGGCGTTACGGCCTGGTGGTAGCTGCCGGGGGTGTAGGGCTGGCTGGGGGCCAGGGCACTGCCGTTCCAGGCCTGGGCATCGGCGAGTTGACCGTCGTAGAAGTCGCCGCGGGTCGAGTTGTGGAGGTCCGAGCCGAGCGTGAAGTTGCCGGTAGCACCTGTTGACGGGGCGGTGTGGGTGCCGGTGGCGACGAAGATGTCGTCGACGTAGAGGTTCATGACCCCGGCGCTCGCGCTGAGCTTGGTGTACGTCGCGGTCAGGTGGGTCCAGGCACCGAGTTGGACGGTGCCGCCGCCGATGGAGTCGAAACTCCAGGCTGCGCCGTTACCGGTGTTCAGGGCGAAGCCCCAGCCGCTGGCACCGGCGGACAGGCTGAAGCCGGAGTTGGCCGCTCCATCCTGGGACAGGATGGAGGTGCTGTAGCTGGTGGGCTTGGCCCAGACGGACACGGTGAAGCTCTGCGTCAGATCCACGGCTTTGCCGGTGGTGTGCAGGTAGCCGGACTTGCTCGCATCGAGGGCGACGTCGGGGTCGAACAGGTCACCGGTGTTGGCGGTTACGCCCGCGGTGCCGGTCAGTGCGAGCGCTGTGGAGGTGGTGGCGTCGCTTGCGGTGAGCTTGCTGGCGTCGTAGTCGGCGAGCGACCAGTTGTGGGTGGCGCTGCTGAGCGTCTGGGCGGCCTGTGCAGTCAGGGCGGTGCCGTTGAACAGGTAAGCGGTGACGTGGCCGGTGGAGTCGACCTTGCGCAGGTCGGGGGTTCCGTCGCCGTTGAGGTCGGCAGCCTGGAGCACGGGTGCTGCGGCGGTGGACCAGTCACCGCTCGCTGCCTTGAGCGCGGTGACGGCGGTGCCGTAGGCGAGCTGCTGCAGGTCGCTGGGGCTGTAGTAGTACAGGCCGTCGTTGCCGCCGCTGGCGTCGCGGGCAAACAAGGCGGGCAGGCCGCCGATCTGGGTGGTGGTCAGCGTCCAGCCGGTCCAGTCACCGGTGCCTGCCGGGTTGGTCGCTCCGAGGTCCAAGGCGTTGTCGGGGCCGGCGAAGGCACCTGCGGCGGGGTCGGAGGCCTCGTCGAGCAGGTGTCCGTTCAGCACCAGCAGTAGGTCGGCGTAGCCGGTGGCCGGGTTCCCGTTGAGGGTGTTGTAGAGGCCTCCGCCATTGGCGACGCTCGTGGCTTTGTCGCCGGCGGCGTCGCTGAATGGGGTGTTGGACAGATTGCTTGAGTTGTCGGAGGTGGGTGTGGAAAAGGCTGAGCCGTCTCCGTTGCCGTCCAGGAGGAAGCCGTAGCCGGTGCTCGGGTTGTAGTCGACGACGTCGTTGAAGCCGTTGCCAGTGTTGAAGTGTCCGGTGATGGCCTGAGTGCCGTTCCAGTCGCTCGCGGTGCCGGCGGTGTTGAGGCCGGGGCCGTCCGGGCCGATTTGGGTTGCGGCGGTGGCGATCTGGGTGCTGTTACGTCCGCTGGCCAACCACAGACCGGGGGGCAGGTTGGCCTGTCCGCCGACCACGGTCAGGTCCGCGGTGCCGTCGCCGTTGAGGTCACCGTCGGCTGCCGGGGTGGTCAGTGGCGCTGCGTAGATGTAGCACGTGCGGGTCTGGCCGATATTGCCGCCGGAGGAGACTGAGGTGACGGTCAGCACGTTGGTGCCGCGGGTGGGGGTGAGGGTGATGGAGCCGCTGGTGGACAGGGGCGCGCCGGCGTTGAGCTGGTAGAGGTAGCTGGCGGGGGCGCTTCCCTTGGCGTTCGCGACGACGGTGAAGGTGGCGGGGGTGCCGACCTGATAGGTCACCGGTGACGTGGGGTCGTTGCAGTCCTTGCCCGACGAGTCGTTCACGGTCGGAGCACCGGGGCTGGTGGGATCGTAGGTGAAGGCGCAGGTCTTGGACGGGCCGACCGGGTAGGTCCCGTCAGTGACCGAGGAGATCTGCCAGGAGACTCCGGTCGCCGCTGTCGTGCCCAGCCATTTGTCGAGGTTGGCCTCGGTGAGGGTGTAGACGGCGTTGTGCCCGGAGGGCGCGCTGACGGTCTGGGTAGTGATGTTGGCGCCGCCGGACGTCTTGAAGATGTTGAAGGTGGCGCTGAGGGTGCCGCCGTCCGGGTCGGACACGCCCGCGTCCAGGGTGATGTCGCCGTGGCCGAGAGTCTTGACGCCACCGGTGCAGGTGCTGGCCGGCGAGGTCGTCAGGTTGGTCGGGACGGCGGGCTTGTGGTCGAAGGTGGTCGACATCGACATGGTCGAATGGTCGAACCGCTTCCAGCCATTCGTGTCGTTCTCGTCACCGGCACGCAGACCCAGGGTGATCTGGGACTGGAAAGTGGACTGGTTGGCAGCGCTCTGCATGGCCGCAGTCGTGTTCCAACCCACGGATGCGGCGGGGCAGGAACTGGACTGCCCGTGGGCAACGGTCTTGGAGTCCAACTTGCTCTGCCATGTCGGCTGGTGGTCCCAGGTGGTGGCGGAACTGATGGCGCCGGTCTGCCAGAGTTCGACCGGAGATGCAGTACACGAATAAGAGAAGATTTCGGTCGCGTAGAACGTGGACGAGAGCACCTGGGCACCCTTGAGGCGGCCGTCCACACTCAACTGGGCGAACGTCCGGGTCTGGTGAGCAGGCGTTTCCCAGCTCTCGTAGCCCACACCCAGGCCGGCGGCGTCGGTGTTCTTCCAGAAGCTGGTTCCTGAGTAGTAGGACTGGACGTACGTCCACGCCTGCAGGGTTCCGCCGCCGGCGGTGTAGGACGGGTCGATGTAAAGCGGGTACACGGTCGACTTGCCGATCAGCATCGAGGCGTCGGGGGTCAGCTGGATCTTCCCCGACTGGTAGCGGGCCTTGATCCCGGCCACATGGGCGGCCCGGCCGGGGGCGGCGGCACTGGAGGTGGCCGGTGCGCCGTCGGAGGAGCCTGCCGGGGCAGATGCTGACGGTGTCGGGGTCGGCGACGCCTCGTTGACGGTCGCGCCGGCGGCCGGCGTCGGAGCAGAGGACGTAGCGGAGTCCCACATGCGCGGAGCGGGCGCGGCGAAGACTGTGAAGCCGCGCGAGTCCTTGGCGGCGATGTTGCCGGCGGTGTCGGTGGCCAGGGCCACACCCTTGCTCTGGGCGGTGAAGTCCAGGCTCGCCAGGTCCGGGTTGGCTGCTGCGACAGCGCTCTTGACGACCAGGACCTCGGAGAAGCCGCCCTGGTCGTCGGCGGTGACCTGCAGGTCCACCCCGGGCAGGACCGCAGCGTAGGTGGCGGTGTCACCGGACACGGTGGGGGTGGGCAGGCTGGGAATGGACGACGGCAGCGTCAACGCCAGGGAGCGCCCGTGGTCGTTCATCACCGCCAGCGGCCCGTTGCCGCCGTCGGACAGAGACAGGTTCGTGGTCGACAGGCTCGGGGAGAGGGTTCCGTCGCTGTTGCGCGACAGGTCGGCGTCCAGTGCCTTCCACTCTCCACCGGTGTACTTGCGCACCGGCTGTGCTGACTGGTTGAGCGTGAACGAGCCGTCAGGATTGGCGGTTTCGGTCTCTGTGGGCGTGGTCGCCGCGTCCACGGCCACCTTGGTTCCGCTCGCCTTCGCACGTGCTGAGGCTGTGGTCTCGTCCACCAGGACCTTTGACGAGGTGCCGGCCCCTGCGCCGGTCGCCGCGTGCGCGGGGGATATGGCGGCGGTGAGCGATGCCGCGCTCAGGGCGGCCGCGAGGCTGGCGGCGAACGCGCGCCGCAGCGGAACAGGTCTCAACAAGACGAGCACCTCTTACTGGTTCTGTGGATCCGGCACGCGGGCGGCGTGAATCGGGAAACGCCGCTTGACCTGGGGCGTGACACAGCTAGTGGACACGGTCAGCAGGCCCACAGCTGGCTCACTAAGGATGCAAATGTCCGTTTTTCTAATGGTTCGCCGACGGATCTCTTGCGGAACTCTTACCTCCACTTGTGAAGAGATGTCCGGAATAGTCCGTTCCGTTTGTCGACGAACCTCTGCCATAGTCACAGCCGCAGCACCGGCTCTGAACAGCTGGTTCGTTCGTCATGCCCATCGGGCACCCAGAAAGACAGGGCGGGGTTGGCTATGGGCCGAATCGCGTGGTTCCGGCAGCGCACGCACGGCGCGCGAGTGCGCCGACAGTGGCTGAGCGCACTGACGGTCCTGGCACTGACCACCCCGCTGATCGCGGCCACCGGCCCCGCCATCGCCTCCACCCACGTCGGCGCGCCCAAGGCCGCCGGGGTGACCCCGGTGAGCGGCGTGACCACCCTGCAGCCGAAGAAGGCCAAGGTCACCGACCAGACCACCCGCGCCTATCGCGCCGGTGCCACGACCTGGCCGACAGCCTCCTCCGCCCAGTCCCCGCTCACACCCGGGGCATCAACACCGGCAGATGGCTCCTCAAGTCCCGTCTGGGCCAAGGGCATAGCCCCGAAAACGGGCGCCTATCAGGGACCGACGAACGTCGCGGTCCACGTCCAGCCCCACGCCGACGCGAGCAAGCTCGGCATCGCCGGCGTCGTCTTCAGCGTGGGCGCCACCGACGGCCGCAAGGGCGACGTCCAGGTCGGCCTCAACTACAGCAGCTTCGCCCAGGCCTACGGCGGCAACTACGCCGACCGCCTGCACCTGGTCCAGTTGCCGGCCTGCGCGCTGACCACCCCGCAGCTGGCGAGCTGCCGTACACAGACACCGCTTGTCACCATGCGCGACACCAAGTCCGAGAACCTTTCGGCGACCGTCGGTCTGACTCCCGCGCCGGCGTCCCCCAAGGGGGCCGATGGAACCGTGACCAAGGCCGCACTGACCACTGCGGTGGCCACAGGCGCGGACACGGTCCTGGCCGCGACCTCGGCCAGCGCCGGCAGCGGTGGCGCGGCTGGAACCTACTCGGCCACCTCGCTGAGCCCTTCGGGCTCCTGGGCTCAGAGCGGCTCCTCGGGGTCGTTCACCTACTCCTACGACATCCAGCTCGCCGACGCCTCCGGCGACCTGAAGCCGACCGTCGCCCTGTCCTACGACTCCGGATCGGTGGACGGCAAGACCTCCGCGACCCAGGCGCAGTCCTCGTGGGCCGGCGACGGCTGGGACACCCCCGACTCGTTCATCGAACAGGGCTTCGCCTCCTGCTCGGACAGCCCCGAGGGCAGCGCCTCCCCGGTGGCCACCAACGACCAGTGCTACGACGGTCCGATCCTGACCCTGTCCTTGAACGGAGCGTCCACCTCACTGCTGAAGGACGCCGCAGGCAACTGGGTCGGCGCCGACGGCGCGGGGGAGAAGGTCACCCACGTCACCGGCTCCAACAACGGCTCCGGCACCTACAACACCGACTACTGGACCGTCACCGACCGCAACGGCACCACCTACCAGTTCGGCCGCAACGAGCTGCCCGGCTGGACCTCAGGCAAGGCCACCACCAACTCGGTCGACTCGGAGCCGGTGTACTCCGCCCACTCCGGTGACCCCTGCTACAACGCGGCCGGGTTCACCTCCTCGGTGTGCACCATGGCCTACCGCTGGCACCTGGACTACGTCACCGACGCCCACGGCAACGCCATGTCCTACTGGTACAACCAGGACACCAACTACTACGGCGAGGACAACGGCGCACACAACGTCTCCTACGTCCGCGATTCCCACCTGGCCCGTATCGACTACGGCTACCGTGCCGGCGGCGCCTACGGCACCGTCCCCGACCAGGTGGTGTTCACCACTGCCAGCCGCTGCACCGCCACCACCTGCGACCCGTTGTCGGCCACCACCGCGGCCAGCGAGTACCCGGACGTTCCCTTCGACCTGGTCTGCGCCTCCGGTGCCACCTGCACGCCGTACAGCCCCTCGTACTTCTCCACCGTGCGGCTTTCCTCGATCACGGTGCAGCAGTACTCCACCACCGCCTCCAAGTACCAGGCCCTGGACACCTACACCCTTGGCCAGTCGGAGCCGGCGACCGGCGACGGAACCTCACCGACCCTGTGGCTGTCCTCCATCACCCATGAGGGCGACGACACCACCGCCGGCGGCTCCAGCAGCCCGATCAAGCTCCCGGCGGTGAAGTTCACCGGCATCGACCTGCAGAACCGCGTCGACACCAGCAACTTCCCCGGCCTGTACCGCTACCGCATCGCCTCGGTCACCAGCGAGACCGGTGGAGTGACCTCGGTCAGCTACGGCCTGCCCGACGCCTGCACCACCGCGTACGTGGGCACCGCGGCACCGTCCAGCAACACCAAGTCGTGCTACCCGGTGTCGTGGACCCCCAAGGACTACACCGCGCCGATCACCGACTGGTTCCAGAAGTACGCCGTCACCCAGGTCCTGCAGACCGACACCACCGGCGGCGCGGTCGCCGAGGAGACCGACTACACCTACAACGGCGGCGCGGCCTGGCACTACGACGACAACGAGGTCGTCAAGGCCAAGTACCGCACCTGGGGCCAGTTCCGCGGCTACGCCAGCGTCGAGACGCAGACCGGCGACGGCAGCAACGACCCCAAGACCGAGGCGGTCACCTCCTACTACCGCGGCATGGACGGCGACTGGCTGTCCTCCAGCTCCACCCGGTCGGTCTCGGTGACCGACTCCCAGGGCGGCAACCACACCGACAGCGACCAGCTCGCCGGCCAGCCGCTGGAGACCACCAGCTACAACGGCACCGGCGGCCCGATCGACCACTCGTCGATCATCTCGTACTGGATCTCGGCGCCCCTGGCCACCCGAACCCGCGCAGGCCTGCCCGACCTGACCGCCAACGCGACCGCACCCGCCGAAACCTGGACCCGCCAGGCCACCACCGACGGCGGCACCAGCGGCTGGCGCACCACGGAGACCGACACCAGCTACGACGCGGCCACCACCAGCGCCACCTTCGCCCTGCCGACCTACAGCTACACCCACACGGTGCCGGCCACCAGCGCCTACGACCAGTGCACCAGCACCGCCTACGCAGCCGCCAACACCACGCTCAACCTGGTGGGACTGGTCTCCTCCAAGGAGACCGACTCGGTCGCCTGCTCCGGGTTCACCGAGAACTCGACCCCTTCCGTGCCCAAGGCCCTCAACACCCTCGCGGCTCCGGTCACGGTCAGCCGTCCGGCGCAGGTCGTGGCCGCCACGCAGACCTTCTACGACGACCCGGCGTTCTCCACCACGTTCCCGCAGACCGCCGCGCCGACCGTCGGCGATCCCACCATGATCCGCACCGCCTCCGACTACACCGGTGGCGCCTTCGCCTGGCAGACCTCGGCCCAGACCACGTACGACAGCTACGGCCGTGTCCTGGCCTCCAACGACGCCAAGGGCAACACGACCACCAACACCTACACCCTCAGCGCTGTCGGACTGACCACGGGCACCAGCACCACCAACGCCAAGAACCAGAAGACCAGCACCACGATCGACCCCACCCGCGGTCTGATCCTCACCACTACTGACGCCAACGCACTGACCAGCACCGTCCAGTACGACGCACTGGGCCGCGCCACCTCCACATGGCTGCACAACCGTCCCACCACCGCACCGGCGGACGAGATCAATGCCTACACGGTCTCCCAGAGCGGGCTGTCCGGGACCACCACCCAGAAGCTGAACGACTCCCTGGGCTACGCGACCTCGGTCTCCATCGAGGACTCCCTGGGCCGCACCCGCCAGACCCAGACACCCACGCCGCAGGGCGGCCGCCTGATCACCGAGTCGTTCTACGACTCCCACGGCTGGGTCCGCAAGAAGAACAACAGCTACTGGGACTCCGCCGCCGTGCCCACCCTGGCACTCGTCTCGGTGCAGGACTCCCAGATCCCCAACCAGGACGTCTACACCTTCGACGGCCTGGGCCGCACCGTGGTCGACGACTCCCAGCAGTACGCCCTGCTCAAGCAGGAAACCAGCACGGTCTACAACGGGGACTCCACCACGGTCATCCCTCCGACCGGCGGCAGCGTCAAGACCACCCGCACCGACCCCATGGGCCGCACCACCGAGGTCGACTCCTACACCGTCGCACCGACGCTGACCAAGCCCGCCAACACCTTCACCGGTACCTGGTACACCACGGGGGGCACCAGCAACCCGATCTCCTACGGCTACGACGGCCACGGCAACCAGGCCACCACCGCCAGCGCCGGCAGCACCTGGACCACCAGCTACAACCTGCTCGGACAGGCCGTCAGCAAGCAGGACCCTGACGCCGGCACCTCCAGCATGGTCTACGACGCCGACGGCAACCTGACCCAGACCACCGACGCACTGGGCAAGTCGGTCTCGTACACCTACGACAAGCTGGACCGCAAAACCGCTGAGTACGCCGCAACCACGGCAACCCAGGCCGCCGGCAACGAAACCGCCTCCTGGGTCTACGACAACGACAACGCCGTCTCCGGGGTCACCGACGCCATCGGCCAAGTGACCACCGAAACCGCCTACAACAGCGGCAACCAGGACGTCACCCAGCAACTCGGGTTCAACGTCTTCGGCGAGTCCCTCGGCGAATCCGTGACGATCCCAGCAGCCCAAGGGTCGCTCGGCGGCAAGACCTACACCTTCAAGCACACCTACAGCACCACCACCGGCCTCCTGGCCACCGACAACTACCCCCTGGGCGGCGGTCTGCCCAGCGAGGTCGTCACCCACACCTACAGCACCGCCCTCGACCTGCCCTCCGGGCTTGGCGACACCGGCTACGGCTACGCCCAGAAGACCAACTACACCGCCTACGGCCAGATCGCCCAGGAGACCCTCGGCTCCGGCACCAACCTCGCCTACCTCACCAACGGCTACGACCCCCACACCGGGGCGTTGACCGACCAACTCACCAGCCGCACCACCACCCCGGCCCCGGTCGACGAACAGGCCTACACCTACGACCCGGCCGGCAACCTCACCCAGCAGGTCTCCACCCGCATGGGCGCCGCCAGCGCCACCGAGACCCAGTGCTACCAGTACGACCAGCTCGACCGCCTCACCCAGGCCTGGACCGCCAACGACTCCTGCGCCGCCACCCCGACCACCAGCAGCCACACCACCGTGGGCGACCAGCTCTCAGGCGGCGCCGCCTACTGGACCAGCTGGAGCTTCGACCTCCTCGGCCAGCGCACCAGCCAGGTCGACCACTCCACCACCGGTGGCACCGACACCACCACCGGCTACACCTACAACGGCAACAGCACCAGCCAGCCCCACACCCTCACTAGCACGCAGGCCAGCGGCGCCAGCACCACCGCCACCAGTTACACCTACGACAAGGACGGCAACACCCTCACCCGCAACACCGCCGCCTCCGGCAACCAGACCCTCAACTGGAACAACGCCGGCCAACTCACCCAGGTCGCCGGCGGCAAGAGCGGCACCACCAACTACATCTACGACGCCGAAGGCAACGTCCTGCTCCAGCAGGACCCCACCTCCACCACCCTGTACCTGCCTGGCGAACAACTCACCCTGACCGGAACCACCACCACCGGAGTCCGCTACCTCGCCCTGCCCGGCGGCGGCACCGTGGTCCGCACCGGAACCGGCGCGGCCTACTACTTCGAGGTCACCGACCAGCACGGCACCAGCAGCGTGTACTTGGACAACACCGCCCAGACCCCCACCTGGCGCCAGTTCACCCCCTACGGCGACACCCGCGGCACCGCCGTCACCTGGATCGACAACCGAGGGTTCCTCAACGCACCAGCCGACACCAACACCGGACTCACCCAACTCGGAGCTCGCCAGTACGACCCCACCATCGGACGCTTCATCAGCCTCGACCCCCTCTTCGAGGCAACCGACGACCAACTCCTCAACGGCTACAGCTACACCCGAGACAACCCCATCGGCCAAGCCGACCCCAGCGGCCTGCGCCCCCTCGGACCCACCGACGGAGGCACCAGCGCCGACAACGCCTGGGCTGCCGAACGCGGCATGACGGCCGGCTACACCGTCACCAACGGCCACTACAAGTGGACCCAGGTCGTCAAGCACGACGCAGCCAGCCGCACCAGCTACGCCCGCTACCGCGCCAACCCGGCGCACTACATGATCGACGACAACTACGCCAAGGCCGCCGCAGCCCGCGAAGCCAAGGTCTACCAAGACCGCCTCGCCGCCGACGAAAGAGAGAATGCAGCCCGCGCGCAGGCGGTCAAGGCGGCCCAGGAACATCAGTCGGGATCCGGCTGGAAGACCTTCGGGCTGAGCATGGGGGCGGTTTTCCTCACTGGCCTCAACATTGTCCAGGGCGGCCTTGACCCCGTTACCGACGGCCTTGAAGTGGCTGATGTCGGTGCTCTCGCCACTGCCGCAGCCGAGGATGGCGCCGGGTCTGCAGTAGTAGATGACGCGGCGGCAGAAGAGAACATCGTCTATCGGAATCTTCGCCCGGACGAGGATCCGGCGAACGGCCTCACTGCGAAGAACCCGAATGCGACCTACATGCCAGCAGGGCACGTGGCAAATGGAAGTCGTGCGGGATGGGCATCGCAGTTCATTTCTACGACAAGAAGTCTGGCTGTCGCCCAGAAGTGGGCCTCGGGGCGGATGGTTGCCATTGACCTGGCCAAGTTTGGCGGTCCAGTGACAGACCTGTCCACTGCAGCCGGTCGACAGGCAGCGGGCGTCACCGGTATCACTGCCAGTAGATTTGCCAACGCATCACAGGAGGTACTGTTGGAAGGCTTGGTTCCGCCAGAGGCAATATCTTGGGTGACTGGAGGATAGTAAATGAATGACACGGCAACTGCTGAACTTGTTGCAGCATGGGAGAATTTCAGCGTCCCAATGCGGATGCGCGACGGATTCAATGAGGCGTCGTATGTGGCTCTAAAGGAAGCCTTGGCGGCATGTGCAGTGACGTGGGCGGAAAGTGATACAATTCCGCGCCTGGCCGTAAACGTCCTTGTTGATATTTTGCCCACAATGGATTCGTTCGTCGAAGCATACGAGAATCCATCGATGCGGACCAAGATTCGAGAGGCTGCATTCGATCTTCAAGAATTGATCTGGCAGTGCGTAGCCGTCGAAGAGGCCTGACCTGTATCCATCGATCGGCCCGCGGCGTGTGACCCGGGCCTGCTGCGTCGGCAGGCCCACTGGCCAGGGTCACCGTATCGGGTGATCACCGCCTGTTCGGGGCCGGCCGCGTCCGCAGCCCACTTGTACCGTGCCGTGGATGACCAGCGTTCTCTTAGCCACCGCCGGTGGTGCGTCGATTCGGTTCTGTGGAGTGCCTTGCCTAGGGCACACCCCGCCGAGGCATCGGCCCGCACGACAAGGGCCCAGGCCAACCGCTACGTAGCTGGGGGCCTGGGCCTTGATCGTTTCTCGGTGCGGATGATGTCGAGGCAGTGGGATCGACCGGTCAGACGGTGCCCAGGTCGACCGTGACGGGGAACGGTACGGCCGCCTTGATCGTGCCGGCGAACATCTCGCCGTCCCGGTAGGCCCTACTGGCTGGATCGAGAACGTATGTGTAGACCACGGGTACCCCGTTGGCAGCCTGCTCGATGCGCCAGTAGAAGGGGATGCCGGCCTTGGCGTACTGGTCCACCTTCACGATCCGGTCCGTGGTCTCCGAGCCCGGCGAAACGACCTCGACCACCAAGAGCACATGCTCGGGGCGGGTGGGCGCGAAGTCGATGGTCTCCGCCCGGTACACGACGACGTCCGGACGCCGGTTGGTGAGCGGGACGTCCTGAAGACGGACGTCGAAGTCCGTGTCGGCGTTCCAGTCCGGACCTGCGGCGGCATCCAGGGCGTTGGCCAGGATCCGGGCCAACCGGTTGTGCCGCTTGGACGCACTCGGACTCACGACGACCATCCCGTCCACGATCTCAATGCCGGCGCACTGCTCCTCGGACCAGGAGTCGTACTCTTCCGCGCTGATCTGCGCGTGCATCCATGCGGGTGCGACCATCTCTGCGGTCATGGCGTACCTCCTTCGAGGATGCTCGAAAGTTCCGGTGCTGCTCGCCTCAGCGTACTGTCCTGCCGGGCATGATCTCGGCTGAGTGCGCGAGTGCCGTCACGGCGAAGGTGTTGCGAACTTGGCGATGGCGGCTGGGGTGACCGGGGTGAAGAAGTTGACGAGGTTGCCGTCCGGGTCGCGGAGAAGCAGGGAGCGGTTGCCCCAGGGCATGGTGGTGGGCTCGGTGACGAACTCCTCGACGGAGACGGTCAGGTTCTGGTGGACGGTGTCCACGTCGTCGACGAGGAACTCGATGATCACCGAGTGGTTGTCGGACGGGCGGGCGGCGTCCGGGGCGAAGAGCGGGACGGTGCGGGTGCCGGCGATGGCCAGGGTGGCCGAGGCGGTGCTGAGCTCGGCGAAGTCCGGGGTGGACCAGGCGGCCCGGACGCCGGTCGCGCGCTCGTAGAAGTCGACGAGGCGTGCGACGTCGTCGGTGATGATGCGGATCGATACGAAGTCCATGGTGGTCTCCTGGTGGGCCGGTCGGGTTCTCCTGCTCTGCCGAGGCTAGGACGAATACCGGGCATATTCCGCCCGGTATTGCGGGGATACTTCCGGGCATGACCCGACCCACCGTGCGCGTGCTCACACTGCTGGAACTGCTGCAGTCCGGCGGCACCCGGACGGTGGCCGAACTCGCCGACCGGCTCGGCGTCGACGAACGCACCGTGCGGCGCTATGTGGAGCACCTGATCGACCTGGACGTGCCGGTCGAGTCGGTGCGCGGCCGCTACGGCGGGTACCGGCTGGTCGCCGGCCACCGGCTGCCCCCGCTGATGCTCGGCGACGACGAGGCGCTGGCCGTGCTGCTCGGCCTGATCGCCGGTCGCCGGGCCGGACTGACGACGACCGGCGACACCGCGAACGAGACGGCGACGGCCAAGATCCGCCGGGTGCTGCCCGAGCGTCTCGCCCGCAGGCTGGACGCCGTGCTCGGCTCCCTCTCCTTCACCGCCGCGCCCGACGACCTGGGAGTGGCACCGCGGAGCGGAGTCCTGCTGGCGGTCGCCGACGCGGTGCGCCATCGCCGTCCCGTCTCGATCAGCTACACCGCCGGCGACGGCCGGCGCAGTGTCCGCACGCTGCACCCCTACGGGCTGGTCGTTCACTCAGGACGGTGGTACGTGACGGGGGTGGACCCCGGCATCGGCGAGGACCGGACGTTCCGCGTGGACCGCATCGCGGATGCGAGGACCCTGCCCGGCACCTTCGAGCCGCCGGCGGGGGTCGATCCGGCGGAGCGTCTCCTCGCGGGGTTCGCCGAGGCCGGCTACCGGCACGAGGTGACGCTGCGGATCCAGGGCACGGTCGAGCAGGTCTGCGCCCGCCTCCCGGCGAGCGTCGCGAGCATTGCGGTCGTCGCCGGGCCACCGACCGGGACCCGCGCCGGTGTGGAGCCCGAGCAGTGGCTGACGGTCCGGCTGCAGGCGGAACGGCTCGACTGGCTGCCGCCGTTGCTCGCCTCCCTCGATCTCCCGTTCGCGATCGAGGGACCGGCCGAGCTCCGCGGCCTCGTCGCCGCACTCGCCGACCGGCTGGCGGCCTCCGCCCGGCGGAGCCCGCCGCCGGAACTCCCCCCGGCCGGGAGCCGCTAGCCCGCGGCGATGCCCTCGCCGCCGACCGCACCCGGGACGGTGATCGACCCGATCGGGGCGAGGTCGCCGCCGGGCCCGACGCGGAACTCGTCCACGGTGCCCAGGGCCCCGGTCTGGACGTAGAGGTAGCGGCCGTCCGCGCTCGCGGCGGCGTCCACCGTGCCGGCGGCGGTGGCGGTGTTGCCGAGTGCGGTCAGACCGCTGTGACCTGCGGTGTCGAAGCCGGAGAGGCTGCCGCTGCCCGCGTTGGAGGCGTAGAGGCGGGTGCCGGTGGCGGTGATCCAGCAGGTCGCCGCCTGGCCGGTGGCCGTCTGCGACACCGGGGTCAGCGTGCCGTGCCGGCCCAGGGTGAAGGTGGCGACGGCGTTCGGGCCGGCCTCGGTGACCTGGAGCCGCCCGGAGGGGTCGAAGGCGAACCCGAAGGGCACGGCGCCGGGTGTCGCGGTGACGGTGGGTCGGGTGGCGGGCGCGCCGCCGTCGGTGAGCGGGAAGACGTCGATGCTGTTGGCCGCCGCCTTGGTGGTGACGATCAGTTCGCCGCCGTCGGGGCTGAAGCCGATCTGCCCGGGGGTGTGGGTGAACTGCGGTGTGGCGGTGGGGTCCAGGCCCAGCGCGCGGTGCCAGGACGGGATCAGCACCAGCCGGTCGCCGAGCCGGACGTAGCCCTGCACCGAGCCGCCGTCCAGGGCGTTGAGGACGTAGACCTGATCGCCGTGGGCGGCGATGCCGACCGGGAACGCCCCTCCGGAGGAGATCACCTGGAGCCGCTGCAGCCGGTCCCCGGACACGGCGAAGACGGTGACGGTGTCGCTGCCCGCGTTGACGGCGTAGAGCAGGTGGTGCCGGGTGTCGAGGACCAGCGAACCCTCGGACGCCAGGTGGTCCACGGCCGATCCGGCCAGAACGCCGCCGAGGCCGCCGGTGGGGTGGACGCCGGCCTGGGTGAGCGTGCCGTCGGCGTTGCGGTGGTAGGCGACGACGGTGTTGCCGGCCGGGTCGTCGCTCTGCACGAACACGGCCGGCGCGGCGGTGCCGTGGCCGTACAGCGGGTGCGGGCCGGCGGCGGCCAGCGCGGGGGCGGTCAGCAGCGCCGTCGATGCGAGGACCGCCGAGGCGATGGCGAGGGCGCGGGCCGAACGGCGGCGGACGGGGCGGGTGGAGGACACGTCGGACTCCTTGGAAGATGGTCGGGAGCGGTTGCCGGCGGCATGCCGGAGAGACCCTCAACTCGACCGTTCCGCAGTCGAATTGATGGCTCGATCAGCTGTGGTTCCGATCATCACCCTAAGCGGGTTCGGGCATGTCGAATGCCAATAAAAAGGACAATCCACCTGGGTGTCCGAACTCCGTAAGGAAATGGCGCAGGCCTCTGGCCACGGAGATCCCGGTGGTCCGGTTTGATAACAACCCGGATCCGAGTGACGCAGGTGAATGTGGGGGCGTGGTAAGAACAGCGTGCTCAGAATGGAACGCGCCTGCGAGATGCCGGAGGCGCTGTGGGGGAGGGGTCCGGCTTGCCCGGTCAGTTCATATCCGCGCTCAGAGGTCGGTACCGGACCAGGACCGGGACCAGTACCCGGGCGCTGACCCGGGCGGGGCGGGGCCGTACCGGTGTCGGAGCGGTGCTCTCCTCCGTGGTCACCGCGGCCCTGGTCGGCACTCTGGTAGGAGTGGTCGCGCCACCCGCACGGGCCGACCAGGGCACCCAGGGCGTCGACAACCTGCGGACCAACTGGGACCGGACCGAGACGTCGCTGTCCCCGGCCGTCGTGCAGTCCTCCGCGTTCGGGAAGCTCTTCGCCACCCAGCTGGACGGGCAGGTCTACGCCCAGCCGCTGGTGGTCGGCAACGAGGTGATCGCGGTCACCGAGAACAACACCGCCTACGGTCTCGACTCCGCCACCGGCTCGATCATCTGGAGCAAGAACTTCGGTCCGTCCTGGCCCGCCTCGGCGATCGCGTGCAGCGATCTGACGCCCAATGTCGGCGCGACCGCGACGCCCGTCTACGACGCCTCCAGCAACACGCTGTACTTCACCACCAAGGTCGACGACGGCACCACCACCCACCGCCATCCGCAGTGGCTGATGCACGCCGTGGACCCGGCCTCCGGCGCCGAGCGGAGCGGCTGGCCGGTGACCATCAGCGGCAGCCCCGGCAACGACCCCACCGCCACCTTCGACGCGTTCTACGAGCAGCAGCGCCCGGGTCTGCTGCTGCTCGACGGTGTCGTCTACGCGGGCTTCGGCGCGCACTGCGACGCCAAGCCGTACCGCGGCTACGTCGTCGGCGTGAGCACCACGACGCACAGCATCACCTCGATGTGGACCACGGAGACCGGCACCGGCGCCTGGGGTGCCGGCGTCTGGCAGTCCGGCGGCGGTCTGGTGTCCGACGGCTCCGGGCGGATCTTCTTCAGCACCGGGAACGGCATCAGCCCCGCCCCCGGCGCCAGTTCGGACGGGACCGGCAACCTGGCCGAGTCGGTGGTGCGGCTCCAGGTCAACGCCGACGGGTCGCTGAGCACCGCGGACTACTTCAGTCCCAGCAACGCCGCCACCCTGGACGTGAACGACCAGGACATCTCCTCCGGCGCCCCGCTGGCCCTGCCCGACGGCTTCGGCACCACGGCCCACCCGCATCTGATGGTGGAACAGGGCAAGGACGGCCGGGTGTTCCTGCTGGACCGGGACAACCTCGGCGGCATGGGACAGGCCCCCGGGGGCGGCGACGCGGTGGTCGGTGTGACCGGTCCCTACCAGGGACAGTGGGGCCACCCCGCGTTCTGGGGCGGCGACGGCGGCTACGTCTACCTGGTCGGCAACAACGGTCCGCTGCGCGCGCTCAAGTACGGCGTCAACGGGCTGGGCAACCCGGCGCTGACCCTCACCGGGCAGAGCCAGGACGTGTTCGGCTACACCAGCGGGTCCCCGGTGGTCACCTCCAACGGGACCGACTCGTCCAGCGCCCTGGTCTGGATGGTCTCCGCGACCGGTGCCACCGGCGCCGGCGGCACCCTGCGCGCCTACAGCCCGACCCCGGACGGCAACGGCCTGCTGCCGCTGCTCTGGTCCGCGCCGATCGGCACCGCGACCAAGTTCAGCACCCCCACCGCCAGCGGCGGCAGGGTGTACGTCGGCACCAGGGACGGCCTGCTCTACGGCTTCGGCAGCCCGGCCCGCACCGCGGTCACCGCGAGCGCGGTCGACCTGGGCCAGGTCGCCGTGGGCGCCAGCGGCAGCGGCACGATGGAGCTGACGGCCACTCAGAACGTCACGGTGACCGGCCTGACCGCGTCCGCCTCGTTCGCCGTGACCGCGCCGACGCTGCCCCGCTCGCTGGCCACCGGCGCCACCCTGGACGTGCCGGTCAGCTTCTCGCCGACCACCACCGGCGGCGTCAACGGGACGCTGACGGTCGCCCTCTCGGACGGCGAGAAACTGGTCTTCGCGCTGCACGGGGTGGGCACCAGGCCCGGACTGGGCGCCGCGCCGACCACGATGGCCTTCGGGACGGTGCCCACCGGTACCACCTCGACCATGAACCTGCAGATCACCAACACCGGGACCGACCCGGAGACGCTCGGTACGATCACCGCCCCCAGCGGTCCGTTCACCGCCTCCGGACTGCCGGCCGCGGGAACCGTGGTGGCCCCCGGCAACTCCTTCGTGGCCTCGGTGACCTACACCCCGGCCGGAAACCAGGCCGACAGCTCCGCCCTCACCGTCGCCAGCAGCAGCGACGGCAGCAACCACTCGCTCAGCGTCCCGGTCACCGGCACCGCCGTCGTCGGGCAGGGCCATCTGGTGTTCTCGGCTCCCACGGTGGCCTTTGGGTCGGTGCCGGTCGGCAGCTCCAAGACGCTCTCCTTCACCATCACCAACACCGGCAACATCCCGGTGACCCTCACCAAGGCCAAGGCGCCCGACGGTGACTTCACCAGCCCGGTACCGCTCTCCGAAGGGCTGGTCATCGGCCCGGACCAGACCGCGGTGCAGAGCGTGACCCTCACCCCGCGCACCGCCGGGGCGCTGACCGGCGCCTACGAGGTCACCGGAGACGGGGTGAACGCCGACGGGACCGCGCAGGGCGCCATGTACGTGCAGTTCACCGCCACCGGCACCGGTACCGCCGTCACCACCTCGGCCCAGTCCGGCACCTGGACCGCCAACGGCACCGCGGTGCTGCCCGGCGACGGCAGCATCCAGCTCAACCAGGCGGTCGCCGGCTCGGCCGGCTCGGCCGTCTTCGACACGCCGCTGCTCACCGAGGGGCTGCGGGCCACCTTCACCGCCAAGCTGGGCCCCGGCACCGGCGGCGACGGCATGACCCTGTCCCTGCTCGACCCGTCCAGGACCACCACCAAGTCCGTGGGCGCCGGCAGCGCGGGCCTGGGCATCGGCGGGCAGCCGGGCGTGGTGGTGGCACTCAGCACCGGCTACAACAGCAAGATCGGCTCGTCGAACTTCGTCGGCGTCGGATACAGCACCGCAGGCTCGTCGACCATCTCCTACCTGGCCTCCGCCAAGCTCAGGACCTCGCTGCGGCAGGGCACCCACCAGGTCGACGTCCGGGTGGCCGGCGGCCATGTGTACGTGTCGGTGGACGGCGTGCAGGTGGTGGACGCCACCCCGACGCTCAGCTCCACCGCGCTGCTCGCCTTCTCCGGGGCCACCGGCGTCGGTTACGACGCGCACACGGTGAGCGCGCCGGTCGTGAGCGCCATTGCGGTCCCGCCGAGCCGGCTGGTCCCGATCGCGCCGACGCGGTTCCTGGACACCCGGTCGGGGACGGGTGCGGCGAAGGCGCGGGTGGGTGCCGGCGGGAAGGTGGCGCTGCAGGTCGCGGGTGTGCACGGGGTGCCGGCGACCGGGGTGACCGCGGTGGTGATGAACGTGACCGCCGTGGGTTCGACCACCGGCGGGTATGTGACGGCGTATCCGGACGGCCAGCAGATGCCGACGGCGTCCAGCCTGAACTTCGTCACCGGCCAGACCCTGGCCAACCTGGTGACGGTGCCGGTCTTCGACGGGAAGGTGGACCTCTACAACGCCTTCGGCCAGGTGAACCTGGTCGCCGACGTCACCGGGTACTACACGTCGTCAGGCACGGGTTCCGCCCTGACCGCGATCGCGCCGACGCGGTTCCTGGACACCCGGTCGGGGACGGGTGCGGCGAAGGCGCGGGTGGGTGCCGGCGGGAAGGTGGCGCTGCAGGTCGCGGGTGTGCACGGGGTGCCGGCGACCGGGGTGACCGCGGTGGTGATGAACGTGACCGCCGTGGGTTCGACCACCGGCGGGTATGTGACGGCGTATCCGGACGGCCAGCAGTTGCCGACGGCGTCCAGCCTGAACTTCGTCACCGGGCAGACCCTGGCCAACCTGGCCGTGGTCCCGGTGGTGGACGGGAAGGTGGACCTGTACAACGCCTTCGGCCAGGTGGACCTGGTCGCCGACGTCACCGGCTACTTCTCCGGCACCGGATCGTTGTTCTCACCCGCAGGACCGGTGCGGCTGCTGGACACCCGTAACGGCACCGGCGCGAAGGCCGGCGCCGTCGGTCCCGGCGGCACGGTGACGCTGCAGGTCACCGGGGCGAACGGGGTGCCGGCCAGTGGGGTGACCGCGGTGGTGCTCAATGTGACCGCGGTCGGCTCCACCACCGGCGGCTACCTGACCGTCTATCCGGACGGGCAGCAGCTGCCGACGGCCTCCAACCTGAACTTCGTCACCGGCCAGACCATCGCCAACCAGGTGCTGGTCCCGGTGGTGGACGGGAAGGTGGTCTTCCACAACAGCACCGGCAGCGTCCAGGTCGTCGCCGACCTGAACGGCTACTTCGACTGACCGCCGTCGCCGTCGGCCGCCACCGCGGCGGCCGACGGCGCCAGGACGTCCCTGCGGTCCAGCAGGTCGCTGAAGAACGCCTCCGGCGCCTTGGTCAGCGCCTCGGCCCGTTCGGCCGCGCTGATCGGGACGACGTTGACGATCCGGACCGCGGCGGTGCCGGCCTCCAGGAAGCCGGCCTGGTCGGAGGTCCACGGGCCGGCCAGGAAGGCGTGGGGGTGGCCCGGGAAGGTCGGGATGTCGGCGCCGAAGGTCACGATCTCGCCCCAGCCCAGCGGACGTCCGAAGGTCCAGGGGTGCGCCGCGAGGTTGGCCAGCTGGATCGCCAGGCGGCCCTCCTCTTCGGGCCCCACCGGGCCCCGGCGGCGCAGCCGCAGCTCGGCCCGCTCCCCGGCGGGCCGTCCCTCCGGCGCCGGCATCGGTTCGACGCACATGCCGACGGTGGTGAGGACCGTGACGCCCGAGGGGTCCGTCGCGCGGTGCACCAGCACGTCGATCCGGTCCAGCGGGCCCGGTCCGTTGTCGAACGCGACTCCGTCGTCCTCCTCCCCGAGTTCCTTCTGCAGGGCGATGAAGAGGTCACGGACGATGGCGGGCGCGTTCATGCCCGGGACTCTACACAGACTGACCGGCGTGACCGGCTCGACCGGCCTGACCCGTCTGGTCAGTCGAGCTGGTGGCGCCGGGCGTAGGCGACGGCGGCGGTGCGGTCGCGGGAGCCGGTCTTGGCGAAGATCCGGTTGATGTGGGTCTTGACGGTGTGGCCGCTGAGGACCAGGGCGGCGGCGATCTCCGGGTTGTTCAGCCCCCGGGCGATCAGGGTGAGGATCTCCGCCTCACGCTGGGTCAGCCCGTCCGGCAGCGCGGTGTGCGACGGGAGGGTGCCCGGGTGGGCGGCGTCGGCGGACGGGCCTGCGCCGCCGGCCGGCGGGGCCGCGGGCGCCGAGGCGGCGGCGAGCAGGGCGGCCTGGACCCGCGGGTCCATGACCGACAGGCCCCCGGCCGCGGCGTGCAGGGCGCGGGCGATGTCGGTGCGGTCGGCGTCCTTGGTGAGGTAGCTGCGCGCGCCCGCCCGCAGCGCGTCCAGCACCGAGCCGTCGTCGGCGTAGGTGGTCAGCACGACCACGGCGACGGACGGGTGCTCCGCGGTGAGCCGGCGGGTGGCCTCGATGCCGTCCAGGACGGGCATGCGCAGGTCCAGCAGGATGGCGTCGGGCCGGTGCTCGGCGACCAGTTCCAGGGCCTGGGCGCCGTCGGCGGCGGAGGCGACGACCTCGATGTCGGGCAGGGCGCCGAGCAGCAGCACCAGGCCCTCGCGGACGCTGGCCTGGTCGTCGGCGACGACGACGCGCAGGGGGGAGGGGGCACCGGTCATGGGATCAGTGTCCCGGGTTGCGGCGCCGGATTCCCGTCGGGGTGGGGCAGCTGCGCGGTGACCGTCCAGATGCGGTCCGTCGGGTCCGGGCCCGCGGTGAGCGTGCCGTCCAGCAGGCGCAGCCGTTCGCGCATCCCGATCAGTCCGTAGCCGCCGCTGATACTGCCCCCGCCGGCGTCACCCCGGCGGCGGTCGCCACTGCCGGCGCCTCCGGCAACCGGGTTGCTGACGGTGACGACGGTGAGCGCCTCGGTGCACCGCAGGCTCAGCCGCACCGGCTCGCCGGGGGCGTGCTTGGCGGCGTTGACCAGGGCCTCCTGGACGATGCGCAGCAGCGCCAGGGTGGCGTCCGGCGGCAGCGGCCGGGGGGTCCCCTCGATGTCGACGGTGACGGCGGTGCCGTGCCGGCGGGTGTGGACGTCGGCCGCCCGGGCGATCTCCTGGTCGAGCGGGAGCTGGTCGCTGCGCAGGGCGTGCACCGCGCGCCGGGTCTCGGCCAGGCCCTCGGAGACCATCCGCTGTGCCGCGCCCAGCAGGTCCACCGCCTTGTCGATGTCCTGACTGTCGGTCAGGACCGCTCGGGCGACCTGCACCTGGATGCCCAGCGCGCCCAGCGAGTGGGCCAGCACGTCGTGGATCTCGCGGGCGATCCTGGCCCGCTCGTCCAGCACCTCGGTCCGCCGCTGCTGGACCTGGAGCTGCTCGTACTGCGCCAGCAGCGCGGCGGACTGCTCCGCCTGCACCTGGTAGCCGCGCCGGGTGCGTCCCAGCAGCAGCCCGACGAGCAGCAGCAGCGGGTAGCCCAGCAGGGTGCCGACGCTGTCGCCGAAGGCGATCGCGCCGATCATGATGGCCAGGATGCCGGTGCCGCTGACGGCGCAGGCGGGGAGCAGTTCCAGCTCGCTGCCGGCCACCATCGACCCCACCACCGCGAAGGCCACCAGGCCGTCGCCGTCGGGGAGCGCGCAGCCCAGCCCGCTCGCGGCGACGACCACCCCGAGCACCGGCCCCAGTAGCCGGAGCCGGTGCGGTTGCAGCGCCGGAAGCAGATCGAGCAGGCTCCACCCGGCGACTGCCAGGCCGAGGACGGCGTAGACGCAGATCTGCATCACCCGGGTGTGCGGGGTGACCGACGGCGTGTGGAAGAGCAGCACGCCCACGACCGCCAGGCCGATGACGCGGACCAGGAAGGCGCCCAGGCGCAGCAGGCTCGGGGTGTCGCCCCGCCGCGGCGGGAACCTCGGCGAAGCTCTCACGTTCTCTCCAGATCGGTGGGCCGGTGGGCCGGTGGGCGGGCGCCCCGGTCGCGGGACCGGTGCCCCCAGGCTAGGCAGTCCCGCGGTACCACGGCGTCACCGCAGGGGTTGATCCCAGGGTGGAGCGAACCGCCACTGACCTGGTACCGCGGGCCACCGCAAGGTCATCCCGAGGCTCAACCCGGGCTCCGATCCGCCCCGGGGCCCGAACGCGGAGAGTGGAGCACATCACCCCGCAGACCTCTCAGAGGGAGCCCGCAGTCATGTCCGAACTCACCCAGGCAATGATCGTCAATGCCGCCGTACTGGTGGCGGTGCTCCACAGCGACCTCGGTAGCAGCCGCAAGATCGGTCCGATGCGGATCCTGCGCCCCGTGCTGATCGCGGCCGCCGTGATCCCGCTGTTCATCGAGCGGCCGGTGACCCAGGGCACCGGGCTGGCCGTGGAACTGGCCGGGGTCGCCGCCGGCCTGCTCGGCGGGCTGGCCGCGGTCGCGCTGATGAACGTCTACCGCAGCCCGGAGACCGGCCGACCGGTCAGCGCGGCCGGAAGGCCCTACGCGCTGCTGTGGATCGTGGTCATCGGCGCCAGGGCGGCCTTCTCCTACGGCTCCGGACACTGGTTCTCGGCCCAGCTGACCAGCTGGTGCATCGCCCACCAGGTCACCGGTGCGGCCATCACCGACGCGCTCATCGTGATGGCGGTGGTCATGCTGGTCACCCGCACCGTCGGCCTCGGCGCCCGGGCGGCCCGGCTGCCTGCCGCGCCGCGGTCCTCCGCCGGCCTGGGCGCGGTCCGGGTCTGAGCCGGAGTCCTGGGCACCGCCCCGTTCAGCCCGCGCCCTGCGCCCGTCCGGCCCAATCGGCTGTGGCGTGCAGGGAAGGCGGGCTGACGGGGCATTAGTGTGCATTTGTGACAGTTAATGTCGATACCGAACCGGCCTCCGGCGCGGACCGGGGGACCGGTACGGCGGCGGAGGCGGCGGCCCGGGCAGCGGCCCGGCGCACCCGCTCGCGGGCGGTGCTGCTCGCCGCCGCGGTGTCGCTGCTGCTGGTACTGGCGATCGTGCTGGGCAGCCGGGGCCTGCGGGACTTCGACTCGGCGCTGATCCCCTACACCGTGGCCACCGTCTTCCTGGCCTTCGGCGTCACCTACCGCTATCTGATGTGGATCTCCACGCCGGCCGCCTGGCGGCTGTTCCGGCAGGGGCTGCGGACCGCGTTCTCCTGGGAGAACTTCCGCCGGGCCCCCGGCTCGCTGCCGAAGATGGCCGCCACCTACCTCGGCTTCCAGCGCTTCCTGGGCGCCCGGTCGCACGCCCGCTGGATCGCCCACCAGGCGATGTTCTGGGGCTGCCTGCTGGCGGTGGCCATCACCTTCCCGCTGACCTGGGGCTGGTTCACCTTCACCGCCTCCAGCGCGGCCGGCCCCGGCTACGAGATGCGGGTCTGGGGCTTCAAGGTGCTGGGCTTCTCCTCCAGCAGCCCCTTCGGCTGGGCCATGTACCACGGGCTGGACCTGGCTGCGGTGCTGGTCATCGGCGGGGTCGGCTACTTCCTGTGGCGGCGCACCAGGGACCGGGCCGCGACCACCGGCCAGCGCTTCGGCTACGACTTCCTGCCGCTGCTGGCGCTGCTCACCATCGCCGTCACCGGGCTGCTGCTCACCTTCTCGGAGATCTGCCTGCACGGCGGCGGCTACGAGTTCCTCGCCGTGATCCACATGGTCTCGGTCGTGTTCACCCTGGTCTACCTGCCCTTCGGCAAGTTCTTCCACATCGTCCAGCGCCCCGCCGCGGTCGGCATGCAGCTGTTCAAGCACCGGTCCAGGGCCCAGGGCGAGGAGCTGTTCGCCTGCCGCCGCTGCGGCGAGCCGATCGACACCGCCCCTTACGTGGAGAACCTGCGCGGCACCATGCGCGATCTGAGGCTCGGTTTCGACCAGTGGGCCGAGTACTGCCCGCGCTGCAAGCGCGTCCTGCGCGGCGGCGCCTATCTGCAGCACGTGAAGCGGGGTTTTAGATGAGAGGTGTCAGATGAGCCGTCCGATCGGGCCGGTGCCGGTCACCCTCGACCCCTCGGTGGCCCCGCCCGGGGCCCGCAACTTCCGCGACGCCGGCGGCATCCCGGCCGACCAGTGGCACGCCAACCAGGTCAAGCAGACGCTGGTGCCCACCCACTGCTGCTTCTGCGGGGTGCAGTGCGGGATGTACCTGCGGGTGGACGAGCACGGCAAGGTCTTCGGGGTCGAGCCGCGCAACCACGACATCAACCGCAGCCGGCTCTGCCCCAAGGGCCTCAACGCCTACCAGCAGGTCAACCACCCGGACCGGCTCACCGCCCCGCTGCTGCGGCGCAGCCGGGACGAGCCGTTCCGGGAGGCCTCCTGGGAGGAGGCGCTGGACTTCACCGTCGCCGAGGTCCGCCGGATCCAGGCCGAGCACGGCAACGACGCCTTCGGGCTGCTCGGCGGGGCCAGCCTGTTCTCCGAGAAGACCTACCTGGTCGGCAAGTTCGCCCGGGTCGCGCTGAAGACCCGTCATGTGGACTACAACGGACGGCTCTGCATGGTCAGCGCCGCCGGTGCCAACAAGCTGGCCTTCGGCATCGACCGGGCCGCCAACCCGTTCGCCGACATCCTGCAGACCGACTGCCTGCTGATCGCCGGGTCCAACGTCGGCGAGTGCTTCCCGGTGATGACCCAGTACCTGTGGGGGGCCAGGGACCGGGGCGCCAGGCTGATCGTGGTCGACCCGCGGGAGACCGCGGTCGCCCGGACTGCCGACATCCACGTCGCGCTGCGGTCGGGCACCGACGCCGCCTTCTTCAACTCCGTGCTGCACGTCGTCATCCGCGAGGGCCTGACCGACGAGGCGTTCCTGGCCGAGCACACCACCGGCTGGGAGGAGCTCAAGGCCACCGTCGCGGCCTATCCGCCGCAGCGCGCCGCCGAGATCTGCGGCATCCCGGACGTGCAGGTCGAGCAGGTGGCCCGGATGTTCGGCAGCGCCAGGAAGGCCATGGCCTGGCACGCCCGCGGGATCGAGCACCACACCCAGGGTGTGGAGAACTGCCTCACCGTCATCAACCTGTGCACCGCCACCGGCAACCTGGGCAAGCCCGGCGCCGGCTACGGCACCATCACCGGCCAGGGCAACGGCCAGGGCGGCCGCGAGCACGGCCAGAAGTCGGACCTGCTGCCCGGCGGACGGTCCATCAACGACCCTGAGGCCCGCCGCTGGATCAGCGAGTTCTGGGGCATCGAGGAGGCCGAGCTGCCGCAGGCCGGGACCTCGATGATGGAGATGGTCTGGCAGATGCAGCGGCAGGAGATCCGCGGGCTGATCGGGATCTGCAACAACCCCTTCGTCTCGCTGCCCAACTACGCCGTGGTCAAGGACGGCTACGACACCCTGGACTTCCACGCCCAGTTCGACTTCTTCCTCTCCGAGACCGCGGCCAACGCCCATGTGGTCTTCCCGGTCACCACCTGGGCCGAGGACGAGGGCGTGATGGCCAACGCCGAGGCCAGGGTGGTCAAGCACAACAAGGCCCAGGACCCGCCGCCGGGGGTGCGCACCGACACCTGGGTGATGTGCGAGCTGGCCCGGCGGCTCGGCGTCGGCGACAAGTTCGACTTCCCCGGCTCCCGCGAGGTCTTCGACGAGCTGCGGGTCGCCTCGTCCGGCTCGGTCAACGACTACTTCGGCATCACCTACGAGCGGCTGGAGCAGACCGGCGGCATCGCCTGGCCCTGCCCGGACCTGGACCACCCCGGTACGCCCCGGCTGTTCGAGGGCGGGCTGACCTACCACCCGGACCGCAAGGTCCATCTGCAGACCGTGGAGTGGCACCCGCCGGCCGACCCCTACGACGAGCAGTACCCGCTGCGGCTCACCACCGGACGCACCGTCGCCCACTTCCTGTCGGGCAATCAGACCCGGCGGCTGGGAGCCCTGGTGGAGCAGACCCCGCGCCCCTGGGTGGAGCTGCACCCCAGCCACGGCTACCGCAACGGCGACCCGGTCCGGGTCACCACCCGGCGCGGCAGCGAGGTGTTCCCGGCGCTGGTCACCGAGGCGATCCGGCCCGACCACGCCTTCGTCCCGTACCACTGGCCGTTCCCGACCAGCGCCAACGCGCTGACCATCGACGCGCTGGACCCGCGCTCCAAGATCCCCGAGTACAAGGTCTGCGCCTGCCGGATCGACCCGGCGCCCGAGGTGAGCCCGGTGCCGGCCCCGCCGATGCCGCCGGGCCGCTCGGCCTATCCGGAGGCCCAGGCCTCCCGGGACGACCCACTGCCGCCCAGCTCCCCGCAGGGCCGCGGCACCGGCGAGGCGAGGGTGAGGGAGACGCCATGATGGGACGCACGCTCTTCATCGACCCCGGCCGCTGCATCGGCTGCCAGGCCTGCGTGTCCGGCTGCCGCGAGTGCGACTCGCACCGGGGCAAGTCCATGATCCACCTGGACTACCCGGACGAGGGCAGCTCGGTCGCCTCGCTCCCCAGCGTCTGCATGCACTGCGAGGACCCGGTCGCGCCCTGCGCCGAGGTCTGCCCGGCCGAGGCCATCCTGATCACCCCGGACGGGGTGGTCCAGGAGGCCGACCCGACCCGCTGCATCGGCTGCAGCAACTGCGTCAACGCCTGCCCGTTCGGCATCCCCAAGATCGACCTCGCGGCCAAGCTGCAGCTGAAGTGCAACCTCTGCTACGACCGCACCTCGATCGGCCTGGCCCCGATGTGCGCGACGGTCTGCCCGACCGGTGCCCTGTTCTACGGGACGCTGGAGGAGCTCCAGGCGGAGCGGCCCGGGGTGGACGTCTCCAACTGGTTCGAGTTCGGGGACGTGCAGATCACCACGGGCGTGGCGATGGTGGTCCCGGCGGACCGGACCAGGCAGCCGGTGCCCGGCGGCCTGCCCACGCTGCCGCTGGTGCAGGTCGACGGACGTGACGTCAGCAACGCCGGAGGACAGCTGTGACCGGGACGACCGACCCCGAGGAGGCGCTGCGGGACCGGATCAGCGCCGACTCGCTCACCTCGCGCCGCGACTACCTGCGGGTGATGACCACCGTCTCCGGCGGGCTGCTGGTCGGCAGCGTCGCGGTCTCCGCCGGGGTGCTGCACCGGCACGGCGACGCCGAGGCGGCCGAGGTCCCCGAGCTGCGGGTGGCCGACCGGCTGGCCCGGGGCCAGGCGGTGCTCTTCAACTACCCGGGCGAGCACGACCGGGCGATGGCGGTGAAGCTGGCCGACGACACCGTGGTGGGCTACTCCACCGTCTGCACCCACCTCGCCTGCGGGGTGCTCTGGAAGGAGCACCGCGGCGAGGAGGGCGAGCTCTACTGCCCCTGCCACGAGGGCTCCTTCGACATCCGCACCGGCGCGGTCACCGGCGGCCCGCCGCCGCGCGGACTGCCCAAGGTGCTGATGGTGGAGCGCGCGGACGGCAGTGTCTGGGCCGTCGGCACGGCCTTCTCCGACGAGAGCGTGCGCCATGCGGCCTGCCGGCAGCTCGGCGCGATCCGCCCCGGCACCACCGTGCCCAGCTGCCCGTCCGGCGGAGGGAACTGAGCGGCCATGACCTTTCCCTCCGCCGAACCCCCACATTGGAGTCGGCCGGGCAGCGACGAGCCCAGGCTGAACCGACCGGTCCCGGAACGCTATCCGCAGATCCGCCCGACCAGCGGTTACGCCGATCCGCGGGTGGTGCACAGCGGCCCTGGTCCCGGCGCCGGCACCGAGCAGGAACCCGAGCGCTCCGCGGTGCTCAGCGCCCGGCTGGTGATCGTGCTGAGCGTGGTCGCCGGGCAGCTGTGGGCGCTGAACGTCGGCGTCGACGCCTGGATGCAGGGGCGCACCGGGACCGCCTGGTGGTGCACCGGCTTCGAGGCGCTGTCCTTTGTGATCGCCCTGGGCGCCTGGTGGCTCGGGCCGCGCGACCGCTGAGCCCAGAACCGCGCCCGACGCACGACTTCTTCTCCTTCGACGAGGAACGGAACGATGACGGACACCAAGGCCGGAGCCCCCACCAAGCCCGGAGCACCCGCCGCACCCGGCGTACCGGCTGCCGCCTGGACCAACCTGGCCCTCGCCACCGTGGGCATCGCCGTCAACTTCTGGGCCTGGGGCCTGATCAGCCCGCTCGGACCGACCTACAAGCAGCAGCTCGGCCTCAGCTCCTTCCAGCAGTCCTTCCTGGTGGCCGTCCCGGTGCTGGTCGGCTCGCTGGGCCGGATCCCGGTCGGCGCGCTGACCGACAAGTACGGCGCCCGGCTGATGGTCCCGCTGCTCAGCTTCGCCACCATCCTGCCGGTGCTGGCCCTGAGCGTGGTGCACAGCTACTGGCTGCTGGTGGTCGTCGGCCTGTTCCTGGGCATCGGCGGCAGCTTCTTCGCCGCCGGCGTGCCCTACGTCAACGCCTGGTTCCCGCCCGAGCGCCGCGGCATGGCGATCGGCGTCTTCGGCATCGGCACCGGCGGCACCGCCATCGCCGCCTTCTTCACCGCCCGCTTCCTGCGCTGGTACGACAACACCAACACCATGTTCTACCTGGTCGCCGCGGTGCTGGCGGTGTACGGGCTGGTCGCGGTGCTGGTGGCCAGGGACGCCCCGGGGCGCAGCATCCCCGAGCACCTGTTCGGCAAGCGTTTCCACGACGCGCTGCGGCACCCGGCGACGCTGCCCATGTCACTGCTCTACGCGGTCGCCTTCGGGGCCTTCGTTGCCATGGGCGTCTACCTGCCCACCTATCTGAAGGAGGCCTACCACCTCAGCCAGGACGGGGCCTCCACCAGGGCGGCCGGCTTCACCCTGGTCGCGGTGCTGTTCCGGCCGCTGGGCGGAACCCTGTCGGACCGGATCGGGCCGGCCAAGGTGCTGGTCGCCTCGTTCGCGACGCTGGGGGTGATGGCCGTCTGGCAGGCGTTCCAGCCCGGTCTGAACCCCTGGTCGACCATCGCCTTCCTGATCATGGCCGCCAGCGTCGGACTGGCCTGCGGCGCGGTGTTCGCGCTGGTCGCCATCGTCACCCCGAAGGAGAAGGTCGGCACCGTGACCGGCCTGGTCGGCGCGGCCGGCGGGCTCGGCGGCTACTTCCCGCCGCTGGTCATGGGCTCGGTCTACGGCAGCACCGGCTCCTACGCGATCGGACTCATGCTGCTCTCCGACGCGGCCTTCGCCGCGCTCGTCTACACCGCCGCCCGGCTGCTGGGCCGGGACCGCAGGGACAGCCCCAACGCCTTCGGGGGCTGACCGGCCGGCTGACCGGCCGACCGGGTCCGATGCAGTCCGGAATGTCGCGCTGGGTGACCGTTCGTCCCCGGCGTGCGACCGTCGAGTGGCGCGACCCTTACCGCGCGCCGCTACACTGCGAGCCCGAACTGAGAGTGATCCAGTACCGCACAACCGCGGTCCCCGCGCGACAGCCGTGGACCTACAGGGGAATGAACATGCTTGAGGCTTCTCCCAAGGCCGTCGTCGTCGTGCCCACGTACAACGAGCGCGAGAACCTGCCGGTCCTGGTCGGACTGCTGCAGGAGCTCCCGCTGGAGAACCTGCACATCCTGGTGGTGGACGACAACTCGCCCGACGGCACCGGCGAGGTCGCGGACAAGCTGGCCGCCGACAACCCGGAGCGGATCGGCGTGCTGCACCGCACCGAGAAGGACGGCCTCGGCCGCGCTTACATCGCGGGCATGACCCGGGCGCTGGACGAGGGCGCGGACATCGTCGTGCAGATGGACGCCGACCTGTCGCACCCGGCCTCGGTGCTGCCGGTCATGATCGAGACCCTGACCCGCACCGACGCGGCCGTCGTGCTGGGATCCCGCTACGTCCCCGGCGGGTCCACCGCGGCGGAGTGGCCCTGGCACCGCAAGGCCCTCTCCGCCTGGGCGAACTTCTACGTCAACGCGCTGCTGCGGCTCCACGTGAAGGACGCCACCGCCGGGTTCAAGGCCTGGAAGGCGGAGACGCTGCGGGCGATCGACCTGCCGTCCGTCAACAGCAACGGGTACTCCTTCCAGGTGGAGATGAACTACCGGACCGTCAAGCGCGGTCTGACCATCCGTGAGGTCCCGATCCGGTTCGAGGAGCGGGCCAAGGGCGCCTCCAAGATGAGCCTCGGGGTCCAGATCGAGTCCGCGCTGGCACCGTGGAAGCTGCTCCTCGGCGGCGGCAGGAAGTAACCTGCCCGGCCGGGACCAGCGGCGATCGGCAGTCGATCAGCTGTCGACCGGCCGTCGCAGCGTGATCACCAGCGGCGTCCGCCGGTCCATCAGCGGGCGGACGATGCGCGCCTCCTCCAGCATCGCCTCGGTGGCCGCGTCGCCGACCTCGGCGCGCAGCTCGTCCTGGTGCTGCTCCCAGAGGTCGTAGAGCCGCACCCAGAGCGCGGGTTCCTCGGGCCGCTCCTCGGCCGACTCCCACTCCAGGCCGGCCTCGGCGGCGTGGTCGCTCCAGCGGGGGCGGTCCGGACGGTGCTGCGGGTGCCCGGGCAGCAGCAGGTTGCCGGTGAAGACGGCCCGGGCGCCCGGCCGCAGGATCCGGCGCAGCTCCCGCAGCGCCGCGGTCCGGTCCTCGGTGAACGGCAGCGCGTCCATGCTGACGGCGCCGTCCGCGCAGGCGTCCGGCAGCCCGGTCCGCAGGAAGGTGCCGGTGCGGAACTCGGCCCGGCCCTCGGGGACGAAGGCTGCTGCCCGCTCACCGGCGATCCCGACGGCCACCGGCGAGATGTCCACCCCGACCAGCCGCGCGTTCAGCGCGCGGGCCAGCCACAGCCCGGTCCCGCCGTTGCCGCAGCCCAGGTCGACCAGGGTCTGCCCGGGCCGCAGCCGCAGTCCGCGCACCATCCCGCCGAGCACCTGCCAGGTGCAGCTGCTCGCCGGATCGACCTCTTCCGGATACTCCGCCCCGAACGCCTCCGCGTGCAGCCGCGTGGCGAGGCTGTCCCTCCCGCCCTGCGCGGCGCGGGCGGTGTGGAAGCGGTCGGTGCGCTCACGCACGGACTCGTCGGAGCTGCTGGCCATGTGGTCTCCCCGGGTCGGAAGGTCGGAAGCATAGCGGCTCGGCGTACGAGCGCCGCGCCTCCGGCCGTCCCGGTCCTGCCTACTTCCAGGTGTCGTTAAGGGTGGCGCTGCCCGAGGCCGGAGTGGTGGTGGTGCGGTTGGCGCCGCTCTCCCAGGTGACGTTTCCGCTGCCGTCCTTCTTGATGTACTTGTACTCGACGTAGGTGTTCGCGGGGAGGTTGAGCGTTCCGGTCCAGACCGGGTACGTCGCCGAGGAGAGCAGCACCGCGCTGTCGGTGTTCCAGTCGCCGAGGTCGGCGATGGAGCCGACCACGTAGATGTTCTGGCCGAGCACGGTGGTGGCGTTCTCGCTGAAGGTCTCGCTGACCGTGGTCGCCTTCGACACCAGGTCGGTGCTGTCGAAGGCGACCGAGTCCTTGGCCGGCACGGTCACGCTCGCGTTGCCGCTGCCGTCCACGGTGACCGTGGTCCCGGTGCAGGCGCCGCCGCTGACCGCGCCGTGGATGATGTCGCAGTAGGTGCCCGCGGCCATCCCGGTGGCGAAGGTCCTGGTCTGCGCCGAGCTCTCGTTGTTGACCGCGATCCAGCCCGCGCTGCCCCGGCTGAAGGCGATCAGGTTGGAGCCGTCGTCGTACCAGTTGGCGACCGACTGGCCGGCCGTGTGGTTGTGCCAGGCCACCATGTGGTTCACCCCGGTGACCCGGTCGGTGCACTCCCAGCCGCTGCCGCAGGTGGTGTCGGTGACCATGCCGCTGCTGGTGGCCGGGGGCGAGTCGTCGGAGTTGGTGAAGTCGAAGCCGGAGTACACCTCCGGGGTGCCGTAGCCCCAGGCGAGCTCGAACTCGGTGGCGAGGTTGTTCACCGCCCCGGACTTGTAGCTGAGCGTGGAGCCGTTGCGCTCGGTGTCGTGGTTCTCGACGAAGACCAGTTCGTCACTGCTCGGCAGCAGGCCCCAACTACTGCCGAAGGTCTTCAGGTTGGCGATGCTGCCGTCGAACTGCTGGGTGAGGTCGTCGGCGTAGTCGAAGCCGAGCAGGCTGCCGGTGACCTCGAAGGAGGCGGGGGCCAGCTGCCCGGTGCCGCCGGGGATGACCTCCTGGGCGACGTACGGGGCGGTGCCGTCGGCGGTCTTGTTCAGCTTGCCCTCGATGGCGGCCAGGTCGGTCTCGCCGATGTGCTTGGCCGCGTCCACCCGGAAGCCCGAGACGCCGTACCCGATCAGCTTGTTGAGGTACCCGGCGATCTCGGTGCGGACGTAGTCCGACTCGGTGCGCAGGTCGGAGAGGTCCGACAGCTCGCAGTGGGTGACCTCGGTGTAGTCGTTCCAGTTGTGGATCTGGTCGTCGGACTCGGGGCAGTCCGCGGGGTAGTTGTGGAAGTCGGCGCTGGAGTACAGCCCCGGGTAGTCGTACTTGGTGTAGCCGGTGACCCCGCCGTAGGACGAACTGCCCTGGCCGGTCATGTGGTTGATCACGGCGTCGACGTAGACCTTCACCCCGGCCGCGCGGCAGCTGGAGACCATGGCGGCGAACTGCGCCTCGTTGCCCATCCTGCTGGTGAGGTTGTAGTCCACCGGCTGGTAGATCTCCCACCAGGGGTGGCCCGAGGCGGTGGTGGAGTCCTCCGGCGGCGCGACCTGGACGCCGCCGTAGCCGGAGGGCCCGAGCACCGTGGTGCACTCGTTGGCGACCGAGGTCCAGTTCCACATGAAGAGGTTGGCGATCACGTCGCCGCTGTTCATGGCCGCGTGCGCGGTCCCGGCGGTGGCGGCCAGGGTGAGCGGGACGATTCCGGTGGTGAGCAGGGCTCCTGAGGCGAGCATGGCGCGAAGGCGCGTGCGCGTACGCATGGTGGCTCCGGGTGGGGTGAAGGTCGCACGGACTGAGGGTGGGGGCGCCCAGTGCTTCGTCATGACCATGCTCGCGATGGCGGAGGTGCGTCAAGGCCTCGGAGAAAATTCTTTCTGAATCTTGCGGAAGGGTGGGGTGGACTTTGCAGCGACTTGGCGTGGACGGCATCGGAATCATCGGGCCGCGGTCCGAGTTCATTCGGTCATGGACATCCTTCGCTATGCGGCCTTCACCACCGACCCCGAGGGCGGCAACCCCGCCGGCGTCGTCCTCGACGCGACCGGACTGGACGACGCGGCCATGCTCGCCGTGGCGGCCGAACTCGGCTACGCGGAGACCGCGTTCCTGACCCGGGGCCGGAACAGCGCGGCGGGCGAGCGCGACTACGACGTCCGCTACTTCAGCCCCAAGGTCGAGGTCCCCTTCTGCGGCCACGCCACCATCGCCACCGCGGTCGCGCTGGCCGAGCGGACCGGTCCCGGGGCGCTGCTCTTCCGCACCCGGGCGGGTGAGGTCCCGGTGGACGTCGAGGCCGAGTCGGACGGTTCCCTGCGGGCGACCCTGACCAGTGTGGAACCCCGGGTCGACCCGGTGTCCGAGGAGGACGTGGCCGAGGCGCTGCGGCTGCTCCGCTGGAGCGGGAACGACCTCGACCCGGCCCTGCCGCCCCGCATCGCCTACGCGGGCGCCCGGCACCTGGTGCTGGCCGCGGCCACCCGCGGGCGCCTCGCGGAGCTGGCGTACGACTTCGAGGGGCTGGCGGCCTACATGGAGGCCCGCGAGCTGGTCACGCTGCAGCTGGTGTGGCGCGAGGACGCCGCCACCTTCCACGTCCGCGACCCGTTCCCGGTCGGCGGGATCGTCGAGGACCCGGCCACCGGGGCCGCGGCGGCGGCCTTCGGCGCGTACCTGCGGGAGCTGGGGCTGGTTGGCGGGGGAGGCGGGACGGTGCTGACGCTGCACCAGGGGGAGGACCTGGGTCGACCGGGTGTGCTCCGCGTGGAGCTGCGCGAGGGGGACCGCAGGGTACGGGTGTCGGGTACGGCCGTGGTGATCCCCGGGTAGGGGGTCGGCTGGCCGCGCAGTTCCCCGCGCCCCTGAGCATGTGCAACTGAGCCAGTTGCAGACCCCTAGGGGCGCGGGGAACTGCGCGACAAGCCAGGCACACGCTGCACCCAAGTACGATCCACAGGTGCTCCTCGCCCTTCCCCCCGTCGCCGTCGAAGCACCCCCGCGCGACCCCTTCTTCGACAACGCCAAGCTGCTGGTGATCGTCCTGGTCGTGCTCGGCCACGCCTGGGAGCCGCTGGTCGGCCTCCCGGGGGAGCGGCCGCTGCGCGCGGCCTACCTGCTGGTCTACCTGTTCCACATGCCGGTCTTCGTGCTGGTGTCCGGCTGGTTCTCGCAGAGCTTCCGGGGCGAGCCGCGCCAGCTCCGGCGGCTGCTCACCGGCGTCCTCGCGCCGTTCCTGCTGTGGAACACCCTGCTGACGCTGTGGGTCCAGTGGCTGGCCGGGGACCGGCTCGCGCTGGCGCCGCTCACCCCGACCTGGGTGCTGTGGTTCCTGATGTCGCTGTTCCTCTGGCGGATCACCGCCCCGCTGTGGCGGCTGGTGCGCTGGCCGGTGCCGGTGGCGCTCGCGGTGTTCCTGCTCAGCGGCGCCTTCACCTTCGGCCCGATGCTGTCGCTGGCCAGGACGCTGGAGTTCCTGCCGTACTTTGTGATCGGTCTCTGCCTGCGCCGGGAGCACCTGGACCGGCTGCTCGCGCTGCGCCACGTCCGGCTGTACGCGGCGGCCGCCTTCGCCGCCGTGGCCGCACTCGCCTGGGCGGCGGCCCCGAGCACCGACGTGAACTGGCTCTACCGCAGCGGCTCCAGCGGCTCGTTGCACGTCTCGTACGCCCGCTGGCTGGCCGAGTCCTCGGTGGTCTTCCTGCTCGGGCTGCTGCTCACAGCGGCCTTCCTGGCGCTGGTGCCGCGCCGTGCGACCTGGTTCAGCGGGCTCGGTGCCGGGACCATGTACGCCTTCCTGCTGCACCCGTTCCTGCAGCGCGCCCTGCTGCTGAAGGGCTGGTACCGCTGGTCCTTCCTGCATCACCCCGGCGGGTGGCTGCTGCTGACGGTCGGGGCGGTGGCGCTGGCGCTGCTGCTCTGCACGGCACCGGTGCGGCGGCTGCTCCGGCCGCTGGTGGAACCCCGCCTGGGCCGGCTGCTCAGGCCGGAACCGGAGCAGCCGGCCCGGGCGGGGGCGCAGATCAGGCCTTGAGCGCCGCGGCCAGCTGCGGGGTGCCTCGCTGACCTATGACATAGTTAGGCCAGCCTAACCTAATCGAATTTCGGCTCTCGATCAGGCCCCTGGAGTCCGCATGCCCGCAAGCACTGCCCCCGACTCGGCCCCCGCTGTCCCGGCCGCACCCGCGGTCCAGCCCTTCCGCCTGTTCTCGGTCGAGGTGGTCCGCAAGGAGTGGCTCACCCCCGGCATGGTCCGCGTCACCTTCGGCGGCGCGGACCTGGAGGGCTTCGTCAACGGCGGCCGCGACCAGCGCATCAAGCTGCTGCTCCCGCTGGAGGGGCAGACCGAGCCGGTGCTGCCGGACGACGACGTGGAGGGCGGCTGGTACCGGGGCTGGCAGCGGATGCCGGAGATCTGGCGTCCGGTCATGCGCACCTACACGGTCCGCGCCCAGCGGCCCGAGGCGGCCGAGGTCGACGTCGACCTGGCCCTGCACTCCGGTCCGGCCGAAGGCCCTGCCTCGCGCTGGGCCCGCGCCACCGGTGCCGGAGACCGCATCGCCGTCTTCGGCCCCACCGTCCCCGGCGCGGGCGGCGTCGAGTTCCACCTTCCGCCGGAGGCCGACGAGGTCCTGATCGCCGGCGACGAGGCAGCGCTCCCGGCCATCGCCGCCATCCTGGAGACCCTGCCGGAGTCCTTCCCCACCAGGGTGTTCATCCGGATCACGGACCCGGCGCACCGTCAGCCGCTGACGACGGCCGCAGCCGTCCGGATCCACTGGGTGGACGGGGGAACCGGTCTGGCCAAGGCCGTCGGAGCGGACGACGCACGCCGGGCCGACGCCCCGTCATCCCGCTACGCCTGGATCGCCGGAGAGGCCTCCCAGGTCCGTACCCTGCGCCGCTACCTCGTCAACGACTGCGGCTACCCGCGCAAGGCGGTGACCTTCATGGGCTACTGGCGCAAGGGACGGTCGGAGGTCAACGACTGAGGGGTGGGGGTGGTGTGCCGGGAGGCGGTTCCCCGCCTCCCGGCACACCGCTGCGTCAGCTCGTCGTGGTCGTCTTCGCCTTCGTCAGGTCGTAGACCGTCACTCCGTCCACCGTGCTCGACGCGTAGTGGGCGGCGACCCAGGTGGAGATCTGGCTGGTGTCCGAGCTTCCGCTGCTGCCGTTGGCGCCGGTGCCGCCGCCGATGAAGTAGTGGATCCGGCCCGAGCGGACGTACTGCTCGAACTGGCTGAGGCTCGGGGCGGCGTCGGTGCCGTTGAAGCCGCCGAGGGCCATCACCGGGTCGCCGGTGGCGAGTTGGTAGCCGGCGGCGTTCTGGGAGCCGATCGCCGCGGCGGCCCAGGTGTACTTGCTGGCGTCGGCCTTGAGCAGGGCGGTGATCGCCGTGCCCGGATCGGAGCCGTTGAGCAGCGTCCCGACGCCGCCGCCAGCGCCGCCCGCGCCTCCGCCGAAGCCGCCGCCGGTTCCGCCGCCCGTGCCGGTTCCGGTCCGGCCGCCGGCGGTGCCGCCGGGCGCCGTGCCGCCGCCGGGCGCCGTGCCGCCGCCGGGGAACCCGCCGGTGCCGCCGGCCTGCGGGCCGCCCTGGCCGCCGGTCGCACCGGCCTGGCCGCCGCCCGGGAAGCCGCCGCCTCCGCGACCACCCCCGGCTCCGCCGCCGAACCCGCCGCCACCGCCGAAGCCCGCCGCGACCGCCGGTCCCGCGCTGGGCAGTGATCCGCTGTGCGCCGTCCCCACTGTCTGCAGGGTGTACGCCGCCGGTCCGGCCAGCGCCGCGACCAGGCCCAGGGCAGCCAGCGGACGGGCGACGCCGTCCGGCAACTGGCCCACCACGATCAGGCCCAGCGCGGCCAGCATCCCCCCGATCAGCACCGCGTAGCGCAGCCAGGGGTACCAGTCGGAGCTGCGCTCCAGCAGGGTGTACGACAGCACGGCCGTCACCCCGGTGACCACCGCCAGCGTCACGGAGGCGAACCAGGTCCGCCGCTGCTCCCAGAGCACGCCGGCGCCCATGCCGACCAGGATTGCGGTGTACGGGGCCAGCGCGACGTTGTAGTACGGGTGGAAGATGCCCTTCATCAGGCTGAACGTCAGGAAGGTCGCGACCAGGGCGAGCCCCCACAGCACGAAGGCCGCGCGCCGGCTGTCCACCCGGGGCAGCCGCCAGGTCAGCCACAGCCCGGCGACCAGCAGCAGCAGCGCCGCCGGGAGCAGCCAGGCGATCTGGCCGCCCATGTCGGAGCCGAAGAGCCGGGTGAGCCCGGTGCTGCCCCACATGCCGGTCGAGCCGCCGGCCCCACCGCCGCCACCGCCGACACTGCCGGTCTCGGAGCCGTCCAGGCGTCCGAACCCGTTGTAGCCGAAGGTCAGTTCGAGGAAGCTGTTGTGCTGGCTTCCGCCGATGTAGGGCCGGTACGCGGCCGGGGTGAGCTGGACGACGGCCACCCACCAGCCCCCGCTGACGACCATGACCACCAGGGCCACCAGCACCTGCCTGATCCTGCGCCACATCCCGGTCGGCGCGAACGCCAGATAGGTGGCGCCGAGCGCGGGGAGGATCAGGAACGCCTGCAGGGTCTTGGTGAGGAAGGCCAGGCCGACGCAGGCCCCGGCCAGCACCAGCCAGCGGGTCTGCGCCTGCTCCTGCGCCCGCAGCACCGCGTAGCCGGCCAGGGTGAGCAGCAGGGCGAGCAGCGCGTCGGGGTTGTTGAAGCGGAACATCAGCGCGGCCACCGGGGTGAGCGCCAGCACCGCGCCGGCGATCAGTCCGGCCTGGGCCGAGAAGCGCCGCCGTACGGCCGCGTAGACGACGGCGACGGTGGCGACCCCCTCCAGGGCCTGCGGTGCCAGGATCGACCAGGAGTTGACGCCGAAGATCCGGGCCGAGACGTCCATGACCCAGAGCGAGGCGGGGGGCTTGTCCACGGTGATGAAGTTCGCCGCGTCGGAGGAGCCGTAGAACATGGCCTCCCAGCTCTTGCTGCCGGCCTGCACGGCGGCCGAGTAGAACTGGTTGGCCCAGCCGGAAGCACTGAGATCCCACAGGTAGAGCACGGCGGTGACCAGGAGCAGACCGATGAAGGCGGGGCGGACCCAGCGGGGGTCCCCGGCGGGGGACTGCTGTTCCAGCACGACGGGCTGGGCGGCGGTGGTGGACGACATAGCACCAATGTCTCCGGATGCCCTGTTGTCGCCGTGTGCCGATGCTGTGAACGGTCTGTCAGTTGACGAGCAGGTCCAGGTCCTTGGCGGGCTCGGCGGAGAGCGGCAGCCGGACCGTGAAGACGGTGCTCCCCGGCCTGCTGCGGACGCCGACGGTGCCGCCGTGGGAGGCGGTGACGGCGGCGACGATGGCCAGGCCGAGGCCGGTGCTTCCGGCCGCGCGGGAACGGGAGCTGTCGCCGCGGGCGAAGCGCTCGAACACGGAGGGGAGCAGCGCGGGCGGGATGCCGGGGCCGTCGTCGATGATCCGCAGCTCGCAGCCGACGCCGTCGGGGGAGAGCACGACAGCGGCGGTCACCCTTGTTCCGGCCGGGGTGTGCTTGCCCGCGTTGGCGAGGAGGTTGACCAGGACCTGGTGCAGGCGGTGTCCGTCGCCGTCCACCATCACCGGGTCGTCCGGGAGTTGGACCTGCCAGTTGTGGTCGGGGCTGGCCGCGTGGGCGTCCCGGACGGCGTCCATCACCAGCGGCGCGAGGTCCAGTGGCTCGCGCTCCAGCGGGCGTCCGGCGTCGAGGCGCGCCAGCAGGAGGAGGTCTTCGACCAGACGGGTCATCCGGGCGGCCTCGGACTCCACCCGGCTCAGCGCGTAGGCCGTGTCCGGCGGCACGGCTTCGCGTCCGCGCCGGGTGAGTTCGGCGTAGCCGGCGATGGACGCCAACGGCGTCCGCAACTCGTGACTGGCGTCGGCAACGAACTGCCGCACCCGCGTCTCACTCGCGTGGCGGGCGGACAGCGCGTTCGCGACGTGGTCGATAAGTCGGTTCAGCGAGTCGCCGACCTGCCCGGCCTCGGTCCGAGTGTCGGTGTCCGCCTCCGAGACCCGGGTCAACTCGCCGACCTCGCCCCGGTCCAACTGCACCCGAGAGATCCGTGCGGCAGTGGCCGCGACGCGGTCGAGGGGACGGAGCGAGATCCTGATCAGCGCAAACGAGAGGAAGCCGGCAATGATCAACCCGGCCAGGGTGACGGTTGCCTCCACACCGATGAGCTCATTGATCGTGGTCTCGTAGCTACTGAGTGGTACTCCGATGACGCGTGTGTCCTGGGTCTGGGGATTGACTTGAGACGTCACCAGGAAGTCGCCCAGGCCGGGGAGGTTGACCGTGACGTTGCTGCTACTGCCTGCGGCAGCAGCGAGTGCCTCCGTCTGTGCGGTGGTCAGCGTCGTGGTCTTGACCTGGGGACCGTTGTCGTTGTCGGCGCTTACCGTGGGTGTCCCCGCCTGTACCGCTCCGCTCTTGTTCACCAGGGCGCCGACGGACCCTTCCGGCAGGCTGTTGACCAGGAAGTCCAGGGCTGTCAGCTTTTGCCCGCCGCCCAGGGGAAGGCGACCCGCTCCGGCTGCTCCTCCCCCGCCTCCGCCGTCCCAGAAGGGTTGGGACCGGGTGATCATCTGCTGAAGTCGATCCTCCGCCGCAGCATGCAGGTCCGCCTTGACCGCCAGTGTGGTGACCAGTGCGATCACTCCGCTGACCACTGCCAGCATCAGCGTGGTGGTCACCAGCAGCCGGGTCCGCAGGGACCATGTGGACCAGCTTCGGACCCGGCTTCGCTTCATCGGACCGGTGCCCCCGCGTCGGCCGGCTTCAGCACGTACCCCGCGCCGCGCATCGTGTGGATCATCGGCGCGCGTCCCGCGTCTATCTTGCGGCGCAGGTAGGAGATGTAGAGCTCGACGACATTGCCCTGACCGCCGAAGTCGTAGGACCAGACCCGGTCCAGGATCTGAGGCTTGCTCAGCACCCGCCGGGGGTTCCGCATCAGGAACCGCAGCAGCTCGAACTCGGTGGCGGTGAGCCGGATGGAGTCGTCGCCGCGGAAGACCTCACGGCTGTCCTCGTCCAGGGTGAGGTCGCCGACGACCAGCACCGACTCCGCCCGCGCCGCGGCCGCGCCGCTCCTGCGGAGCAGTCCGCGCAGGCGGGCCACGACCTCCTCGAGACTGAACGGCTTGGTGACGTAGTCGTCGCCACCCGCGGTGAGCCCGGCGATCCGGTCCTCGACCGCGTCCTTGGCGGTGAGGAAGAGCACCGGCACGTCGTGCTGGTCGGCGCGCAGCCGGCGCATGACCTCCAGGCCGCTGAGGTCGGGCAGCATCACGTCGAGGACCACCGCGTCCGGACGGAACTCGCGGGCCGCGCGCAGCGCCTCGGCGCCGTCGCCGGCGGTGGCCGTCTGCCAGCCCTCGTAGCGCAGGGCCATGGACAGCAGATCAGCGAGCGGGGCCTCGTCGTCGACGACGAGGACTCGGACGGGGCTTCCATCAGGTCGACGAAGGTCGGTGGAGGCCACTTCGGGGGTAGGGGGCGTCGTCGTCATGGCGAAAGGCTGCATGCCTCAAATGAGAAACGCATGAGGTCAACCTGTGGCAATGCTGTGCTTTGCCTGCCAGTTAGGTCACAGGAACCGATCAGTCCGTTTGACCAGGCATTTTGCCGGGCAGAGTGGGCGAGGCTAGAGAAGCCCCAGATCCCCCAGCTCCTTGTGCAGGTCGCTGCGGCTGCCTTCGAGAGCCGGATTCGCCCCCTGTGTCGGGACGATCGTCTTACCTGAACCCGAACCTGTCCCCGAACCGGGGACAGGTTCCGCGCCAGTCGCGATCCGGGGCCGCCGGTCCCGCAGCAGCCAGGCTCCGATCACGCCGCCGACCAGTCCGCCCAGGTGCGCCAGCCAGCTCACGCCGGGGGTGCCGGGCAGTGCGATCGTCACAAGATAGGCGAAGGATGCGGCCATGACCACCCCGATCAGGGTGTCTATCAGCCGCCGGTCGAAGATCCCGCGCAGCACCACGTAGCCGAAGTAGCCGAAGATCAGCCCGCTGGCGCCGACGCTGCCGGTGTTGGTGCTCTGGAAGACCCAGACGGCGAGCCCGCTGGTGACCGCCACCAGCAGGGTCAGCCAGAGGAAGCGGACCACGCCGCGGTACGCGGCGAGGAAGCCGAAGACGAACAGCGGTCCCGAGTTGCCCTCGATGTGCTGCCAACTGAAGTGCAGGAACGGCGCGGTGAAGATCTCCCCGAGTCGGTCCACCCGTTGCGGGATCACCATGAACTCGCGGTCGAGCTGGTAGTTGTCGGTCCAGTTGACGATCTGCAGGACCCAGATCACCACCATGAAGCCGAACATCACGAAGAACGCCTTGCGTGCCTCGGCGATCATCTCCTCGGCGGTCTGCGGCCCCGCCGAATTCCACCCCTGCAACCCGCGCATCTGCGCACCCCCTCTTCGGCCAACTCTACGGCTCCACGGCGCTGGAGGGAGGTGCTGTCCGCCCACTCAGAGGGCCCGGATGCCCCAGTGGTGGGCGACCCGGGCGCCGGGCTCAAGGCGGACCACGTCCTCCCCGGTGGCGAAGGCGTTCGGAGGGCAGCTCATCGGCTCCACCGCGACGCCCGCGCGCCGGTAGGGCCCGGCCAGGGTGTCGGCGGAGTACACCTGCAGCCAGCCGATCTCCTCGCCGACCCAGAGCTCCACCCCGCGCCCGCCGTCCGCACTGGTCAGCCGGACCGTGGCGCGACCGTCCCGGTCGCGGTGCAGGCCGGTGAAGGCGGTGTCCAGCGGGGTGGTGCCGATCGCCCTGGCCTTGCGGAAGTCGTACTCGGTGCCCTCGACGGCCTCGCGACCGGTGGGGATCATCCGCTCGTCGACCGGGATCCAGGTGTCGGCCGGCAGCTCCAGCACGGCCTCGTCCAGGCTGCCGGGGCCCCGGCCCAGGGTCAGGTAAGGGTGCGCGCCGATGCCGTACGGGGCGGCGGTCGGACCGACGTTGCGGGCCGCGACCTCGACGCTCAGGCCGTCCTCGCCCAGGGTGTAACTGGCCGTCAGTTCCAGGATGTGCGGGTAGCCGTGCATCGGGTACAGCCGCAGGCCGAAGCGGACCGAGGCGGCGTCCTCGGCCATCACCCGCCAGGGCAGCCAGCGGACGAAGCCGTGGCTGGCGTTGTGGGTGGCCGGCTCGCTGATGTCGAGCTGCTGGTCCCGGCCGTCGAAGGAGTACTTCCCGTCCCTCACCCGATTGGGCCACGGCACCAGCAACTGCCCCGCGCCGCCGGGCGGCATCTGGTCGGACGGGTACTTCACGACCAGCGGACGTCCCCGGTGGCTGAGTCCTCTCAGGCCCGCACCCACGACGGTGAGCACCGCGCGGTAGTCGCCGTACTCGATCACCTGCTGGGGACCGGTCGGGGAGAGGGATTCGGAGTGCTCGCTGCGGGTCTTCTCAGCCATGGACACATCGTTGCACGAACAGGTGTGGAACAGGGGCCCCAATGGTCATCGACAGCCCCGTGACTGCTAGCCTCAACCATCATTTGGCATGTGTTCTATCGCCGGGGGATTTGACTTCAGTCGTACGCGGCAGCACGCGCGGACGCACGAGACACGCGCATTGGGGGCAGTCCGCTATGTCGTTACTGCCTCGCTACTCGGAATCAGGGCAGGGGCACTGCGGTGGCAGCAAGGCACAGTCGGAAGAAATCTCGCATAGGCGCCGGTGTCGGCGTCGCACTGGCGGCAGCAGCGCTGGTGGTCGGAGCGGTGGCGGAAGCCGCCCCCACGAAGTCCAGCTCCGGGACGGGGGCGGACGCGTCGACGGTCGCCCTGGCAACATCGGGCAAGAGCACACTGCAGGACGAGTTCGCGGCTGCGGCCGCTGAGTTCAAGGTCCCGGAGAGCATCCTGCTGGCGGTCTCGTACCAGGAGACCCAGTGGGAGTCGCACCAGGGACAGCCGAGCACCACCGGCAACTACAACGTGATGGGGCTGACCCAGGTCACCGAGTCGACCGCGGCCCCGCTCACGGCCGCCGAGGGGGCGGCCGAGGACGACGAGGCCGGTGACGGCAGCAAGCCGCGCACCCCGAACGCCGCGCTGATGGCGCTGGTGAACGACAGATCGGCGAGCAAGGCCCCGGCGCTGCACACGCTGGACACCGCCGCCGGCCTGATCAAGCAGCCTGCCTCGGTGCTGCGCAGTGACAGCAAGCAGAGCATCCGCGGTGCGGCGGCGCTGCTGGTCTCGTACCAGACCAAGCTGAAGCACACGCCGTCCAGCGACCCGGCCGACTGGTTCGGTGCGGTTGCGGCCTACTCACAGGCCACCGACCAGAAGGCCGCGACCGGCTTCGCCGACCAGGTCTTCCTGACCATCCACAGCGGGGCCTCACGCACCACCACGGACAACCAGACGGTGACCCTGGCCGCCAGCCCGACCGTCACTGTGCCCACCACATCGACTGCGACCCAGGCCATCAGCGGGCTGAGCCTCCGGGCCGCGGCCGTGGGGACCTCCGCGACCACTACGCCCGAGTGCCCGAAGACGGTGACCTGCACCTTCGTGCCGGCGAACGCCAACAACTACTACGCGGGCAACCGTCCCACCGACGGCAACGGCATCACCACGATCGTGCTGCACACGACCGAGGGAGCATCGGCCTCCAGTGCGATCAGCGAGTTCCAGAACGCGAGTGACGGAACCAGCGCGCACTACATTGTCGACGCCACCGGCGCGGTGACCCAGATGGTGCCGCTGGAGTCGGCCGCCATCCACGCGGCCAACAAGTCGATCAACCTGCACTCGGTGGGCATCGAGAACGTCGGCTTCGCGGGGGGCGGTAGCGCAGCCAACAACACCGCGGGCACCTGGATAGCCCAGCCGCAGTACCTGACCGACGCGGCCCTGGTGAGCTACGTCGCGGCGCTGTACAACATCCCGCTGGACCGGGACCACATCCTCGGCCACGACGACGCCGCCTACGCGCTGACCAGCACCGTGGGATCCCAGCACTGGGACCCGGGGGCGTACTTCGACTGGAGCTACTTCCTCAGTCTGCTGGGCGCGACCCCGCAGGGCAGCGGCACTCTGGTCGCGGGTGGCACGGTCACCATCGCCCCGGCCTACAGCACCGCCGGCGCCCCGGCGCTAACGGGTTGCGACACCACCGGTGGGGGCGGCAGCGACGCCTGCCCCGCGCACGCGGCCAACTTCGTCTACCTCTACAAGGACGCCTCGACCAGTTCCGGCCTGATCAACGACGCGGTCCTGACCACTGCCGGCATGGCCAGCGGAACCACTGAGATCGCCGACGTCAGTGACAAGGCCGTCTACGGCCAGACCTTCGTCGTCGCCGCCGTCAACGGTGACTGGACCGCGATCTGGTACGGCGGCCAGAAGGCCTGGTTCTACAACCCCAACGGCATCAACGCCGTCGCCAACACCCACCCGGGTCAGACCGTGATCGTTCCGAAGTCAGGCACGGTTCCGGTGTACGGCCGCTACTACCCCGAGGCGTCCGACTACCCGGCGAGCGTGTCCTTCCTGGCGGATCCGGCCAAGTGCCCCAACCAGGTCGTTGCCCCGCTGGCGTACACCATCTCGAACTCCCAGGCCTACACCGCGGACGCCGCCGTCGCCGGTGACTACTACGCCGACACCAACACCTTCAGCTCGACCTGCCCCGCACCGACGGCGAACACCGAGATCATCTCGCAGACCAAGTACTACCCGATCCGCTTCAACCACCGGATCGCCTATGTGAAGGCCGCCGACGTCAACGTGATCCAGGCGACGGCGCCGCCGAAGGGCGCCTTCGTCCCGGTCACGCCGACCCGGTTCATGGACACCAGGACCACCACCGGTGGCGCCAAGGCGCCGGTCGTGGCGGGTAAGCCGCGGGTGCTGACGGTCGCGGGCGTCAACGGGATCCCGTCCAGCGGGGTGACCGCGGTGGTCATGAACGTCACGGCGGTGAAGCCGACCCACAACGGCGCGGTGATCACGGTCTACCCGGACGGCCGACCGCAGCCGCTGGCGTCGAACCTGAACGTTCCCGCCGGTGCGGTGATGCCGAACCTGGCGATCGTCCCGGTGGTGGACGGGAAGGTGGACTTCTCGGTCAACTCCGGCAGCGTGGACCTGGTGGCCGACGTGACCGGGTACTACTCGACCACGGCGACCGGCGGATCGACCTTCACCAGCGCCGGGCCGACCCGCTTCCTGGACACCAGGACCACCACGGGCGGTGCCAAGGCCCCGGTGGTGGCCGGTACGCCGCGGGTGCTGACCATCGCCGGTGCCAACGGGCTTCCCTCGACCGGGGTGACCGCGGTGGTCATGAACGTCACGGCGGTGAAGCCGACCCATGACGGTGCGGTGATCACGGTCTACCCGGACGGTCAGAAGCAGCCACTGGCCTCCAACCTGAACGTCCCGCTGGGCGCGGTGATGCCGAACCTGGCGATCGTCCCGGTGGTGGACGGGAAGGTGGACTTCTCGGTCAACGCCGGCAGCGTCGACCTGGTCGCGGACGTCACCGGCTACTTCACCCAGGGGTCCGGCTCCTCCTACGTCACCGCGGGACCGGTCCGGGCGATGGACACCCGCAACGGCACCGGCGGCGTCCCGGTGGCGAAGGTGGGGGCACAGGGGGTCGTGAAGCTCAAGGTCGCCGGGGTGAACGGGCTTCCGTCGACCGGGGTCACCGCGGTGGTCATGAACGTCACCGCGGTCAACTCCAGTGCGGGCGGCGTGGTCACGGTCTACCCGGACGGCAGCTCGCTGCCGAAGGCCTCGAACCTGAACTTCACCACCGGGCAGACCATCCCCAACCTGGTGGTGGTCCCGGTGCACAACGGCGTGGTGGACTTCTACAACCTGGCCGGCACCGTCGACCTGGTTGCCGACGTCACCGGCTACTTCACCCAGTAGCCGCCGGCCGGTCCGACACCGCCGCTGCCCCCGCGACCACCCGGTCGCGGGGGCAGCGGCGTTCCTGCTTCCGAACCGCTTCCGGGCCGTCGTACTGACCTGGCGACCTGACCTATCGACCGTTCTGCCCGTCCGCCGGACGGCCCGTCGGACACGGCTCACGTCACACCCGGGCACCCTGGACAGAACAGGCTACTGGCGATTAACTTAACGTTCGTTCGACCAGTGACGGCTTGGACGCTCAGCAGAGCTCAGGAGAGGAGCGCCATCGTGCGCCGCACCGTATTCACCGAGGACCACGAGGCGTTCCGGGACACCATCCGCGACTTCATCGCCAAGGAGGTCGTGCCGGTCTACCCCGAGTGGGAGCAGGCCGGGCGTGCCCCCAAGGACTTCTACCTGAAGCTCGGCGAGCTGGGCGTCTTCGGCATCGAGGTGCCGGAGGAGTTCGGCGGCGCCGGCATGCACGGCTTCAAGTACCAGGCGATCGTCACCGAGGAGTGCGCCCGCGCCGGCGTCAGCTTCGGCGGCTCCGGGGTGCACACCGGCCTCTGCCTGCCGTACCTGATGGAGTACGGCAGCGACGAGCAGAAGAAGCGCTGGCTGCCCAAGTTCGTCTCCGGCGAGATGATGACCGCCATCGCCATGACCGAGCCCGGCACCGGCTCCGACCTGGCCGGGATGACCACCAACGCCAAGCTCTCCGAGGACGGCAAGCACTACGTCCTCAACGGCGCCAAGACCTTCATCACCGGCGGCGTGCAGGCCGACCTGATGCTGGTGGTCGCCCGCACCTCGCCGGCCACCCCGGAGAACCGCCGCACCGGCCTCTCCATCCTCTGCGTCGACACCACCAGCGAGGGCTACACCGTCGGCCGCAAGCTGGACAAGATCGGCCTGCGCACCTCCGACACCGCCGAGCTGTCCTTCGTCGACGTCAAGGTCCCGGTCGAGAACCTGCTGGGCGAGGAGGGCAAGGGCTTCTTCTACCTGGCCCACAACCTGGTCCAGGAGCGGCTGGCCATCGCCGTCGGCGCCTACGCCGCCGCCCGCGCCGCGGTGGACCTGGCCGTGTCCTACACCAAGGACCGCAAGGTCTTCGGCCAGTCGGTGTCCGAGTTCCAGAACACCAAGTTCGAGATCGCCGCCTGCGAGGCCGAGGTCGACGCCGCCCAGGCCGTGGTGGACCGCGCCCTGGAGCAGTTCGAGACCGGCGACCTGACCGCCTCGGACGTGGCCAAGGCCAAGCTGTTCACCACCGAGGTCTGCTCCCGGGTGGTCGACCGCTGCCTGCAGCTGCACGGCGGCTACGGCTACATCCTGGAGTACCCGATCGCCCGCCTCTACACGGACAACCGGGTGTTCCGCATCTACGGCGGTACCAGCGAGGTCATGAAGCTCGTGATCGCCAAGTCGCTCGGCCTGTAGGACCGCGGTCCGCTGGCCCTGCGCACCCCCACCCCCGGTACGGGCGGATCCCCTCCGTCCGTACCGGGGTTTTCTGCGTGCGGCGGGGCGGCGCGCCTCCCGTTCTCTTGTAGAACAAAAGGGACAATAGGTGCAAATCTCCCAAGGTAGCCCTGCTTGACGGGCCGCCCGACAGGAAGGTCGCACCCATGGAGAGCGCAGGCTCCGGCACCTCCCGCTCGCTTCCGCTCCGCAAGCCGTGCCTGGTGCTCACGGTCGGACTCGTGCTCGCGGCCGTGGCCGGCTGCAGCAGCGGATCCTCGTCGGACGCCTCCAACGGCTGGAACAGCGGCGGCTCCTCCACCGCGACCGCTGCCGCCTCCGGCGCCGGCAACGACCTGCAGACGGACTATCAGAACACCGTCAAGGCAGTGCTCCCGTCCGTGGTCCAGATCACCGCGGGTGAGAGCCTGGGCTCCGGCATCGTCTACGACAAGACCGGCGACATCGTCACCAACGCCCATGTCATCGGCAGCGGCCGGAGCTTCAAGGTCACCCTCGCCGACAGCTCGGCCACCCTGGACGCCACCCTGGTCTACTCCTACCCGACCAGCGACCTGGCCGTGATCAAGCTGACCAACCCGCCGTCCGACATCAGGCCGGCGGTCTTCGCGGACACCAGCAAGGTCGAGGTCGGCCAGATCGTGCTGGCCATGGGCAATCCGCTCGGCCTGGAGAGCAGCGTCACCCAGGGCATCGTCTCGGCCGTGGGGCGCACCGTGTCCGAGCCCGCGACCGCGGACTCGCCCGGGGTGACCATCCCCAACATGGTGCAGACCTCGGCGGCGATCAACCCCGGGAACAGCGGCGGCGCGCTGGTCAACCTGGCCGACCAGGTGGTGGGCATCAACACCCTGGCCGCGACCTCCGGCACCGACAGCGGCGCCCAGGCACCGGGGATCGGCTTCGCCATCCCGGCGTCCGCGGTGGTCAGCCTGGCCGACCAGATGATCAAGGACGGCAAGGTCACCAACTCCGGCCGGGCCGCCCTGGGCATCACCTCACGCACCGTGCTGACCAGCGGCGGCGACACCGAGACCGGCGCCGGGGTGGTCTCGGTGACCAGCGGCGGCCCGGCGGCCAAGGGCGGCATCCAGGCCGGGGACGTGATCACCAAGCTGGGCGGCACCACCATCGTGAGCTCCAACGAGCTGAGCGAGGTGCTGGCCGGCCTGCAGCCGGGCCTGCAGGTCCAGGTGACCTACCTGCGCGACGGTGCGACCCGGACCGCCAACGTCACGCTGGGCACCCTCGCCGCCTCCTGAACCCTCCCGCCCCGCCGCCCCGCGTATGTGCTGCCTGTCTGCGCGGGGCGGGGAAGCGTCCCGCTGCACTGCGGAGCAGCGGGGCGCTTCCACGTCCCGTCCGGCGGTCCGGTCCGGCCGTTCCGCCCGGCTCCGATCTGCGGCGTGCACGACTCCTGACGGATCGTCAGATCGGCGCTAGCCTGGCCGTCATGGAGAGCTTCCCCTGGATCATTTCGGTGGACGACCACACCGTCGAGCCGCCCGACGTCTGGCAGGACCGCCTGCCCGCCAAGTACCGCGAGACCGGTCCCCGGATCGTCCGTGCCCCGCTCGCCGAGATGACCTTCGTCGGTGGCCGGTTCGCCCCGAGGATGGGGGAGCCCGGCACCGAGGGCACCATCGCGGACTGGTGGGTCTACGAGGACCTGCGCCGCCCGCTGACCCGCCTGGACACCGCCGTCGGCTACCCCAGGGAGGAGGTCCGGCTGGAGGCGATCACCTATCAGCAGATGCGCCCCGGATCGTTCTCGATACCCGAGCGGCTGGAGGACATGGACGTCAACCACGTCCAGTCGGCGCTCTGCTTCCCGACCTTCCCGCGCTTCTGCGGCCAGACCTTCACTGAGGCCAAGGACCACGAACTGGGCCTGCTGTGCATCCGCGCCTACAACGACTGGATGGTCGAGGAGTGGTGCGGGCCGGCCGCGCAGGGACGGATGATCCCGCTGGCGATCGTGCCGCTGTGGGACGCCGAGCTGGCGGCCGCGGAGGTCCGCCGCAACGCGGCCCGGGGCGTGCGGGCGGTCTGCTTCAGCGAGATACCCCCGCACCTGGGGCTGCCCAGCATCCACACCGACGCCTGGGACCCGTTCCTGCGGGCCTGCGAGGAGACCGGCACGGTCATCGCCATGCACATCGGCTCCTCCTCCCGGATGCCGTCCACTTCGGCCGACGCGCCCCCGGCCGTCGGCTCCACCATCACCTTCGCCAACTGCTGCTTCTCGATGGTGGACTGGCTGATGAGCGGCAAGTTCGACCGCTTCCCCGGGCTGAACATCATGTACGCCGAGGGCCAGATCGGCTGGATCCCCTACATCCTGGCCCGCGCCGACGTGGTCTGGGAGGAGAACGCGGCCTGGGGTGGTGTCGCCGACAAGGTGCTGACCCGGCCCAGCGAGCTGTTCGCCGAGCACATCTACGGCTGCTTCTTCGACGACCCGCACGGCGTCAGGAACCTGGACGCGATCGGCGCCGCCAACGTCCTCTACGAGACCGACTACCCGCACTCGGACTCGACCTGGCCGAAGAGCCGCGAGGTCGCCGAGTCGCAGATGGGCCATCTGGAGGCCGATGTGGTGGAGCAGTTGGTGCGCGGCAACGCCATCCGGCTGCTGGACCTGACCCCGGAGGGGCTGTGGAAGGGGGCCACCGGTGTCTGACACCGCCGTCTTCGGCATCCAGCTGCCGGTCCAGTCGCAGAGCACCATCTACTGCGAGCCGTGGGAGACGCAGGCCGGTCCGGCCGAGCTGGCGCAGGCCGCCCAGGCCGCCGACCGGCTGGGCTTCGACTACGTCGCGGTCTGCGACCACGTCGCCATCCCGGAGCGGCTGGCCGGCCCGATGGGCGCCACCTGGTACGACCCGGTCTCCACGCTGGGCTGGCTGGCCGGGATCACCACCCGGACCAGGCTGATGTCGCATGTGGCGGTGCTGCCGCTGCGGCACCCGCTGCTGTCGGCCAAGCAGTACGCCACCCTGGACCTGCTCAGCGGCGGCCGGCTGGTGCTGGGCGTCGGCGCGGGGCACGTCCCCGAGGAGTTCGAGGCGCTGGGCGTGGACTTCCACCAGCGCGGCGCCATCCTGGACGAGACCCTGGCCGCCCTGGACGTCGCCCTGCGGGAGGAGTACCCGACGCACCCGGGGCCGCGCTTCCCGTTCGCCGGACTGGCCGTCAGCCCCCGTCCGGTGCAGCGCCCGCGTCCGCCGCTGTGGGTCGGCGGCTCCTCGCCGCGCGCGGTGCGCCGGGCGGCGCTGCTGGGGGAGGGCTGGCTGTCGCAGGGGGACGCGCCTGCGGCCCTGCCCGCGCAGCTGGAGCTGATCCGCACCACCCGGGAGCAGGCCGGGCGCAGCGGTCCGTTCGCAGTCAATGTCATCCCGCCCGCGCTGTTCGTCGGCGAGCCCGACTGGGAGATCGGACGGCGCTCGGTCAGCGGCAAGCCAGAGCAGCTGGCCGAGACGCTCCGGGCGTACACCGCCCTGGGCGCCACCCATCTGCAGTTGCGCCCGCGCAGCCGCAGCGCGGCCGAGTACCTGGAGCAGCTGGAGCGGATCGCGGTCGAGGTCGTCCCGCTGGTCTGAGCCGGCGTCGTCCGGGGTGGTGCGTGCACACGTGCGAGACAACGTCAGATGCAGATGTGGGAACGGGAAGAGGAGCTGTGCATGCCCAGACTTGAAGGCCGTACCGTCCTGATCACCGGGGCTGCCCGGGGCCAGGGCGAGCAGGAGGCCCGTCTGTTCGCCGCCGAGGGGGCCAGGGTCGTGGTCGCCGACGTGCTGGACGACCTCGGCGAGGCGCTGGCCAAGGAGCTGACCCAGACGTTCGGCGACGACCGGGTGCGCTACCAGCACCTGGACGTCAGCAGCGAGGACGACTGGGCGGAGGCGGTGCAGGCCTGCACCGACGCGTACGGACGGCTGGACGGGCTGGTCAACAACGCCGGCATCCTGCGGCTCAACGAACTGGTCAGCACGCCGCTGCAGGAGTTCCTGACGGTGGTCCGGGTGAACCAGGTCGGCTGCTTCCTGGGGATGCGGGCGGCGGCCCCGCTGATCGAGGCCGCCGGCGGCGGCACCATCGTCAACACCGCCTCCTACACCGCGCAGGCCGGGATGGCCATGCTCACCTCCTACGCCGCCACCAAGGGCGCCATCCTCAGCATGACCAGGGTGGCCGCACTGGAGCTGGCGCCCAAGGGGATCCGGGTGAACGCCATCTGCCCCGGCTCGGTGGACACCCCGATGGCCAACCCGGCCAATGTCTTCGTCGGCGACAGCGGGGAGCCGATGATGAGCGCCGAGGACGGGGCCGCGATAGCGGCGGCCACGGCCGAGCTCTACGGCCGGGTGATCCCGCTGGGCCGGATCGGCCGGGCCGACGAGATCGCCAAGCTGGCGCTCTTCCTGACCTCGGAGGACTCCTCCTACATCACCGGGCAGCCGGTCATCGTCGACGGCGGCTGGCTGGCCGGGGTGTCGATCGACTGACGGGTCGTCGTGTCTTGACTGCTTCAGCTCCCGCTGGAAGAGTCGGCTGTATCTGATGGACCGTCAGATTCATGGACAGGACGGTGAACCGATGGAGTTCGGCATCTTCATCCAGGGCTACGTGCCCAGGAGTCGCTCCCTGGCCGACCCGCTGGCCGAGCACCACGCCCTGATGGAGGAGATGGACTACGTCGTCCAGGCGGACCGGGCCGGCTTCAAGTACGCCTGGCTCACCGAGCACCACTTCCTGGAGGAGTACTCCCACCTGTCCGCCAATGACGTGGCCATCGGCTACCTCACCCACGCCACCTCACGGATCCACCTCGGCTCCGGCATCTTCAACCCGCTGGCCAAGGTGAACCACCCGGTCAAGGTCGCCGAGCGGGTCGCCATGCTGGACCACCTCAGCGGCAACCGCTTCGAGTTCGGCACCGGCCGCGGCGCCGGCAGCCACGAGATCCTCGGCTTCATGCCCGAACTCACGGACATGGACGGCACCAAGGAGATCTGGGAGGAGACCGTCGGCGAGTTCCCCAAGATGTGGCTCCAGGACGAGTACCAGGGCTTCCAGGGCAAGCACTGGTCGCTGCCGCCCCGCAAGGTGCTGCCCAAACCGTTCGGACCCGCGCACCCGGCCATGTGGTACGCGGCGGGCAGCCCCTCCTCCTACGAGATGGCGGCCCGCAAGGGGCTGGGCGTGCTGGGGTTCAGCGTGCAGAAGGTCTCGGACATGGAGTGGGTGGTCGAGTCCTACAAGAACGCGATCAGGGACGCCGAGCCGATCGGCGCCTTCGTCAACGACAACGTGATGGTGACCTCGACCGCGATCTGCGCCGAGACCGGCAGGGAGGCCCGCCGGATCGCCGTGCACGGCGGACTCAACTACCTGCAGTCGCTGCTGTTCCGCTACCACGACACCTTCCCGAGGATCGAGGGCATCCCGGTCTGGCCGGAGCTGATCCCGGAGTACACCGAGGAGCTCATCGACCTGCTGATCGACGAGGAACTGCTGATCTGCGGCGATCCGGACGAGGTGCTCGCACAGTGCAAGCGCTGGGAGTCGGCCGGCGCCGACCAGCTGGTGTTCGGCCTGCCGATCGGCATCCCGCCGGAGGCCACCGCCGCCACCATCAGGCTGATCGGCGAGAACGTCATCCCGAAGATCGACACCGATCCGGTGCACCGCACCACCCGCTTCCGCCAGGCCGCGCGCCCCTGAGCGCGCTGCCGACCGGCGGTGCAGAACCGGGCGGGTACGGGGGAGCGGCGGCCTGCCACCCCGTACCCGCCCCGCCATTCACGGCTATCGGTTATCGGTTATCCCAGGAGGGACCACCATGCTCGACCACCTCATCCAAGGCGCCACGCTGGTGGACGGCACCGGCGCGCCCTCCCGTACCGCCGACGTCGGCATCAGCGGCGGACGGATCGTCAGCATCGAGGTAGCTGGCTCGGGTTCCGGTTCGGGTTCGGGTTCGGGTTCGGCCGGAGCGTCGGGATCTGCGGTGTCGGTGGAGGACGCCACCGGGCTTATCCTCTGCCCCGGCTTCGTCGACCCGCACACTCACTACGACGCCCAGCTGTTCTGGGACCCGTACGCCACGCCCTCGCTGGGCCACGGCGTCACCACCGTCGCCGGCGGCAACTGCGGCTTCACCCTGGCCCCGCTCAACCCGGCCCGACCCGAGGACGCCGACTACACCCGGCGGATGATGTGCCGGGTCGAGGGCATGTCGCTGGCGGCGCTGGAGGAGGGGGTGCCCTGGGGCTGGGCCTCCTTCGGCGAGTACCTGGCGGCGCTGGACGGCCACACCGCCGTCAACGCGGGCTTCATGGTCGGCCACTGCGCGCTGCGGCGCCACGTCATGGGGCCGGACGCGATCGGCGGGCAGCCGACAGCGGAGCAGCTGGAGGCCATGGTCCAGCTGCTGCGCCGCTCCATGGCCGAGGGTGCTTGGGGCCTGTCCACCACCCAGTCCTCCACCCACTCGGACGGCGACGGCAGGCCGGTCGCCTCCCGGCACGCCGGGCGCGAGGAACTGCTGGCGCTCAGCCGGGCGGTGGGGGAGTACGAGGGCACCCAGATCGAGGCCATCGTGGCCGGCTGCCTGGACCAGTTCAGCGACGACGAGATCGCGCTCTTCGTCGACATGTCCGCGGCGGCGGGACGCCCGCTCAACTGGAACGTCCTCACCATCGACGCCGCCGTCCCGGAGCGGGTGCCGAGGCAGCTGCTGGCCTCGTCCAGGGCCAGGGCGGCCGGGGGCCGGATCATCGCGCTGACCATGCCCATCCTGACGCCGATGAACATGAGCCTGGGCACCTTCTGCGCGCTCAACCTGATCCCCGGCTGGGGCGAGATCCTCGGCCTGCCGGTCCCGGAGCGGATAGCCAGGCTCGCCGACCCGGCCGTCCGGACCGAGATGCTGCGCCGCGCCAACAGCCCCGAGGCCGGGGTGTTCCGGCGGCTGGCCGACTTCGGACGGTACGTCATCGGCGACACCTACTCCGCCGCCAACGACGGCCTCAGCGGGCGGGTTGTCCGCGACATCGCCGCCGAACGCAGCCAGGACCCCTTCGCCACGCTGGTCGAGATCTGCTCGGCGGACCAGCTGCGCACCGTGCTGTGGCCGATGCCCACCGACAACGACCCGGGCAGTTGGGAGCTGCGGCGCGACACCTGGCAGCACCCGGACGTGATGCTCGGCGGCTCGGACGCCGGCGCCCATCTGGACCGGATGTGCGGCGCCCCGTACACCACCCGCTTCCTCGGCGACTGCCTGCGGCGGCGCAAGCTGGTCCCGGTGGAGCAGGCGGTGCGGATGCTGACCGCCGACCCGGCCGGGCTGTTCGGACTGCGGGACCGCGGCACCGTCGCTGTCGGCAACCACGCCGACCTGGTGCTGTTCGACCCCGAGCGGATCGACGCCGGGCCCGCCACCCTGGTCCACGACCTGCCGGGGAACAGCCCCCGGCTGGACTCGCGGGCGGAGGGCGTGGTGAGCGTCCGGGTCAACGGGGTGGAGACGGTCCGGGACGACAAGCTGACGGGTGCCGTGCCCGGAACGGTGCTCCGTTCCGGACGCGACACCCGTACGGTGGCGACCAGGTGACCTGATGACTTGCTGGCCTGCTGATTCGAGCTACTTGAGCAGTCCTCGGGCCATCGCCCGCTGGGTGTTGGCCAGTCCACGGACCACCCACGGGGTGATGAACAGCACCAGCAGGCCGGCGGCGCACACCCCGGCGATCTGCGGGACGCTGCTCAGGTACACGGTGTGGCCGTTGTTGCTGTAGAGCTGCAGCCCCGGCACGTTCACGTAGTGCGGGAACACCCACTGCCACAGCGGGTAGCTGCCGTAGCCGATGCCGGCCACCCACAGCGTCACCGTGAGCGAGAAGGAGAGCACCGAGAACGGCAGCATCAGCACGCTGTAGAGCACCGAGCGCCAGCCCGCGCCGCTCTTCAACGCCGCCCCGATCCAGGCCATCAGCCCGGGCCGGGCCGGTCGCAGCGGTGCCGGGGCCGGTACGTCCAGCCGCAGCAGCCCCCGGGCCCTGGCCCGCTCCATCGCGGCGAAGCCGCGGCAGCCGACGATCAGCGCGGCCAGGATCGGCATGCCCAGGAAGGTCACCACCAGACTGGTTCCGGCGGCGAACATGATCACGGCGTAGCTGAAGGTGAGGACGGCCACCGGGAGGTTGACCACCAGGTGCAGGCTCTCCCGCCAGGTGCGGCCGGAGAACGGTGCGGCGAGGAAGCCGGGGCCGGCCTGCGGGTTCCGGCTCCGGCCTCCGCGCTCGTCGTCGCGGTCGCGACCGCGGGAGAAGCCATCGGCGTCGTAGTCGTAGTCATAACTGCGGCCGTCGCCCGTCATCCTGGCTGTGCTGCTCATCCTGTCCACACTCCCCTGTCGGCCGTGCCCGCCAAGTCCCTGTCCTTGCTGTGTACCTTCAAGCCTGCCGGGACTCGGGCCCCGGCGCGCTGGGGCTCCTGGCCGTCTTGGGGTGGGGATAACCCCACCCGGGCCGCCCCCTGGGGGGCTTCCGGGCGGGGCGGCAGCTCAGCCGCTCAGCCGGTCGGCTTGTTGTTGCCCAGGCAGAGGGTCAGGTTGTCGCTGCCGCTCTCGGTGTAGGCGACCACGGTGCCGGTGACGTTGTCGCAGATGGAGTCGTTGCTGCCACTGGCGGTCTTCAGCACCTTGTACAGGGCCTTGGGGTCGCTGCAGCCGATCACGTGGACGTCCGGGTTGGCGTCGGTGCCCTTGTTCTGCACGCAGTCGCCGACCTTTGCGGTGCTGGGATCACCGTTGAACTGGGACCAGGCGAAGGCGATGACGCCGAGGACCACCAGGACACCGAGGCGTATCGCCAGCTTCCTGCTGAACCGGGACGCCTTGGAGGGCTTGGACGGCGGCGGGACCTGCCAGCCGGCCTGCTGGGGCTGCTGCGGCTGCTGGCCGGGGAACGGCTGCTGGCCGGGATACGGCTGCTGCCCGGGATACGGCTGCTGCTGGTTGGGGTAGGGCTGCTGGTCCTGGTACGGCTGCTGCTGACCGGGGTACGGCTGCTGGCCGGGCTGGGGCTGGGGTTGGGGCTGGCCGTACGGCGGGGCCGGGTACGCCTGCGGCTGGGCCCCGGCCGGGGCCGCCGCATAGGGGTTGGGCTGCTGAGCCGGGTTCCCGGCGTACGGGTTGGCGGCCTGCCCTGGGTACTGGCCGCCGGCGGGGCCGGGCTGGGAGCCGTAGGAGGGAGGGGTGCTCATCGTGGTTCTCGTCCTCGTCTGTATGTTCGCGTGGGAACGGTCGAGGAACTGTAGTGAGACCCGGGCACCGGTGTGACAGGTGTTGCTCAATCTTGTCCGGACGGATTCCGGCCGGACTCCGGTTCCGGCCGTCAATCCATCAGAAACCCGGACAGCCGGGTCAGTTGCGGTTCTTGGTCCGCCAGGGCAGTTCCACCGTCACCACGGTCGGTCCGCCGACCGGGCTGTCGACGACGAAGACGCCGTCCACCGCGCGGATCCGCTCGGCCAGGCCGGCCAGGCCGCCGCCCGGCTCCTCCGTGGCGCCGCCCTTGCCGTCGTCGCGCACCTGGAGCATCAGGTGGTCGGCGGAGCGCCAGGCGTCGACGGTGGCGGTGCGGGCTCCGGCGTGCTTGGAGATATTGGTGAGCAGCTCGCTGACGGTGAAGTAGGCGATGCCCTCCACCGCCGAGTCCGGACGCGACTCGCGGTCGGAGCCGCCCGGCAGGTCCGCGTTGACCCGTACTCCGCCCGGTACCGTGCAGCGGGTCGCGACCGAGGACAGCGCGGCGTCCAGACCGCGGTCCGTCAGCACCGCCGGGTGGATGCCCCGGGCCAGGTCGCGCAGTTCCTGCAGGACCAGCTTCACCTCGCCGTGGGCGTCGCCGACCATCTTCGCGGCCGCCTCCGGGTCCTCCGACAGCTTCTCCTTGGCCAGGCCGAGGTCCATCGCCAGGGCCACCAGCCGGGCCTGGGCCCCGTCGTGCAGATCGCGCTCGATCCGGCGCAGGTCGGCGGCGGCGGTGTCGACCACGGTGCCGCGGTCCTGCTCCAGCTCCTTGACCCGCTGGGTCAGGTCGGCGGGGGCGAGCAGCGAGGAGGCGAGGGCCCGGTCGACGGTGGACAGTCCGCGGGCGATCCACGGCAGCACCGGCCACAGCACGATCAGCGAGACCAGGGTGACGGTGAAGGTGAAGATGCCCCAGGGCAGCTTGATGAAGAGGTAGAGCGCGGTCCGCCAGGCGAGGCCGTCCGAGAACACGTCGAAGAAGCGGCGCCAGGCGCCGCCGCCGCTGCGGCCCGTGCCGACCGGCAGCGGTTCGGCGATGTCCTCGTCCAGCAGCGAACGCACCAGCCCGCGCTCCACGGAGCCGTAGCCGCGGATCGCGAAGAGGGCTCCGGCGAGGACCCAGAGGCCGATGATGGTGACCATCAGCCCGGCGCCCAGCGAGAGTCCGACCACGGTGAGCACGAAGCCCACCAGCGACAGCGGAAAGTTCACCAGCAGGAAGGCGACCTCACGCCACATCCCGCTGTTGAACGCCGGACGCTCACGCCGCCGCGCCGGCGTTTCCTTCGGAGCTCTGACGGGGTCCCGAAAGGAGTCCGTCCAGGTGTCGTCGTCTCGCATGGGTCCATCCTCGGTCACAACCGGCCGCCGCAGGGGCGTCTTGCTTCGGGATCCAGCCTGCCGTCGCGCCGGTCCGATGACGATGGGGCAGGTCGGCATGGTGGTAGGGGGGATAACCCCACCTTCGCCGCGTTCCCGCTGGGCGCCGTGCACGGACCCCCGGTCGGTGGACCTAGACTCCCGTGCAGTAAGAACGTCATGGATGTGTAAAGACATCGCTGCCGCCAGGCGGGACCGGAGGACGAACCGAGCATGGAAGCAGTCGCGGCTGTCGTCGCCGCCCCGAAACCGGGGTACTTCCACGCCTATGCCGTGGTCGGCCTGCTGGCTGTGATCGGAGTGCTGTTCGTGGCCTCGGCGTTCGGGGCCAACCAGTTGCTGCGCCCCTATGCGCCGACGCAGGAGAAGCTGCTCGCGTACGAGTGCGGCGTGGACCCGGTGGGGGAGGGCTGGGCGCAGACCCAGATCCGCTACTACGTCTACGCCTTCCTCTATGTGATCTTCGCGGTGGATGCGATCTACCTGTTCCCCTGGGCCACGGTCTTCGCCGCGCCCGGGTACGGTGCGGGCACGCTGATCGAGATGTTCGTCTTCATCGGCTTCCTCGCCGTCGGACTGCTCTACGCCTGGAAGAAGGGCGTCCTGGAATGGACGTGACCCCCGCTCCCCACTCGCACGGGCATGCGCACGCACACGCGCACGGACAGGATCCGCTCGGCGGCCCGGCCGCGACGGGCGGCCCGGTTCCGCTGGGCATCCCCGACCCGGCCGCACCCGGTGGCGCCGTCGAGCCGCGCCGTCTCGGCCCGCTGGCCCGGCTGGCGCCGGACCCGGTGAAGGTGGTCCTCAACTGGGGCCGCCGCTACAGCCTGTGGTGCTTCAACTTCGGCCTGGCCTGCTGCGCCATCGAGTTCATCGCCGCCTCCATGGCCAAGCACGACTTCATCCGACTGGGCGTCATCCCCTTCGCGCCCGGTCCGCGCCAGGCGGACCTCATGATCGTCTCCGGCACCGTGACCGACAAGATGGCCCCGGCGATCAAGCGCCTCTACGAGCAGATGCCCGAACCCAAGTACGTCATCTCCTTCGGCGCCTGCTCCAACTCCGGCGGTCCCTACTGGGACTCCTACTCCGTCACCAAGGGCGTCGACCAGATCATCCCGGTGGACGTGTACGTACCCGGCTGCCCGCCCCGTCCGGAGGCGCTGCTCCAGGGCATCCTCAAACTGCAGGAGAAGATCGCGCACGAGTCCCTCCCGGACCAGTACCCGGTCACTCCCGTGCCGGCCGCGGCCCTGAAGCGGCCCCTGGTGGCCGGGCCCGGACCCACCGGTGTCGAGGAGGGCCCGGCCCGGTGACCGATCCCACTCCTCCTGCTGAGCCCACCCCTCCCGCTGAGCCCACCCCTCCCGCTGAGCCCGCCCTGCCTGCCGAGCCGGCTGAGCCCACTCCGCCCGCCGCGCCGGACCCCGGAGCGGCGACTGCGGCTGCCCTCGGTCCGTGGGCCACCGCCACCGAGGCGTTCGCCCTGCTCACCGTCGACGTCCCGGCCGAGCACTGGATCGAGGCGCTGACCACCGCCCGGGACTCCCTCGGCCTGTCCTACTTCGACTGGCTCAGCGCCGTCGACGAACTGGCCGACGGCTTCTCCGTCGTCGCCCACCTCGCCGCCGTGGGCAACGGATCGGCCGCCCCGCTGCGCCATCTGCTGCTCCGCACCCGCATCCCCAGGGCTGCGGCCGCCCTCCCGACCGCCACCGACGTCTTCGCGGGCGCCGACTGGCACGAGCGGGAGACCCACGAGATGTTCGGCATCGACTTCACCGGCCATCCCCATCCGGTTACCCTCCTTCTTCCCGACGGCTTCGAAGGCCACCCGCTCCGCAAGGAGTTCGTGCTGGCGGCCAGGGTCGCCAAGGCCTGGCCGGGGGCCAAGGAACCCGGGGAGAGCGACCACGGCCACGGCGAGGGCGCCCCGGCCGCCCGACGGCGGATGCTTCCGCCGGGCGTGCCCGACCCCAACGAGTGGGGCCCGCTCGCCGGAACCCTCCCGCCCGTCGCCGAGCGACCGGCCCGCGGTGCGGCCCGCGGCCCCCGGGCTGCTGCTGCCGATCCCGCCGCAGCAGCCGCTGTCGCTCCGGGCGACCGACCGGTCCGCGCCGACCGCCCGCGCCGCAACCGCAGCGTCGGTGACGGCTCCACCAGCCAGGCCCCGGCCGCCGCCCCGACCCCGGACGCGCCGTGGCAGTCGGTACCGCCGCCGCAGGAGCCCCCGACGGCGCCCTCCGGCGGAACTGACGGCACGACAGGCACTGACGGCAGGACAGGCACTGACGGTACGACGGGAGACGACGCATGATCACCGCGCTCGAAGCGCTGCTGCGCTGTCTCGCCGTCCTGGTCGTGTTCCTGACCTTCCCGCTGGTCATCGGGCAGACCGAGCACAAGGTCATGGCCCATATGCAGGGCCGGCTCGGACCCATGTACGCAGGTGGCTTCCACGGGTGGGCCCAGTTGGTCGCCGACGGTGTGAAGTTCGCTCAGAAGGAGGACATCGTCCCGGCCGGGGCCGACCGGCGGGTCTTCCAGCTGGCGCCCGCCGTCGCGCTGTTGCCGTACCTCCTGGTCCTGATCGCCATCCCGGTCGGCCCCGGCGGCTTCGTCGGACAGGCGCTGGACGCCGGTCTGTTCTTCGTCCTGGCCGTCATGGGCGTCGGGGTGCTCGGCTCGTTGATGGCAGGCTGGGCCTCCGCCAACAAGTTCTCTCTGCTCGGCGGCATCCGCAGCGCCGCGCAGCTGCTGGCCTACGAGCTGCCGATGCTGCTCGCCGCCGCGTCGGTGGCCATGGCGGCCGGCAGCGTGTCGCTCACCGGCATCCTCGGGGCGTTCCACTGGTGGTGGGTGCCCTGGCAGATCGTCGGTGGCTTCGTCTTCTTCACCGCGGGCCTGGCCGAACTCCAACGGCCGCCGTTCGACATGCCGGTGGCCGACTCGGAGATCATCTTCGGCGCCTACACCGAGTACACCGGTCTGCGTTTCGCGTTGTTCCTGCTCTCCGAGTACGCCGGAATCCTGGTGCTCTGCGCGCTGACCGCCGTCCTGTTCCTGGGCGGCTGGCACGGCCCGCTCTCGGCGGACCTCGGCTGGCTGTGGACCCTGCTGAAGACATTCGCCCTCGCTTTCGTCGTGATCTGGCTGCGGGTCACCTATCCGCGGCTGCGCGAGGACCAGCTGATGCGCTTCGCCTGGATCGTCCTGATCCCGCTCGCCCTCGCCCAGCTCGCCCTCACCGGCATCGTCAAGGTGGTGATCTCCTAGTGCCGCCCCTCCCCTCCGGCTCCGCCGACCACTCCGGCCGAGCCGACCACACGCACCAGCACGGTGGGTCCGCGGGCTCCGGCAGCTCCGGCGGCTTCCCCGGCCGCGGCCTGGCCAAGGGCCTGGCCGTCACCCTGCGGACGATGACCCGACGCAGCGTCACCCACCAGTACCCCGACGCGCAGCCCGAGTTGCCGCCGCGCTCCCGGGGCGTCATCGCGCTGCTCGAGGAGAACTGCACGGTCTGCATGCTCTGCGCCCGCGAGTGTCCGGACTGGTGCATCTACATCGACTCCCACAAGGAGACGCTGCCCGCGGTCGACCCCAATGCCAGGGCCCGCACCCGCAACGTCCTGGACCGCTTCGCCATCGACTTCTCGCTCTGCATGTACTGCGGTATCTGCATCGAGGTCTGTCCTTTCGACGCGCTGTTCTGGTCCCCGGAGTTCGAGTACGCGGAGACGGACATCCACGAGCTCACCCATGAGCGGGAGAAGCTCCGCGAGTGGATGTGGACCGTTCCCCCGCCGCCCGCGCTGGACCCCTCCGCCGAGGAGCCCAAGGAGATCGCCGCTGCCCGCAAGGCCGCCGACAAGCTCGCCGCCGCCGAGGCGGCCGCCGCAGCCACGCCGCCCGGAGAGGAGCCCACTCCGTGACCGCCGTCCTGGCCGCCTCGCTGAGCTCCCAAGGCCACTCCTTCCTGACGCCCACCGGCGTCGAGATCGTCTTCGTGCTGGTCGGGCTCGCCGTCCTGGGCGCCGCCGTCCTCACCGTCACCACCAGCCGGCTGGTGCATGCCGCGCTCTGGCTGGTGGTCGCCCTCGGCGGCCTGGCCATCGAGTACCTGCTGCTCACCGCCGAGTTCATCGCCTGGGTCCAGGTCCTGATCTACCTGGGCTCGGTCGTGGTCCTGGTGCTCTTCGGACTGATGCTGACCAAGGCCCCCATAGGCCGTTCACCGGACGCTGACTCCGGAAACCGCTGGGTCGCCCTCGGCGTCGCGGTGGTCGCAGCGGCGACCCTGGTGACCCTGGTCGTCGACGCCTTCCGCAGCACCTGGATGGACCTGTCCTCCGGCGGTGGAAGCACCGGGGCCAACGGCGAGGTGCTGTTCCGCTACTGGGTGCTGCCCTTCGAGGCCCTCTCCGTGCTACTGCTTGCCGCCCTGGTCGGCGCCATCGTGCTCTCCCGCCGCCACCGAGAGGAGGGCTGATCCCCGGTGCACCTCGCCTATCCCGCGGTACTGGCCGCACTGCTGTTCTGCGTCGGCCTCTACGGTGTGCTGGCCCGGCGAAACTCCGTGCTGGTGCTGATGTCCGTCGAGCTGATGCTCAACGCCGTCAACCTCAACCTGGTGGCCTTCGACGTCTGGCTGCGGGACACCCTGCACGCCGGCCAGGCGCTCACCCTCTTCACCATCACCATCGCCGCCGCCGAGATCGGCCTCGGCCTGGCCATCGTCCTCATGGTGTTCCGCACCCAGGGCACCGCCGACATCGACCGCCTCCGCGAGCTCGCGGACCGGCCCGCCGACCAGGCCCTTCCCGCCGACGCAGACCCCGCCCCTGCCCCCGACCTCGCCGCCGATCCTGACACCGCATCACTGACGGGCTCCGCCCGGGGGAAGGCCGACCCCGCATGACCCTGACGCTGGCAGTGCTCGTCCCACTGCTCCCCTTCCTCGGCGCCCTCGCCGGACTCGCGGCCGGACGCCGCGCGCCCGGGCTGGTCCGTCCGCTCGCCGTGCTGCCCACCATCGCCTCCGCAGCCCTGGCCGTCGCGGTGGCCTGCGACCTGGGCACCGGCCGCCACCTCGATGCCGCCACCAGGCTCACCCCCACCGGCAGCATCCCCATCGACCTCGCCGTGCACCTGGACGGCTTCTCGACCCTGCTGGCCGTCCTGGTCGGCGTCGTCGCCGGCTGCGTGCAGATCTACTCCACCTCCTATCTGCGCGACGACCCGCGCTACTCCTCCTATGCGGCGCTGGTGTCGCTGTTCACCGCCGCGATGTTCCTGGTGCTGTACTCCGGCGATCTGATCGTCCTGCTGGTCGGCTGGGAGGTGATGGGCATCTGCTCCTACTTCCTGGTCGGCCACCACTGGGAGCGGGGCGACGCCCGCTCCGCCTCCATCAAGGCGTTCCTGGTCACCAAGCTCGGTGACATCCCCTTCCTGTTCGGCATCTTCGCGCTCGCCGCCGATGCCGGAACGTTCCGGATCAGCGGTGTCCTCGGTGCGGCCACGACCGGGCAGCTGCACCACCCCACCCTGATCGCGCTGCTGCTGCTCTGCGGTGTCGCCGGGAAGTCCGCACAGTTCCCGCTGCACACCTGGCTCCCGGATGCGATGGCGGGCCCGACCCCGGTGTCGGCGCTGATCCATGCGGCGACCATGGTCGCCGCCGGCATCTATCTGGTGGCCCGGCTGCTCCCGGTGTTCCTGCTGTCCTCGGCTGCTCTGGTCGTCATCGCCGTGATGGCGGCGGTCACCATGGTGGGCTCCGCTCTCTGCGCCCTGGCCCAGGACGACATCAAGCGGGTGCTCGCCTACTCCACCGTCGGCCAGCTGGGCTACATGGCCGGAGCCCTTGCCACCGGCGACCGCGACGCCGCCGTGTTCCACCTGCTCACCCACGGCGCCTTCAAGGCCCTGCTCTTCCTGGCCGCCGGTGTCGTGATCCACGCGGCGCACACCAACTCGCTGACCGCCATGTCCCGCATGCCCGACCTGCGCCGTCGCGTGCCCGACGCCTACTGGACCATGACGATCGGTCTGCTCGCGCTGGCCGGCATCCCTCCCTTCTCCGGATTCTTCAGCAAGGAGTCGGTCCTCACCGCCGCTGAGCACGCGGCCCACGGCGAGGCCCTCACCGGAGGTCTCGGTCCCGCCACCGCGGTGCCCACCTCCGTCGGTTGGATCGTCCTGGTCGCAGGTCTGCTCACCGGCCTGCTCACCGCCATGTACGCCACCCGGCTCTGGCTCGTCGCCTTCCGCTCCGCCACCCCGGTCCCGGCCGGCACCACGCAGGCCGACCCGGCGCAGCCCGGCGCCGCTGCGGGCACCGCCGAGCCCCATGCGATGCGCTGGCCGTTGTGGCTCCTCGCCGTTCCCGCCGTCGCCCTAGGCCTCGCCGGACTGCACACCACCTGGCTGCCCTCCTTCCTCGACGGCATCTCGCTCACCCCCTCCGGCAGCACCGCGATCCTCGGCACCTGTGTCGCCCTGGCCGGAGTCCTGGTCTCGTACACCGCATGGCGCCGGGCAACCGCCCTGGTCCTGGATGCCGCGACCGCGTCCCCGACCCTTGCGGCCCACGAGCTCGACGAGTCCACCCGCCCGGAGGGCACGGCCGCCGAACCGCGTGAGATCACCGCCGACCTCGCCACCGTCCCCGGCCGTACCTTCACCCAGGCCCTCGCGGACGCCGACAGCGCCGCCGCTGCCGCCTCGACCGGCCACGCCCCGGACCCGGCCCGACTGCTCCTGGGTCCGCTGCTGGGCCCCGCAGCCAACGGCTTCGGCCTCGACCGCCTCTATGCCGCCGTCTTCGTGCGCCCCGTGCTCGCGGCCGCGCAGCTGGTGCGCTTCCTGGACCGCGACGTGATCGAGACCTATGTCGCCGGAGCGGGGGGTGCACCGAGGCTGCTCGGGGCCGCCGTCCGCCGCGCCCAGAACGGCAACGCCCAGACCTATCTGAGCGCCCTGCTCGCCGGCGCCGTGGTCCTCGCCGTGCTGGTGGCGGTGGTCCAGTGAACAGCTCTGCGGCAACCCGTACGACCCGCCGCCGACCCTCTGCCTGCGCTCTCACGGAGGCCTCCCGGTGAACGCCGTCCTCATCGCCCTGCTCCTGCTGCCGCTGCTCGGCGCGGCGATCACCCTGGTGCCCGGCCTCTTCGGCACGGACCAGCACGCCGCAGGACGCCGCGCGCTGCGCTTCGGGGCCGCCGTCACCGGCGCCACCCTGCTGCTGGCCGTCGCGCTGGCGGCCGGATTCGACCGCGGGCACCCCGCCAGGATGCAGGCCACCACTGACGTCTCCTGGATTCCGGCCCTGGGTGTCCGACTCCACCTGGGCGTCGACGGCATCTCGTTGCCGCTGCTGCTGCTGACCACGCTGCTCACCTTCCTGTGTGCGGTCTACTCCCTGCGCAGGCTGCCCGACGGTCCGGGAACCCCCAGTCCGCGCGCCTACACCGGCCTGCTGCTGCTCCTCGAAACCGGGATGGTCGGCACCTTCGCCGTCCTGGACCTGCTGCTCTTCTTCCTGGCCTTCGAGGTCGTGCTTATCCCGATGTACTTCCTCATCGCCCGCTGGGGCGGCGAGAACCGCGGTCCGGCCGCGGCCCGCTTCATCCTCTACACCCTGCTCGGCTCGGCGATCATGCTGCTGGGCTTCCTGCTGCTCGGCCTGCACGCCGGCACCTTCGACATGACCGCACTCGCGCAGCGGCACGGCCGGGGCCTCTCGCACACCACGCAGATCCTCGTCGTCCTCGCCGTCGGACTCGGCCTCGCCGTCAAGGCCCCGATGTGGCCGTTCCACAGCTGGCTGCCCGACGCCCACACGGCTGCCCCCACCACCGGCTCGGTCCTGCTCGCCGGGGTCCTCCTCAAGATGGGGACCTACGGCTTCGTCCGGGTGCTGCTGCCCTCGGCCCCCGACGGGATGGCCACCCTCGCGCCCTATCTGGCCGCCTTCGCCGTGGTGGGCATCCTCTACGGTTCCCTCGCCTGCCTGGCCCTGGTCCGCCCCGGGGCCAAGGGCGATCTCAAGCGACTCATCGCCTACTCCTCCGTCGGGCACATGGGTTTCGTCCTGCTCGGCATCGCCACGCTCACCCCCACCGGAGTGAACGGCGCCCTGTTCGCCAACATCGCCCACGGTCTGGTCACCGGCCTGCTCTTCTTCCTGGTCGGAGCGGTGAAGGACCGCTACGGCACCGTCGACCTCGACCGGCTCACCGACTCCGCCGGCGGCACCGGCGCCGCTCTGTACGGTCGCGCCCCGCGCCTGGGCGGGCTCCTTGCCTTCGCCGCCGTCGCCAGCCTCGGTCTGCCCGGACTGGCCGGTTTCTGGGGTGAACTTCTCGCCATGTTCGGCTCCTTCCATCCGGCCGCGGACCTCTCCCGGCCCACCTACCTGGTCTTCATGGCCCTGGCCGGGCTCGGCACCCTGCTCACCGCCGCGTACCTGCTCGCCGTCGTCCGCCGGGTCTGCATGGGCGACCCGTCCACGCCGGCTGACCCGCCGTCCTCGACCGGGCCGGCACTCCAGCTCCTGGACGTCCAGGCCTACGAAGCCGCCGCCTGGACCCCTCTCGTCGTCCTCACCCTCGTCGCCGGGCTCTGGCCGGCCGTGCTCCTCGGCCTCAGCAACCCCGCCGTCAAGGCACTCCTCGGAGGCAGCTGAGCCATGACCGCTCTCGCCACACCCATGGCCGGCTCCCTGATCCAGTCGATCGACTGGCAGACCGTCGCCCCTCCGTCGATCACCGCCGCCGTCGCCCTCGGCGTCCTGGTCGCCGAACTTTTCCTGCCCGCACGGCACAAGCCGCTGCTGGGCTGGATCTCGGTGGCAGGACTGGCACTGGCCCTGCTCTCGCTGATCCCGCTGCGCGACGGCACCCGCGCCACCTTCTGCCTCGGCAGCTCCACCGGCGCCACCGCCGCCACCGGCGGCAGCGCCTGCTCCTACGTCGCCGACCACTTCACCCTGGTACTGCAACTGCTGGTGCTCGCCGGTGCCCTGCTGACCGCGCTGCTGTCGATCCACACCGTGAAGGAGAGCGCCCTCCCGCCCGGTGAGTACTGGTTCCTGCTGCTCAGCTCGGCGGCGGGAGCAGCCCTGCTGCCGGCCTCACGTGATCTGGCGACCCTGGTGGTCGCCCTCGAAGTCGCCTCGCTGCCCGCGTTCGCCCTGGTCGGTCTGCGCCGTGACGGCAGGGGCGGGGAGGCCGCCCTCAAGTTCTTCCTGTCCTCGGTCACGGCCACGGCGGTCATGCTGCTCGGCGTCAGTTTCGTCTACGCCGCGACCGGCAGTCTGCATCTCACCCGTATCGCCGCCGCACTGCCCCATGTCCAGCCCCAGCTGAAGACCCTGGCCCTGGTGGGCGCGGTCCTGACGCTGGTCGGCTTCGCCTTCAAGACGGCCGCGGTCCCGTTCCACTTCTGGGTTCCCGACACCTACACCGGTGCCCCCGTGGCAGTGGCCGCGTACCTCTCGGTGGTCAGCAAGGCTGCCGGGCTTTCCGGCCTGGCGCTAGTCGCTGTGGTGGGTTTTCACCCCTACGGGCGAACCTGGGGCCTGGCGCTTGCGGTTCTGGCCGCACTCACGATGACATTGGGCAACGCAGCCGCCCTGCGCCAGCGTTCGGACACCGCGCACAGCGCCGTCCGCCTGCTCGCCTGGTCCTCCGTCGCCCAGGCGGGCTATCTGCTGGTTCCGATCGCCGCAGCGGGATACGGCAGTGCCGAGGCCCGTGATCCGCTGGGGGCGACGGTCGCCTACGCGATGATCTACGGCGTGGTCAACCTGGGGGCCTTCGCCGTCGTCGCCCTGGTGTCCCGCCGGATCGACGACTACCGGGGCCTGTTCGCCGCCCGCCCTGCGGCGGCGATCGCCATGGCCTTCTTCCTGCTCTCCCTCGCCGGACTGCCGCCCGGTGTGATCGGCCTGTTCGGCAAGGTGGTGGTGTTCCGCGCTGCCGTCGACGGTGGCCTCGGCTGGCTCGCCGTGATCATGGCCGTGAACGTGGTCGTCGCGCTGTACTACTACCTCTCCTGGACCGCCAAGCTCTTCCAGCCCGCCCCGTCGACCTCAGCCGCGACCCTTCGGATCCCGGTTCCGCTGGCCCTCTGCCTCGGGCTCGCGGCGGCCACCGGAATGGTGCTCTCACTCGCGCCCCAACTCGTGCTCCAGATCACCAGCGGATCCCTCTTCGGCTGACCGGGCCGGTCCGCCCGGGTTGCACAGCCCCGCCCAGCAGGGCACAAGGGAACCAGGGCGTCCGTCCCAGCCGTTGAACCGGACGAACGGACTCAAGGGCAGCAGACAGCAGACGCCCCTCATCGCACGTCCTGGAGGGCACCCGTGCACCGCCGGCACAACGGTCTGAGAACCGCCGTACTCCTGGTCGGCCTCTCCGCGCTGATCGTCCTGATCGGCAGTTTCTGGGGGCGTACCGGGCTGCTGGTCGCGTTGGTCGTGGCCCTGGCGACCAATGGCTTCGCCTACTGGAACAGCGACAAGCTGGCGCTGCGGGCGATGCGGGCGCGCCCGGTCAGCGAGATCGAGGCCCCCTGGCTCTACCGGATCGTGCGCGAGCTCTCCACCTCGGCCCGCCAGCCGATGCCCCGCCTGTACATCTCCCCGACCGAGGCCCCCAACGCGTTCGCCACCGGCCGCAACCCGCGCAATGCCGCAGTCTGCTGCACCCAGGGCATCCTGGGCATCCTGGACGAGCGCGAACTTCGCGGCGTCCTCGGGCACGAGCTGTCCCATGTCTACAACCGCGACATCCTGATCTCCTCGGTGGCCGGGGCGCTGGCCTCGGTGGTGATGTTCACCGTCAACTTCGCCTGGCTGATCCCGATGGGCCGCAGCGACGACGACGACGGCCCGGGGCTGGTGGGCCTGCTGCTGCTGATGATCCTCGGGCCGATCGCCGCCGGCCTGATCCAACTCGCGGTCAGCCGCTCCAGGGAGTACCAGGCGGACGCCTCCGGAGCCCAGCTGACCGGTGACCCGCTGGCCCTGGCCGATGCCCTGCGAAAGCTCGACCAGGGCACCAGGAGGCTCCCGCTGCCGCCCGAGCCCCAGCTCCAGACGGCCAGTCATATGATGATCGCCAACCCGTTCCGCCCCGGCGAGGCAGGAGCCCGCCTGTTCTCCACCCACCCGCCCATGGCCGAGCGCATCGCCCGGCTGGAGGAGATGGCCGGACGCCGTCGCATCCGCTGACAGCCGATCAGCGTCCTTCTCGAAAGCGTGTCAGAATTTTTTCGGGCCCCGGATCGGCCGGGGGAGCCGTTCGCACGGAAGACGGAAGGCTGCCGCAGATGGATGTGCTCAGGTTCCTGCTCAACGTCGTCTGGCTGGTCCTCTGCGGACTGTGGATGGCCATCGGCTATGCCATCGCCGGGATCATCTGCTGCATCCTCATCATCACCATCCCCTTCGGCATCGCCAGCTTCCGCATCGCCGGCTACGTCCTCTGGCCGTTCGGCCGCACCACCCGGGAGCGTGCGGACGCCGGAGGGGCATCCTGCGTCGGCAACGTCATCTGGCTGATCTTCGCCGGCTGGTGGCTGGCGCTGGGCCATCTGGCCACCAGCATCGCGCTGGCGGTCACCATCGTCGGCCTCCCCTTCGCCTGGGCGAACCTCAAGCTCATCCCGATCTCACTGATGCCGCTGGGCCGCGAGATCGTCCCCTCGGACCAGCCCTTCGCGGCCCGCTGAGAGCGCCCGGCCGACTCCTGGCCGATCCCCTGGCCGACCCCCGGCAGAACCCGGGGCCCGGCCGGCCCCCCGGCAGCCACCGGCGGTACACGGCCGGGGCCCGGGCCGACGAGGATGTCTCGTCCGCCCGGGCCCCGGCCCGCTTCCGTCCCAGCTGTCCGCTCAGCCCGCCCAGACCTGGGCGTCCGCGTTCTCGGAGACGGTGACCTTGCCGGCCCGGATGGTGGCCAGCCGCGGGGCACGCCCGGCGATGGCGGTGTCGTGGGTGACCATGATGAAGGTCAGCCCGCGCTCGCGCCACAGCCCGTGCAGCAGCTCCATGATCTCGTCACGGGTCTCCTCGTCCAGGTTGCCGGTGGGCTCGTCGGCGAGCAGCACCTTGGGCTCCTTGACCAGCGCGCGGGCGATGGCGACACGCTGCTGCTGGCCACCGGAGAGCTCGCTCGGCACGTGGTTGCTGCGCTCGCCGAGACCGACCGACTCCAGCGCCGCGAAGGCACGCTTGCGGCGCTCCTCCTTGGCGATGCCCATCGGGACCAGCGCAGTCTCCACGTTCTCCTGTGCGCTGAGGGTCGGGATCAGGTTGAAGCTCTGGAACACGAAGCCGATCAGCTCGGCCCTGACCTTGGTGAGCTTGGCCTCGCCGATCGCGCCCAGGTCGTGCCCGGCGAGCTCCACCGTGCCGCCGGTCGGGCGGTCCAGGCCGCCGAGCATCTGCAGCAGGGTGGACTTGCCACCGCCGGTGGGGCCCTGGATGACCAGCTGGCCGCCGTCGGGGATCTCGAGGTCGATGCCGTCCAGGGCGCGGACCGTTTCCTTGCCCCGGGAGTAGTGCTTGGTGACGCCGCTGAGGCGGTACATGGGTGCTCCTATGAGGATTGCGGAAGGGCTTCGGGACTACTCGACGCGGCGCAGGGCGTCGGCCGGGCGCAGCCGGGAGGCGCGCCAGCCGCCGAAGCCGCCGGCCACCAGACCGCCGGCGACCGCGAGGGCCACCGCGACGGCGATCGCCGAGAGGGTCACCGGAGCCGTCAGGTGCACCTCGATGGCCTTGGCCGCAGCACTGGCCGCCTGGCCCGGGCCGCCCCCGCCGCCGGGACCGCCCTGGCTGGCGGTGGAACTCGCGGTGGAGGCGCTGAGGGTGGGCGAGAACGCGGTGATCGCGGCTGCGCCGGCCAGTCCCAGAGCGATTCCCAGAACGCCACCGATCAGCCCGTTGACCAGGGCCTCACCCATGACCTGCCCGATCACGCGCTTGCTGCGCCAGCCGAGCGCCTTCAGGGTGCCGAACTCCCGCACGCGCCGGTTGACGGCCGAGGAGGTGAGCAGGCTGGAGATCAGGAAGGCGGCGGCGAGCACGGCGAGCGACAGCCACTTGCCCATGCTGGTCACCAGGTTGGCGGCGGTGGACAGCGAACCGGAGACCGTGGAGGCCAGGTCGGACGCGGTGGTGACGGTGGTGCCGGAGACGTTCTTGGTGATGGCGGTCTTGACCGCGCTGATCTGCTGGGAGCTGCTGGCCTTCACGTAGACCGTGGTGACCTTGTTCTTCATGTCGGCCAGGGTCTGCGCCTGGGTCAGCGGGATGTAGACGTTGGCCGCCGAGGTGCCGCTGGAGGCGGTGGCGATGCCGATGACCTTGAAGGCCTTGCCGCTGATGGTGACTGTGCTGCCGACCTTCAGCTTCTTCTGGGTGGCGTAGGAGCTGTCCACGACCGCGACCAGGGAGTTGCTCTGGGCGCTGGTGAAGTTGACGCCGGAGGTGATCTTGAGCGAGCTGAGCGGGCCCACCGTGATGTTGCTGGTGTCGGTGCCCATGATGGTCAGCGTGTTCAGGCTGAAGTTGGCCGCGCCGCTCGGCGGGGTGCCGCCCTGCCCGCCGCCTTCGCCACCCTGCTGACCGCCGCCCTGGCCGGTCCCGGTGCTGGTGCTGGAGGTGCCGCTCTTCAGCTTGAAGGAGCCGTCGAACTTGAAGTCGTTCAGCAGCAGGCTGCCGACGGCGGCCTCCACATTGCTCTGCGAGGCGACCTGGGTGACGGTGGAGCTCGCCATGGTGGCGGTGCCCTGGTTGACCGAGAGCCGGTCCGCGCTGCTGCTCTTGCTGCCCGAGCCGGACTGCTGGATCCCGAACTTCTGCGCACCGCCGCCGGCCCCGGCCGCAGCGGACTTGGTCACGGTGATGTCGGTGCCGAGACCGTAGAGCGAGTGCAGCACTGTCGACTGGGCGTTCTTCATCCCCGCAGAGACCGAGGTCACCGTGAGAACCAGGCCGATGCCCAGGGCGAGTCCCATGGAGATGACGAGCGCCGCCTTGCGGCGGCGGCGCAGTTCGCGCCTGAGATAGGTGAAGAACATGTGATTCCTAGGGAAGGAGGGGCTCTTGGTGCGCCTCTGGAACCTAGGGAGCTGGGCTGACAGCTTGATGAGCCGAGTATGAGAGAGGTCTCAAGGGGACCAATGTGAATTTTATGGATTTGATCGCGGACCAGTAACGGTCCGCCGTGGACCGGCGCCCGGGCCCTCACCCCGGGCCCTCCGGCAATGACACGAGCGCGGCTGCCGACGGTCTCCGGGCCCGTACCGGACCGGAAAGACCATCAGCAGCCGCGCTCGTCCCTGCAGGCCCGGCAGGTCGGGCGGGTCTAGCGGTAGTTCACGAACTGGACGGCGAAGTCCAGGTCCTTGCCCTTGACCAGGGCCTGCACGGCCTGGAGGTCGTCCCGGCTCTTCGAGCTGACGCGCAGCTCGTCCCCCTGGACCTGGGCCTTCACGCCCTTGGGGCCCTCATCGCGAATGATCTTGGCGACCTTCTTGGCGTTCTCCTGGGAGATGCCCTCCTCGATGGTGGCGAAGATCTTGTACTCCTTGCCGGAGAGCTGCGGCTCCCCCGCGTCCAACGCCTTCAGCGAGATCCCCCGCTTGACCAGCTTCGTCTGGAAGACGTCGAGGATCGCGTTCACGCGCTCCTCGGAGTTGGCCTTCATCTCGATCTTCTCGCCGGACCACTCGATGGAGGCACCGACGTTCTTGAAGTCGAAACGGGTGGTCAGCTCGCGAGCGGCCTGGTTGAGCGCGTTGTCGACCTCCTGCCGCTCGACCTTCGAGACGATGTCGAAACTGGAGTCGGCCATGATCAGTGAGTCTCCTTGACAGTGCTACGACACGGATGGCGCGTGCTCCCTATGGGTGGAGCTGCCGATCCAGCCTAGCCACCGCGGACCCCGCCCGTTGTCCTCCCCGGGTACCGGCGGGCCGCCGACTCCCCGGATCAACCGAGTGGCGGAGCACCCCCGTCGATCAGGTATTGTTTACGACGTCGACCGGGAGACCGCGAGACGATCCCTGGCGGGTTGCCCGAGTGGCCAAAGGGAGCAGACTGTAAATCTGCCGGCTCTGCCTACATAGGTTCGAACCCTATACCCGCCACCAGGGAATGGGACGGCCCCTGACCAGCACAAACGGTCAGGGGCCGTCTGCTGTCCCGGCGCATGGCCCCCGGTGTGCAGTCCTGGACCGGCCTCCGGCCGGCCCGGGGGACCGGGCCGGCCGGAGGTGTTGTCGGTCGCTCCGACGTCAGCTCAGCTCACGGGAAGCTGACGACGTTGCTGGGAGTGGTGTTGGTCGCGGTCTGGGCACCCGTGTCATTGATGACATGGGTGATCGTGCCGACGTTGCCCAACGAGACGGTGAGTGCGTCGTGGAACTTCACGCCCGCCGTGTTGGGCACCTCGAACGCGTGATAGGCGTTCACCGCCGGATTGACGTTGAAGTAGCAGTAGCTGCCGAGCCCCCAGGCCTCGTGCGTGGTGACGTTGGCACCCACCTTGTAGGCGGCGTACCCGTTGACCCCGGTCGGACTGATCCAGGCCGCCTGGTTGGGCACGTCGTACGGCATCTCGTTCTGGAAGAAGATGGTCTTGCCGTTCTGGCCGTTCCAGGTGACCTCGTACTTCTGGTAGTGCTCCACGAACAGGCCGGTCGCCTCGACGTTGTTGCCGTTGACGATCAGGCCGTTGTCGGCCGTGTTGGTGGTCCAGCCGACCGTGCCCGCGTTGCCGTGGTCGGCACGCCAGGCCCAGATGTGGTCGATGATCGTGTCGCTGCTGTTGACGACCAGGCTCGCGGTCGCCTTGCCGGCGACCTCACCGCCGATCCGGAAGAACACGTCCTGGATGGTGGTGGGGTTGGCCGCGTGGCTCGCGGAGGAGCCGGACGGGCCGACCGTCAGCAGAGCGGCCGAGTTGGTCGTCCCGGCGTCGAAGAGCAGGCCCTTGAGCCTGACCCCGTCCACATCGGCGACCTGCATGGCGTTGACCCCGTTGTCCGGGACGAAGGTCGGGTAGCCGATGCCGAGGATGACCGTGTTGGCCTTGGTGACGTTGAGGGTCTGGCTGAGGTGGTAGACCCCGGGGGTGACGAAGAGGTTGCAGCCCTCGGACAGCGCGGTGTTGATGGTCGCGGCCGTGTCGCCGGCCTTCACCACGTAGAACTGGCTCATCGGGGCGGAGGTGCCGGGGGTGCTGCCGCTCGCCCAGCTCGGGCCGGAGGCGTTGGTCCGCAGCGAGGGCTCGAAGACCCGGTACTTCCCGGTGCTGTCGATGTACAGGTACGGCACGTCGCGCGAGACCGGAGTGGTGGCCAGAGTGGTCTCCGGCGGGCTCGGGAAGGTGTTGGCCGGGGCGCCGTTCACGCCGGAGAAGACCATGTTCCACACGCCCCCGGACCAGCTGCCGAGGTTGCTGTCCCGGGTGTACCACTGCTGCTGCGAGATCGAGGACGCCTGCCCGGTCACCTTGGTGTCGGCGATGTAGCCGCCGCTGGCGTAGCCGTAACTGGCCGGGTAGAGGGCCAGGTTGCCGTGCACGTCGATCCTGCGGAACGGCGCGGCCTGGGCCACGGCCCAGCGGTCGGTGCCGCTGGAGGGGTTGATGGCCAGGTTCTCGGCCGAGCGCCAGAAGTTCTGCGTCGCGTTGCCGGCGTCCTCGGAGTTGAAGGCGTCGACGGTGACGTCACCGTTGATGGTCACGTCGTCCGGGTTCTGGCCGAGCCCGGCCACCGAGGTGTAGAAGCCGACGTTGTCCTCCACCGAGTAGGTGCCCGGCTTGTAGAGGTCGGCCACCCGGTTCTCGGAGAACTGGGCGGTGTTGGTGTCCTTCATCTGCGCGAACTGGGCGTCCAGCGTGGCCTGGATGCTGGCGCTGGACATGGTCGGGTCGAAGATGTGGACGTTCGGACCGAAGTCCGGGGTGTCCGACTGCGCGGGGCAGCCCACCGAGGTCCCGATGGTGAAGGTCGCGCTGGCCACCGCGGAGTTGGTCAGGCCGGACAGGATGCCGATGGCCTTGACCGTGGTGGTGGCGCTGACGGTCAGCGGGGTGCTGTAGAGGGTGGAGGAGGCAGTGGGGGTGCTTCCGTCCGTGGTGTAGCGGATGCCGGCGCCGGAGGTGGAGTCGGCGAGCGTCACGGTCTGGGCGGAGCTGAAGGTCCCCCCGGCCGGACTGAACGTCGGCGTCGCGACCGTGGAGGGCGCGGTGCTGATGGTGTAGGTCGCGCTGGCCACGGCCGAGTTGGTGCTACCGGACAGGATGCCGATGGCCTTGACGGTGGTGGTCGCGGTGATGCTCAGCGGGGTGCTGTAGAGGGTGGAGGAGGCAGTGGGGGTGCTTCCGTCCGTGGTGTAGCGGATGCTGGCGCCGGAGGTGGAGTCGGCGAGCGTCACGGTCTGGGCGGAGCTGAACGTCCCCCCGGCCGGACTGAACGTCGGCGTGGCCACCGTCCCGGTGGTGCCGCCGGTCTGCGTGTACGTGAAGTGGGGGGTGTCGTACTGCGGCCCGTTCTTCTCGTAGGTGAACCAGTACTCCAGGACGTTGCCGGCGGTCAGCGAGCTGACGGTCTGGGTCCAGGTGCCGTTGCTGTTCGCCATCCGGAAGTTCTGCTGGTTGGCGCCGTTGACCAGGTAGTGGACGTCGACGTAGAGCGCGGCGGTGGTGGGTATGCACGTGATCTGTGTCTGGGACGCGTTCAGCTGGGTCACGCTCTGCGTGTAGTCGGTCGCGGCCGAGGCCGGTAGCGCGGTGGCCGTCAGGCCGAGCAGTGCCGCCAGCGTCAGCAGGACGGCGGTGAGCAGGGCGACTACGCGTCCGCGCGACGCAGGTCGCGGTGGGCGCGGAAGGGCGGTTCTGCGCATGGGGGTCCTTTCACCTGGGTTCGTGAAGTGAACGCCAGATCGGTGTGGGGGAGCGCTTGGTACCACCTTCTGATCAGGAGCCGGAGGCCCGTCCGACTCGGGCCCGTTGAACCTGCGATCTGGAAGCGCTCTCAGAGCAACGATGTGGGAGCTCCGGATCCGTAAGGCAGTCTCAATGCGGCATGACCCACCGTCAATAAGTTGAACTGCCTTCAACTGTTGAACGGATGGCGGTTCTGCCCGCCACCTGCGGGAGCGAGAAGCCCAGGGGTCCTGTGCGCGGAGGGTGAGCGCGAGTAGGGTCGCAACAGTCCCATGGCCGACAGCCGAACCCGGTTGTCACAGGGGCGTGGTAGAAAACGAGTCATCCGGTGGGGGAGCGCCGGTACTCGACGGTCGGGGGAGGGGGCTTGGCATGGACGAAGCGGTGACAGTGCGTGAGGCTGCCGCGGCCGATCTTGACGCCGCAGTGGCGCTGTGGACGTTCTCACATGTCGTCAGACGCAACGGCAGGCCCCTGCCGGAGGCTCATATCGCCTCGGTCCATGAACGGATGGCCTCGCCGGAGGCCTTAGTCCTGCTGGCTCACGACTCGGCCGACCAGAACGGCCAGGAGTCCGTTCGGGAAGCCGGCCGTGGGCCCGACAACGGGGAGCACGACGAGGAGCCGGGCAAGGACCCGGACAAGGAGTCCGAGCACAACTCCGGCATCATCGGCACCATCATGGGCGTCCAGGGGCGCGACGAGGACGGTTCGGGACCACCGGTCTCCGGGCTGATCCACATATCCCTGCTCAGCGTCGCCCCCGACCGCTGGGGCCAGCACATCGGACGGCTGCTGGTCGAGGAGACCATCAAGCGCGCCGTCGCCCGCGGCTTCGACCAGGCCCAACTCTGGACCCACGCCGACAACCTGAGGGCCAATCGGCTCTACAAGGCGATGGGTTTCCGGCGCAGCGGCCGGGTCAAGGTGGACGACTGGGGCGAACTTCTGGTCCACTACCGCCGCGCGCTGACCTCCGCGGCGCCCTGACCCCCGCCGCGCGTTCACCCCCGCCCAGCGTTGGTCCCCTCTGGCGCTGATCCCACGCAGCGCCTCGCCGAGCCCGCCGCGCAGGCCGTCAGTCCTCCAGGGCCACCGGCCCGCTCCGTCCCTGCCGGGGCACGGCGGGGGCGCTGGTCTCGGCGAACTCCCGCACCGCACTGGTCCGGCTGACCACCCGGCCGCCGTGCACCACCACCCTGCTGTGCCCACCGGACAGCACCCCGCGCAGGCTGTCCCCGCGCACCGCGAGGATGTCCGCAGGGGCGCCGGGAGCCATCAGCACCGGGGCCAGCCCGAGTACCCGCCGCGCCGCTCCGCTGACCCGCTCGTACGCATCCACCTCGTCCAACTCGCCCGATGCGGCCAGCAGGAAGGCCGCCTCCAGCGGATCCACCCGGCCGACCGGATTCGCCAGGTCCCGCAGCGCACCGCTGCCGGCAGCGACCGTGACCCCGGCCGCCAGCAGCCGCCGGACCGGTGCCCGCCGGGCGGCCCGTGGCCGCCCGGTATCCCCGGCATCCGGCCCGCCCCCCGCGCCCGGCGTCGACCCCGTCCCCATGCAGTACCCGCTCTGCGGCAGCAGTACGACGGCCATGCCGGCCGAGGCGAGCCGGTCGATCCCGAGCGCCTCCTCCTCGGGACGCAGCCGGTCGAGGGCGGCGCACGGGCCCACGGTCACCAGCTGGGGGAACTGTCCGAACACCGCGGCCAGCCGGGCCAGCCGGTGCGGATCACCCAGATCGGCGTGGAGATCGACCGGGCTGCGGCACTCCTCGGCGAGGGCTGCCACGGCGTCCAGATGCGCGTCCGGATCCGGGTCCTGGTCGGGGCGGCCGCCGACCGCGTGCGCTCCCATGGCCAGCGCCTCGCGCAGGACCGCGCGCCCCTCGGCACCGCAACGTCCGCTCAGCGTTCCCGGGAGCGGAACCACCTGAAGCTCCATCAGCCCGTGCAGGGCACGCGCGGCCTGCAGCGCCGCGGTGACGGCCGTCAGCCCGTGGGCCCCGTCGATCCGTACGTGCGTACGCTGCACTGTCGCGCCGTAGCCCAGCCCGCTCAGAGCCGCCTCAGTGATCCTGCGCTGCAGCGCCTCCGCACTTCCGGCGGCATCCGGTCCGGGGCCGGCCGGCGGGGTGGCGCTGAAGGCCTGGTCCAGATGGGCGTGCGGTTCGGTGGGGGCGGGCAGCAGCAGGTATCCGGTGAGGTCCAGCCGGTCCGGCGCGCTGAGGCTGCCCGCGGGGCCGACCGACTCGATCCGTTCGCCGAGGATGCGCACATCCACCGCGCGGCCGTCGGCCTGCCGGGCACCGGACAGCAGCAGGGCAGGTCCACCGGGGGCGGTCGGCTGGTCCGGGGGCCTCTCGGCGGGCATCCGCCGCTCCTTCCCGCCGTGGCTCATGATCGTTCCTTGGGAGCCTAGGCCGCCTGTCCCGACGCGGTCGGGAGGCGCGGGCGGGCACCGAGGAGTTCATAAGTCATACCGCCCCGCCGGGATCCGACAGGGGCTCCCGCCGGGGCTTCGACGGGGGATCCGACCGCGGCTCCGAGGGCGCTCCGGGGCGAACGTCTGAGCTGCGATGCAACGTCAGCTTGGTCCGCCCCGAGGGGCCGGGAAGCCGCTCCAGGCCTGGGATCCGCGGGGGAGGAAACGGATTTCACGGATCGGCCGGGGACCGTGTAATGTCTTCCTCGGCCAGCCCCTATAGCTCAGTCGGTAGAGCGTCTCCATGGTAAGGAGAAGGTCTGCGGTTCGATTCCGCATGGGGGCTCGGATGAGAAGGTGCCCCGCTTCGGCGGGGCGCTCAATCGTCGTGGCGGTGTAGCTCAGTTGGTAGAGCAAGCGGCTCATAATCGCTGTGTCACCGGTTCAAGTCCGGTCACCGCTACCACGCCGTGTAGCCGATTGTAGGGTAACCCTCCCGGTCGGCTACTCTTGTCTGTGTTCATAACGTTGTCTGTCCGAGGAAGGCACTCCTGTGGCCGCCACTGATGTCCGCCCGAAGATCACGCTGGCCTGCGTGGAGTGCAAGGAGCGGAACTACATCACCAAGAAGAACCGGCGTAACGACCCGGACCGTCTTGAGATGAAGAAGCACTGCCCCCGTTGCAACTCGCACACCGCGCACCGCGAGACCCGCTGACCTCTGCGTTCCATCGCACGTCCGGCGATATCGCCAAGGCTGTAAGGGCGAAGGCCGCTCCCACCCGTGGGGGCGGCCTTCGCTGCGTCAGGTCCGGCTACCTTTCTCCTTGAAGAACGACTTACCTACTGACGTGTCGCACGACGAGGAGCTGCCCATGCCGCTCGATCCTTCCTTCATCGGGCGGACCTACCCGCCCACCACGGTCTACGAGGTCGGCCGCGAGAAGATCCGCGAGTTCGCCGAGGCCGTCGGCGACGCCAACCCCGCCTATCTGGACACGGATGCGGCGAAGGCACTGGGGCATCCCGATGTCATCGCGCCGCCCACCTTCCCCTTTGTGCTGACCTACCGCGCGGCGGCCCAGGTGGTGAACGACTCCGACCTGGGCCTGGACTTCTCCCGGGTGGTCCACGGCGACCAGCGCTTCACGTACACCCGTCCGGTGCGCGCCGGCGACCGGCTCTCGGTCACCTGCACCATCGACTCGATCAAGTCCCTGGCCGGGAACGACATCCTCTCGGTCCGCGGCGACGTCCACGAGGAGAGCGGCGAGCACGTGGTGACCGCCTACATGATGCTGGTGGCCCGCGCCGCCGAGGGGGAGTGACGGTGCCCGCACAGGTGAACTACGACGAGGTCGAGGTCGGCTCGCAGCTCCCGGCCCAGTCCTTCCCCGTGACCCGCGCCACTCTGGTGCAGTACGCGGGCGCCTCCGGGGACTTCAACCCCATCCACTGGAACGAGGCCTTCGCCCGCTCGGTCGGCCTGCCCGATGTCATCGGGCACGGCATGTTCACCATGGCCGAGGCGATCCGGGTGGTCACCGACTGGCTGGGGGACCCCGGTGCGGTGGTGGAGTACGGCGTCCGCTTCACCAAGCCGGTCGTCGTCCCCAATGACGGGACGGGTGCTGTGATCGAGGTCACCGGCAAGGTCGCGGCGAAGCTGGAGGACCGCCGGGTCCGGGTGGACCTGCTGGCGACCAGCGGCGGCGAGAAGGTGCTCGGCATGTCCCGCGCCGTGGTCCAGCTGCTCTGACCTGCTCTGACCTGCACTGACGGATGCGCCCCCCCGGAACCGTCCGGAGGGGCGCATCTCAGTTTCCGGTGGCCCCTTGCGAAGTTAGTAATCAGCCACTAACTTTTAACCCATGGCGAAGACGAGCATGAGAATGACAGCGGAGGAGCGACGCGAGAGCGTCATCCGCGCCTCCATGATCGAGTTTGCCGAGCGCGGCTACAACGGGACCTCCACCCAGGCGATCGCCACTCGGGTCGGCGTCTCCCAGCCCTATCTCTTCCGGCTCTTCCCCAACAAGCGGGCGCTGTTCGAGGCCGCCGTCCGGCGCTGCATGGACGACGTCCGGGAGACCTTCCTGAAGGCGGCCGAAGGCATGGAGGGCAAGGAGGCCCGGGAGGCGATGGGGCTCGCCTACTTCGAGCTGATCACCGACCGCAGCCGGCTGCTGATGCAGATGCAGATGTACGTCTCCACCTTCGCCGCCGAGTCCGCGGGCGACACCGAGGTGGGGGAGGCGGTCCGGGCGATGTGGGTCGACCTCTGGGACTCGGTGGCGGCCGCGGCCGGGATGACCCCGGGGGAGACCACGGGCTTCTTCGCCGAAGGAATGCTGATCAACGCGCTGGTCGCGATGGGCTTTCCGCAGGAGCACCGGATCTGGAAGGGCTTCGAGTCCAGCGAGTGCTAGCCGGCGGCAGCCGTTCGGAGCGGTGTGCGCTTCGCGCCGCTTTTCTCTGCCCGTGAAAGTTATTGATCGATAACTCATCAGGTTCCCCCCGAGCCGGGGGGCCTCAACCAAAGGGAACCGTCATGCGCAAGGGAAACCCCGCAGTCTGGGCCTTCGTGATCACCAGCACGGCCGGCTTCATGGCCGCGCTGGACAACCTGGTGGTCACCACCGCCCTCCCCTCCATCCGGACCCACCTCGGCGGCGGCATCACCGACCTGGAGTGGACCGTCAACGCCTACACGCTCACCTTCGCGGTGCTGCTGATGCTGGGCGCCGCGCTGGGCGACCGCTTCGGCCGCCGCCGCCTCTTCACCGTCGGACTCAGCCTCTTCACGCTCTCCTCGCTGGCCGCGGCGCTGGCACCGGGGATCGGCGAACTCATCGCCGCCCGGGCCGCCCAGGGGGTGGGAGCCGCGCTGCTCACCCCGGTCAGCCTGACCCTGCTCACCTCGGCCGTACCACCGGCCAAGCGCGGCCTGGCCTTCGGAGCCTGGGGAGCGGTGAACGGCATGGCCGTCGCGATGGGCCCGCTGATCGGCGGCACCGTGGTCGAGCACCTCTCCTGGCAGTGGATCTTCGCCCTGAACGTCCCGATCGGGCTGGCCCTGCTGCCCCTGGCCCGGCTGCGCCTGACCGAGAGCCGCGGCCCCAACAGCCGGCTCGACATCCCCGGCACCGCGCTGGCCAGCGCCGGACTCTTCGGCATCGTCTTCGCCCTGATCCGCGGCAACTCCGACGGCTGGACCAGTTCCACCGTGCTGGCCGCCCTGGTCGCCGGCGTGCTGCTGCTGATCGCGTTCGTGGCCTGGGAGCTGCGCACCGACGCCCCGCTGCTGCCGATGCGGCTGTTCCGCAACCGCGCCTTCGCCGCGGTGAACGGTGCCTCGCTGCTGATGTCGGTCGGGATGTTCGGCTCGATCTTCCTGCTCAGCCAGTGGCTGCAGACCGCCCAGGGATACACCCCGATGGAGGCCGGCGTCCGGATGCTGCCCTGGACCGCGATGCCCATGGTGGTCGCCCCGCTCGCCGGGATGCTGGCCGACCGGATCGGCGGACGGATCATCATCGCCACCGGGCTCGCCCTGCAGGCCGCCGGACTGGTCTGGTTCGCCCTGATCGTCGCGGCCCACGTCGACTACAGCTCGCAGATCCCCCCGCTGGTGCTCTCCGGGGTCGGTATGGCGCTCTTCTTCGCCCCGGTCACCACCGTGCTCATGGGATCCGTGAAGCCGGAGGAGCAGGGGGTCGCCTCGGGGGCGAACAACGCCTTCCGGGAGATCGGCGGAGCGCTCGGGGTGGCCGTGCTCACCTCGGTCTTCACCGCCAGCGGCGACTTCAGCAGCGCGCAGCGCTACGCCGACGGGCTGACCCCGGCGCTCTGGGTCGGCGCCGCCGCCATCGCCGCCGCGACCGTCTCGGCGCTGATCGTCCCGCGGTGGCGCCGGAACGCCGCCCCGGTGCCGGACCCGGCACAGGACGCGCCCGCACTCAGCCCGGTCGCCTGACCCGGCACCTGGCCACCCGGGGATCAGGCCCTCCCGGCCCGCGCCCGGTCCACCCCACCCGGGGCGGGCCGGGCGCCGCCGCGTCCACCCTTAGGGTGGTCCCGTGCAGGAACTCCAGGACGCCCCCCTCGCCCAGCTGACCACCATCCGCCTCGGCGGCCCGGCCCGAAGGCTGGTGACCGCCACCACCGACGCCGAGGTCGTCGAGACCGTGCGGCAGGCGGACCGGTCCGGAGAGCCGCTGCTGGTTCTCGGCGGCGGGAGCAACCTCGTCATCGGCGACAAGGGCTTCGAGGGCACGGTGCTCCACATCGCGACCCGCGGTCGCAGCCTGGACGGGACCGTCCTGGAGGCGGCGGCCGGCGAGATCTGGGCCGACCTGGTCGACGAGACGGTGCTCCGGCACGGCCTGGCCGGCATCGAGTTCCTGGCCGGCATCCCCGGCTCGGTCGGCGCCACACCGGTCCAGAACGTCGGTGCCTACGGCCAGGAGGTCGCGGCCACCATCACCGAGGTCGTCGCCTTCGACCGCAGCGCCGACCGGGTGGTGACCCTGGCCGGGGCCGACTGCGACTTCTCCTACCGGCACAGCCGCTTCAAGGCCGACCCGGAACGCCATGTGGTGCTCCGGGTCCGCTTCGCCCTGGAGGACGCCGGCGGCCGCTCCACCCCGGTCCGCTACGCCGAGGCGGCCCGCACCCTGGGCGTCGAGCCGGGTGAGCGGGTGGAACTCACCGCGGCGCGTGAAGCGGTCCTGAAACTGCGTTCGGGCAAGGGCATGGTCCTGGACCCGTCCGACCACGACACCTGGTCGGCAGGGTCCTTCTTCACCAACCCCGTTCTCGCCCCGGAGCAGTTCGCCGCCTTCACCGCCCGGGTCCGGGACCGGCTGGGTCCGGACGCCGCCTTCCCGGCGTACCCGGCGGCGGACGGCAGCACCAAGACCTCGGCCGCCTGGCTGATCGAGAAGTCGGGCTTCGCCAAGGGCTACGGCTCAGGCCCGGCCCGCCTCTCCGGCAAGCACACCCTGGCCCTCACCAACCGCGGCCGGGCCAGCACCGAGGACCTGCTCGCCCTCGCCCGCGAGATCCGCACCGGCGTCCAGGCCGCCTTCGGCGTCACCCTGGTCAACGAGCCCGTCCTGGTGGGCGTGGAGCTCTAGGGACGTTCCAGCCGTGGCGCCGGGGGCGTCCCGGCCCGCGGCGCGGCCCGGCGGACAGCCTCAGCTCACCAGCCAGCTGTCCACCCCGGCCAGCAGTTCCTGCTTCACCTTCTCCGGCGCCCGCGAGGCGCGCACCGACTGCCGGGCGAGCTCGGCCAGCTCGGCGTCGCTGAAGCCGTGCACCGTCCGCGCGGACTCGTACTGCTCGGCCAGCCGCGAACCGAACAGCAGCGGGTCGTCGGCCCCCAGCGCCATCGGCACCCCGGCCTCGAACAGGGTGCGCAGCGGAACGTCCTCGGGCTTCTCGTACACCCCCAGCGCCACATTGGACGCAGGGCAGACCTCGCAGGTGATCTGACGGTCCGCCAGCCGCTGCATCAACCGCGGGTCCTCGGCCGCGCGCACCCCGTGCCCGATCCGCCCCGCGCCCAGATCGTCCAGGCAGTCCCGGACGCTGGCCGGGCCTGCCAGCTCGCCGCCGTGCGGTGCGGCCAGCAGTCCGCCCTCCCGGGCGATGGCGAAGGCCCGGTCGAAGTCCCGTGCCATTCCCCGCCGTTCGTCATTGGACAGGCCGAAGCCGACCACGCCGCGGTCGACGTAGCGGATTGCCAGCCGGGCCAGCGTACGGGCGTCCAGCGGGTGCTTCATCCGGTTGGCGGCGATCAGGATCCTGATGCCGACCCCGGTGGCCCGGGAGGCGTCCTCGATCGCCCCCAGGATCAGTTCGACGGCCGGGATCAGGCCGCCCAGCCTGGGCGCATAGGAGGTCGGATCGACCTGGATCTCCAACCAGCCGCTGCCGTCGGCCCGTTCGTCCTCGGCGGCCTCGAGCACCAGGCGCCGTATGTCGTCCTCGTCGCGCAGCACCGACCGCGCCATGTCGTAGAGCCGCTGGAACCGGAACCAGCCGCGTTCGTCGGTCGCCCTGAGCTTCGGCGGGGTACCGGAGCTCAATGCCTCGGGCAGGTGCACTCCGTGCTTGTCGGCGAGCTCCAACAGCGTGGCCGGACGCATGGAGCCGGTGAAGTGCAGATGCAGATGGGCTTTGGGCAGCAGACGAACATCGCGGAGGGCCGGCGCGGTGGGTACCTGTTCCATCCACAGATCTTTGCGTACTCAGCCTGATGGTGGAAAACAACCTGGTCAAGACGCTCGATCGAGTGAATCGAGGGCCCGCCGCCCAGGCCGGAGCCGGGCCGACGGGCCCCGAGAAGCGGCTTCAGTCCTGCGCCTCGCCCAGCAGCTTCTGCAGCCGGGAGACGCCCTCGACCAGGTCGTCGTCGCCCAGCGCGTAGGACAGCCGCAGGTACCCCGGCGTCCCGAAGGCCTCGCCGGGCACCACCGCGACCTCGGCCTCGTCCAGGATCAGCGCCGCCAGCTCCGCGGACGACTGCGCCCGCCGGCCCCGGATCTCCTTGCCCAGCAGTCCCTTCACCGACGGGTAGGCGTAGAACGCGCCCTCCGGCTCCGGGCAGACCACCCCGGGGATCTCGTTCAGCATCCGCACGATGGTCTTCCGGCGCCGGTCGAAGGCGGTCTTCATCTCGTCCACCGCGGCCAGGTCCCCGGAGACCGCCGCCAGCGCCGCCACCTGCGCGACATTGCTCACATTGGAGGTCGCGTGCGACTGCAGGTTGGTCGCCGCCTTGATCACGTCATGCGGGCCGACCACCCAGCCGACCCGCCAGCCGGTCATCGCGTAGGTCTTGGCGACGCCGTTGACCACGATGCACTTGCCGGCCAGCTCCGGCACCGCCACCGGCAGCGAGACGAACTCGGCGTCCCCGTAGACCAGGTGCTCGTAGATCTCGTCGGTCAGTACCCACAGCCCGTGCTCGGCGGCCCAGCGGCCCACCGCCTCCACCTCGGCGCGGGTGTAGACGGCGCCGGTCGGGTTGGAGGGCGAGACGAACAGCAGCACCTTGGTGTTCTCGGTGCGCGCTGCCTCCAGCTGCTGCACCGAGAGCTTGTAGCCGGTGGTCTCGTCGGCGACCACCTCCACCGCGACCCCGCCCGCCAGCTGGATCGACTCCGGGTAGGTGGTCCAGTACGGCGCGGGCACGATCACCTCGTCGCCCGGGTCCAGGATCGCGGCGAAGGCCTCGTAGATGGCCTGCTTGCCGCCGTTGGTCACCAGCACCTGCGAGGCCTCGACGGCCCAGCCGGAGTCCCGCAGCGTCTTCGCCGCGATGGCGGCCTTGAGCTCGGGCAGCCCGCCGGCCGGGGTGTAGCGGTGGTTCTTGGGGTCGCGGCAGGCGGCCACCGCCGCGTCCACGATGTAGCCGGGCGTCGGGAAGTCGGGCTCGCCGGCGCCGAAGCCGATCACCGGGCGCCCGGCGGCCTTGAGGGCCTTGGCCTTGGCGTCGACGGCGAGGGTCGCGGACTCCGCGATGGCGCCGATGCGGGCCGAGACCCGACGGTCGGCCGGGCGGATGCTGGGGTCTGGGTGGGGAAACGCAGCGCTCATGCCTGCATGGTCCCAGAAGCCGCACCGCCCGGGCATCGAGCTTTCACCCGGCGGATGCGCCCCGCGCCGCCGCTCCCTCCGCCGCTCGCAGCGTCGCCGACGCTCCCAGCAGCGGCGCTTCGGCCCCGATCGGCCCGCGTTCCCGGCAGCCGCCGCAGATCAGCGGGGCCTACCCATTCGACCAATCACCGTTCCACCCCCTACACTCAAGCCTCGATGGTCCCGCCCGAAGGCTCAGGGTGCAGCGTTCACCGCGCGGCAGCCCCGATACGGTAGGTTGGGCCTCGCGAATCCGTGGCTGCGGATTCAAAGGGTCGTAGCTCAATTGGTAGAGCACCGGTCTCCAAAACCGGCGGTTGGGGGTTCAAGTCCCTCCGGCCCTGCTGTCCGCCCTGTTGCCTGACGGCGACAGGCGGTACCGTCAGCACTGCATTCCCGAGGCCGCAAGCACTGCGGTTCTCGCAACAGGTACCCGGATTCAGGTGAGGGACGAGTGACGGAGACCGTGGGCTCCACCGCGACACCTGACAGTGGTAACGCGGCGGTCGAACAGAGCGAGACTCTGTCCCGCCGTGACCGCAAGCGTGCCAACAGGTCAGCAGGCAAGGACGGCAAGAAGAAGCGTGGGGACCGCCCCAACATCTTCGCCCGGATCGCGCTCTTCTACCGGCAGATCATCGCCGAGCTGCGCAAGGTCGTCTGGCCGAGCCGTAATGACCTCACCACGTACACGACGGTCGTCGTGGTCTTCGTCGTGGTGATCATGGCCCTGGTGTACGGCCTGGACACCGGCTTCGCGGCGCTCGCCAAGCTCATCTTCGCCTGATCGGCGCTCGTAGCGGACCGGGTCGGCCCGGTCCGAGCCCTCGTGGGACAACCCGGTCCGGGCGCTCCGCTACCGTTGTGTCGGTATCGTTGAGTATCCGAGCCGCCCGCAGCCAAGCCCTGCTTCTCCCTGTGGACGGTCCGGTACCGTCCCACCCTTCATCTCCAGGAAGAAGCAGCCAACGTGTCTGAGTCCCACCTGTACGACGCAGCGCAGGCCCCCGAGGCTGACGAAGCCGTCGAGTCGGCCGGCGTTGCGGAGCAGGACGCGTCTGCGTGGGCCGAGGCCGACGACTCCGCCGAGCAGATCATCGAGAACGTCGATGGTGACGAGGACGAGGTCGAGGCTGCCGACGCCGCCGCCGGCGAGTCCGCCGAGGAGGAGGCGCTGACCGTGGTCACCGCCGACGAGTCCGAGGCCCTCGAATCGGCCGAGGAGGCCGAAGCCGAGGTCGACGTGGACGTCGACCCGATCGTCGCGTTCCGCGAGGAGCTGCGCACCGCCCCCGGCGAGTGGTACGTCATCCACACCTACGCCGGCTACGAGAACCGGGTTAAGTCCAACCTGGAGCAGCGCGCCGTCTCGCTCAACGTCGAGGACTACATCTACCAGGCCGAGGTGCCCCAGGAAGAGGTCGTCCAGATCAAGAACGGCGAGCGCAAGACGACTCGCCAGAACAAGCTCCCCGGCTACGTGCTGGTGCGCATGGACCTCACCAACGAGTCCTGGGGCGTGGTCCGCAACACCCCCGGTGTCACCGGCTTCGTCGGCAACGCCTACGACCCGTACCCGCTGACCCTGGACGAGGTCGTCAAGATGCTCGCCCCCGAGGTCGAGCGCGCCGCCGCCCGTGAGGCCGGTCGGCCGGTGCAGGTCAACTCCTCCGAGATCCAGGTCCTGGACTTCGAGGTCGGCGACTCGGTCACGGTCACCGACGGCCCCTTCGCCACCCTCCAGGCGACGATCAACGAGATCAACCCGGACTCCAAGAAGGTCAAGGGCCTGGTCGAGATCTTCGGCCGGGAGACCCCGGTCGAGCTCTCCTTCGACCAGATCGCCAAGAACGACTGATCAGCAGGCGGCAGCAGCCGCGAGGGCCCCGTACCGCGAAGGTACGGGGCCCTCGCGCATGGGTAGGCCCCCGGCCATGGACCCCACGGATCCGATCGACGCCGTCGCTCTGCTCCACCGCGCCTCGGGGAGCGCCCACGGTGCCGTGATCACCGGCACCCTGCTGAGCCGCAGGGACCGAGCGGTCGAGCTGCGGCTGCTGCACGCCTCGCTGCGGCAGGCCAGGGCCAAGCTGGTCGGCGACAGCCCGGGCCTGGTCGGACGGCTGGTGGCGCAGGCGTTCGGCGGCGACGAGGCCGGCGACGAGGCGCTGGACCCGGATCCGGATCGCAGCCCGGAGACCCGCACCGCATTCCGGGCCGAACCGGGACCGCTGCCGCCGGACACCCCCGAGCCGCTGCGCGAGCTGCTCGACCCCGGCTGGCTGCTGGTCGGCTTCGAGCTGGCGGTCACCGGCAGCGCCGTCGTCGAGGACCGGTCGGCCGTCGCCGTGACGGCGACCCCGCGGCCCGTGGTCGTCCCGGCGGGGGCTCCGGCCCTCTCCGAGCTGATCGACCGGATCGACGTCCTGGTGGACGCGGAACTGGGCATCCTGCTGCGCCGCACCGACCACGCCGAGGGCGAGCCCTACCGCACCGACGAACTGACCGGCCTCGCCCTCTCCCCGTCGCTGCTGAAAGCCGCCCACCCGGTGGGGCCGCCCCCGTCGGACGATGCCGGCCTGGACTTCGAGGTCCCTGCCCGGGTGCGCTCGGTCGCCCACGGGGTGGACGCGGTGCTCGGCGAGGCGGTCCGTGCGGCGTTCCGGCTCCGAGCGGCCCGTCCGCCGGCCCCGCCCGAGGACGACGAGCCCTGGTTCACCGAGGACACCCCGGTCCGGCAGGTCGCCGACCCGCTCCCGTCGGACGCCGGGCTCGCCCGGCTGCTCCACCGCAGCGGCCGGGGCGGCCCGGCGTTCACCGCGGACGTGCACCACTGGATGGACACCGGGGCCCTGGCCGGGACCGTCGGCGGCAACCCCCTGGTGTCGGCGCTGGCCCCGGAGGCGGTGCTGCGGGCGCTGCTGGACAACGCCCCGGGCCGGGTCCACCAGTCCTTCCGGCTGCTCTTCGGCGATCTGCTCCACTACCGCGTGGAGCTGCTGCGCGGACTCCCCGGCAAGAATCCCGCGGTGCTCGCCTGCGACGGCGGGACCGGCTACCGCCTCTTCCCCGACCGCCTGGTGACGGTTGCTCCGCAGCCGCCGGAGCTCGTTCCCGGGCAGGGGCTCGACCTCTCCTGGCTGCTCCTGCTGGATCTCGTCGCCGACAGCCGGGTCGGGTTCCTGGGCAGGCCGGCCCTGCGGATCAACGCCAGGAACCGGGACGGGGTCCGCCCGTCCCCGTTCCTGGCGTTCTGCGACAGGATGGAACTGCTGGTGGACGCGGTGCTGGGGATCGCCCTGCGGGTCACCGGCTTCCAGGAGACCGTCCCGGTGTTCCGCCAGGAGCTCCGCGACCTCCGTACCCTTGGAACCGGCCCCGACCCGGTCGCCTACCGACCCGGGGTGCCCCCCGGCGGCCGAATCGTGCGCGGCTCGGGCGGCCCGCTCCAGGACAGCGGTCTGCCCGGTCCGGTCCAGGCGGTGGCGGGCGCGGCCGCCGCGGCGGCCGGCGGGGCCGCGGTACTGCTGGGGATCCTCGGCAACCGGCGCGCCGGCTCGCGGCCGGCGGCCAGCCCGCAGGCACCGCCGACCGGGGCCGAATCCCCGGTGGATCCGTCCCCGGATCCGCCCCCGGGACCGTGATTTAGGATCGCTGCCCCTTTCGGGCTATCCTGGTTCGATGTGTGCGCAGAGCCGGACCGTTCGGTCGGCGAGAAGCCACACGGAAACCCAAGGCCCCGCCGTCGTGCTTCCGCACGCCGGTCGGGAACACCTCTCGTAAGGACCCGGAGAGAGCATGCCTCCCAAGAAGAAGAAGGTCACGGGGCTTATCAAGCTCCAGATCAACGCCGGTGCGGCCAACCCCGCGCCGCCCGTCGGCCCTGCCCTGGGTCAGCACGGCGTCAACATCATGGAGTTCTGCAAGGCCTACAACGCCGCGACCGAGTCGCAGCGTGGCATGGTCGTGCCGGTGGAGATCACGGTCTATGAAGACCGCTCCTTCACCTTCATCACCAAGACTCCGCCGGCCGCCAAGCTGATCCTCAAGGCCGCGGGCGTGGAGAAGGGCTCCGGCGAGCCGCACAAGACCAAGGTCGCCAAGATCACGGCTGCCCAGGTCCGCGAGATCGCGACCACCAAGCTGCCCGACCTGAACGCCAACTCCCTGGAGCAGGCCGACAAGATCATCGCGGGCACCGCCCGTTCGATGGGCATCACCGTCGAGGGCTGAGTACCCCTCAGCACCGGAACGGTTCGTGGTAGGGCCGAGCGCGGCCCGCAGCCACCACAACTCCACGTCTTTTATCCACAGGAGCAGCAGTGAAGCGCAGCAAGGCTCTGAACGCCGCGGCGGAGAAGATCGACCGCGAGCGTCTGTACGCCCCCCTCGAGGCCATCCGCCTCGCCAAGGAGACCTCCACCTCCAAGTTCGACGGCACCGTCGAGGTCGCCATGCGTCTGGGTGTCGACCCGCGCAAGGCCGACCAGATGGTCCGCAGCACCGTCAACCTCCCGCACGGCACCGGCAAGACCGCCCGGGTCCTGGTCTTCGCGACCGGTGACCGCGCCGAGGCCGCGCGTGCTGCGGGCGCCGACATCGTCGGCGCCGACGAGCTGATCGACGAGGTCGCCAAGGGCCGCCTGGACTTCGACGCCGTCGTGTCCACCCCGGACCTCATGGGCAAGGTCGGTCGTCTGGGCCGCGTGCTCGGCCCCCGCGGCCTGATGCCGAACCCGAAGACCGGCACCGTGACCCCGGACGTGGCCAAGGCCGTGACCGAGATCAAGGGCGGCAAGATCGAGTTCCGCGTCGACAAGCACTCGAACCTGCACCTGATCATCGGCAAGGTGTCCTTCGACACCGAGAAGCTGGTCGAGAACTACGCCGCCGCCCTGGACGAGGTGCTCCGCGCCAAGCCGTCCGCCTCCAAGGGCCGGTACATCAAGAAGGTCGCGATCAGCACCACGATCGGCCCCGGCATCCAGGTCGACCCGAGCCGCACCCGCAACCTCCTCGTCGAGGAGGACCCGGCCTCGGTCTGATCTCCGATCAGCTCGGCCAGGTCGCAGTAGCGATACGACGGGCCGGTTCCGCTTCCGCAACGGAAGGGGAACCGGCCCGTCGTCGTGTCGGTCCCCAGGTGTAGCGTCTCCTCGCAGATCTCGTACGAACCACAGGGGGAACTCACATGCGCCGTACCCGTGCGCTCCGTCTCACCACCACCGCCGGCGTGGCGCTGACCGCGCTCACCGCCCTGACCGCCTGTTCCGGCTCGACCGCGAAGACGGCGTCCGACGCCGCCTCCAAGGGCGTCAGCGGCGCCAAGTCGGCCGTGGTCAGCGTCGCTGACGCGCTGTCGCTGACGACGAAGAAGACCTCGAGCTTCAGCGCCGCCAAGATGAACATGACGATGGTGATACCCAAGGTCGGCACGTCCACCATGAACGGCACGGTGTCCTACAAGCCGGTGGCCCTGGACGCGACCATGACCAATCCTCAGTTGCCCGGCACCATGCGCCTGCTGATGTCCGGTACCACCGAGTACGTCAACATGGGTGCCACCGGGGCGAAGGAGTTCGGCGGCAAGCACTGGCTGAAGATCGATTTCTCGGAGCTGGGCGCCGGGGGCAAAGCCCTCGCCGACAGCATCAACAGGAGCGGCAGCCAGGACCCGTCCACCTCGGTCAAGCTGCTCACCTCCTCCGGCGACATCAGGCGCGTCGGCACGGAGACCGTGGACGGCGTGTCCACCACGCACTACTCCGGCACGGTCGACGTGAAGAAGCTGGTCTCCTCGGACCCGGGCCTCAAGGCCATCGCCGACCAGGCGGCCAAGAGCGGGATGACCACCGAGACCGTGGACATGTGGGTCAACGACCAGAGTCTCCCGGTGAAGGTCCACGAGACCGCCACGACGTCGCAGGGCACGATGGACATCACCATCCACTACTCCGACTTCAGCAACACCCCGGTGACGATCACCGCACCCCCGGCCAGTGACACCGAGGACCTGGCCTCGCTCAGCAAGTAGCAGGTGCCGGGGCCCCGCCCGGCCCCGCCCGGTGGGCGATTTGCCCGCCGGGCGCCTCATCACGTACCTTGGTCCTTGCCACAGACCGCTGGTTGTTGTCGCGTGCCCTGCAAGGGGAGGACGCGAGGACCGAAGGCTCCGCGAATGCGGACGACCCGCGCAGGATGGATGAGGACAATCGCGCTCCGGATGCATGCCGTCAGGCATGGCCGCCGTTGAGCATGTGAAGCCCCGTGCGCCTGCGCCGGGGCCGTTCTGTTTTTCTCGAACACTTTCTTCCGGCGGTATGGGCGTAGCAGGTCGACTCAACGGTCGGCCACGCATCGACATCACGGAAGGAGGCGTAAGCCTATGGCAAGGCCCGACAAGGCTGCCGCTGTCGCAGAGCTGACGGACAAGTTCCGTGGCTCCAACGCGGCGGTGCTGACCGAGTACCGCGGTCTGACCGTGGCGCAGCTGAAGACGCTGCGTCGCTCGCTCGGCGACAACGCCAATTACGCCGTGGTGAAGAACACGCTGACCAAGATCGCGGCCAACGAGGCCGGGATCTCTGAGCTCGACGACCTGTTCTCGGGTCCGACGGCTGTCGCCTTCGTCGCCGGTGACCCGGTGGAGTCGGCGAAGGCTCTGCGTGACTTCGCCAAGGACAACCCTGCGCTGATCATCAAGGGCGGTGTCCTTGACGGTAAGGCGCTGTCCGCCGATGACATCAAGAAGCTCGCGGACCTCGAGTCCCGCGAGGTGCTGCTCGCCAAGCTGGCCGGTGGCCTGAAGGCGTCGATGGCCAAGGCCGCCGCCACCTTCCAGGCTCCCCTCACGGAGTTCGCCCGCACCGCGGAAGCTCTCCGGGCCAAGGTCGAGCAGGGCGGTGCCGGTACGCCGGCTCCCGCCGCCGAGGACGAGGTGGCGGAGTAACCACTCCGTCGTCTCCTGCCTTGCAGCGGGCCCGTACGCCCGCCTATCCGTACATCCGGCACCTGCCGAAATAGTGGAAGGACGCCATCATGGCGAAGCTGTCCCAGGAAGAGCTGCTCGAGCAGTTCGCCGAGCTCACCCTCATCGAGCTCTCCGAGTTCGTGAAGGCGTTCGAGGAGAAGTTCGACGTCAAGGCTGCCGCCCCCGTGGCCGTCGCCGCCGGTGGTGGCGCTGCCGCCGCCGTCGAGGCCGTCGAGGAGCAGGACGAGTTCGACGTCGTCCTCACCGCCTCCGGTGACAAGAAGATCCAGGTCATCAAGGAGGTGCGCGCCCTCACCTCCCTCGGCCTGAAGGAGGCCAAGGACCTCGTTGACGGCGTGCCCGCCACCGTCCTGGAGAAGGTTGCCAAGGACGCGGCCGAGAAGGCCAAGGCTGCTCTCGAGGCTGCCGGCGCTTCCGTCACCGTCAAGTAACTCCGGTTACCGACTGGCGGTTCGCCTGCCGGCCGTGAGGCCGGTACGAACCTCTGAACCGAGGTGCTCACCCGTACGGGTGAGCACCTCGGTTTTTTGTTTGCCGGGTCCATCCGGCCACTGCTGTCCGATCTATGACGATTCGCCACTTCTGTCGCCGAGGTGCTCCCCAGCGCCCCCGAGGGCGAGTATGGTGATCGTCGTCGCTGCGGGTACGACCTGTCCGCAGCGGGCGCCGCAGGCGTCCGGGTCCACTTCCGGCGCCGCCACAGCGGTCGCCGTGCGACCACCCCACCAGGGCAGTCGCCCGGCCCGACCGCCGGCCCCAGGGGCGGACGGGAGCTCTCCCGGCCGGGTTCCGGGAGGAGTCCTCGGAGGGGTTCACCGGGGGCTCGCCCTTGACGAACCGCACGCGGCGCGCAATTCTCAGGACGCGAGGTTGTACCTCCGCCGGGAGGTCGTGGCAGGCAGCGCGGCGAGCACGGCAGCGGCATGACAGCGGCACGGCAGCGAGCAAATCTCAGGTTCCAGGCATGGAACCGGGGTGTGGTGGGGAATACACACCCAGTAGGCAGTAACCGCCCCAGGGGCGCCCTCGACAGGGGGTCGCACCGCGAGGTAGGGAGTTCGACGATTCGGTCTCCGAATCCGGACTGGACAGCAGTGTGCCGTCTGGCTACACTGTCCCTTTGCGCTGCCTTTTAGCTGCTCCGTGACTCGACCCCCGGAGTACGCACTGCCCCGACCAGGGGTGGCACCCCGTTTGCGCACTGGCTCCGACCTGGAGAAACGTCCAGGCCCCTGAGCTCGTGTGGAAGCGCGGATGCTACCCGTGCGACGGGTGGGCCCGGTACGCGCGTAGTGAGTCCGAGCCCTCGGAAGGACCCCCTCTTGGCCGCCTCGCGCAACGCCTCGAACAACTCCGCATCCACCGCACCGCTCCGTATTTCCTTCGCGAAGATTCGTGAGCCCCTCGAGGTTCCCAACCTCCTCGCCCTGCAGACCGAGAGCTTCGACTGGCTCCTCGGCAATCAGGCGTGGAAGGACAGGGTCGAGGCGTCGCTCGCAGAAGGACACGACGTCCCGCAGAAGTCCGGCCTGGAGGAGATCTTCGAGGAGATCTCCCCGATCGAGGACTTCTCCGGTTCGATGTCGCTGACCTTCCGCGACCACCGCTTCGAGCCCCCCAAGAACTCGATCGACGAGTGCAAGGACCGCGACTTCACGTTCGCGGCCCCGCTCTTCGTCACCGCCGAGTTCACCAACAACGAGACCGGCGAGATCAAGTCGCAGACGGTCTTCATGGGCGACTTCCCGCTCATGACCCACAAGGGCACCTTCGTGATCAACGGCACCGAGCGTGTCGTCGTCTCGCAGCTGGTGCGCTCCCCGGGCGTCTACTTCGACACCACCCTGGACAAGACGTCCGACAAGGACATCTACTCCGCCAAGGTCATCCCGTCCCGTGGTGCCTGGCTCGAGCTCGAGATCGACAAGCGCGACATGGTCGGTGTCCGCATCGACCGCAAGCGCAAGCAGTCGGTCACGGTGCTGCTGAAGGCCCTCGGCTGGACCTCCGAGCAGATCCTGGAGGAGTTCGGCCAGTACGAGTCGATGCGCGCCACCCTGGAGAAGGACCACACCCAGGGCCAGGACGACGCGCTGCTCGACATCTACCGCAAGCTGCGTCCGGGCGAGCCGCCGACCCGCGAGGCCGCGCAGACGCTTCTGGAGAACCTCTACTTCAACCCGAAGCGCTACGACCTCGCCAAGGTCGGCCGGTACAAGATCAACAAGAAGCTCGGCGTGGAGCAGCCGCTCGACGGCGGCGTCCTCACCACGGACGACATCCTTGCCACGATCAAGTACCTGGTCCAGCTGCACGCCGGTGAGACCGAGACGGTCGCCCCGAACGGCAGCACGATCGTCGTCGAGGACGACGACATCGACCACTTCGGCAACCGTCGCCTGCGCAACGTGGGCGAGCTGATCCAGAACCAGGTCCGTACGGGTCTCGCCCGTATGGAGCGGGTCGTGCGCGAGCGCATGACCACCCAGGACGTCGAGGCCATCACGCCGCAGACGCTGATCAACATCCGGCCGGTCGTCGCCTCCATCAAGGAGTTCTTCGGCACCAGCCAGCTGTCCCAGTTCATGGACCAGACGAACCCGCTGTCGGGGCTGACCCACAAGCGTCGTCTGTCCGCGCTGGGCCCCGGTGGTCTGTCCCGTGAGCGGGCCGGCTTCGAGGTCCGTGACGTGCACCCGTCCCACTACGGACGCATGTGCCCGATCGAGACCCCGGAAGGACCGAACATCGGTCTGATCGGTTCGCTCGCCTCCTACGGCCGGGTCAACGCCTTCGGCTTCGTGGAGACCCCGTACCGCAGGGTCACCGATGGTGTCGTCACCGACAGCATCGACTACCTCACCGCGGACGAGGAGGACCGGTTCGTCATCGCCCAGGCCAACGCGCCGCTGACCGATGACAACCACTTCGCCGAGGGCCGTGTGCTGGTCCGCCGCCGTGGCGGCGAGATCGACTACATCCCCGGTGTCGAGATCGACTACATGGACGTCTCGCCGCGCCAGATGGTGTCCGTCGCCACCGCGATGATCCCCTTCCTGGAGCACGACGACGCCAACCGCGCCCTGATGGGCGCGAACATGATGCGTCAGGCGGTGCCGCTGCTGAAGAGCGAGGCCCCGCTGGTCGGCACCGGCATGGAGTACCGCGCCGCGGTCGACGCCGCCGATGTCATCGCCGCCGAGAAGTCCGGTGTGGTCCAGGAGGTCTCCGCCGACTACGTCACGGTGGCCAACGACGACGGCACCTACACCACGTACCGCGTGGCCAAGTTCACCCGCTCCAACCAGGGCACCTCCTTCAACCAGAAGGTCGTCGTGGACGAGGGCGCGCGGATCGAGGTCGGGCAGGTGCTGGCCGACGGTCCCTGCACCGACGAGGGCGAGATGGCCCTCGGCAAGAACCTGCTCGTGGCGTTCATGCCCTGGGAGGGTCACAACTACGAGGACGCGATCATCCTGTCGCAGCGCCTCGTGCAGGACGACGTCCTCTCCTCGATCCACATCGAGGAGCACGAGGTCGACGCCCGTGACACCAAGCTGGGTCCGGAGGAGATCACCCGGGACATCCCGAACGTCTCCGAGGAGGTCCTGGCTGACCTGGACGAGCGCGGGATCATCCGCATCGGCGCCGATGTCACCACCGGTGACATCCTGGTCGGCAAGGTCACGCCCAAGGGCGAGACCGAGCTGACCCCGGAGGAGCGCCTGCTGCGCGCCATCTTCGGCGAGAAGGCCCGTGAGGTCCGCGACACCTCGCTGAAGGTGCCGCACGGTGAGCAGGGCAAGGTCATCGGCGTCCGCGTCTTCGACCGCGAGGAGGGCGACGAGCTGCCGCCCGGCGTCAACCAGCTGGTCCGGGTCTACGTGGCCCAGAAGCGCAAGATCACCAACGGTGACAAGCTGGCCGGCCGGCACGGCAACAAGGGTGTTATCTCCAAGATCCTCCCGGTCGAGGACATGCCCTTCCTCGAGGACGGCACCCCGGTCGACATCGTGCTCAACCCGCTCGGCGTCCCGTCCCGGATGAACCCGGGACAGGTGCTGGAGACCCACCTCGGCTGGCTCGCCAAGACCGGCTGGGACGTCTCGGGCATCGCCGAGGAGTGGGCCCGCCGGCTGCAGAAGATCGGGGCCGACAAGGCCATCGGTGGCACCAACCTCGCCACCCCGGTCTTCGACGGCGCCCGTGAGGACGAGATCACCGGTCTGCTGGACCACACCACGCTCACCCGGGACGGCGACCGCCTGGTCGGCTCCTCCGGCAAGGCGCGGCTGTTCGACGGCCGCTCCGGTGAGCCGTTCCCGATGCCGATCTCGATCGGCTACATGTACATCCTCAAGCTGCACCACCTGGTCGACGACAAGCTGCACGCCCGTTCGACCGGTCCGTACTCCATGATCACCCAGCAGCCGCTGGGTGGTAAGGCGCAGTTCGGTGGTCAGCGCTTCGGTGAGATGGAGGTGTGGGCGCTGGAGGCGTACGGCGCCGCCTACGCCCTCCAGGAACTGCTCACCATCAAGTCCGACGACGTGCTCGGCCGCGTGAAGGTCTACGAGGCCATCGTCAAGGGCGAGAACATCCCCGAGCCCGGCATCCCCGAGTCCTTCAAGGTGCTCATCAAGGAGATGCAGTCGCTCTGCCTGAACGTGGAGGTGCTGTCCTCGGACGGCATGTCCATCGAGATGCGTGACTCCGACGAGGACGTGTTCCGCGCCGCGGAGGAGCTCGGTATCGACCTGTCCCGGCGAGAGCCGAGCAGCGTCGAAGAGGTCTGACGAGGGTCCGGGTCGGCGCTGTCCAACCAGCGCCGGCCCGCCGCCCCCAGGACCCCCTCAGACCAGATGTAAGACTTCGACCCCGAAGGTGGGATTGACGACCCGTGCTCGACGTCAACTTCTTCGATGAACTGCGAATCGGCCTGGCGACCGCTGACGACATCCGTCAGTGGTCCCACGGCGAGGTCAAGAAGCCCGAGACCATCAACTACCGCACCCTCAAGCCGGAAAAGGACGGGCTCTTCTGCGAGAAGATCTTCGGCCCCACCCGGGACTGGGAGTGCTACTGCGGCAAGTACAAGCGCGTCCGCTTCAAGGGCATCATCTGTGAGCGCTGCGGCGTCGAGGTCACTCGCGCCAAGGTGCGTCGTGAGCGGATGGGCCACATCGAGCTGGCCGCCCCTGTCACGCACATCTGGTACTTCAAGGGCGTGCCGTCACGCCTGGGCTACCTCCTGGACCTTGCCCCCAAGGACCTCGAGAAGGTCATCTACTTCGCCGCCTACATGATCACGTGGGTGGACGACGAGCGCCGCACCCGTGACCTGTCCTCGCTGGAGGCCCAGGTCTCCGTCGAGCGCCAGCAGATCGAGCAGCGCCGCGACGCCGACCTGGAGACCCGCGCCAAGAAGCTCGAGGGCGACCTGGCCGAGCTCGAGGCCGAGGGTGCCAAGGCGGACGTGCGCCGCAAGGTGCGCGAAGGCGCCGAGCGCGAGATGAAGCAGCTCCGTGACCGGGCCCAGCGCGAGCTGGACCGTCTGGACGAGGTGTGGGCCCGCTTCAAGTCCCTCAAGGTCCAGGACCTGGAGGGTGACGAGCTGCTCTACCGCGAGCTGCGGGACCGCTTCGGCACCTACTTCTCCGGATCGATGGGAGCCGCGGCGCTGCAGAAGCGCCTGGAGACCTTCGACCTGGAGGAGGAGGCCGAGCGCCTCCGCGAGATCATCAAGACCGGCAAGGGCCAGAAGAAGACCCGTGCGCTCAAGCGCCTCAAGGTCGTCTCCGCGTTCCTGCAGACCACCAACAAGCCTTCGGGCATGGTGCTGGACTGCGTGCCGGTGATCCCGCCGGACCTGCGTCCGATGGTGCAGCTGGACGGTGGCCGCTTCGCGACCTCCGACCTGAACGACCTGTACCGCCGCGTGATCAACCGCAACAACCGCCTCAAGCGGCTCCTCGACCTCGGCGCGCCCGAGATCATCGTGAACAACGAGAAGCGCATGCTTCAGGAGGCCGTGGACGCGCTGTTCGACAACGGCCGCCGTGGCCGTCCGGTCACCGGTCCGGGCAACCGCCCGCTGAAGTCCCTGAGCGACATGCTCAAGGGCAAGCAGGGTCGTTTCCGCCAGAACCTGCTCGGCAAGCGAGTCGACTACTCGGCCCGTTCGGTCATCGTCGTCGGCCCGCAGCTCAAGCTGCACCAGTGCGGTCTGCCCAAGGCCATGGCGCTGGAGCTCTTCAAGCCGTTCGTGATGAAGCGCCTGGTGGACCTGAACCACGCGCAGAACATCAAGTCGGCCAAGCGCATGGTCGAGCGCGCCCGCCCGGTGGTCTGGGACGTCCTCGAAGAGGTCATCGCCGAGCACCCGGTGCTGCTGAACCGTGCGCCCACGCTGCACCGCCTCGGCATCCAGGCCTTCGAGCCGCAGCTGGTCGAGGGCAAGGCCATCCAGATCCACCCGCTCGTCTGCACCGCGTTCAACGCGGACTTCGACGGTGACCAGATGGCCGTGCACCTTCCGCTGTCCGCGGAGGCGCAGGCCGAGGCCCGCATCCTGATGCTGTCCTCCAACAACATCCTGAAGCCGGCCGACGGTCGTCCCGTCACCATGCCGACCCAGGACATGGTGCTGGGTCTGTTCTTCCTGACCTCGACCCGCGACCCGGAGACCCTCCGCGGCGTGGGCCGGGCGTTCGGCTCGACGCCGGAGGCCGTGATGGCCTTCGACGCCAAGACCCTGGACCTGCAGGCCGAGATCGACCTGCGGCTGCCGCTGGGCACCGTGCCGCCGCGCGGCTGGACCGCGCCGGTGGACGAGGACGGGAAGCCGACCTGGCAGGAGGGTGAGCAGCTGCGACTGCGCACCACCCTGGGCCGCGCGCTCTTCAACGAGCTGCTGCCCGAGGACTACCCGTTCGTCGAGGACGAGATCAACAAGAAGCAGCTCTCGGCGATCGTCAACGACCTCGCCGAGCGCTACCCCAAGGTCGTCGTGGCGGCGACCCTGGACAACCTGAAGGCGGCCGGCTTCCACTGGGCCACCCGCTCGGGTGTCACCGTCTCCATCTCGGACGTCGTGGTCCCGCCGAACAAGCCCCAGATCCTCGAGGGCTACGAGGCGCAGGCCGAGAAGGTCCAGAAGCAGTATGAGCGCGGTCTGATCACCAAGGACGAGCGCCAGCAGGAGCTCGTGGCGATCTGGACCAAGGCGACCAACGAGGTCGCCGACGCCATGAACGCGAACTTCCCGAAGACCAACCCCATCTTCATGATGGTGGACTCCGGGGCTCGCGGAAACATGATGCAGATGCGTCAGATCGCCGGTATGCGCGGTCTGGTGTCGAACGCCAAGAACGAGACCATCGCGCGACCCATCAAGGCGTCGTTCCGTGAGGGCCTCTCCGTGCTGGAGTACTTCATCTCCACCCACGGTGCCCGTAAGGGTCTGGCCGACACCGCCCTGCGTACCGCCGACTCCGGCTACCTCACCCGTCGTCTGGTCGACGTCTCCCAGGACGTCATCATTCGCGAGGAGGACTGCGGCACCGAGCGCGGCCTCAAGCTGCCGATCGGCACCGTGGGCTCGGACGGCGTGCTGCGCAAGGCGGAGGACGTCGAGACCAGCGTCTACGCCCGTGCGCTCGCCGAGGACATCGTCGTCGACGGTGAGGTGCTGGCCCCGGCCAACACCGACCTGGGCGACGTGCTGATCGACGAGCTGATCCGCCGCGGCATCTCCGAGGTCAAGACCCGTTCGATCCTGACCTGCGAGTCCGCCGTCGGCACCTGCGCCATGTGCTACGGCCGCTCGCTGGCCACCGGCAAGCTGGTCGACATCGGTGAGGCGGTCGGCATCATCGCCGCCCAGTCCATCGGTGAGCCCGGCACCCAGCTGACGATGCGTACCTTCCACACCGGTGGTGTGGCCGGTGACGACATCACCCAGGGTCTGCCGCGTGTGGTCGAGCTGTTCGAGGCCCGCAACCCGCGTGGTGTGGCCCCGATCAGCGAGGCCGAGGGCCGGGTCCGGATCGAGGACACCGAGAAGACCCGCAAGCTCGTGGTCACCCCGGACGACGGCAGCGAGGAGATCGCCTACCCGGTCTCCAAGCGCGTCAAGCTGCGGGTGTCCGAGGGCGAGCGGGTGGAGGTCGGCCAGCAGCTGACCGCCGGTACCGTCAACCCGCACGACGTCCTGCGCATCCTGGGCCAGCGTGCCGTCCAGATCCACCTGGTGGCCGAGGTCCAGAAGGTCTACAACTCGCAGGGTGTGTCGATCCACGACAAGCACATCGAGATCATCATCCGGCAGATGCTCCGCCGGGTCACGATCATCGAGTCCGGCGACGCCGAGCTGCTGCCCGGCGAGCTGGTCGAGCGCGGCCGCTTCGAGACCGAGAACCGTCGTGTGGTGTCCGAGAGCGGCCAGCCCGCCTCCGGCCGTCCGCAGCTGATGGGTATCACCAAGGCCTCGCTGGCGACCGAGTCCTGGCTGTCGGCCGCCTCCTTCCAGGAGACGACCCGGGTGCTCACCGACGCGGCGATCCACGCCAAGTCGGACCCGCTGCTGGGCCTCAAGGAGAACGTCATCCTCGGTAAGCTCATCCCGGCCGGTACGGGTCTGCCCCGCTACCGCAACATCCGGGTGGAGCCCACCGAGGAGGCCAAGGCCGCGATGTACTCGGCCGTCGGCTACGACGACATCGACTACTCGCCCTTCGGCACCGGCTCCGGCCAGGCTGTTCCGCTGGACGACTACGACTACGGCCCCTACACCGGCTGACAGTCGCAGCACGTAGTACGACCGAAGGGCGGTCACCCCGAGAGGGGTGACCGCCCTTCGGCGTTCCCGGGCCCGACCTGCTCAGACTCTGCCGCGGTTGCGGCGCATCCGGTCGTAGTCGGGCATCCGCTGCTCCGCCCGGGTGCCGGGGGCGCGCTCCACCACCGTCACGCCGCTCTCGGCCTCCAGCACCGGCGCGTACCCCGCGGCGCGCAGGGCCTCCAGGGTGGCGCTGGGGGAGTGGGTGCTGATCAGCACGGTCGGTGCGATCCGGCGCAGCCCCAGCTTGGCCAGCACCCTGGTCTTCGACAGTTCCAGCACCAGCGCTTCGTCGTCGGAGCGGATGCAGCAGGCGGAGCGGACCACCCGGACCCGGCCGTGGGTCCTGCCGGTGTCCTTGACCAGGTACTCCAACGGCTGCGGGAGCGCCCCCTCGGAGGCCTCCCGCAGCGCCGCGAGCAGGTCGTCGGCGCTCATGCCGGCGTCCAGGGCGCGGCGTACCGAGCCGGCGCTGAAGCGCCAGACCACCGCATGCCCCTCCGACTCCCGGTCGGCGGCCGAGCCCATCAGCTCCGCCAGGGCCGCCGAGGGGGCGCCCGCGGCGACCGCGGTCAGATCCGCCTGGAACCTGGCGGTCCGCTGCGGCGGGGGCAGCAGCGCCGCGCAGGCCTCCCGCAGCAGCCGCAACGGACCCGCGTAGGCGTCGCCGTCCTTGGCGGCGATGCCCGGGACGCAGGGGAACCAGTCGGCCGCGTCGGTCTCCAGCAGCGCCAGCACCGCCTCGCCCAGCGGGCTCGGCCGGCCGTGGGCCAGCACACCCAGCTGTTCCGCCTCCAGAAGCGTCTCCAGGACCCGGCCCAGTCCGTCCTCGTCCAGGGTGACCAGTCCGGGGCTGTGCCAGCCCACCAGCCGGACCAGCTCCTCCAGGGTCTCGGCGGCGAAGGCCGCCACCGGGCCCAGGCCCTCGCCGGGCGGCAGCGAGGCCAGCGCCCGGAGCAGTTCGCGGCGCAGCGGTACCGCCTCCCGGTCCTGCGGGGCCACCAGGGCCACCGGGGTCTCCTCCCGGTACTCCGGCCACCAGGTCAGCACCTCGGGGATGACCGCCCAGGTGGCCACCACCGGGACCAGCCGCTCGGCGGGGGACCGGGACAGCCAGTCGTCGTAGCGGGCGGTCGGCAGCAGCCGCAGCGGCGCGTTGGGCACGGCCGCGCGCCGGCTGCGGCCCCGGGGCGCCGGGCCGTCCGGCACCTCCTGGTGGTCGCCGAGCAGATCGGCGTTGTAGGCGAGATCCAGCCACAGCCGGGTCTGCTCCTCGGGCGCCTCGATGGCCTTGGCCAGCCTCCTGGTGTCCCTGACGGCCAGGCCGCCGGACTTGCGGATCCCCGGGGGAGCGGCGGCGCAGGCGGCCAGCAGCAGCTCCATCCTGCGGCTGGCCGAGGCTGCGGCGGCCCGCGCCTCCGGCAGGGCCTCGGGCACCGGACGGACGCCGGTGGCGAGCACCGGGGGTTCGGGCTCGAACCGGGCGGTGATCCGGCCCCCGGCCGCGGCGTCCAGGACCTCGTAGGGCAGCTCGACCAGGTCGGGTCCGACCGGGACCAGCATCCCGTGCTCGGCCAGCCAGTCGGTGGCGGGGTCGCCGGAGCCGCCGGGCCGCAGCTGGTACTTGGTGGCCGCACCGTAGTGGTACCCGCCGAGCGGGACGAAGCAGTGGGTGCGCAGCAGCGGCGGTCCCTGCACCAGCAGCTGCAGCATTTCGGCCACGTCCGGCGGGGCGCCGGCGAGCAGCGAACGCATCCGCTCGCGGTCGCCGAGCGCGGCGACCACGGCCGCCTGGGCGGTCTCCCGGTTGCGGCTGGACGGCAGGTCGAGTCCGGCCGCGATCCGGTGCACCTCGGGTGCGTTGAAGGCCTCGGTCATCAGCTGGGCGGCCGGGCGGCTCAGGCCCATGGCCTCGGCCAGGTGCCGGTGGACGAAGCCGGGCAGCGCGAGCTCCTCGGCGCCGAGTGGGGCGTCCGGTGGGGCGTCGGCGGGCAGTACCAGGGCCAGTCGCTGAAGCTCCGTCAGAACCCGCTCTGCGGCGGCCCGCAGGGCCTTGTCGTCACCGGCGAGGAACTCCAGCAGCGTCTCGGTCGCCACCGGCCGGGAGGACGGCTCCAGCGGGGTCCAGTAGGGCTGCGGCATCAGTGCGCCGTGCCGCCGGGCGGCCAGCCAGACCGCGGCGGACAGCAGCTGCAGCCCGGGCGCGGTCAGCCGGCCGACGGCGTCGCCGACCGAGCGGTCTTCCAGCAGCCGCTGGGCCAGCTCGTCGAGGCTCTGCGGGCCCGGCCCGGTGCGACGCCGGGTGTCGCTGTGCACCCGGCGGGCATCTAGCAGCTCGGCCAACTCGTCGGGGGTGAGCGAGGCGAGCGAGGCGGCCAGGGCTTCGACGGATTTCACGGGGGTGCTCCAGGTGCGTGCCGACGGTCCTCCGACGTTAGCGCGTGCCGCCCGGGGGGCGGGGCGGGTCGGTAGGGAACCACCCGTGGGCGGGGGTGCGGAGGGATCTGGGTTGCGGACCGTAGCTGGCTTGTCGCGCAGTTCCCCGCGCCCCTGAGCAAGTGCAACTGAGCCAGTTGCAGCCCCCCAGGGGCGCGGGGAACTGCGCAGCCAACCAGGCACACGCTTCAGCGCTACTGCGGCAGCTCCGCCCCGTGCCCCCGCAACTGCGCGCGGTCCGCCGCGGCGCGCCCCTGGGTCCAGCCCTCGTAGTCGCTGGCCCTGATCGCCCGGCCCGCCCTGGCGTTGGGGAACATCTGCTCGGTGGACCGGCGCACCGCCTCCTCCCGGGCGGCGAGCACCGGCAGCAGCCCGGAGGAGTCCTCGCGGCCCTCGGCGCGCAGTCCGACCAGTGCCTCCTCGGTCGCCTGCGCGGTCGCCCCGGAGAGCCGCTCCCTGATCCGGGCCGCGTAGGAGATCAGGAACGACTGCCGGAAGCCCTTGGTGCGCGAGCCGCCGGCGCCCCCACCCTGTATCCCCGCGCTGTTCATCGCCCCGGTCGCCTGCACCAGCAGTGAGGTGTACAGCAGCTCGACCGCCTCCAGGTCGGCGGGGAAGCCCACCACCGTGCAGAAGCCCAGCTCCTTGGTCCACAGCGAGGTGGCCCGGTTGGCGCCGGCGACCGCGTCCAGCAGCAGCGCCTTGGGTGCCTCGTAGGGGTTGTCCACCCCGATCCGGCAGGCACCCGGCTCGGCCCGGCTGCCCGAGGAGGCCGCCAGCAGCGCCTCGTCGATGCTGTGCTGCGCCATCAGCTGCTGGGCCTTGGCGGTCAGTGCCTCGGCCTCGTCGGGGAACTCGGTGGACTCCGCCTTGGCCAGCAGCGCCCGGATCCGGCCGAGCATCCTGGGCTCGCTCCCGGTCTTCGGGGTGAACGGCAGGGCGGCGCCGTTGGTCCGCGGCGCGGCGCCGGGCGGCGGTCCGAGCAGGGTCAGTGGTGGCAGCCGGCCGATCAACCGGTACAGCTCCAGCAGCAGGGTCGCCACCGAGAAGCGGTCCAGCCGTTCCCGGTCCGAGACGCCGGGCAGGAAGGCGTCGTCCTGCCCCCACCACTCGGCGGCCTCCAACTCCCGCAGCTGGCCGGTCCAGCGCGGGTCGAGACCGGCCGCGGCGTAGCCGCGCAGCTCGGCGGCCATCAGGTCGACCGCCAGCCGCAGGTGTCGCGTCGTCAGCTCCCGGCGCACCGCCCGGGCCAGGTCGGCGGGCTGCCAGCCGGCCCGCCAGAGCCGTGCCAGCTGCGCCCCGCTCACCAGCAGCACCGCCCGCCCGGTCTCCGGCCAGCGCGCGGAGGGCTCGGAGAGCAGGCTCGCGGCCTGGTCCAGCGCGAGGTGGTAGCCGTCCTCGGAGGAGTACAGCACCGAGCCGCAGGCCGCCTCCACCAGCTCCCGCAGCGACGGCTCCTGCTGCTCCTGCCCCTGCTGCTGCGCGCGGGCGTGCTGCTGCGGGGTGCCGTCGTCGGGTGCGTGCACGTGCCGGGCCTGCTGGTGGGCCGTCTGGTCCCGCTTCTTGACCCTGCGGTACTGCGGGTTGCGCCTGCCCATGACGGCCCTCCTTCTTGTCCCTCGGTGCGGCCCCCCACGGGCCGCGGTCCCCCCATTGTCCCGGAACGGGCCGCAAGGCCCCGAAGAACACGCTCCGCCACATCATCGCAGCAGGGTGTGACATTCCCCGGTGGCCCGAAAAAGCAGCGACCCGGTTGTGGCAAGCTGTCCCCGCTCACGGCACAACCAGACCGCCAAACCCAAATGAACGAGCAGACCCAGGGGTTGAACGAGCGATGGCAGGCCCTGCGATAACCCGTACGCACCGCGCGCTCATTGGCGTGGTCGCCGCCGGCGCGTTCATCATCGCCGGTATCGGCTTCACCGGTTCCTACGCCGCGGTGCGTGAACTGGCCCTGCACAAGGGCTTCGGGAACTTCTCCTACGTCTTCCCGATCGGCGTGGACGTCGGGATCGCCGTCCTGCTGGCGCTGGACCTGGTACTGACCTGGCTGCGCATCCCCTTCCCGCTGCTGCGGCAGACCGCATGGCTGCTCACGGCCGGGACCATCGTCTTCAACGCGGCCTCCTCCTGGGGCGACCCGCTGGCGATGGCGATGCACGCCATCATCCCGGTGCTCTTCGTGGTGGTGGTGGAGGCGGCCCGGCACGCCATCGGGCGGATCGCCGACATCAGCGCGGACCGGCACATGGAGTCGGTGCGGCTGATGCGCTGGCTGCTGTCGCCGGTGCCCACGTTCCGGCTGTGGCGCCGGATGAAGCTGTGGGAGCTGCGCTCCTACGACGAGGTGGTCCGGCTGGAGCAGAACCGGCTGGTCTACCGCACCCACCTGCGGGCCAGGTACGGCCGCGGCTGGCGCCGCCAGGCGCCGATCGAGACCCTGCTGCCGCTGAAGCTGGCCAAGTACGGAGTGCCGCTGGACCTGGACGTGATCCGCAACGCCCCGCTGCCCGGCGCGGAGCAGGTCGCGCAGGCCCAGCCGGCGCCCCAGCTCGCCCGCGCGGCCCAGGACACGTCGGCGCCCTTCCCCGCGCAGTCGGCGCAGCCCGCCCCCGCACCGGTCCAGCAGCCCGTCCAGCAGCCGATGCCCGGGCCGGTGCAGTACCTGGACGAGCCCCCGCTGGCCCGCCCCTTCGCCCCGGCGGGCCCGGGCGCGCCCGCGGCCCCCCAGTCGGTGCTCGGATTCCGGCCGGTGCCCCGGTCCCGTCCGGTCCCGGACCCCGACCCGGTCGCCGTGCTCACCAAGCTGGCCGCGGCCCGGCACCGCCTCCCGGTCGAGCCCGAGCCGGTCGAGGCCGAGCCGGTCCAGGACGACGAGGGCCCCGAGGTGTGGTTCGCCACCAGGAACGCGCCCGATCCGGCGGTGGAGCCGGAGCACGACGCCGACACCGCCGATCCGCTGGACGCCTACCTCGACGGACTGCTCAGCTACCGCGAGGCGCACGGCGTCGACCCCGACCCGCACGGACTCTCCGAGCACCTCTTCACCGCCCACGGCCTGGCGGCTCCCAGCGGCGACCAGCCGATCGGTGCCGAGGCGCTGCGCCGGCACTGGCCGGAGCTGCAGCAGCGCTACGCCGCCCGCTTCGAGTAACCCCGCACCCGGCCCCACTGCTGAGGTTGTGTCACAACTCCTCTACACAGCACCCGGGCACGATGCGATCCGCCCGAACGTCTTGCACTATGGGGAAGCAAGACGCCGTGCCCGGGCCCAGGCGCCGGGTGCACTCGGGGAGGTCGCCGTTGTCCACGCACCAGCAGCCGAAGCATCCGATGCAGCAGTGGCAGGGCGCCCAGCCGGGACGCCCCCCGCGGCCGACCGTGCCCTACCGGCAGGTGCCGGCCCGGCCGGCCACGGACGACATCGCCGGCATGCGTGCCTCGCACGCGGACCGGGAGCGGACCATCGACGTGCTGAAGTCCGCCTACGCCGAAGGCAGGCTGACCCCGGACGAGTACAACGAGCGGGTGGAGCAGATCTACCGCTCGCAGACCTACGGCGAGCTGTCCGGTGTGATCCAGGACCTCCCCAGCGGCCCCATGCCGGTGCCCTACCTGACGCCCGCACCGGTCATCCCCGCGGCCTTCGCCCCCTACCCGGGCGGATACCCGGTGCCCGGCCCGTACGCCTACGGCCGTCCGTTCGATCCGTACAGCCCCAACCCCTACGCGCCGCCGCCCCGGCTGCGCCGCACCAACGGTCTGGCGGTGGCGGCCCTGGTGCTGGGCCTGGCCGAGCTGCCGACCCTCGGCATCACCGCCCTGCCCGCGCTGATCTGCGGCCACATCGCCCGCGGCCAGCTGCGCGACCGGGACGAGGACGGCGACGGGATGGCGGTGGCCGGTATCGTGCTGGGCTGGCTCGCGGTGGCGATCTTCTTCGTGGTGCTCTTCCTCGGCGTGGTCTCCTCCGCGCACGGCAGCTCCGGAGGTGGGATGATGCCCGCCCCGGCCGCCGGCGGCTGAGCCGCAGCGGCCCCGGACCGGTCGTACCCGACCCCGACCGGCGCAGGCACACTCCGTCCGCCCTCGCAACCGCTCCGGCGCCGACGCCCTGACCTGCGGCTGCCCATGTGTTTTGACCCGCGCCGATGCGCTAGGTACGCTCTGACCTTGTGCCTGGGGTGTCCCCGGGTCTCTTGTGCGTGCGTGCATATCAGCCGCCGCGTCATGGGAACCGCGCTTCCACACCGCTCCTCCGCAAGGAGTCGAGGGGATGGGAAGCGGCCCGACACACCCGACCGCGTGGGTCGGCGTCGGAGAGACACAACCAGGGTAGTTTCACCAGCGATGGCACAAAGAAGACGGAGATAGCGTGCCTACGATTCAGCAGCTGGTCCGAAAGGGCCGGCAGGACAAGGTCGAGAAGAACAAGACGCCCGCACTGAAGGGTTCCCCTCAGCGCCGCGGCGTCTGCACGCGTGTGTACACGACCACCCCGAAGAAGCCGAACTCGGCTCTCCGCAAGGTCGCCCGCGTGCGCCTCACCAGTGGTATCGAGGTCACCGCCTACATTCCGGGCGAGGGTCACAACCTGCAGGAGCACTCCATCGTGCTCGTGCGTGGCGGTCGTGTGAAGGACCTGCCGGGTGTGCGTTACAAGATCATCCGCGGCTCGCTGGACACCCAGGGTGTCAAGAACCGCAAGCAGGCCCGCAGCCGCTACGGCGCCAAGAAGGAGAAGTAAGCATGCCTCGTAAGGGCCCCGCCCCGAAGCGCCCGGTCATCATCGACCCGGTTTACGGCTCCCCTGTGGTGACGTCGCTCGTCAACAAGATCCTCCTGCACGGCAAGCGCTCCACCGCCGAGCGCATCGTGTACGGCGCCCTCGAGGGCGTCCGCGAGAAGACCGGTGCAGACCCGGTGGTCGCGCTCAAGCGCGCCCTGGAGAACGTCAAGCCGACCCTCGAGGTCAAGTCCCGCCGTGTCGGTGGCGCGACCTACCAGGTGCCGGTCGAGGTCAAGCCGGGCCGTGCCAACACCCTGGCGCTGCGCTGGCTCGTCGGTTACTCCCGCGCCCGTCGCGAGAAGACCATGACCGAGCGTCTGCTGAACGAGATCCTGGACGCGAGCAACGGTCTGGGCGCCTCCGTGAAGCGTCGCGAGGACACCCACAAGATGGCCGAGTCCAACAAGGCCTTCGCGCACTACCGCTGGTAGTCCGAACCCCGTCAGAACCAAGAAAGAGAGAGACGAGCCACCATGGCTGCAACCTCCCTTGACCTTGCCAGGGTCCGCAACATCGGGATCATGGCGCACATCGACGCGGGCAAGACGACCACCACTGAGCGGATCCTCTTCTACACCGGTGTCTCGTACAAGATCGGTGAGGTCCACGATGGCGCTGCCACCATGGACTGGATGGAGCAGGAGCAGGAGCGCGGCATCACGATCACGTCGGCCGCGACGACCTGTCACTGGACGGTTGACGGTGTGGACAACACCATCAACATCATCGACACGCCGGGCCACGTCGACTTCACCGTCGAGGTGGAGCGTTCGCTGCGCGTGCTCGACGGTGCCGTCACGGTGTTCGACGGTGTGGCCGGTGTCGAGCCCCAGTCCGAGACCGTGTGGCGTCAGGCTGACCGCTACAACGTCCCGCGCATCTGCTTCGTCAACAAGCTGGACCGCGTCGGCGCGGAGTTCTTCCGCTGCGTCGACTCGATCATCGACCGGCTGGGCGCGACCCCGCTGGTGATGCAGCTGCCCATCGGTGCCGAGGCGGACTTCCAGGGCGTCATCGACCTGGTCGCCATGAAGGCGCTGGTGTGGTCGGCCGAGGCCGCCAAGGGTGAGATGTACGACACCCTCGACATCCCGGCGTCGCACGCCGAGATCGCCGAGGAGTGGCGCGCCAAGCTCATCGAGACGGCCGCCGAGGGCGACGACGAGCTGATGGAGCTGTTCCTGGAGGGCGAGGAGCCCACCGAGGAGCAGCTGGTCGCCGGCATCCGCCGCGGCACCATCGCCGGTAACTTCACCCCGGTCTTCTGCGGCACCGCGTTCAAGAACAAGGGCGTCCAGCCCCTGCTCGACGCGGTCGTGAAGTACCTCCCCTCCCCGATCGACGTCGAGGGCGTCATGGGCCACAAGCCCGGTGACGAGTCGGTGGAGATCTTCCGCAAGGCCTCGGACGACGAGCCGCTGTCGGCGCTGGCGTTCAAGATCATGTCGGACCCGCACCTGGGCAAGCTCACCTTCATCCGGATCTACTCCGGGCGTCTCGAGGCCGGCACCGCCGTCCTCAACTCGGTGAAGGGCCGCAAGGAGCGCATCGGCAAGATCTACCGCATGCACGCCAACAAGCGTGAGGAGATCGACTCGGTGGGCGCCGGCGACATCGTCGCCGTCATGGGTCTCAAGCAGACCACCACCGGCGAGACCCTGAGCGACGACAAGCAGCCGGTGATCCTGGAGTCCATGGACTTCCCGGCGCCGGTCATCCGCGTCGCCATCGAGCCCAAGTCGAAGGGCGACCAGGAGCGTCTGGGCGTCGCGATCCAGCGGCTGGCCGAGGAGGACCCGTCCTTCCAGGTCAACACCGACGAGGAGACCGGCCAGACGATCATCGCGGGTATGGGCGAGCTGCACCTCGAGGTGCTGGTCGACCGTATGAAGCGTGAGTTCCGGGTCGAGGCCAACGTCGGCAAGCCCCAGGTCGCGTACCGCGAGACGATCCGCAAGGCCGTCGAGCGTATCGACTACACGCACAAGAAGCAGACCGGTGGTTCCGGCCAGTTCGCGAAGATCCAGATCGCGATCGAGCCGCTGGACACCGCCGAGGGCTACGAGTTCGTGAACAAGGTCACCGGTGGCCGCGTTCCGAAGGAGTACATCCCCTCGGTCGACGCCGGTGCGCAGGAGGCCATGGAGTTCGGCGTGCTCGCCGGATACCCGCTCCAGGGCGTCCGCGTGATCCTGCTCGACGGTGCCTCCCACGACGTCGACTCCTCGGAGCTGGCGTTCAAGATCGCCGGTTCGATGGCGTTCAAGGAGGGTGCCCGCAAGGCGTCCCCCGTGCTCCTCGAGCCGATGATGGCCGTCGAGGTCACCACGCCCGAGGACTACATGGGCGATGTGATCGGCGACATCAACTCCCGCCGCGGCCAGATCCAGGCCATGGAGGAGCGCAGCGGCGCCCGGGTCGTCAAGGCCCTCGTCCCGCTGTCCGAGATGTTCGGCTACGTCGGCGACCTGCGCAGCAAGACGTCGGGCCGCGCCAGCTACTCGATGCAGTTCGACTCGTACGCCGAGGTTCCCCGGAACGTGGCGGAAGAGATCATCGCTAAGGCCAAGGGCGAGTAAGCACCGGGACATCCCGGTACGTACCACCCTTTAGGCTGTAGGAGGCGGCCCGGGGTCTGCCGCAAGGCGACCCCCGGGCCCCCTCCGGCCCCCACCCCCGGGCCGGAACCGGGCGCTGACAGGCGGCGGAACCGGCGCGATATCAGACCACCTGACGTCGTACGGCGTACAGAACCAGTCCTCAGGAGGACCCAGTGGCGAAGGCGAAGTTCGAGCGGACGAAGCCCCACGTCAACATCGGCACCATCGGTCACATCGACCACGGTAAGACGACCCTTACCGCGGCGATCACCAAGGTGCTGCACGACGCGTACCCGAACCTGAACGAGGCCTCGGCCTTCGACCAGATCGACAAGGCGCCGGAAGAGCGTCAGCGCGGTATCACCATCTCCATCGCGCACGTCGAGTACCAGACCGAGGCGCGTCACTACGCCCACGTCGACTGCCCGGGTCACGCGGACTACATCAAGAACATGATCACCGGTGCCGCGCAGATGGACGGCGCGATCCTGGTCGTGGCCGCCACCGACGGCCCGATGCCGCAGACCAAGGAGCACGTGCTCCTGGCCCGCCAGGTCGGCGTCCCCTACATCGTCGTCGCCCTGAACAAGGCCGACATGGTGGACGACGAGGAGATCCTGGAGCTCGTCGAGCTCGAGGTGCGCGAGCTCCTCTCCGAGTACGAGTTCCCGGGCGACGACCTCCCCGTCGTGCGCGTCTCGGCGCTGAAGGCGCTCGAGGGCGACAAGGAGTGGGGCGAGAAGCTGCTCGGCCTCATGGCCGCCGTGGACGAGGCCATCCCCACCCCGGCCCGCGAGGTCGACCTGCCGTTCCTGATGCCGATCGAGGACGTCTTCACGATCACCGGTCGTGGCACCGTCGTCACCGGCCGCATCGAGCGCGGTGTGCTCAAGGTCAACGAGACCGTCGACATCATCGGCATCAAGGAAGCCAAGACCACCACCACGGTCACCGGCATCGAGATGTTCCGCAAGCTGCTCGACGAGGGCCAGGCCGGTGAGAACGTCGGTCTGCTGCTCCGTGGCATCAAGCGCGAGGACGTCGAGCGCGGCCAGGTCATCATCAAGCCGGGTTCGGTCACGCCGCACACCGACTTCGAGGCCCAGGCCTACATCCTGTCGAAGGACGAGGGTGGCCGTCACACCCCCTTCTTCAACAACTACCGCCCGCAGTTCTACTTCCGCACCACGGACGTGACCGGCGTCGTCACCCTCCCCGAGGGCACCGAGATGGTCATGCCCGGCGACAACACCGCCATGACGGTCGCGCTGATCCAGCCGATCGCCATGGAGGAGGGCCTGAAGTTCGCCATCCGTGAGGGTGGCCGCACCGTCGGCGCCGGCCAGGTCACCAAGATCATCAAGTAGTACCTGATCTGATCGACCTGCCTGCACCAGCAGCGCACAGCAGAGAGCCCCGCACCGTCGTGAGACGGTGCGGGGCTCTCTGCTGCTTCCGCCCGTCCTCGCGGGCGAAGGTGAATTCTCAGCGAACAGTGAGGCCGGCGGTGAAGGCCTTGGTCTGCTCGTAGTCCGGCAGCAGCCCGGAGGCGATCGCCTCGGCGAGCGAGGGCGCCGACTCGTCCTTGGCGGAGAGCTGCGGCGCCGAGGCGGGCCACTCGATCGCCAGGTCCGGGTCGAGCGGGTGGACGCCGTGCTCGCCGGTCGGGCTGTAGGTCTCGGAGCAGAGGTAGGTCAGCGTGGCGTCGTCGGTGAGCGCGCAGAAGCCATGCCCGAGCCCCTCGGAGAGGTAGACCGCACGACGGTCCGTGTCGTCCAGCCGGACGCCCTCCCACTGCCCGAAGGTGGGGGAGCCCACCCGCAGGTCCACGATCACGTCGAGCACCGCGCCGCGCACGCAGGTCACGTACTTGGCCTGGCCGGGCGGCACATCGGCGAAGTGGATCCCGCGCACCACGCCGGCGGCGGACACCGACAGGTTGCCCTGGGCCAGTCGCAGCGGGTGCCCGACCTCGGCGGCCAGGTGGTCGAAGCGGTACCACTCCATGAACAGTCCGCGCGGGTCGCCGTGCTGCTGGGGGGTGATCTCCCAGGCGCCCTCGATGCCGAGCTCGCGGATCTTCATCAGGCGGTCTCCTCTTCCAACAGGCGTACCAGGTAGTCGCCGTAACCGCTCTTCAGCAGCGGCTCGGCCAGTTCGCGGAGCTGCTCGTCGCTGATCAGGCCGCGGCGCCAGACGGCCTCCTCGATGCAGCCGATCTTCAGGCCCTGGCGCTCCTCGATCACCCGGACGAACTCCGAGGCCTGCACCATCGAGACGAAGGTCCCGGTGTCCAGCCAGGCGGTACCGCGGTCGAGGACGGTGACGCTCAGTTCGCCCGCCCGCAGGTAGGCGTCGTTGACTGCGGTGATCTCCAGTTCGCCGCGGGCGCTGGGCTCCAGCGTGGCGGCGATCTCGACCACCCGGTTGTCGTAGAAGTACAGACCGGGGACGGCGTAGCGGGACTTGGGCTTCTCGGGCTTCTCCTCGATGGAGACCGCCTTGCCCGCCGCGTCGAACTCCACCACGCCGTAGGCGCACGGGTCGGCCACGGGGTAGGCGAAGATCCGGCCGCCGACCAGGTCGGAGTGGCCGGCCAGCCGGCTGCCGAGACCGCTGCCGTGGAAGATGTTGTCGCCCAGGACCAGGGCGACCGAGTCGTCCCCGATGAAGTCGGCGCCGAGGACGAAGGCCTCGGCGATCCCGTTGGGCTTCTCCTGCACGGCGTAGCTCAGGCTCAGCCCCCACTGGGAGCCGTCGCCGAGCAGGCGCTCGAACTGGTCGCGATCGTTGGGGGTGGTGATGATCAGGATCTCGTCTATCCCCGCCATCACCAGTGTCGAGAGCGGATAGTAGACCATCGGTTTGTCGAATACGGGTAGGAGCTGCTTCGACACGGCACGGGTGAGCGGCCACAGGCGCGAGCCGGTCCCACCCGCCAGGAGGATTCCACGCATGAACGGAGTTTAGACCGGGCGAGGACCGCCACTGTGCGCCCCGTATGATGCCTCCTGGTACTCAGGTCGACCACATGAGATCTCTCCCCGGGAAGTTGGAGCATGCGAATTCTCGTAACCGGCGGTGCCGGATTCATCGGTTCCGAGTTCGTCCGCCAGCTGCTGGGTGCTGACGCCGGAACCCGGATCACGGTCCTGGACAAGCTGACCTACTCGGGTGTCGAGGAGAACCTCGCTCCGGTGGCGGACCACCCGGGTTACACCTTCGTCCGCGGTGACATCTGTGACGCCGACGTGGTCGACCAGGTGATGCCCGGTCACGACGCGGTCGTGCACTTCGCCGCCGAGTCGCATGTGGACCGTTCCATCGCCGGTGCGGGTCCGTTCGTGACCACCAACGTGCTGGGTACCCAGGTGCTGCTGGACTCGGCCCGCAAGCACGGAGTCGGCCGCTTCGTGCACGTGTCCACCGACGAGGTGTACGGCTCGATCAGCGAGGGCTCCTGGACCGAGGAGTGGCCGCTGCAGCCCAACTCCCCGTACTCGGCCTCCAAGGCCGCCTCGGACCTGCTCGCGCTGGCCTACCACCGGACCCACGGCATGGACGTGGTGGTGACCCGCTGCTCCAACAACTACGGGCACTACCAGTTCCCGGAGAAGGTCATCCCGCTGTTCACCACCAACCTGCTGGACGGCAAGACCGTCCCGCTGTACGGCACCGGCGGCAACATCCGCGACTGGCTGCACGTCTCGGACCACTGCCGCGGCATCGAACTCGCGCTGCTCAAGGGCCGGGCCGGCGAGGTCTACAACATCGGCGGCGGCACCGAGATCACCAACAAGGAGCTCACCGGTCTGCTGCTGGACGCGGCCGGTGTCGGCTGGGACATGGTCGTGCCGGTCGAGGACCGCAAGGGCCACGACCTCCGCTACTCGCTGGACATCACCAAGATCGGCGACGAGCTCGGCTACGCCCCCCAGGTCCGCTTCGAGGACGGCCTCGCCGCCACCATCGCCTGGTACCGGGACAACCGGGCCTGGTGGGAGCCGCTCAAGCAGAAGGCGGCGCTGGAGTCGTGACTGCCATGGCGCCGAGTCGCTGGCTCGTGACGGGTGCGGCCGGGATGCTCGGCACGGACCTGCTGGCCGTGCTGGACGGTGTCCCCGGGATCGAGACCACCGCTGTGACCAGGTCGCAGCTGGACGTCACCGATCCCGCGGCAGTGCGTGCCGCGATCGCCGGGCACGATGTGGTGGTCAACGCGGCGGCCTGGACCGACGTCGACGGCGCCGAGACCCAGGAGGCCGCCGCCACGGCGGTCAACGGGGCCGGCGTCCGCAACCTGGCCGAGGCCTGCGCCGGGCAGGGTGCCGTGCTGCTGCACGTCTCCACCGACTACGTCTTCGACGGCAAGGGCACCTCGCCGTACCCCGAGGACGCGCCGACCGACCCGCTCAACGCCTACGGTCGCAGCAAGCTGGTCGGCGAGCAGGCGGTGCTGGAACTGCTGCCGGCGCACGGCTACGTGGTGCGGACCGCCTGGCTCTACGGGGAGCACGGCGGCAACTTCGTCGCCACCATGCTCAAGCTGGCCGGCCGGATGGACAGCCTGACCGTGGTCGACGACCAGCGCGGCCAGCCCACCTGGTCCTACGAACTGGCACGGCAGTTGGTCGCCCTCGGCCGTGCCGCGCTGGACGGCGACGCTCCGGCCGGGGTCTACCACGGCACCGCGTCGGGGGAGACCACCTGGTTCGGACTGGCCCGCGCCGCCTTCGAGCTGTCGGGGCTCGATCCGGAGCGGATCGCGCCGACCACCTCGGACGCCTTCGTCCGCCCGGCCCTGCGCCCCGGCTACAGCGTGCTCGGCCACGACCGCTGGTCCGCGGCCGGCCTCAAGCCGCTGCCGCACTGGCGGGACAGCCTCGCCGAGGCCGTCGGCAGGAGCGCCTTCACCAGCCTGCTCGCGGCCCCCGCCGCGGAGCCTGGACGCCAGTCGTGAACCGAGCGGTCGCCAGGCTGCTGGGCATCGTGCCGCCGGGGACGCACCTGGTCATCGGCGGCACGCTGACTCTGGGCGTCGCCTCGTACATCCAGATCGCGGCCGCCAACCACGCCCTCACGGGTGATCCGCGGGCCGCGGTCTCGGCACTCTGGTCCCTGATCATGACCCTCAGCCTCGGGCTGTTCTTCCCGGTGGAGCAGGAGCTCACCCGGGTGGTGGCGGCCCGGGTGGTGCGCGGTCAGGGTGTGCTGCCGGTGCTGCGCCGGGCGACCGGGGTCACCCTGGGCATGATCGCGGCGATCGCACTGCTGCTGGCCCTGGCGGCCGGACCCACCGCCCGGCTGTTCCTGCACGGCCAGACGTCGCTGCTCTGGACCTTCGCCGCCGCGATGGCCGGCATGGGTCTGGTCTACGTGACCCGCGGCGTGCTGGCCGGACTGGGCCGCTTCAACGCCTACGGCGTCTCCCTGGGCGTCGACGGGGCGCTGCGCATCGTGCTGGCGCTGGCCCTGCTGGTCTGCGGGGTGCATGCGGCCTGGGCCTTCGCGCTGGTGCTCGCGGTGGCCCCGCTCGGCGCAATGCTCTGCACGCTGCCGGCCACCCTGCGCGACTGCCTTCCGGGCCCCCAGATGGCCTGGTCGGAGCTGTTCCAGAACACCGGGCTGCTGGTCGGTTCCTCGCTGCTGGCCCAGGTGGTGGTCAACGCCGCGGTGATCACCGCCGGCCTGGTCGCGCCGCACGACAGCGACCTCCAGGTCGCGGTGCTCAACGCCGGGGTGCTCTGCCGGGTGCCGCTGTTCGTCTTCGGCTCGCTGCAGCCGACGCTGATGACCGGCCTGTCCACCGCGGCCACCCAGGGCGACCGGGCCGGCTTCCGCCAGCTGCTGGTGCGCACCTGCGGTGTGGTGGGTGCGCTCGGACTGCTCGGCGGCATCCCGGCGGTGCTGATCGGCCCCTGGCTGCTGCGGACCCTGCTGGGGGCGCCGGGCGTGCTGGGCTCGGCGGACCTGTTCTGGTTCTCGGCCGGGACCATGTTCTACATGCTGGCCATGGTGGTCGGGCAGGCGCTGGTCGCGATGGGCCGGCACCGGCTGCAGCTCGTCGGCTGGGCCGTCGGCACCGCGGTGCTGGTGGGCGTCGCCTGCGTGCACGGGTCGTTCGCCGTTCGGGTCGAGGTGTCATACTTCCTGGGCTCCCTCGCGGCAGCCCTGACGATGCTCGTGTTCATCATGCGCTCGCAGGGACAGCGCATGCCGTCCGCGGCCGCGGACCAGGAGGCGGACCCCGAGCCCCGGGTACCGCCCGGCGCGGGCGCCGGTCGACGGATATCTTCTAGCTGAGCCACCCCAGACGAAAGGCAAGGCAGTCGTGCAACTCTCTGTGCTCACCTCCATCACCGGTGTGGTGGTGCTGGCGTGCATCCTGGAGCTGCTGCGCCGCCAGCAACTCCGGGAGAAGTACGCAGCCATCTGGCTCGGGATCGGTGCCGTGGTGGCGCCGCTCGGCTTCTTCCCGACGGTACTGAACGGTGTGGCCCACAAGATCGGCGTGGCGAACGGCGCCAGCCTGGTGCTCTTCGCCGGCTTCATCCTGGTGCTGCTCGTCTGTCTGCACCTGAGCTGGGAGTCGAGCCGCCTGGAGGCGGAGACCCGGATCCTGTCCGAGGAAGTCGCCCTGGTGCGGAGCAAGGTCGCCGAGCACACCGTGCTGCTGGCGGCGCTGGACGCGGAGCGCCGGCGCACCGCCTCCCGGAGCGAAGACCCGGCCATGGCCGAGCAGGAGGCCCAGGCGTGAACCCGCAGCAGAAGATCCTGATCATCCTTCCGGCCTGGAACGAGTCCGAGGGCCTGCCCTCGGTGCTGAAGGAGATCCAGACCAAGATCCCCTTCGTCGACGCCCTGGTGGTCGACGACGGCTCGTCCGACGACACCGCCCGGGTGGCGGCGGAGGCCGGTGCCACCGTGGTGCGGCTGCCCTACAACCTGGGCGTGGGCGGCGCCATGCGGCTGGGCTACCGCTACGCCTACGAGCACGACTACGACGTCGCCGTGCAGATCGACGCCGACGGCCAGCACGACCCGGCGTTCGTCCCCGACCTGCTGAAGGCGCTGGACACGGTGGACCTGGCGGTCGGGGCGCGCTTCGCCGGGGTGGGCGACTACACCGTCCGTGGCCCGCGCAAGCTGGCGATGGGGCTGCTCTCGGCGGTGCTGTCGCGGATAGCGCACACCCGGCTCACCGACACCACGTCCGGCTTCCGGGCCTGCAACCGGCAGCTGATCGAGTTCTTCGCGCACTGGTACCCGGTCGAGTACCTCGGCGACACCGTCGAGAGCATGGTCGGCGCGGTCCGCTGCGGGTTCACCGTGCAGCAGGTCCCGGTCGCCATGCGCGAGCGGACCACCGGCACCCCGAGCGCCTCCCCGGTCAAGGCCATGGTCTACCTCGGCAGGGCCGGGTTCGTGCTGATGCTCGCCATGATCCGGCGGATGCCCGCACGCAGGGCCGGGAGCAGCACGTGACCGGTCCGACGCCGCAGTTCGACATCATGATGCCGTACTACGGCGATGTCGGGATGATGCAGGACGCCGTGCGCAGCGTCCTCGCGCTGGACGGCGACGACTGGCGGCTCACCGTGGTGGACGACGGCACCGAGCCGGACGTGCCGGGCTGGTTCGAGCAGCTGGCCGACCCCCGGATCCGCTACTTCCGCAACGAACGCAACCTCGGGGTCACCGGCAACTTCAACCGCTGCCTCGAACTCGCCGACTTCGACCACGTGGTGCTGATGGGCTGCGACGACCTGATGCACCCCAACTACCTGCGGGTGGTGCGCGGGGCGCTGGCGTCGACCCCGGACGCGGCCATGGTCCAGCCCGGTGTGCTGGTGATCGACGGCTCGGGGAAGCCGGCCGACAGCCTGGTCGACTCGGTGAAGCGGCGCATCTACGCGCCGAAGGAGCAGGGGACCGAGGGGTCGGCGGAACCGGGCCCCGGCGAACTCCACGGCGAGGAACTCGCGGTGAGCCTGCTCCGCGGGAACTGGCTCTACTTCCCGTCGATCTGCTGGCGCACCGACGCCGTGCGGGAGCGCGGCTTCCGCGAGGACCTGAAGGTGATTCAGGACCTGGCGCTGGTGATGGAGCTGGTGGTCGCGGGGGAGCGGCTGACCGTCGCCGGCGAGGTCTGCTTCAGCTACCGCCGCCATGCGCTGAGCGAGTCCTCCGCCCAGGCGTTCTCCGGGGACCGCTTCGCCGAGGCCCGCCGGTTCTTCCTGGAGACCGCCGACCTGCTGGACCGCCAGGGCTGGCCGCGTGCCGCGGCCGTGGCCCGGCGGCACCTCTCCACCCGCCTGCACGCACTGACCCTGCTGCCGGGCGCGGTGCGCCGAGGCAACTCCACCGGTGCCGGAACGCTGCTCCGGTTCGCAGCCCTGCCTGCCAGGAGAAATTCATGAGATCTCCGTTCCCGGCCGCTTCCACCTGGCTGTTCGCGAGTCGGCTGCGATTGGGGGTCGCGTCGTTCGCGGTCTTCTTCATGCTGATGTCGGCCTGGTCCTTCGCGACCCCGCTGACCGCGGCCCCGGACGAGCCGGACCACATCACCCGGGCCGCCTCGGTGGTCCGCGGACAGATCAACGGCCCCGACGTGTCCGGCGTGGTGAAGATCGAGAACATCCCGCGCCAGCTGGTGTTCACCGGTATCAAGCTGCCGTCCGGCTACGACGCCCTGCCGGCGCTGACGCTGTGCTACCGCCACGACCCGACCAAGCCGGCCTCCTGCGCCGCCCCCTTCAAGACCGGCAGCACCACCGTCTCGATGACCACGGGGGCCGGGCGCTACAACCCGGCGTACTACCTGATGATCGGCTGGCCCAGCCTGTTCCTCAAGGGCCCCTCGGTGATCTACGCGATGCGGCTGCTCTCGGCGGTGCTGTGCGCCCTGCTGATGGCGCTGGCGGTAGTGACCGCGAGCACCTGGCGCAAGAGCACGGTGCTGGTCGGCGTGTACGCCGCGGCGACGCCGATGACGCTGTTCCTGGGCGGCGTGGTCAATCCCAACGCGGTCGAGGCGGCCGCCGGGATCCTGGCCTGGACGGCGCTGCTCCCGGTCTTCCTGAGGCCCGACCCCGAACTGCTGCGCAGCAGGATGGCCTACGGCGGCATCGCCGCGGTGAGCCTGTTCTGCATCCGGCCGCTGGGGCTGCTCTGGGTGGCGGCGGTGCTGCTGATCGGGCTGCTGGTGGCCCAGCGCGGGGTGCTGCGGTCGATCCTGCACCGCCGGGTGACCTGGGTGTGGACCGCAGTCTCCGGGGTCGCCTTCCTGCTCGGCGAGGCCTGGAACCTGACCCATCCGGACCACTCCAACCTGGGCAGTCTGAAGCTGTCGACCGTCTCGGTCGCCAAGTCGACCTTCCTCTACAGCCGCAACTACATCACCAACATGATCGGCGACTTCGGCTGGCTGGAGACCACCTCCCCCTACGCCACCTATGTGATCTGGACCGCCGTGGTCATCGGTCTGGTGCTGCTCGGCTGGTCCTGCGCCAGGCGCCGGGAGGTGCTCGCGCTGGTGGCCCTGATCCTGGGGATCGTCTTCATCCCGGTGATCGGCAACGCCTACGCGACCGGTTCCACCGGACCGATCTGGCAGGGCCGCTACCTGCTGGCGTTCGCGGCCGGGCTGCCGATCCTGGCGTCCATGCTGATCGCCAAGTACAACCCGCTGTCGAAGGCGCCGGCGGTGCGGCTGAACCGGCTCATCGGCGCGGCCCTGACCGCTGCCTCGTTCATGGCCTTCTGGGGAGCCCTGCACCGCTACATGGTGGGTGTGAACGGCCGGCTGATCCCGCTGCACGCGGACTGGACGCCGCCGGCCGGCGCCCTGGTGTGGGTCCTGCTCATCCTGGTCGGCCTGGTGGCACAGTGGTGCCTGCTGCGCGCCTTCGACCCCGCGGCGCAGTCCGCCGCCCCCGCGGCCGAGGAGCCTGCGGCCGCGCTGCCGCTGACGACGGACGGCGTGGAGGCCGGCGCGAAGGCCGACGGGGACGAGCACCTGGCCGGACCGGGGCCGGTGAGCGCCTGGTAGCGTACCGCTGCTCGGCCAAGGGTGCCTGTACGACGAAGATCTGCTCCAGGAGAGAAGCAAGCATGGAAAGCGTCGACAGCGCGGCCGGGGGGACCGGGTCGACCAGGCCCGCCGTCGCTGAGCCCGCGGACCGGGCCGGGGACCGTTCCGAGCGCGGCAGCAGCGGGGTGGTCGGCAGCCGGGCGGTCGGCGGCCGGGCGGTGCTCCGGGGGCGGGGACTGACCTCCCGGGCCTGGTTCCTCCCGGCGGCGCTGGTGGCGGCCTACCTGGTGCAGGTCGCCTTCCGGCTGGCCCTGGTGACCTCCTTCACCTATCCGAGCGTGCACCCGGACGAGGACGCCTACCTGGTGCTCGCCCGGATCCTGGCCGGCGGTCGCAACACCTACATGCCCGCCGGGGAGGTGCTGCCCGGCGGCTACCCGCTGCTGATCACGCCCGCGCTCTGGCTGGGGCACAGCGCCGAGACGGCCTACCGGCTGGTGCTGGTGACCAATGCGCTGCTGAACGCGCTGGTCATGCCGGCCACCTACATGTTCCTGCGCCGCCTGGCCCTGGGCCGCAAGCTCGCCTTCCTGGCGGCGTTCGGGGTGGCCCTGATCAACCCGGTGGTCTTCTACTCGCAGTTCGCGATGACCGACGTCATCTTCCCGCTGCTGGTGCTCTGCTGGCTGTTCTGCATGCACGCCTGGCTCAGCACCGGGGGTTCGCGCCGGAGCCGCGCCTGGTACGGGGCCGGCTCGGGCCTGGCCGCCTCCTACGCCATGGCCACCCATGACCGCGGCGGTGTGATGGTCGCCATCACCTGCGCGGTGCTGCTGCTCGTCCTGGTGCTGCGCTGGGTGCCCTGGGCCGCGGTCTTCTCCATGGCGGCGGGGCTGGCCCTGGGCGTCGGGCTGGACAAGTTCCTGGTCCACCACTTCCTGGCGCGGACCCACAGCATCCCCAGCGCCGTGGGCACCGCGGTGTTCCAGGGCCTCTTCGACCGCACCCTGCTGGACCGCAACCTCAGCCGGACGCTCGGTCAGTTCTGGTACTTCTGCACCTCCACCTGGGGGTTGGGCGCGCTCGCGATCGTGCTCTGTGCGGTGGCGCTGTTCGGGCGCGGGAGCAGCCGTCCGAACAGGGTGGTCGCCGGGGTGATGCTGGCGACCCTGTTCGGCGTCGCGCTGGCCTCCGCGTCCGGACTCCCGTCCGACACCAGGGTCGACACCTGGGTCTACGCCCGCTACCTCACCCTGCTGGCGCCGGCGATGTTCGCGGTGGGTCTGGCCGGACTGGTCAGGCTGAGCCGGGCCGCGCTCATCCGCGCCTCGCTGGCAGCGGTCGTGCTGACGGTGGGTCTGACGGCGTTCGTGGTCGTGCACATCAGCCCCAACTTCAAGACGCTGGGGATCGTCCCCTGGGGGCTGCCCGACGCGTTGATCCTCGGTGGCGACACCAACGACCTGCACGTGCTGCGGACCACGGTGGTGTCGCTGCTGCTGCTCGCCCTGGTCGTGGTTCCGGTCGTGCTGTTCCGACGCAAGGCGCTGCTGCCGGTCCTGGTCTGTGTCGCGCTGCTCGCGGCGGCGGAGACCGTCGCGGTCACCGAGCAGATCTCCAAGCCCTGGGCCGCCGCCAGGGAGTGGCCCGCGACCGGGTTCATGGAGGACGCCGGGATCACCCCGACCGACAACGTCGTGCTGACCTGGAGCACGGACTGGACCGTTCAGAAGGTCCTGCCCTACGAGGTCTTCCGGGGCAGCGTCTGGGTCCAGGACCCGACCAAGCACCTGCCCGCGGCGGCCAACGTGGCCGCGGTCAAGGCGCCCGACGACCAGAGCGAGCCGTTGGCTGCGAGCTGGCCGGACGCGCCGGCGGGCTGGTACCCGGTCAAGGCGGTCACCAGCCACGGATCGACCGGGATCCCGGACGTCGTGGTGTGGCGCAAGAAGTAGGTTTGACGGCGGTGCTGCCGCGGGTACCCTCACTGGCCCTGATTGGCGTGGGGCATGTCCGGTATGGCACACTAGCCAAGTTGCTCGGTTGAGCGCCGATGCTGCGCGCCTCCCATCAGGAGGACCGGAAGCGAGTCCCACAGTACTCGTCGTGCCCGTGATGGCCGTTGCCTAGTTGATGTTCGACGAAGCGCGGCAGCTGCGGCACGGACGTACGGGAATCTTCCGGGAAGTGCGGACAGGCCCTCAACCCGGCGTTCCGCCCCGGGTGTGAACCTCACGGTTCCGCCGCCTGGGGCCTTTGAGTTCGGCCAAGGATTTTTTGTGGCGGGCAGCGCGACACGCCCGACCGCGTGGGTCGAACGGGACGCCACCGAGGACTCCACCCGGAGCCTCGGCCGCAGAAGCAGCACTATCGACACGAAGGACTACAAGAAGCCATGGCGGGACAGAAGATCCGCATCCGGCTGAAGGCCTACGACCACGAGGTCATCGACTCCTCGGCGAAGAAGATCGTCGAGACGGTGACGCGTACTGGTGCGCAGGTCGCAGGCCCGGTGCCGCTGCCCACTGAGAAGAACGTGTACTGCGTCATCCGCTCGCCGCACAAGTACAAGGACTCGCGCGAGCACTTCGAGATGCGCACGCACAAGCGTCTGATCGACATCCTCGACCCGACCCCCAAGACCGTTGACTCTCTGATGCGACTCGACCTCCCGGCCGGCGTCGACATCGAGATCAAGCTCTGAAGGGCGGGAGCTGAAGATGGCTAAGCAGATTAAGGGCATCCTGGGCGAGAAGCTCGGCATGACGCAGGTCTGGGACGAGAACAACCGGATCGTTCCGGTGACCGTCGTCAAGGCCGGCCCCAATGTCGTCACCCAGGTCCACACCGCTGACGGCACCGGCTACGACGCCGTGCAGTTCGGCTTCGGCGAGATCGACCCGCGCAAGGTGAACAAGCCCCTCGCGGGCCACTTCGCCAAGGCCGGCGTCACCCCTCGTCGCCACCTCGTCGAGCTGCGCACCAGCGACGCCGGCGAGTACACCCTGGGCCAGGAGATCACCGCTGAGGTGTTTGAGGCCGGTATCAAGGTCGACGTGACCGGTACCAGCAAGGGCAAGGGCTTCGCGGGTGTCATGAAGCGCCACAACTTCCACGGTCTGGGTGCCGGCCACGGCGTGCAGCGCAAGCACCGTTCGCCCGGCTCGATCGGTGGCTGCGCCACCCCGGGTCGCGTGTTCAAGGGCATGAAGATGGCCGGTCGCATGGGCCACGAGCGTGTGACCACCCAGAACCTGACCGTCCACGCCGTTGACGCGGAGAAGGGTCTGCTGCTCATCAAGGGCGCGGTCCCCGGTCCGAACGGCGGCCTCATCCTGGTCCGCACTGCGGCAAAGGGGGCCTGAAGCAATGAGCACCATCAATGTTCTCTCCCCCGCGGGTGAGACTGTCGGCACCGTCGAGCTGCCGGCCGAGATCTTCGACGCGAAGGTCAGCATTCCGCTGATCCACCAGGTCGTCGTCGCCCAGCTGGCTGCGGCTCGCCAGGGCACGCACAAGACCAAGACCCGCGCCGAGGTCCGCGGTGGTGGGCGCAAGCCCTACCGCCAGAAGGGCACCGGCCGCGCCCGTCAGGGTTCGACCCGCGCTCCGCAGTTCGCCGGCGGTGGCGTCGTGCACGGCCCCGTGCCGCGCGACTACTCGCAGCGGACGCCCAAGAAGATGAAGGCCGCCGCGCTCCGTGGCGCCCTGACCGACCGGGCCCGCAACGACCGCATCCACGTCATCACCGGCGTGACCGCGGGCGATGCGCCGTCCACCAAGACTGCCCGCACCCTGATCGGCAAGATCAGCGAGCGCAAGAACGTCCTCCTCGTGGTCGAGCGCGACGACGAGCTGGCGATCAAGAGCGCCCGCAACCTGCCCGAGGTGCACATCCTGGACGCCGGTCAGCTGAACACCTACGACGTGCTCGTCTCCGACGATGTGGTCTTCACCCAGGCCGCCTTCGAGCGCTTCGTGGCCGGCCCTGCCGCGTCCGCGAAGGCCGTTGCCTCTTCGAGCGAGCTCGAAGGGAGCGACGCCTGATGAGCGACGCGACGATCACCAGCAAGACGTTCACGGACCCCCGTGACGTGCTGCTCAAGCCGGTCATCTCGGAGAAGAGCTACGCGCTCCTCGACGAGGGCAAGTACACGTTCATCGTGGCGCCGGGCTCGAACAAGACCCAGATCAAGCAGGCCGTCGAGGCGGTCTTCGCGGTCAAGGTCGCCAACGTCAACACGATCAACCGGGTGGGCAAGCGCAAGCGTTCGCGCACCGGTTTCGGCAAGCGCAAGGACACCAAGCGCGCCATCGTGACGCTGGCAGAGGGCAGCAAGCCCATCGACATCTTCGGGGCTCCGACCTCCGCCTGACGGCGAGTCGGATAACCGAAACGGACGAGGACAGAAGAAGCCATGGGCATCCGCAAGTACAAGCCGACAACGCCGGGCCGTCGCGGCTCCAGCGTTGCCGACTTCGTCGAGATCACGCGGTCCGAGCCGGAAAAGTCGCTGGTCCGCCCGCTGCACAGCAAGGGCGGTCGTAACAACACCGGTCGTGTGACTGTTCGCCACCAGGGTGGCGGCCACAAGCGCGCGTACCGCGTCATCGACTTCCGTCGTCACGACAAGGACGGCGTTCCGGCCAAGGTCGCTCACATCGAGTACGACCCCAACCGCACCGCACGCATCGCGCTGCTGCACTACGCAGACGGCGAGAAGCGCTACATCATCGCCCCGGCCAAGCTGGGCCAGGGCGACCGGGTTGAGAACGGCCCCCAGGCCGACATCAAGCCCGGCAACAACCTGCCGCTGCGCAACATCCCGGTCGGTACGGTCATCCACGCCATCGAGCTGCGGCCCGGTGGCGGCGCGAAGATCGCCCGTTCCGCGGGTTCCTCCGTGCAGCTGCTCGCGAAGGAGGGCGTCTACGCCCACCTCCGCATGCCCTCCGGCGAGGTCCGCCTGGTCGACGCCCGCTGCCGCGCCACGATTGGCGAGGTCGGCAACGCCGAGCAGTCGAACATCAACTGGGGCAAGGCCGGCCGTATGCGCTGGAAGGGCGTCCGCCCGACCGTGCGTGGTGTCGCCATGAACCCGATCGACCACCCGCACGGTGGTGGTGAGGGCAAGACCTCCGGTGGTCGCCACCCGGTTTCGCCGTGGGGTCAGAAGGAGGGTCGTACTCGTTCGCCGAAGAAGGCGTCCAACAAGTACATCGTCCGCCGCCGCAAGACGAACAAGAAGCGCTAGGAGCAGTCTCGATGCCGCGCAGCCTCAAGAAGGGGCCCTTCGTCGACGACCACCTCATGAAGAAGGTGGATGTCCAGAACGAAGCTGGTACCCAGAACGTCATCAAGACCTGGTCCCGCCGCTCCATGATCGTGCCGGCGATGCTGGGCCACACCCTCGCGGTGCATGACGGTCGCAAGCACATCCCGGTGTTCGTCACCGAGTCGATGGTCGGCCACAAGCTCGGTGAGTTCGCGCCGACCCGCACCTTCCGCGGCCACGTCAAGGACGACCGCAAGTCGAAGCGCCGCTAAGGCGGGGTGCGAAGACCATGACAGACACCAACAAGGGGATTCCCATGGAAGCCAGGGCAACGGCGCGGTACATCCGCGTAACGCCCATGAAGGCCCGCCGCGTGGTGGACCTTGTCCGTGGCATGAATGCCACGGAGGCCCAGGCGGTCCTGCGTTTCGCTCCGCAGGCCGCGAGCGTGCCGGTCGGCAAGGTGCTCGACAGCGCCATCGCCAACGCCGTGCACAACTACAACCACAACAACGTGGAGTCGCTGTACGTCGCTGAGGCGTTCGTCGACGAGGGCCCGACCCTGAAGCGTTTCCGTCCGCGGGCCCAGGGCCGCGCGTACCGGATTCGCAAGCGGACGAGCCACATCACCGTGGTTCTCGCCTCGAAGGAGGGCACCCGCTAATGGGTCAGAAGATCAACCCGAACGGGTTCCGACTCGGCATCACCACGGACTTCAAGTCCCGCTGGTACGCCGACAAGCTGTACAAGGACTACGTCAAGGAAGACGTCGCCATCCGCAGGATGATGACGTCCGGCATGGAGCGCGCCGGCATCTCGAAGGTTGAGATCGAGCGCACCCGTGACCGCGTGCGGGTGGACATCCACACCGCCCGTCCCGGCATCGTCATCGGCCGTCGCGGCACCGAGGCCGACCGCATCCGCGGCGACCTCGAGAAGCTGACGGGCAAGCAGGTCCAGCTGAACATCCTCGAGGTCAAGAACCCCGAGATGGACGCCCAGCTGGTCGCCCAGGGCGTTGCCGAGCAGCTGTCCTCCCGCGTCTCCTTCCGTCGCGCCATGCGTAAGAGCATGCAGGGCACGATGAAGTCGGGCGCCAAGGGCATCAAGATCCAGTGCTCCGGCCGTCTCGGCGGCGCCGAGATGTCCCGCTCGGAGTTCTACCGCGAGGGCCGCGTGCCCCTGCACACCCTGCGCGCCAACGTGGACTACGGCTTCTTCGAGGCCAAGACCACCTTCGGCCGCATCGGCGTCAAGGTCTGGATCTACAAGGGCGACGTCAAGAACATCGCTGAGGTCCGTGCCGACAACGCCGCCGCCAAGGCCGGCAACCGTCCGCCCCGTGCGGGCGGCCCGGGCGAGCGCCCCCGTCGGGGCGAGCGTCCCGCCGGTGGCGAGCGCGGTGGCCGTGGTCGTCGTCCCGCCACCGAGGCTCCGGCCGCGGTGACCGAGGCCCCGGCCGAGGCTTCCACCTCGAACGACACTGGAACGGAGGCCTGACCCCATGCTGATCCCTCGCAGGGTCAAGCACCGCAAGCAGCACCACCCCAAGCGGCGTGGCATGGCTAAGGGCGGTACCGAGCTGGCGTTCGGCGAGTACGGCCTGCAGGCCGTCTCCCCGGCGTACGTGACGAACCGGCAGATCGAGTCCGCTCGTATCTCCATCACCCGTCACATCAAGCGCGGCGGCAAGGTCTGGATCAACATCTACCCGGACCGTCCGCTCACCAAGAAGCCTGCCGAGACCCGCATGGGTTCCGGTAAGGGTTCGCCGGAGTGGTGGATCGCCAACGTGCACCCCGGACGCGTGATGTTCGAGTTGTCGTACCCGAACGAGAAGATTGCTCGCGAGGCGCTCACCCGCGCCGCGCACAAGCTTCCGATGAAGTGCCGGATTGTCCGGCGCGAGGCAGGTGAGAGCTGATGTCGGCCACCACCAAGGCTGCAGAGCTTCGCGAGCTCGACGACGAGGCCCTCGTCGCCAAGCTCCGTGAGGCCAAGGAGGAGCTGTTCAACCTCCGCTTCCAGGCGGCGACCGGGCAGCTCGACAACCACGGACGGCTCAAGCTCGTCCGCAAGGACATCGCGCGGATCTACACCCTGATGCGTGAGCGCGAGCTGGGCATCGAGACGGTGGAGAGCGCCTGATGACTGAGACTGAGAACACGACCGCAGCACGCGGCTTCCGCAAGACCCGTGAGGGTCTGGTCGTCAGCGACAAGATGGACAAGACCGTCGTCGTCGCCGTCGAGGACCGCGTCAAGCACGCGCTGTACGGCAAGGTCATCCGCCGTACGAACAAGCTGAAGGCGCACGACGAGGCCAACGCCGCGGGCGTCGGCGACCGCGTCCTCCTCATGGAGACCCGGCCGCTGTCCGCGACGAAGCGCTGGCGCGTCGTCGAGATCCTCGAGAAGGCCAAGTAGTAACGAACGCGATTGGGCGCGGTCCGTATGTGCCTGAGGCTCCTCCCCGGAGGAGCGCTCGGGTGAGCAGCGGGCCGGCCCGGTCCCGATCGTTGACGATCAGGAGAAAGCTGTGATCCAGCAGGAGTCGCGACTGCGTGTCGCCGACAACACTGGTGCGAAGGAGATCCTTTGCATCCGTGTTCTCGGTGGCTCCGGCCGACGCTACGCGGGTATCGGTGACGTCATCGTCGCCACCGTCAAGGACGCGATCCCCGGTGGCAACGTGAAGAAGGGCGATGTGGTCAAGGCCGTCATCGTCCGCACCGTGAAGGAGCGCCGTCGTCCGGACGGTTCCTACATCCGTTTCGACGAGAACGCCGCCGTCATCCTCAAGAACACCGATGGTGACCCGCGCGGCACGCGCATCTTCGGCCCGGTGGGCCGCGAGCTGCGCGACAAGAAGTTCATGAAGATCATCTCGCTTGCGCCGGAGGTGCTCTAAATCATGGCGAACAGCATGAAGATCAAGAAGGGTGACCTGGTCCAGGTCATCACCGGCAAGGACAAGGGCAAGCAGGGCAAGGTCATCCAGGCCATCCCCACTGAGAACCGCGTCCTGGTCGAGGGTGTCAACCGGGTCAAGAAGCACACCAAGGTCGGCCAGACCGCCCGTGGTGCCCAGACCGGCGGCATCGTGACCACTGAGGCCCCGATCCACGTGAGCAACGTTCAGCTCGTCGTGGAGAAGGACGGCAAGAAGGTCGTCACCCGCGTCGGTTACCGCTTCGATGACGAGGGCAACAAGATCCGCGTTGCCAAGCGAACCGGTGAGGACATCTGATGACCGACACCTCTGTTGAGAAGGTGACCCCCCGTCTCAAGGAGCGCTACCGCTCCGAGATCAAGGGTCAGCTGCAGGAGCAGTTCTCGTACGAGAACGTCATGCTGATCCCCGGCCTGGTCAAGGTCGTGGTCAACATGGGTGTGGGCGACGCCGCCCGCGACTCCAAGCTGATCGACGGTGCGGTCAAGGACCTCACCGCGATCACCGGCCAGAAGCCGACCGTGACCAAGGCCCGCAAGTCCATCGCGCAGTTCAAGCTGCGTGAGGGCCAGCCGATCGGTACCCACGTCACCCTTCGCGGGGACCGCATGTGGGAGTTCCTGGACCGTCTGGTGTCGCTCGCGCTCCCGCGCATCCGCGACTTCCGCGGTCTGTCGCCGAAGCAGTTCGACGGCAAGGGCAACTACACCTTCGGTCTGACCGAGCAGGTCATGTTCCACGAGATCGACCAGGACAAGGTCGACCGGCAGCGGGGCATGGACATCACGGTGGTCACCACTGCCCAGACCGACGACGAGGGCCGGGCGCTGCTGCGTGCCCTTGGCTTCCCGTTCAAGGAGAACTGAGCACATGGCGAAGAAGTCCCTCATCGCGAAGGCGGAGCGCAAGCCGAAGTTCGGCGTCCGGGGTTACACCCGCTGCCAGCGCTGCGGTCGCCCGCACTCCGTGTACCGCAAGTTCGGCCTCTGCCGCGTCTGCCTTCGTGAGATGGCTCACCGCGGCGAGCTGCCGGGTGTCACCAAGAGCTCCTGGTAGTCCAGGAACTCTGGGTCAGCAGGGCCGCCGGCCTGGCCGCCGTTTTGGGAACTCCGTGAGGAGTCCCGTAAGGTGGTGAGGTCGGGGCCCTGCGCCCCTGATTCGTCTTACTACACCGTAGGTCCCCGCGCCGCGCCCGCTCTGGTTCAACCCCGGGCTGCGCGCTTCGGGAAACCGCGGTGAGAGAGGCCACAGGCCATCATGACCATGACCGACCCGATCGCAGACATGCTGACGCGTCTGCGAAACGCGAACTCGGCCTACCACGACACTGTCGTGATGCCCCACAGCAAGATCAAGACTCACATCGCCGAGATCCTCCAGCAGGAGGGCTACATCACGGGATGGAAGGTTGAGGAGCCCAAGGAGGGCGAGGTCGGCAAGAAGCTGACCGTCGACCTCAAGTTCGGCCCCAACCGCGAGCGCTCGATCGCGGGCATCAAGCGGATCTCCAAGCCGGGTCTGCGGGTCTACACCAAGTCCACCGCTATGCCGAAGGTGCTCGGCGGCCTGGGAGTGGCGATCATCTCCACTTCCGCTGGTCTGCTCACCGGACAGCAGGCAGCCAAGAAGGGCGTGGGTGGGGAAGTCCTCGCCTACGTCTGGTAACTCAGGGAAACGGAGGTACAGCAATGTCTCGCATTGGACGGCTGCCCATCCCGGTTCCCGCCGGCGTGGACGTCACCATCGATGGCCGCACGGTCTCGGTCAAGGGCCCCAAGGGTTCCCTTGCCCACACCGTTGCCGCGCCGATCGACATCGCCAAGGGTGAGGACGGCACTCTGCTCGTCACCCGCCCCAACGACGAGCGTCAGTCCAAGGCCCTGCACGGCCTGACTCGCACGCTGGTGGCGAACATGATCACCGGCGTGACCGCGGGCTACCGCAAGTCGCTCGAGATCAGCGGCGTCGGCTACCGAGTCGCAGCGAAGGGCTCCTCCATGGAGTTCGCGCTCGGCTACAGCCACCCGATCGTGATCGAGGCCCCCGAAGGCATCGCCTTCGTCGTCGAGTCGCCCACCAAGTTCCACGTGGACGGCATCGACAAGCAGCAGGTCGGTGAGGTCGCGGCCAAGATCCGCAAGCTGCGCAAGCCCGACCCGTACAAGGCCAAGGGTGTCAAGTACGCCGGCGAGGTCATCCGCCGCAAGGTCGGAAAGAGTGGTAAGTAACTCATGAGCCTCAGTGTGAAGATCGGCAAGGGCAACGCCTACAAGGCAGCCGCCCGCAAGCGCCGCGCCATCCGCGTCCGCAAGCGCGTCTCCGGTACGCCGGTGCGTCCGCGCCTGGTCGTGTCCCGGTCCAACCGCCACATCGTGGCGCAGGTGATCGACGACCTCGCGGGCCACACGCTGGCTTCGGCGTCCACCCTCGACGTGTCCATCAAGGGCGTCGACGGTGACAAGACCGAGCAGGCCAAGAAGGTCGGAGCCCTGGTCGCCGAGCGCGCCAAGGCCGCCGGCATCGAGTCGGTCGTCTTTGACCGCGCGGGCAACCAGTACGCCGGGCGCATCGCCGCCCTGGCGGACGCCGCCCGTGAGTCCGGGCTCGACTTCTGACCCGCTCGCCCAAGCTGGCGGACGTAAACGAGAGAGGTAAATCCAATGGCTGGACCCCAGCGCCGCGGTAGCGGCGCCGGCGGCGGCACCGGCGGTGGCGAGCGGCGTGACCGTAAGCGGGATGGTCGTGACGGCGCTCCCGTCGTCGAGAAGACCGCGTACGTCGAGCGTGTTGTCGCGATCAACCGTGTCGCCAAGGTTGTCAAGGGTGGTCGTCGCTTCAGCTTCACCGCGCTGGTCGTGGTGGGCGATGGTGACGGCACCGTAGGTGTCGGTTACGGCAAGGCCAAGGAAGTTCCCGCGGCCATTGCCAAGGGTGTCGAGGAAGCGAAGAAGAACTTCTTCAAGGTTCCCCGCATCCAGGGCACCATCCCGCACCCCATCCAGGGTGAGAAGGCCGCGGGCGTCGTCCTGCTCAAGCCGGCTTCGCCGGGTACCGGTGTCATCGCCGGTGGTCCCGTGCGCGCCGTGCTCGAGTGCGCCGGCGTCCACGACATCCTGTCGAAGTCCCTGGGCTCCGACAACGCCATCAACATCGTGCACGCCACGGTCGCCGCTCTGAAGGGCCTCTCGCGCCCCGAGGAGATCGCGGCCCGTCGTGGCCTGCCGCTCGAGGACGTCGCTCCCGCAGCCCTGCTGCGTGCGCGTGCGGCTGGGCAGGGGGCTGCGTAATGGCTCGCCTGAAGATCACCCAGACCAAGTCCTACATCGGCAGCAAGCAGAACCACCGTGACACCCTGCGTTCGCTTGGTCTCAAGCGCATGCACGACGTGGTCGTGAAGGAGGACCGTCCCGAGATCCGCGGGATGGCCCAGACCGTCCGCCACCTCGTCACGGTCGAGGAGGTGGACTAAATGGCGGAGCAGAACCCGCTGAAGATCCACAACCTGCGTCCCGCCCCGGGTGCCAAGACCGCCAAGACCCGTGTCGGTCGTGGTGAGGCATCCAAGGGTAAGACCGCTGGTCGTGGTACCAAGGGCACCAAGGCCCGCTACCAGGTGCCGGCGCGTTTCGAGGGTGGCCAGATGCCCCTTCACATGCGCCTGCCGAAGCTCAAGGGCTTCAAGAACCCGTTCCGGGTCGAGTTCCAGGTGGTGAACCTGGACAAGCTCGGTGCGCTCTACCCCGAGGGTGGCGAGGTCACCGTCGAGGACCTGGTCGCCAAGGGTGCGGTTCGCAAGAACTCGCTCGTCAAGGTGCTCGGCACCGGTGAGATCACCGTCGCGCTGCAGGTTTCGGTTGACGCCGTCTCCGGCTCCGCCGCGGAGAAGATCACCGCTGCCGGCGGTTCGGTGACCGAGCTCATCTGAGTTCTCACCTGACAGGCCTTCAAGGCCCGGTTCCCCCCTGTTCGCAGGGGGGAACCGGGCCTTTCGGCGTGCCGACCCGGGTGCCGGTCCAAGCTGTGCGGGCAACGCGCTTCATTCGAGTGGCCACGGACTGTTAGAGTCCGTGGAGTCCACTTGTAGGTTGGCCGCAGACTCTGTCCGTGAGCCGTTGCCGAACGGTGGCACACCCACCGTCTTCCGGCCCTGTTGCACTCGTAGCGGGCCCAGAACCACCGTCCCTCCCGCCGCTCTCGGCAGGGAGCTGCAGGAGGCACCGTGCTCACCGCGTTCGCCCGGGCGTTCAAGACGCCCGACCTGCGCAAGAAGCTGCTGTTCACGCTGGGCATCATGGTCGTCTTCCGGATGGGTGCCCACATCCCCGTCCCCGGAGTGAACTTCAAGGCCGTCCAGGCGTGTGTGAGTGCCTCGTCGAAGAGCGGGAACGGGCTGCTCGGCCTGGTCAACCTCTTCAGTGGTGGCGCTCTGCTGCAGATCACCGTCTTCGCGCTGGGCATCATGCCCTACATCACCTCCAGCATCATCCTTCAGCTGCTGACGGTGGTGATCCCGCGCCTGGACGCTCTGAAGAAGGAGGGCCAGGCCGGTCAGACCAAGATCACGCAGTACACCCGCTACCTGACCATCGCCCTGGCGATCCTGCAGGCGACCGGCATCGTGGCCACCGCCTCGACCGGTGCCCTGTTCGGCAGCGTCAACTGCGACACCACCCAGATCGTCCCGGACCAGAGCATCTTCAGGATCGCGACCATGGTCATCACGATGGCCGCGGGCACCGTGGTCATCATGTGGCTGGGTGAGCTGATCACGGACCGGGGCATCGGCAACGGCATGTCGATCCTGATCTTCACCTCGGTCGCGGCCGGCTTCCCGTCCTCGCTGTGGTCCATCAAGGCCAGCAAGGGCTGGGCCACCTTCGCCTTCGTGATCATCATGGGTCTGGCCATGGTCGCCCTGGTGGTCTTCGTGGAGCAGGCACAGCGCCGGATCCCGGTGCAGTACGCGAAGCGCATGATCGGGCGGCGGGCCTACGGCGGGACCTCGACCTACATCCCGCTGAAGGTCAACCAGGCCGGTGTGATCCCGGTCATCTTCGCCAGCTCGCTGCTGTACATCCCGGGCCTGATCGTCCAGCTGAGCGGAAGCACCGCCGGATGGGCCCAGTGGATCGACACGAACCTGGTCAAGAGCGACAAGCCGCTCTACGGCGGGCTGTACTTCCTGTTGATCGTCTTCTTCGCCTTCTTCTACGTGGCCATCTCCTTCAACCCCGAAGAAGTTGCCGACAATATGAAGAAGTATGGTGGCTTCATCCCGGGCATCCGGGCGGGCCGCCCGACGGCCGAATACCTGAACTACGTGCTGACGAGGATCACCTGGCCGGGCTCGCTGTACCTGGGCCTGATCGCGATGGTGCCGCTGGTCGCACTCGGGTTGTTCGGGGCGTCGCAGAACTTCCCGTTCGGCGGTACGAGCATCCTCATCATTGTTGGTGTCGGCCTTGAAACTGTGAAGCAGATCGAGAGCCAGCTCCAGCAGCGCAACTACGAAGGGTTCCTCCGCTGATGCGTATTGTCCTCGTCGGGCCGCCTGGGGCCGGGAAGGGTACTCAGGCCGCTCTGCTGGCCAAGACCCTGTCCATTCCCCATGTGTCCACCGGTGACCTCTTCCGCGCCAACATCAGCCAGGGCACCGAGCTCGGTCTCGCTGCCAAGAGCATCATGGAGTCGGGCAAGCTGGTACCCGACGAGGTGACCATCGGCATGGCCAAGGACCGCCTGGCCCAGCCCGATGCCGCCGGCGGCTTCCTGTTGGACGGTTTCCCGCGCAACGTGGCCCAGGCGGCCGCGCTGGACGAGATCCTGGCGGAGTGGGGCATCGAGCTCGACGGCGTGCTCGACCTGGAGGTCCCGGAGGACGAGGTCGTCCGCCGGATCGCCGGTCGGCGGGTCTGCCGCAACGACAACGCGCACATCTTCCACGTGGAGTACCACCCCCCCGTGGCCGAGGGCGTGTGCGACGAGTGCGGCGGGCAGCTGTACCAGCGCGCCGACGACGCCGAGGACAAGGTGCGGGTCCGGCTGGAGGTCTACCACACGGAGACCGAGCCGATCATCGAGTACTACCAGAAGCAGGATCTGGTCACGACCATCTCGGCGCTGGGCACGGTCGACGAGGTGACCCGGCGCGCGATCGAGGCGCTCCGGAAGAACGAGACGCAGCGTAAGAACGACGACGAGGGCTGACCCCTTCGAACGAGCACGCCGGCCGTGACGCCCTGACGGGTGTCACGGCCGACGCGCGTTGCGCGGCAGGGCCGTACCGTGGATGGCGGGCGGCAGCGAATGCAGAGAACCCGTGGTACTGGAAGGCGAGAGTGCATGGTTGAGATCAAGACCCCCGAGCAGATCAGGAAGATGCGGGAGGCGGGCCTGGTCGTCGCCGAGGCGCTGAAGGCGTGCCGGGAGGCGGTGGCACCGGGGATCAGCACCGGTGAGCTGAACTCCATCGCGGCCAAGGTGATCGCCGACCACCGCGCCACCTCCAACTTCCTCGGCTACCACGGATTCACCGGTGTGATCTGCGCCTCCGTCAACGACGAGGTGGTCCACGGCATCCCCGGCGAGCGGGTGCTGGCCGACGGCGACATGATCTCCATCGACTGCGGCGCCATTGTCGACGGCTGGCACGGCGACGCGGCCGTCACCTGCTTCGTCGGCAGCGGCCACGCCGAGGAGCTGCTGCGGCTCAGCCAGGTCACCGAGGACTCGATGTGGGCCGGCATCGCCCAGGTGAAGAAGGGCAACCGGCTGTCGGACATCAGCCGGGCCATCGAGTCCTACATCCGGCGCCAGCCGCTGCCGCCCAAGGGCAAGTACGGGATCATCGAGGACTTCGGCGGCCACGGCATCGGCTCGGCCATGCACATGGACCCGCACCTGCTGAACTACGTGGACCGCCGGCGCGGCCGGGGGATGAAGCTGGTGCCCGGCTTCGCCATCGCCATCGAGCCGATGGTCAGCCTCGGCACCCCGAAGACGCACACCCTGGCCGACGAGTGGACCGTCAAGACCAACGACGGCACCTGGTCCTCGCACTGGGAGCACTCCATCGCCGTCACCGAGGAGGGTCCGCTGGTGCTGACCGCCTTCGACGGCGGCCGGGCCAAGCTGGCCGAGCTGGGCATCACCGCGGCGCCCGACCCGCTGGGCTGACGGTGCGGTGATGAGGGGCGGCGATGAGGGTGCAGGGCGGGCGACGCCGGTATTGACGGATTTCGCGATCGCTTGTCCGCTGACGTAGACTGCTGTGTCGGCTCACTCGTAGCTTGCTCCCGCATGCCTTCGTCCGTTGTGGCGAGGGTGGACTTAGCGGTCCCTGCGTGAGTGCCGACTACGGTAGTCGAACCCCGGAAGGCGATACCCGCAGGACATGGCCAAAAAGCAAGGCGCCATCGAGATCGAGGGCACCGTCATCGAGTCTCTGCCGAACGCCATGTTCAAGGTAGAGCTGCAGAACGGGCACAAAGTCCTCGCCCACATCAGCGGCAAGATGCGTATGCACTACATCCGCATCCTCCCGGACGACCGGGTCGTCGTCGAGCTCAGCCCGTACGACCTGACCCGCGGTCGAATTGTCTACCGGTACAAGTAAGCAAGAAGCAGATCTCGCGCCGCGTGCACTCGCGGCGCGCTCGACCCGGAGAACCTGAATCCCATGAAGGTCAAGCCGAGCGTCAAGAAGATCTGCGACAAGTGCAAGGTGATCCGCCGTCACGGTCGGGTCATGGTGATCTGCGAGAACCTGCGCCACAAGCAGCGTCAGGGCTGATCACTTCCCTTCACGGGTCGTAACTCTTCGCGCGACGCGAAAAACAACATGAAGCGGGATGCCCGATCCGTTCGTCGGAAACGATGAGCGGACTGCCACCCTCGGTCCGGAGGCCGGGGCTCCCTCGACGAGAGTCGAAGGAGAGGCATCGCGTCAGACCTCCGAAGGAACACAGGAGCCACATTCATGGCACGCCTCGCCGGCGTTGATCTCCCCCGCGAAAAGCGGATCGAGATCGCCCTCACCTACGTGTACGGCATCGGCCGTACCCGCTCGAAGCTCGCCCTCGCCGAGACCGGTGTCAACCCGAACATCCGTGTTCGCGACATCACCGAGGACGACCTGGTCAAGCTGCGCGACTTCGTCGACGCCAACTTCAAGGTCGAGGGTGACCTCCGCCGTGAGGTCGCCGCTGACATCCGCCGCAAGGTCGAGATCGGCTGCTACCAGGGTCTGCGTCACCGCCGCGGCCTGCCGGTCCACGGTCAGCGCACCCACACCAACGCCCGTACCCGCAAGGGTCCGCGTCGCGCGATTGCCGGCAAGAAGAAGCCCGGCAAGAAGTAGTCCGCCCCAACACCGGACTTGAATCCGGCCCGCTGGGCTAGCGGACCGACCACCTCAGTAGGAGAAACAGACTTATGCCCCCCAAGGGTCGTCAGGCTGCCGGCGCGAAGAAGATCCGCCGCAAGGAAAAGAAGAACGTCGCTCACGGCCACGCGCACATCAAGAGCACGTTCAACAACACCATCGTCTCCATCACGGACCCCTCGGGCAACGTGATCGCGTGGGCGTCCTCGGGCCACGTCGGCTTCAAGGGCTCCCGCAAGTCGACTCCGTTCGCCGCGCAGATGGCCGCCGAGGCCGCCGCGCGTCGCGCCCAGGAGCACGGCATGCGCAAGGTCGACGTCTTCGTGAAGGGTCCGGGCTCCGGCCGCGAGACCGCGATCCGCTCCATCCAGGCCACCGGCCTGGAGGTCGGCTCGATCCAGGACGTCACCCCCACCCCGCACAACGGCTGCCGCCCCCCGAAGCGCCGTCGCGTCTGACGCACGGCTGCTTCTGAAGCAGCGGTAGTACTCGGATACGGCCCCTGTTCGCTCGGGGGCCGTATCCTTGCTTTCGTCGGCATCAAATAGTGGGTGCCGAAGATCTAACTGGAGGATTCACCTCATGCTGATCGCTCAGCGTCCGTCGCTGACCGAAGAGGTCGTCGACGAGTTCCGCTCCCGGTTCGTGATCGAGCCGCTGGAGCCGGGCTTCGGCTACACCCTCGGCAACTCGCTCCGCCGCACCCTGCTCTCCTCGATCCCCGGCGCTGCTGTCACCAGCATCCGGATCGACGGTGTCCTGCACGAGTTCACCACCGTGCCGGGCGTCAAGGAGGACGTCACCGACCTCATCCTGAACATCAAGCAGCTGGTCGTCTCCTCGGAGCACGACGAGCCGGTCGTGATGTACCTGCGCAAGCAGGGCCCGGGTCTGGTCACCGCCGCCGACATCGCGCCCCCGGCCGGTGTCGAGGTGCACAACCCCGAGCTGGTCCTGGCCACGCTCAACGGCAAGGGCAAGCTGGAGATGGAGCTGACCGTCGAGCGCGGTCGCGGCTACGTCTCCGCCGTCCAGAACAAGCAGTCGGGCCAGGAGATCGGCCGGATCCCGGTCGACTCCATCTACAGCCCCGTGCTGAAGGTCACCTACAAGGTCGAGGCGACCCGAGTCGAGCAGCGTACCGACTTCGACAAGCTCATCGTCGACGTCGAGACCAAGCCCGCCATGCGTCCCCGTGACGCTATGGCCTCGGCCGGCAAGACCCTGGTGGAGCTGTTCGGCCTCGCCCGCGAGCTGAACATCGACGCCGAGGGCATCGACATGGGCCCGTCCCCCACGGACGCCGCCCTGGCCGCCGATCTCGCCCTGCCGATCGAGGAGCTGGAGCTCACCGTTCGGTCGTACAACTGCCTCAAGCGCGAGGGCATCCACACCGTGGGTGAGCTCGTCGCCCGCTCCGAGGCCGACCTGCTCGACATCCGCAACTTCGGTGCGAAGTCGATCGACGAGGTCAAGGCGAAGCTGGCCGGCATGGGCCTGGCCCTCAAGGACAGCCCGCCCGGATTCGACCCGACCGCCGCCGCCGACGCCTTCGGCGCCGACGACGACGACCCGGGCTTCGCCGAGACCGAGCAGTACTAAGTCCCGACCGAGCAGTACTGAGCCTGATCGAGTGGTACGGGACCGCCCCGGCGGTCCCGTACCCTTGAAGGCTGTGCAACCAAGTCGTCCGGGCAACAGTGCCCGTACGCCCGCCCCGGTACCTGGTACGGCCGGGGGTCGGAGATCCAAGGAGACACCATGCCTCGCCCCGCGAAGGGTGCCCGCCTCGGTGGCGGTCCCTCCCACGAGCGTCTGCTGCTGGCCGGTCTGGCCCGCGAGCTCTTCCAGTACGGCCGGATCACCACCACCGAGGCCAAGGCTCGCCGCCTGCGCCCGGTGGCGGAGAAGCTGATCACCAAGGCCAAGAAGGGTGACATCCACAACCGCCGTGAGGTCCGCAAGACCATCACCGACGTGGCTGTGCTGCACACCCTCTTCACCGAGATCGGTCCTCGCTACGAGAACCGCCCCGGTGGCTACACCCGCATCACCAAGATCGGTCCCCGTCGTGGCGACAACGCCCCGATGGCCGTGATCGAGCTGGTCGAGGCCCTGACCGTGGCCCAGACCGCGGTCGGCGAGGCCGAGGCTGCGACCAAGCGCTCCGTCAAGGAGACCGAGGCTGCCGCCCCGGTCGACGCCGCGCCGGCTGACGCCGCCCCGGTTCAGGACGCCGCTCCGGTCGACTCCGTCGAGGAGACCGAGGAGGCCTGACCGCCTCCGCAACGGGCCCGCTCTCCCTTCGGGGAGGGCGGGCCCGTTCTCGTACTGCGAACTTTCGGGGCCTTTGATGACTGAGTGTGTGGAAGAGCGGGAGCCCCGGCGCGAGGGCGCTGCCGAGGGCTTCGTCCGGGTGCGGCTGGACCTGTCCTACGACGGGACCGGGTTCTCCGGCTGGGCCAAGCAGAAGAGCGGGCGGCGGACGGTCCAGGGCGAGCTGGAGGACGCGATCCAGGTGGTCCTGCGGCAGCCCGAGGTCTTCCCGCTGACGGTGGCCGGGCGCACCGACGCGGGGGTGCACGCGCGCGGCCAGGTGGCCCATGTCGACCTGCCGCTCGACATCTGGGCGGCCGAGGGCGAGAAGCTGCGCCGCCGGCTCGCCGGACGGCTGCCGGGCGACATCCGGGTCTGGCGGGTCGCCGAGGCCCCGGCCGGGTTCGACGCCCGGTTCTCCGCGGTGTGGCGCCGCTACGCCTACCGGATCTGCGACCACCCGGCCGGCGTCGACCCGCTGCGGCGGGCGCACGTGCTGTGGCACGACCGGCCGCTGGACGTGGACGCCATGAACGAGGCGGCCCGGCTGCTGGTGGGCGAGCACGACTTCGCGGCGTACTGCAAGAAGCGCGAGGGCGCGACCACCATCAGGGAGCTGCTGGACTTCTCCTGGGAGCGGCTGCCGGGTGACGCGCTGCTCGGCCCGGAACTGCCCGGCCTGGTGGTCGGCACGGTGCGGGCCGACGCCTTCTGCCACAACATGGTGCGGGCCCTGGTCGGCGCGATGCTGCTGGTCGGCGGTGGACAGCGGCCGGTGGGCTTCCCGGGCGAGGTGCTGTCCGGCGGAGTCCGGAACTCGGCGGTGAGCGTGGTGCGGCCGTACGGGCTGACCCTGGAGGAGGTCGGCTATCCGGCCGACCGGGACCTGGCGGCGCGCAGTCGGGAGGCGCGGAACCTGCGGGTGCTGACGCCCCGCTAGCGGGCCGTCGTCCCGGCCGGAGCCGGATCTCCCGCTCCGTCAGTTCTTCGCCGTCGCCTCGCCCCTGGCCCGGGCGAGCAGGTTCTCGAAGACCATCCGGCCCATGTCCGTGCCGGCGGCCAGGGCCGAGGTGTCCGCGGCCGGGACCGGTTTCCCGGTGGTGTAGCCGGCCACGGTGAAGTAGGCGTAGCGGCCGTAGGCGTTGACGCTCAGCCGGCAGGCCACGGCGTGGCAGAAGGCCGGGAGGGCGCCGCCGGACAGGGGTTCCAGGTTGCCCACGGTGGCCTGGGCCTTGACCGCGGCCGCCTGGGCCGCGCTGTCGAAGACGCCGACGCCGACCGTCACCGCGGTCGTCCCGGTCGCGTAGCTGGCCCGGAACACCTTGCGGCAGCCGTACTTGGTGAGCACCGCGGCGAGGTTGGGGGTGACCGCGGGGGCGCAGGCCGAGGCCGTTGTCAGTGCCTGCGTGTAGGAATGGTTGTCGACGGTGACGCTCTTGCCGGGGAAGAGCGTCACCACACTCAGCGGCGCGGTGTCGGTGGCTGCGGCACCCAGCAGCGTGGCCGGGTCGACGGCCGTCGTCGGCGCCAGGGCGGACGGTACGGCCGTGGGTGAGGGTGTGTCAGTCGGCGTCTGCTGCACCGGGATCGCGGGTGCGGTGTCCGCCGGGGCGGAGGCGGTCGGCGCGGCGGCGGACGGCGAGGCGGCGGCGGCCGACTGCTTGGCCGGCCGGGTGGTGAGCAGGGTGGCCCCGGTGCCGACCAGGACCAGCACGGCCACCAGTGCCGTGCCCAGCCAGAGCCGGCGGCGCCTGCGCGCCGAGGCGGCCTCCTGCCGGTCCAGCATGGCCTGGAACTCCTCGTGCACGGACGCGTCGGGGGTGCCCGGCCGTACCGCGAAGGACATCGGCGACGGTTCGCCGTCGGGTTCCGCGGCCCGCTGCGGTTCGGGGATCGGCAGGTTGGGCGCCCCCGGACGGACCCGGTACTGGCTCTCGGTCAGGGTCTCGGCGACGGGGTTTCCCGGTCCGTACTGGGTCGGGATGCGCCCAGGAGTGTCCGCGCCCCGGCGCGGGAGCGGCTTGGCGGCATTGTCCGGTGCGGGCCCGTTGCTCATGGGCCGCGAGCATAACGGGATTCGCTGATTCCGGGACATCCCCCAGGTCGGAGTGGTTCACCAAAGAGAGTGAACCTGGCGGCCGAGCGCCTCTGTGCACGTACTGTGCGCCGACTGAGGGTCTATTCTCGCGCGGGTCGTGGGGGCGTTGGGGGTCAGGAGAACTGATGGAGCAACACCATGTTCAGCATGCCGCGCCGTAGAGGCCTGATCGCGACCCTGCTCGGCTGCCTGATGTGGGTGCCGGCTGCGGTGACCGGTCCGGCGGCGGCCCAGTCGCCGGCGCCCGGGTACCACTCCTACGTGGCCCTCGGGGACTCCTTCCAGGCGGACAGCGCGATCCTGCCGGGGGTGACGACTGCGTTCGTCCCGGCCGGCTGCGCCCAGGTGTCCTACGACTATCCGCACCAGGTCGCGGCGGCGCTCGGGGTGGCCGACTTCAAGGACGCGACCTGCGGCGGAGCCGTGAGCGGCAGTATGACCGGACCGCAGCCGGTGCTCGGCGGAGTCAACCCGCCGCAGTTCTCCAGGCTGGGGCGGGACACCGATCTGGTGACGGTCGGGATCGGCGGCAACGACCTCGACCTGATCGGCCTGATCGGGCGCTGCCTGGCCCTGCTGCCGCTGCCCACCACCACCTGCCCGCACGACCCGATGACCGACCGGATCGCCGCCGAGCAGCGGGTGGTCGAGGGCGTCCTGGCCGGGATCCACCAGCGGGCCCCGCGGGCCAGGGTGCTGCTGGTGGACTACCTGGCGGTGTTCCCGGAACACGGCGGCTGCTGGCCCTACGTCCCGATCGAGGACCAGGACATGGCGTACCTGCACCGGGTCCTGGCCGCGGTGAACACGATGCTGGCCGGGGCCGCCGCCGCGGACCCCCGGGGGACGGAGCTGGTCGACACCTACACCCCCTCGATCGGGCACGACGTGTGCCAGAGCCCGACCGTGCGGTGGACCGAGGGGCTGCTGCCGCTGTCGGTGAACACCCTGAGCGTCGCGGTCCCGTTCCACCCCAACCGGGCCGGGGCCGACGGCCAGGCCAGGGCCGTGTTGGCGCAGGTCCGAGCCGGTGCGCCGGTGCGCTGAACGGAAACCCATTTGGGTCCGGAGTCGGCTCGGCAGAGAATTACCGACCATGGGACATGTCGAGATTTCACACCTGGAGTACTACCTGCCGGACGGGCGGGTGCTGTTCGACGACGTGTCCTTCCGGGTGGGGGAGGGCGCGGCGGTCGCCCTGGTCGGCGCCAACGGCGCCGGCAAGACCACGCTGCTGCGGATGATCGCCGGAGACCTGCAGCCGCACGGCGGTTCGGTGACCGTCAGCGGCGGCCTGGGCGTGATGCGCCAGTTCGTCGGGACCACCGGCCGCGGCGGCGAGGCCGGTTCCGACGACGCCAGAGCGGCGCAGGAGGACGACGGCCATGTGCTGCCGCCGGACGCCTCGGTACGCGATCTGCTGGTGTCGGTGGCGCCGCCGCGGATCCGCACCGGCGCCAGGACGGTGGACGCCGCCGAGCTGGCGATGATGGCGCAGGACGACGAGAAGACCCAGCTCGCCTACGCCCAGGCACTCTCCGACTGGGCGGACGTCGGCGGCTACGAGTACGAGACGGTCTGGGACGTCTGCACCACCGCGGCCCTGGGCATGCCGTACGACCGGGCCCAGTGGCGCGGCCTGAACACCCTCTCCGGCGGTGAGCAGAAGCGGCTGGTGCTGGAGGCGCTGCTGCGCGGCCCCGACCAGGTGCTGCTGCTGGACGAGCCGGACAACTACCTGGACGTCCCCGGCAAGCGCTGGCTGGAGGAGCAGATCCGCAGCACGTCCAAGACGGTGCTGTTCATCTCGCACGACCGGGAGCTGCTGGCGGCCAGCGCCGAGAAGATCGTCAGCGTGGAGACCGGAGCCGCAGGCAGCGAGGTCTGGGTGCACGGCGGCGGCTTCGCCACCTTCCACGCCGCCCGCGAGGAGCGCTTCGCCCGCTTCGACGAGCTGCGCCGGCGCTGGGACGAGAAGCACGCCCAGCTGAAGCGGCTGGTGCTGGACATGCGGGACTACGCGGCCCGCAGCCACGAGATGGCCTCGCGCTACGCGGCGGCGGTCACCCGGCTGAAGAAGTTCGAGGAGATCGGCCCGCCGCCGGAGCCGCCGCGCAAGCAGAACATCGCCATGCGGCTGCGCGGCGGCCGGACCGGGGTGCGCGCGCTGACCTGCGAGAAGCTGGAGCTCACCGGGCTGATGAAACCGTTCGACCTGGAGGTCTTCTACGGCGAGCGGGTCGCCGTGCTCGGCTCCAACGGCTCCGGCAAGTCGCACTTCCTGCGGATGCTGGCGGGCGAGGAGGTGGCGCACACCGGCAGTTGGAGGCTGGGCGCCAGGGTGGTCCCGGGCCACTTCGCGCAGACCCACGCCCACCCCGAGCTCTTCGGGCGGACCACCAGGGAGATCCTGGAGTCCGAGCACGCGATCGACCGCAAGGCGGCGATGAGCGTGCTGCGCCGCTATGAGTTGCATCACCAGGAGGAGATCCGGTTCCAGGACCTCTCCGGCGGCCAGCAGGCCCGGTTGATGATCCTGCGGCTGGAGCTCTCCGGCGCCACCGCGCTGCTGCTGGACGAACCCACCGACAACCTGGACCTGGACAGCGCGGAAGCGCTCCAGGAGGGGTTGGAGAGCTTCGAGGGGACGGTGCTCTCGGTGACCCACGACCGCTGGTTCGCCCGCAGCTTCGACCGCTTCGTGGTCTTCGGCTCGGACGGCCGGGTCTACGAGGCGCCGGAGCCGGTCTGGGACGAGGGCCGGGTGACGCGGGACCGATAGCACTGATAGTGCGCGTAGACTGGACGACGGCTTGCGGGGTACCGCGGTGCTTGACCGGGCGATTTTGACCCGTACGGCTCCGTCCCGGTATCCTGCGAGTTCGTTGTGCGTATTGGCTCGCTCCATCTCACGTGAGAGGTCGGTACGCCGGTCCACCGGGCCGATAAGCAGCGACGCGCCCATCCGATTGCGTCCGGGGAAGTGCGTCTCGGCTGCTTCCGATCGTCCGGGTGGTCCTGTCAGGACACACTCACTGAAAAGCGAAGGCTACGACCGTGCGTACGTACAGCCCCAAGCCCGGCGACGTCCAGCGTCAGTGGCTCGTTATCGACGCTCAAGACGTCGTTCTCGGCCGCCTGGCCTCTCAGGCCGCGAACCTCCTCCGGGGTAAGCACAAGCCGGTGTACGCGCCGCACGTTGACATGGGTGACTTCGTCATCATCATCAACGCGGACAAGGTGCACCTGTCCGGGAACAAGAAGACCCAGAAGCTGGCCTACCGCCACTCCGGTTACCCGGGCGGTCTGCGCTCCGTGCGCTACGACGACCTCCTGGAGAAGAACCCGGAGAAGGCCGTCGAGAAGGCCATCAAGGGCATGATCCCCAAGAACTCCCTGGGCCGTCAGATGCTCTCCAAGCTGAAGGTCTACTCGGGCGACCAGCACCCGCACGCTGCCCAGCGTCCGGTGCCGTTCGAGATCACCCAGGTCGCGCAGTAACACCGGCCACACCCCGAAAACAGAAACGCAGCTGAGGAGAACCGTGGCCGAGACCACTGCCGAGACCCCGCTCGAGGTCGACGAGACCTTCGAGGTTGAGGTCGAGGAGCCCACCGAGTACACCACCGAGTCCCTTGTGGGCCGCTTCGCCGAGGCCGTTCCGGCCGCCGGTCTGGGCCGCCGCAAGGAGGCGATCGCCCGCGTGCGCATCGTCCCCGGCACCGGTGTCTGGAAGATCAACGGTCGCACCCTGGAGGAGTACCTCCCCAACAAGGTGCACCAGCAGATCGTGAACGAGCCCTTCAAGCTCCTTGAGCTGGACGGCCGTTACGACATCATCGCCCGCATCAACGGCGGCGGCATCTCGGGTCAGGCCTACGCCCTGCGCCTGGGCGTCGCCCGCGCGCTGAACGAGGTCGACGTCGACGCGAACCGCCCGGCCCTGAAGAAGGCCGGCTTCCTGACCCGTGACCCGCGCGCCGTCGAGCGCAAGAAGGCCGGTCTGAAGAAGGCTCGCAAGGCGCCGCAGTACAGCAAGCGCTAAGCCTCCCCGCCTCGCGCCGCATGGTCCTCCGGAATGTCGGAGCCTGCGGCCGGAGCTGGACTGTCACGCCCCGGGAGCACACCATGTGCTCCCGGGGCGTGATGCGTTGATGGACTTCTGATCTGGGTTGACTGAGCCGCGGAGGATTGACCAAGTGGGACGACTGTTTGGCACGGACGGCGTGCGCGGGCTTGCGAACGTGGATCTCACCGCCGAGTTGGCGCTGGGCCTTTCAGTGGCCGCAGCGCATGTGCTCGGTGACGCCGGCGCCTTCGAGGGGCACCGTCCGGTGGCCGTGGTCGGCCGCGACCCGCGCGCCTCGGGGGAGTTCCTGGAGGCCGCCGTGATCGCCGGCCTGGCCAGTTGCGGGGTGGACGTGCTGAAGGTCGGCGTGCTGCCGACGCCCGCCGTCGCCTACCTGACCGACGTGCTGGACGCGGACCTCGGCGTGATGCTGTCCGCCAGCCACAACCCGATGCCGGACAACGGCATCAAGTTCCTTGCCCGCGGCGGCCAGAAGATCGACGACGCGGTCGAGGACGCCATAGAGGCCGAGTACGAGCGGTTCGAGGGGCACGCCTGGGCGCGTCCCACCGGAGAGGCCGTGGGCCGGGTCCGCAGCCACGAGGAGGGCTTCGAGCAGTACCTGCAGCATCTGCTGTCGGTGCTGCCCAACCGCCTCGACGGTCTGAAGGTGGTCATCGACGGTGCGCACGGGGCGGCGGCCAAGGTCTCCCCGGAGGTGTTCCGCCGGGCCGGGGCCGAGGTGCTGCACACCATCGGGGACGACCCGACCGGGCTCAACATCAACGACGGCATCGGCTCCACCCACCTGGCGCCGCTGCGGGCGGCCGTGCTGGAGCACGGCGCGGACCTGGGCATCGCGCATGACGGCGACGCCGACCGGTGCCTGGCGGTGGACGCCGAGGGCAACGAGATCGACGGCGACCAGATCCTCGCGGTGCTGGCCTGCGCGATGCGGGAGTCCGGGACGCTGACCAAGAACACCGTGGTGGCCACGGTGATGTCCAACCTCGGCTTCAAGCTGGCCATGGAGCGGGAGGGGATCGACCTGGTGCAGACCGCGGTCGGCGACCGCTACGTGCTGGAGTCGATGAAGGAGCACGGGTACAACCTGGGCGGCGAGCAGTCCGGCCATGTGATCTTCCTGGACCACGCGACCACCGGGGACGGGACGCTGACCGGGCTGATGCTGGCGGCTCGGGTCGCCGCGACCAAGCAGTCGCTGAAGGACCTGGCGGGGGTGATGACCTGCCTGCCGCAGGTGCTGATCAACGTCAAGGGCGTGGACAAGGCACGGGCGTCCACCGATGAGACGCTGCGGAGGGCGGTGGCCGCGGCCGAGGCGGAGTTGGGGTCTGCGGGGCGGGTGCTGCTCCGCCCCTCCGGGACCGAGCCGTTGGTGCGGGTGATGGTCGAGGCTGCGGACATCGAGCAGGTCAATGCCGTCGCTGAGCGGTTGGCCGAGGTCGTGCGGACGGCTCTGCCGCTGTAGCGGGTTGCTGTTCGCGCACGCAGTTGAAAAAGCACAGCCCCGCGCCCCTGGGTAGTCAGGGGCGCGGGGAACTGCGCGAACAGCAACCGTCCGCGACGGTCACAGTTTCCGCAGGCGGACTCTCTGCACCTTGTGGTCGGCACCCTTGCGGAGGATCAGGCTGGCGCGGCCCCGGGTGGGGGCCACGTTCTCGACCAGGTTGGGGCGGTTGATGGTGCGCCAGAGCTGGCGGGCGTAGTCCATGGCCTCGTCCTCGGGGACCTCCGCGTAGCGGCGGAAGTAGGAGGTGGGGTCCTGGAACGCGGTCTCGCGGAGCTTGCGGAACCGTTCCAGGTACCAGCGCTCGATGTCGTCCGCGCGGGCGTCCACGTAGATCGAGAAGTCGAAGAAGTCGGCGACCGCCACCCGGGTCCGGCCGTCCAGGCCGGGGAGCGCGGGCTGGAGCACGTTGAGGCCCTCTACGATGAGGATGTCGGGGCGGTGCACGGTCAGCCGCTCGCCCTCGACGATGTCGTAGACCAGGTGCGAGTAGACCGGCGCGGTGACCTCCTCCTTGCCCGACTTCACGTCGGCCACGAAGCGGGTCAGCGCCCTGCGGTCGTAGGACTCGGGGAAGCCCTTGCGGGCCATCAGCCCGCGGCTGCGCAGCTCGGCGTTGGGCAGCAGGAAGCCGTCGGTGGTGACCAGCTCGACCCGGGGGTGCTCCGGCCAGCGGGCCAGCATCGCCTGGAGCAGCCGGGCCGTCGTGGACTTGCCGACGGCGACGCTGCCGGCGACGCCGATCACGAACGGGGTGCCCGGCTGGGTGTGGGTGTGCTCGTTGCTGTCCAGGAAGGCGTTGAGCGCGCCGCGCAGCCGTCCGGTCGCGGTGACGTACAGGTTGAGCAGCCGTGACAGCGGCAGGTAGACGTCCTGGACCTCCTGGAGGTCGATGACGTCGCCGAGGCCCCGGACCCGTTCCACCTCGTCGGCGGTCAGCGGGAGCGGCGTGCGCTCATGGAGCGCGCTCCACTCCGATCGGACGAGGTCGACGAAGGGGGACGCGTCAGCGCGGCGTTGGGCTTCGAGCGTGGTCGGCACCTGTCCATTGTCGGTGCGGGTGGCGTTCACGTGCGTGTCAGCGGCCTGTCAGTGGCGAGAGATTCGTCTCAGCCGGATGTCAGTGCCGGGGTGGATCGTCAGTGGCGGACACAGCGACGGCACGACGACGGGGGAGACCCGATGACCTACGCGTTCCAGGCCGAGGGCCTGGTGAAATCCTTCAAGGAGACTCGGGCACTGGACGGGGTGGACCTCGCGGCCCGCACCGGAACGGTGCTCGGGCTGCTGGGGCCCAACGGTTCCGGCAAGACCACCACGGTGCGGGTGCTGGCGACGCTGCTGCGTCCGGACGCGGGCCGGGCGCTGGTCGGCGGCCTGGACGTGGTGCGGCAGGCACCGGCCGTGCGCGCGCAGATCGGGCTCACCGGCCAGTACGCGGCGGTGGACGAGATGCTCACCGGGTTCGAGAACCTGCTGATGATCGGCCGGCTGCTGGGACTGTCCCGGCCGGACGCCAGGAAGCGCGCCGCCGAACTGCTGGAGCGCTTCGCGCTGACCGAGGCGGGCGGCAGGGCCGCGGGCACCTTCTCCGGCGGGATGCGGCGCCGGCTGGACCTCGCGGCCTCGCTGGTGGGCCGGCCCCAGGTGCTGTTCCTGGACGAGCCCACCACCGGGCTCGACCCGCACAGCCGCAACGAGCTCTGGGACATCGTCCGCGGGCTGGTGGGCGAGGGCGTCACCGTCCTGCTGACCACGCAGTACCTGGAGGAGGCGGACCAGCTGGCCGACGAGATCGTGGTGATCGACAAGGGCCGGGTGATCGCCGGGGGCACCCCGGACGCGCTCAAGGCCCAGGTCGGCGGTCAGGTGCTGGAGCTGCGGCCGCAGCGCGCCGAGCAGCTGGAGCTGGTCTACGGAGTGGTCGCCTCGCTGGCCGGGACCGGCACCGAGATGACCCCCAACGGGCTGGTCAGCGCCCCGGTACGGGACGTCGCGCTGATGCCGGCCGTGGTCGCCCGGCTGGAGCAGGCCGGGCTGGTGGTCAGCGAGCTGTCGCTGCGCGGCTCCAGCCTGGACGAGGTCTTCCTCACCCTGACCGGCCACCGCACCGCGGTGACCGACGAGACCGAACCCGGCGTGGACGCCGGATCCGAGGCCGCCACCGTGAAGGCAGGAGTCTGACCATGGCCACCGCAACGCTCACCGCACCCACCGCTCCGGCCGGCCGGGTCGGCCTGCTCGCCGGGCTGCAGCACACCGCGACGCTGACCTGGCGCAATCTGGTGCAGATCAAGCACAACCCGATGGAACTGATGGACCTCAGCGTCCAGCCGATCATGTTCCTGCTGCTGTTCACCTATGTGTTCGGCGGCCAGATGTCCGGGTCCACCCATGCCTACCTGCAGTTCGCGCTGGCCGGGATCATGGTCCAGAACGGCCTGTTCGCGACGCTGACCACCGCGGTGGGGTTGAACAGCGACATCCAGAAGGGCGTCTTCGACCGGCTCCGCAGCCTGCCGATCGCCCGGTCCGCGCCGCTGGCCGGACGGGTGGCGGCCGACCTGGGCAAGCAGGTCTGGTCGATGCTGCTGATGCTGGGCCTCGGCCTGGCCCTCGGCTTCCGCCCGGACGGGGTGGCCGGGGTGGTCGGCGCCGTCGCGCTGATGGTGGTCTTCGCCCTGGCCATGTCCTGGATGATGGTGCTGGTCGGGATGGTCGCCGAGAACGCCGAGAAGGTCCAGATGCTGGGCTTCGTGGTGATGTTCCCGCTGACCTTCTCCTCCAGCGCCTTCGTCAGCGTCTCCTCGATGCCCGGCTGGCTGCAGGCCTGGGTGAAGGTCAACCCGGTGACCTCGCTGGTCGACGCGATGCGGGCGCTGCTGGTCGGCGGCCCGGTGCAGGGTCCGGTGGTGCACACCCTGCTGTGGGCGGCGGCCATCGCGGTGGTGTTCTTCCCGTTGGCGCTGCGCGCCTACCAGCGCCGCAGCTGACGCTACTGCCCGGCCCGGCGCCTCGGCTCGCGGTGCCCGCCGGCCAGTGAGCCTTCGACGGCCACCCCGAACGAGGAGAACAGCTCCTGGTCCGGGGTGGCCCGTCCGCGTGCGTAGGCCTGCGCGTAGGCCTGCTCGCCCAGCTCCGCCGAGGCCTGCCGGCTGATCCGGACGACGTCCGCCGAGGAGAGGTCCGGCATGCCCCGGCGGGTGTGCGCCGCGCCCAGCAACTCCGCCGCGCGGACGGCGTCGCCGCTCTGCAGCGCCAGGTCGGCCCAGCCGTGCAGGGCCAGGGCCAGCACCGGGCCGTCGTAGAAGTGCACGGCCGCCTCGGCGGCGGTGCGCAGCAGTTCTCCGGCGCGGTCGAACCGCCCGTCGGCGATCTCGATCTGGGCCTGGGCCGTGTGCAGCATGGTGGTCATCTGCGGCAGGGCCTGGTGCCGGCTGCCGATCACCGCCTCGACCTTCGCCATCGTCGTCCGGGCCTCGTCGGTCCGGCCGAGCCTGCGGTAGCCCTCGGCGAGGGCCAGCTGCGCCATCATCACGACCGACCAGGAGCTGTCCCGGGTGGCGATCTCGGCCTCGGTCTCCATGGCGGCCAGTGACTCCGCGTCCAGCGGCTCGCCCACCCGCCGGGCGGTGAGCAGCCGGGTCCGGTAGTCGGCGGAGTCGGCGCTGACGCCCATCCGCTCCTCCAGGCTGATGGCCAGCTCCCACAGCCGTACCGCCTCGGCGCCCTCGCCGCGCCACTGGGCGATCTCGGCGCGGCCGGCGTTGGCGAAGGACTGCCCCCACAGGTCGCCGACGGCCTCGAAGCGCTCGGTGGCCTCCCGCAGGTGCTCGTCGGCGAGTTGGGGGTTGCCCTCGTTCTGCCGGGCGTAGCCCATGAAGAGGTGGGCCGTGGCCCGGACCCAGGGGTCCGGCGCCTCGAACAGCGGCTCGGCGAGGCCGACGATGTTCCAGTCCTCCTGGCTGAACATCGCGTCCATGATGTCCATCAGGGGCAGCAGCGGATGGGCGAAGGGGTCTCCCAGCTCGGCCCGCAGCGCCATGGCCGTGCGCATCATGGTGAGCGCCGGTTCCGGGTCCCAGTTGGTGTCCAGGCTGTAGAGCGCGGTGATGCCGTGGGCGACGGTGCGCGACAGCAGCGGGACGCCGTCGGCGGGCAGTTGCAGCGCGGCGTGCACCAGCGGAAGGTTCTCGCCGCGTTCGCCGCGCCGCCACAGGTACCAGCCGATCCCGGCGACCAGCCGCACCGCGGTGACGGCGTCGCCCTGCTCCACCGACCAGCGCAGCGCCGAGATCAGGTTCTCGTGCTCGGCCAGGAAGCGGGCCAGCCAGGGGATCTGCTGCGGGCCGTAGAGGTGCAGCTCGCCGGTCTCGGCGAGTTCGGCGAAGTACGCCGCGTGCGCGGCACGGGTCGCGGTGACCGCGCCGTCCTCCTCGGCCAGCCGCTCGGCCGCGTAGACCCTGATGGTCTCCAGCAGCCGGTAGCGGCCCGAGGAGGTGTGCACCACCAGCGACCTGTCGACCAGTGCGGACAGTGCGTCCATCACCTGACCGGACGTCAACTCGGGCGAGCTGCAGACCTGTTCGACCGTCTCCAGGTCGGCGCCGCCGGAGAAGACGGACATCCGGGCCAGCAGCGAGCGCTCGGGCTTCTCCAGCAGGTCCCAGCTCCAGTCCACGACCGCGCGCAGGGTGCGGTGCCGCGGCAGCGCGGTCCGGCTCCCCCCGGTGAGCAGCTGGAAGCGCCGGGCCAGCCGCTCGGAGATCTGCGCCGGGGACAGGCTGCGGATCCGGGCGGCGGCGAGCTCCAGGGCCAGCGGCTGGCCGTCCAGGGCGCGGCAGACGGCGAGCACCGGCGGCAGGTCGGCGGCGGTCAGCCGGAAGCCGGGGCGGACGGCGGCGGCGCGCTCCTGGAACAGCCGCACGGCGGGGAAGGCCAGGGCCTGGTCCACCGTCAGCCGCGGGTCCTGCTGCGGGTCGGCGGGGAAGCCCAGCGGCAGCACCGGGTACTGCTGCTCGCCGGTGATGCCCAGCGGCTCCCGGCTGGTGGCCAGGATGCGCAGCCCCGGGCAGCCGGCCAGCAGCCGGGCCGAGAGGTCGGCGGCGGCCTCGACCAGGTGCTCGCAGTTGTCCAGCACGATCAGCAGTTCGCGCACCCCCAGCGAGTCGACGATCCGGTCCACCGTCTCGCCCGGCGGATGGGTCCGGGTGCCGGCCCGCTGGGCCCCGGTGGACTCGCGCAGCTGGAGCGCGGCGAGCAGGGTGGACGGGAGGTCGCCGGGGCTGGCCACCGGGGCGAGTTCCACCAGCCGGACCGGGGTGCGGTTCCGGGCGGCGACTTCCAGGGAGAGCCTGGTCTTGCCGGCCCCGCCGGGGCCGGTGAGGGTGACCAGCCGGGTCCGCAGCAGGGCGTCGGCGACGGCGGCGAGGTCGCTGTCGCGGCCGAGGAAGCTGGTGAGCTGGGCCGGGAGGCGGGGGGCCGCCGGTGCCGGCTCCGGGGGCGTCGCCGTCGCGGTGCGGTCGGGCTGCGGGTCCGGGGCGGTGGGCGGGGTCGGGGCCGCTGGCGTGGTCGGGTCCTCGGCGGACAGCACCGCCTGGTGGGCCGCCCTGAGCAGCGGGGACGGGTCGGCCCCCAGCTCCTCGGCGAGCAGGGCGCGGCCCTGCTCGTAGACGGTGAGCGCGTCGGAGCTGCGGCCGGCCTGGTGCAGCGCGCGCATCAGCAGGGCCCGGGGCCGGTCCCGGAGCGGGGCGGCGGCGCTGAGGGCGTCCAGCTCGGCGACGGCCTCCGCGCCGCGGCCGGCGCCGATCCGGGCCTCGAAGAGGTCCTCGCGGGCGTTGGCGCGCAGCGCCTCCAACCGGGCTGCGGTGGACTCGAACCCGGGGACGTCGGCCAGCGCGGGGCCGCGCCAGAGGTCCAGGGCGGCGGCCAGTTGCTCCTCGGACGGCTGCCCGCCGAGCAGCTGCTCGAAGCGGAGCGCGTCGACCTGTCCGGGGGCCAGCACCAGCCGGTAGCCCTGCGGTGCCGCGACCACCAGATCGCGGCCGACGGCCGAGCGCAGCCGGGAGACCAGGGCCTGCAGGGCGTTGGCCGGGTTGGCCGGTACCGCGCCGTCCGGCCAGAGCGCCTCGGTCAGCGCTGCTGCGGAGACGGAACGTCCCGCCTCCAGCGCCAGCGCGGTCAGCAGGACCCGCATCCGGGCGCCGGCGAGCTCGACCGGGTCACCGGCAGGGTCGGTGACCTGGAAGGGTCCGAGCAGCTGTATCCGCACCCGCCCATTGTCCAGGCAATCGGGCGACCCTGGTGCACGATGGGGTGACCTTGCCGCCGGGCGGGGGACGAGGGAGTTGCGAATGATCATCGGGGTCGGCATCGATGTGGCGGAGATCGCCCGCTTCGAGGCGTCGCTGCTGCGCACGCCGAACCTGGCCCAGCGGCTGTTCACCGAGGCCGAGCTGGTGCTGCCGAGCGGGGAGCGGCGCGGCGCGGCCTCACTGGCGGCCCGGTTCGCGGCCAAGGAGGCGCTGGCCAAGGCGCTAGGCGCGCCGGGCGGAATGGCCTGGACCGACGCGGAGGTGAGCACCGAGCCGTCCGGCCGACCGCTGCTGGCGGTCCGCGGCACGGTGGCGGCGCGGGCGGAGCAGTTGGGCGTGCGGTCGTGGCATCTCTCGCTGAGCCATGACGCGGGCGTAGCGTCGGCGGTGGTGATCGCGGAGGGTTGAGCCGTGATCCGGGTCGTCGGCGGCTGAGGAGTGGGCCATGCGGTATGCGCACACGGTGGAGCGGGTGCGGGCGGCGGAGGAGTCGCTGATGCGGCGGCTGCCCGAGGGCGCGCTGATGCAGCGGGCGGCGGCCGGACTGGCGGCCACCTGCCTGCAGTTGCTGGCGGGGGGAGCGGAGCGGGGAACCGGCCGAAGGGGCCGCGGCAGCCGCCGGGTCTACGGCAGCCGGGTGGTGCTGCTGGTCGGCAGCGGGGACAACGGTGGTGACGCCCTGTTCGCCGGCGCGCGGCTGGCGGCGCGCGGGGTCCGGGTGACCGCGGTGCTGCTGGCGGGGGAGCGGACCCATGCCGCCGGGTCGGCGGCCCTGCTCGGCGCCGGGGGCGTGCTGACGCAGGATCAGGCCGCGGGGCTGGCCGAGCTCGGGCGGGCCGACCTGGTGGTCGACGGGATCGTGGGTATCGGCGGCCGGGGCGGCCTGCGCGATTCGGCGCTGCCGTACGTACGGGCGGCGGAGCGGGCGGGGGTGCCGGTGGTGGCGGTGGACCTGCCCAGCGGGGTGGACGCGGACACCGGCGAGGTGGCCGGTGCGGCCGTGCGCGCGACGGTGACGGTGACCTTCGGGACGCACAAGCCGGGGCTGCTGGTCGACCCGGGGGCGCAGTACGCGGGCGTGGTGCGGCTGGTGGAGATCGGGATCGAGCCGGGCCCTGCCGCGGTGGAGGCGCTGCAGCACACGGACGTCGCCGGGCTGCTGCCGCGGCCCACGGCCGAGAGCGACAAGTACCGGCGCGGGGTGGTCGGCATCGCGGCCGGCTCGGACCGGTACCCGGGGGCGGCCGTGCTCGCGGTCTCGTCCGCGCTGCACGGTGGCGCCGGCGCGGTGCGCTACGCCGGTCCGGCGGCGGCCGAGGTGGTCCGGGCGCATCCGGAGGTGCTGGTGACCCAGGGCGGCCCGAAGGCCGCCGGACGGGTGCAGGCCTGGGTGGTCGGCCCCGGGCTGTCGGACGGTCCGGAGGCCGAACGCACCCTGGAGGAGGCGCTGGCGGCGGGCGTGCCGGTGCTGGTGGACGCGGACGGCCTGCGGCTGCTGGCCCGCCGGGGCGCGGCGCCGCGTGCCGAGCTGCTGCTCACCCCGCACGCCGGGGAGGCGGTGGCGCTGCTGGCCGGGGCCGGGGTCGAGGCGACCCGGGAACAGGTCGAGGGGGCGCGGATCGGCTACGCGCGCCGGATCGCCGAGCTCTACGGCTGCACGGTGCTGCTCAAGGGCTCCACCACGGTGGTCGCCGGACCCGATCCGGCGGCGCCGGTCCGGGTCAATCCGACCGGAACGTCCTGGCTGGCCACCGCGGGCAGCGGCGACGTGCTCTCCGGGCTGGCCGGGTCGCTGCTCGCGGCCGGGTTGGCGCCGGTCGACGCGGGTTCGGTGGCGGCCTATCTGCACGGCCTGGCGGCGCGGACGGTCGGCGAGGGCCCGGTCACCGCCGCGGAGGTGGCGGCGGCGCTCCCTGCGGCGTGGCGCGGGGTGACCGGGGCGGCCTGATCCGTACTGTCCGAAGCGGAACAGGCGTCCCGCCGGCCGAGCGTGACGGTGTGCCGGCTTCGACGGACAGCGGGAAAGGGAACGGTGAGGGCAGGGTGCAGGAGGGCAGGGTGCTGGAAGGCAGGGTGCAGCCGACCAGGAGGGTCCGGCGGGCGGGGGGCCGGCTTGCCGGCCTGCGGCGGGCGGTGGTGCTGCTCGCGGTGGCGGGGACGGCGGCGGCCGGGATCGTCACCGGCGGGATCGTCGCGGGCGGTGGCGCCCGGGCGCAGGCCGCCGCCGGGCCGAACGCCTCCGGGCCGAACGCCTCCGGCCGGTGTCCCACCACTAAGGGCCGGATCGCCTGCGTGGACCTGACCCACCAGCGGATGTGGGTGCAGGTCGGCTCCCGGGTGGTCTTCGGCCCGGTCCCGGTCCGGACCGGTCGCCGGGGCCATGTGACCCGCACGGGGCTGTGGCACGTCTACTGGCGCGACGCCCACCACCGGTCCTCCCTCTACGGCGGCGTCGCCATGCCGTACAGCCAGTTCTTCTCCGGCGGCGAGGCGTTCCACGCCGTCCAGGAGGCCATGTCCACCCCGCCGGGCTCGCACGGCTGCGTCAACCTGAGCAACCGGGACGCCCGAGCGCTGTGGGGCGTGCTCCGGCTGCACGACCCGGTCGAGGTGTTCGGCCGCAAGCCCGGTACCTGACCGGCGTCCCACCGGCGTCCGACCGGCGTCCCAGCGCCGCCGACCCGGTCCGGCCGGGTCCGGGCCCGCCGTCGACCGGACTCCCGGGAGCCGCCCGCGGTCTGGGACAATGTCCGGCAATGGACTCCAACCTCCCGGGGAGCAACCCCCCGGACTCCCAGCCGGCGATGCGCGCCGAAGCCCTGGTCGACCTGGCGGCGCTGCGGGGGAACCTCGACGCCCTGCGCGCCCGTACCGGGTCGGCCGCGGTCATGTCCGTGGTCAAGGCCGACGCCTACGGCCACGGACTGGTGCCCTGCGCCCTGGCGGCGCTGGACGCCGGGGTGACCTGGCTGGGTACGGCGACGCCCGAGGAGGCGCTGGCGCTGCGGGCGGCCGGGATCACCGCCGACCGGGCCAGGGTGCTCTGCTGGCTGTGGACCCCCTCGGGGCCCTGGGAGCAGGCCGTGACCGCCGAGATCGACATCTCGGTCAGCGGCGAGTGGGCGCTGCGCGAGGTCCTGGCCGCGGTACGGGCCACCGGCCGTCCGGCCAGGATCCACCTCAAGGCCGACACCGGGCTGGGCCGCAACGGCGCCCAGCCGCACGATTGGCCCGCCCTGGTCGCCGCCGCCCGCGCGGCCGAGGCCGAGGGGCTGCTCACCGTCGCCGGGGTCTGGTCCCACTTCGCCTGCGCGGACGAGCCGGGCCACCCGGCCAACGAGGCCCAACTCGCGGCCTTCCGCGAGGCGCTGGCGGTCGCCGAGGCGGCCGGGCTGCGTCCCGAGGTCCGCCATCTCGCCAACTCCCCGGCCACGCTGCTGATGCCGGAGGCGCACTTCGACCTGGTCCGGGCCGGGCTGGCCCAGTACGGCCTGTCCCCGGTCCCCGAGGTGGGCGGCCCCGCCGACTTCGGGCTGCGGCCGGTGATGACCCTTCAGGCCAGGCTGGCCCAGGTCAAGTCGGTCCCGGCCGGACACGGCGTCAGCTACGGCCACACCTACACCACCGCCGGCGGGACCACGCTGGCGCTGGTCCCGGTCGGCTATGCGGACGGCATCCCCCGGCACGCCAGCAGTACCGGACCGGTCTGGCTGGGCGGCAAGTGGCGCACCGTCGCGGGACGGGTCGCGATGGACCAGTTCGTGCTGGACCTGGGCGGCGACCAGGCCGAGGTCGGCGACCTGGCGGTGCTGTTCGGCCCCGGCGACCGGGGCGAGCCCACCGCCGAGGACTGGGCCAGGGCCTGCGGGACGATCTCCTACGAGATCGTCACCCGGATCGGGGTAAGAGTCCCCCGGCGCTATGTCGGGGCCCTGGGCGGGGCCTTGGGCGGAACCCCGGTCGAGCGCCTGGAGGGCGGTGGCGGATGAGCAGCGAGGAGGGCGGCCTCGCCGGAGCGGCCGCCGGAGCCGCGGTCGAGGCGGTCCAGCAGGTCAGGGCGGCGGCCGGTTCGGTGGCGAGCGATGTCGCCGCGGGCCGCTGGCGCCGGGCCGGGCTGGTCGGGCTCTCCCTGGGCGTGGTCGCCGCGGGCGCCGCCGCCGGTGTCGCCGTCGAGCGCCTCACCATCGGACGGGACATGCGCCGCCGGGCGGGCGCCGAGGTCGAGGCCGCCGCGACCTTCGGCTCGCTGCGCGGCCGGCCGCGCACCGTCGCCGCCCCCGACGGCACCGAGCTGTACGTGGAACTGGACGGCAGCGGCTGGCAGGACGGGCCGCAGACCCCGCCCGCCGCCGTTCCGGCCGAGGCCTCCGCGCCCCGCAAGGGCTGGCTGGGCCGGTTCCGCCCCGGCGGCGGCACCTCCTCCGCGGGACCGCTGGGCGGGGTGCTCTCCGGCGTGGGCAGCATGCTCGGCATGGTGCCCACACCACCGCTGACCGTGGTCTTCTGCCACGGCTACTGCCTCAACCAGGACTGCTGGCACTTCCAGCGGGCCGCCTTCCGCGAGGGCCTGCGGCTGGTGTTCTGGGACCAGCGCAGCCACGGCCGCTCCGAGCGCAGCCGGAGCCACCTGGCCGGCGAGCCCGCCAGCATCGACCAGCTCGGCGGCGACCTCAAGGCGGTGATCGACGCCGTCGCCCCGACCGGGCCGCTGGTCCTGGTGGGCCACTCGATGGGCGGCATGACCGTGATGGCGCTCGCCGACCAGCACCCTGAACTGTTCCGCGAGCGGGTGGCCGCCGTCGCCCTGCTCGGCACCACCGCCGGCGGCTGGTCCGGCGTCACCCTGGGCCTGCCCGCCTACGGGGCGAAGATGCTGCACCGGGTCGCCCCGGGAGTGCTGAAGGCGCTCGGGCGGCAGCGCGACCTGGTGGAGCGCAGCCGCCGCCTGGGTAGCGACCTGACCTCGGTGGTCTACCGCAAGTTCTCCTTCGGCCGCGAGGACGTCGACCCGGCCGTGGAGCGCTTCGCCCAGCGGCTGCTGGAAGCCACCCCGATCGACGTCGTCGCGGAGTTCTTCCCCGCCTTCGACCTGCACGAGAAGACCACCGCGCTGGCGGCCTTCCGCGACATCCCCACCCTGGTCATGGGCGGGGCCAAGGACCTGCTCACCCCGCCCCGGCACAGCGAGGCCATCGCCGCCGAACTCCCGGACGCCGAGCTGATCATCGTCCCGGACGCCGGCCACCTGCTCATGCTGGAGCTGCCCGACCTGGTGAACACCCAGCTGGCGCTGCTGCTGGAGCAGGCCGCCCGGGGCTCGGGCGCACCGCTGCCGCAGCCGGTACGGGACCTCGCGCTCGGCACCGTCCCGGCCGTGGCCGTGGACGAGTCCCTGACCTGATGCGACCTCACCTGATGTGACCTGACCCGACCGCCGAGCACCCCGTCGAAAGGACCCACCGCACCATGGCCAGCAGCCGTACCACCGTGACCGTGCCCGACGCCGCGGCCATGCAGGACCTCGGCCGCGGGCTGGCCCCGCTGCTGCGCCCGGGCGACCTGGTGCTGCTCTCCGGCGAGCTGGGCGCGGGCAAGACCACCCTCGCCCGGGGCCTCGGCGCCGGCCTGGGCGTGCGCGGCGCGGTCACCTCGCCGACCTTCGTCATCGCCCGGGTGCACCCCTCGCTGACCGGCGGCCCGGCCCTGGTGCACGTCGACGCCTACCGGCTCGGCGGCGGCCTGGACCAGATGGAGGACCTGGACCTGGACGTCTCGCTGACGGACTCGGTGGTGGTCGTGGAGTGGGGCGAGGGCCGGGTCGAGGAGCTGTCCGAGACCCGTCTTGAGGTACGCATCGAACGGGCCCTGGGCGACGAGGCCCCGGACGAGGGCGAGGGCGACGACGAGCGCCGGGTCACCCTCACCGGTCTGGGCGACCGCTGGGCAGGCACCGACTGGGGCGTGCTGCGGCCTGCCGGCGTCTGAGCCCCGACAAGATCCCGGCCCCTGGTTGTTATTCCGACGCGCTGTCGGGAAGATGGTGCATGCCAGCACTTGGAAGCCGGTCACGGGAGGCGACATGTCCGGTACGACCCCCCGCCCCGGCGGGGACGAGCAGCCCGTCGGTGTGGCCGCCCTGCTGGCCGCGACGGGCGCGGCCGCAGCCGTGAGCACGCCGCCGACGGAGCCGGAAGCGGAGCAGGAGACGGCGGGCGAAGCGCCCGGGTTGATCGTCCTGGAGTCGCGCGAAGCCGCCTGACCCGCGCGGTCAGGCGACGACGACGACCTTGCTGCCGGCCACGGTGAAGTCGAACAGGGCCTGGCCGTCGCCCAGGGTCTCCCTGATGCCGCCGGTCTTCTTGGCCGGGTCCGGAGCCGGGGTGGTGCCGTCCGTCGCCGAGCTGAAGCCGAAGACGGTGGAGCCGCGCTGGGCGAAGATCACCACGTTCTTGATCTCCACACCGTCCGAACCATGCCTGGTGTCGGCGCTGTGGGAGTACACGTTGTAGGTCCCGACGCTGGGGCTCAGGGTGCTGGGCTGGACCGTGAAGGTGCGGGCGGCGGTGCCCGCCGCGGTCACCAGCCAGACCCGCTTGGCGCCCAGCGCGTACACCACCCGCTTGCCGGTCCCCGAGCGCGCCGGGACGGCGACCGGCTTGGGGGCGCTCGCCTTCGCCGATGCGCCCGCCGCGGCGGAGGCCGAGGCTCCGGGCTTGCCGGAGGCGGCCGGGGTCACGTTGGCCGAGCTCTTGGCCTGCAGCGCCAGCACGGTGACAAGCGCGAGCGCAGACGCCGTCAGGGTGGTGACGACAGCGCCCGTACCGATCCTTGCCACTCTGTCCTCCAGCGGTGGTTGCCCTCAGCGGAGTCCCAGCTTCTCATCCCGTATCCCCGGAACGTCTAACCTGGTGCCGTGCTTCTGCTTGCGTTCGACACCGCGACCCCCGCCGTCACCGCCGCGCTCCTGGACACGGACGGCGGGGTGGTCCTCGCCGCCGAGGACCAGGTCGACGCCCGGCGCCACGGTGAGCTGCTGCTTCCCGCCGTCGACCGGGTGCTGCGCACCGCCGGGGTCGGCAAGGAGCAACTCGGCGCGCTGGTGGTGGGCGTCGGTCCGGGCCCGTACACCGGGCTGCGGGTGGGGCTGGCGACGGCCGCCGCGCTGGGCCACGCCCTCGGCATCCCGGTGCACGGCGTCTGCACGCTGGACGGCATCGCCCACGCCGCCCGCCTGGCGGGCCTGCAGGGCCCCTTCACCGCCGCCACGGACGCCCGGCGCAAAGAGGTGTACTGGGCCTCCTACGACGCCGCAGGCGCTCGCGTGGACGGTCCGCACGTGGACCGTCCGGCCGAGGTCGCCGAACGGCTCGGGCAGGTGCCGGCCGTGGGCGCCGGCGCGCTGCTGTACCCGGAGGTGTTCCGGGACGTGCCCGCGGGCATGCCCGAGCACCAGTCCGCGGCGGCGCTGGCGTCCTACGCGGCCGCCGAGCTCGCCGCCGGACGCCCGCTGCTCGCGCCGACGCCGCTGTACCTGCGCCGTCCGGACGCCGAGGTGCCCAAGAACTACAAGACGGTGCTCCCGGCATGAGCCCAGGCACCCACCCCGGCCCGGACGCCGTCCCGGCCCTGCGGGAGATGCGCTGGTGGGACATCGCCCCGGTGCTGGAGCTGGAGCGCGAGCTGTTCCCGGAGGACGCCTGGTCGGCCGGGATGTTCTGGTCCGAGCTCGCCGACACCCGGCACCCCCGCGCCACCCGTTGGTACACCGTCGCCGAGGACGCCGCGGGGGCGGTCGTCGGCTACGCCGGGCTGATGGCGGTGGCCGGCAGCGGGGACGTGCAGACCATCGCCTCGGCCACGCCGTACTGGGGCAGCGGTCTGGGCGGACGGCTGCTGGCCCGGCTGATCGACCAGGCCGCAGCGGCCGGCTGCGAGGAACTGCTGCTGGAGGTCAGGGTCGACAACCCGCGCGCCCAGCGGCTCTACGAGCGCTTCGGGTTCCGGCCGATCGGGATCCGGCCCAAGTACTACCAGCCCTCCGGGGTCGACGCCCTGGTGATGCGGCTGGACGAACTCGGAACGAAGCACGCCGCCACGAAGAACCACGACAACGTAGGAGCACTGAGCCAGGATGGCTGACGAACCGCTGGTCCTCGGCATCGAGACCTCCTGCGACGAGACCGGCGTCGGCATCGTCCGGGGCACCACCCTGCTCGCCGACGCAGTCGCCACCAGCGTCGAGGAGCACGGCCGCTTCGGCGGCGTGGTCCCGGAGATCGCCAGCCGGGCGCACCTGGAGGCGATGGTCCCCACCGTCCAGCGCGCCCTGGACCAGGCCGGGATCAAGGCGAGCGACCTGGACGGCATCGCCGTCACCGCCGGCCCCGGCCTGGCCGGCGCGCTGCTGGTCGGCGTCTCGGCCGCCAAGGCCTACGCCTACGCCCTGGACAAGCCGCTGTACGGGGTGAACCACCTGGCCTCGCACATCTGCGTGGACCAGCTGGAGCACGGACGGCTGCCCGAGCCGACGATGGCGCTGCTGGTCTCCGGCGGGCACTCGTCGCTGCTGCTGACCTCCGACATCACCAGCGACGTCCGCTCGCTGGGCTCGACCATCGACGACGCGGCGGGCGAGGCCTTCGACAAGGTCGCCCGGGTGCTGGGCCTGGGCTTCCCGGGCGGCCCGGTGATCGACCGCTACGCCGCCGAGGGCGACCCGGCGGCGATCAGGTTCCCGCGCGGGCTGAGCGGTCCGCGCGACCCTGCCTACGACTTCTCCTTCTCCGGGCTGAAGACCGCCGTCGCCCGCTGGATCGAGGCCCGGCGGCGGGCGGGCGAGGAGGTGCCGGTGCGGGACGTCGCGGCGTCCTTCCAGGAGGCGGTCACCGATGTGCTGACCCGCAAGGCGGTCCGGGCCTGTCTGGACCAGGGCGTGGAGCATCTGATGATCGGCGGCGGGGTGGCCGCCAACTCCCGGCTGCGGGCCATGGCGCAGGAGCGCTGCGAGCGCGCCGGCATCGAGCTGCGGGTGCCCCGGATGAAGCTCTGCACCGACAACGGCGCGATGGTCGCCGCCCTGGGCTCGGAGATGGTGTGGCGCAACCGCCGGCCCTCCGCCTTCGACCTGTCGGCGGACTCCTCGCTGCCGGTGACCGAGACCCACGTCCCGGCCGCCCCGGTCTCCCACGACGAGCTGCACCGGATGTCGGAGTAGAGGTCGGAGTAGGTCGGAAAAGGTCGGAGCAATCCTTACCTGTTTGGTTACTGGGAACTGTCTGGGAGTCGCTAACGTCCTGTTCGTGCGTATGCGCATGCGTACGAACGGGCACGTCGGGCGGGGAGTGGACAGACGGTGGAACGGCACGGCAGGGCCCTGGGCACGGCAGCGGGGGCACTGGCCCTGACGGCGTTGGCGACGGCGTGCGGCGCGGGCGGCGGTGCGACCCCGACGGGCAGTCCCACGGCCGGAGCGGTGCCCGTGGTCGCCCCCTCGTCCGCCGCGACCCCGACCGCCTCCGCGGATCCCACGGCGATGTCCACCGATCCGGCGCTCTGGTCCAAGTGGGGCCTCAAGCCGATGCGGCCCTCGCCCGCGCCGCCCGCCGACAAGCCGATCAAGCTGACGAGGACCGGCAAGGTCCCGGTCTTCCGCTCTGTGCCGACCGACCAGAAGGTGGTCTTCATCACCCTGGACGACGGCGCCGAGAAGGACCCGCGCTTCGTCGCGATGATGCGCGACCTCAGGGTCCCGTTCACGATGTTCCTGATGAACGACACCATCAAGGACGACTACGGCTACTTCAAGCCGCTGCAGGCGCTGGGCAACAGCATCCAGAACCACACCCTGCACCACCCGGCGATGAGCACCGTCTCGGCGGCCCGGCAGCGGGAGGAGGTCTGCGGCGACCAGAAGGTCATCACCACCGAGTACGGCGTCGCGCCCTTCCTGTTCCGCCCGCCCTACGGCGACGGCGCCTACTCGTCCACCCTCAACTCCTCGGTCCAGGCCTGCGGTCCGCGCGCCATCGTCTACTGGAAGGAGACGATGCAGATAACCGGCCTGCAGTACCAGACCGGCGACCGGAAGCTCCAGGACGGCGACATCATCCTGGCCCACTTCCGCGGCCCCTCGGAGCTCAAGGGCGAGACCATGACCGCGATGTTCGTCAACCTGCTGAAGCGGATCCAGGAGCAGGGGTTCACCGTGGCCCGGCTGGACGACTACATCCGGAAGCCCTAGCCCGCCGGGGGAGTCGCCGGCTGACCCAGCAGCATGGTCGGGGCGCCGGCGACCCGGGTCAGGAAGACCGTGCAGGAGTTCGGCCCCTCCGGCTTGAGCTTGCGGCGCAGTTCCTCGGGCTCGACGGCGGAGCCGCGCTTCTTCACCACCACCGTGCCGACCCGGCGTTCGCGCAGCAGGGCCTTGAGCTTCTTCAGGCCGAAGGGGAGCACATCGGTGATCTCGTAGCCGGTGGCGAAGGGCGTGGGGCGCAGCTCATCCGCCGTCAGATAGGCGATGGTGGGGTCGATCAGGGCCGCGTCCAGCTGCTCGGCGACCTCGGCGACCAGGTGGGCCCGGATCACCGCGCCGTCCGGCTCGTAGAGGTAGCGGCGGACCGGTACGGCCTCCGGGTCCGGGAGCCGACCACCCGTGAGGGTGACGCCGGCGGGAAGCAGGGTCGCCCGATGGGGTTGTCCCTGGGCGGGCCCGGTGCCGAACCAGAGCACGGCCTCCTTGACGTCCCCGCCGTCGGAGACCCACTCGGCCTCGGCGCCCTCGGGGACCGCCTCGTGCGGGATGCCGGGGGCCACCTTGAGGGCGGCGAACCGGGTCTGCAGCGCGGCGCCGACGGCCCAGCTCAGCGGCGGTGAGTAAGCCTCGGGATCGAAGATCCTGCCGCGTCCTCCACGCCGTGCCGGATCGACGAACACGGCGTCAAAACCGTTCAGCGGCACGTCCGCCACATCGCCGCAGTGCTGCTCGATCAGGCCGTCCAGGCCCAGTGCGGTGGCGTTGGCCTCGGCGACCGCGCAGGTCAGCGGGGAGCGGTCGACGGCGAGCACCTCGATGCCGGCCCGGGCCAGGGCGATCGCGTCGCCGCCGACGCCCGAGCAGAGGTCGGCGAGGCGGCGCACCCCCAGCGCCTTGAAACGCTCCGCGCGCCATGTGGCGACGCTGGTGCGGGTGGCCTGCTCGACCCCGTCCGGGGTGAAGTACATCCGGGCCGCGTCGGCGGCGCCGAACTTCGCCGCCGCCCGCTGCCGCAGCCGGGCCTGGCCGATCGCCGCCGACACCAGCTCCGCGTCGTGGTCGCGCCGCAGCCGGGTCGCGACCGCCAGCTCCTGCCCCGGCGAGTGGTCCGCCAGCTCGGCCAGCAGGGCCTGGCCCTCGTCGGTCAGCAGGGCACGGAACGATTCGATCTCCACCGCACCATCATCCACCGCGTCCCGGTCATCGAATAAGCGCGTCGTTGGCACTCTGGTTGACTGAGTGCTAACCGCGGCCTAGTGTCGTCGTTGGCACTCTCCCCCGGAGAGCGCTAACCGCGAGAGGGCAGGTCCGGCACCGCGACGACGGGCTTGCACCACACCTCTGGCACCCAAGACATGTATCACCCCGTGATCTCCGAAGGGGGAGGTCGGAACGTGACGACCACCAGCTCCAAGGTTGCCATCAAGCCGCTCGAGGACCGCATCGTGGTCCAGCCGCTCGAGGCCGAGCAGACCACGGCCTCTGGCCTGGTCATCCCGGACACTGCCAAGGAGAAGCCCCAGGAGGGCGTCGTCCTGGCCGTGGGCCCGGGTCGCTTCGAGGACGGCCAGCGTCTGCCGCTCGACGTCGCCGTCGGCGACATCGTGCTGTACAGCAAGTACGGCGGCACCGAGGTCAAGTACAACGGCCAGGAGTACCTGGTCCTCTCGGCCCGCGACGTGCTCGCGATCGTCGAGAAGTAGGCAGTACCGCACTACTGCAGCACCAGCTGACGCTGACCGCAGAGTCGTGACCCCGCCCGGGCCCCCAGTCTTCACTGTGTGAGACCGGGTGTCCGGGCTCGGTTGTTTGAGAGGGAAACCCTAAGCATGGCGAAGATCCTGAAGTTCGACGAGGACGCCCGCCGCTCGCTCGAGCGTGGCGTCAACAAGCTGGCCGACACCGTGAAGGTGACGCTCGGCCCCAAGGGCCGCAACGTCGTCATCGACAAGAAGTTCGGCGCCCCGACCATCACCAACGACGGTGTCACCATCGCCCGTGAGGTCGAGCTCGACGACCCGTACGAGAACCTTGGCGCGCAGCTCGTCAAGGAGGTCGCGACCAAGACCAACGACATCGCGGGTGACGGCACCACCACCGCGACCGTCCTGGCCCAGGCCCTGGTCAACGAGGGTCTGCGCAACGTCGCCGCCGGCGCGGGCCCCTCGGGCCTGAAGAAGGGCATCGACGCCGCCGTCAAGGCCGTGTCGGACCACCTGCTCTCGGTCGCCCGCGAGATCGACGGCAAGGAGGACATCGCCGCTGTCGCCGCGCTCTCCGCGCAGGACCAGCAGGTCGGTGACCTGATCGCCGAGGCCATGGACAAGGTCGGCAAGGACGGTGTGATCACCGTCGAGGAGTCGAACACCTTCGGCCTGGAGCTCGAGTTCACCGAGGGCATGCAGTTCGACAAGGGCTACCTGTCGCCCTACATGGTCACCGACCAGGAGCGGATGGAGGCCGTCCTGGAGGACCCCTACATCCTGATCCACCAGGGCAAGATCTCCTCGATCCAGGACCTGCTCCCGCTGCTGGAGAAGATCCTCCAGGGCGGCGCCAGCAAGCCGCTGCTGATCATCGCCGAGGACGTCGACGGCGAGGCGCTGTCCACCCTCGTGGTGAACAAGATCCGCGGCACCTTCAACGCCGTCGCGGTGAAGGCCCCCGGCTTCGGCGACCGCCGCAAGGCCATGCTCGGCGACCTGGCCACCCTCACCGGTGCCACCGTCATCGCCGAGGAGGTCGGCCTCAAGCTCGACCAGGCCGGTCTGGAGTCCCTGGGCTCCGCCCGCCGGGTCACCGTCTCCAAGGACAACACCACCGTCGTCGACGGCGCCGGTGACTCCTCCGAGGTGGCCGGCCGGGTCGCGCAGATCAAGGCCGAGATCGAGAACACCGACTCGGACTGGGACCGCGAGAAGCTGCAGGAGCGCCTGGCCAAGCTGGCCGGCGGGGTCTGCGTGATCAAGGTCGGCGCTGCCACCGAGGTCGAGCTCAAGGAGAAGAAGCACCGTCTCGAGGACGCCATCTCGGCGACCCGCGCGGCGGTCGAGGAGGGCATCGTCGCCGGTGGCGGCGCCTCCCTCGTGCACTCCCAGAAGGTGCTCGACGGCGGGCTCGGCCTGTCCGGCGACGAGGCCGTCGGTGTCGCGGTGGTCCGCCGCGCGCTGGTCGAGCCGCTGCGCTGGATCGCCCAGAACGCGGGCCTCGAGGGCTACGTCATCACCACCAAGGTGGCGGAGCTGGACGAGGGCCAGGGCTACAACGCCGCGACCGGCGAGTACGGCGACCTGATCAAGGCCGGCGTCATCGACCCGGTCAAGGTGACGCGCTCCGCGCTGCAGAACGCCGCGTCGATCGCCTCGCTGCTGCTCACGACCGAGACCCTGGTCGTCGAGAAGCCGGCCGAGGACGAGGGCGACGCGGGCCACAGCCACGGTGGGCACGGCCACAGCCACTAGGTCGTAGCGCGCCGATCGGGGCGCGGGGAGCTGTCTGCGGCGGGTGCACCCTTCGGGGTGGCCTGTCGCGCAGTTCCTCGCGCCCCTTGGCGTTTCATAAGCGTGTGCACAGGTTTCGGTCCGGTGTCATAGGGGCGCTTATGCTGGGGGGATGATCGAGGCCCGCCATCTTCGTGTGCTGCGCGCCGTCGCGCGGACCGGTTCGTTCTCCGCGGCCGCGCGGGAGCTGGGGTACACCCAGCCCGCGGTGAGCCAGCAGATGAAGGCGCTGGAGAAGTCGGTGGGGACCCCGCTGGTGGTCCGGGTCGGGCGCGGGGTGCAGCTCAGCGAGGCCGGCGAGGTGCTGGTGCGGCACGCCGCCGGGATCCTGGCGGGGCTCACCGCGGCCGAGGAGGAGCTGGCGGCGATCGCCGGGCTGCGGGCCGGGCGGGTGCGGCTGGTGTCCTTCCCCACCGCGAGCTCGACGCTGGTGCCGGCCGCGGTGGCCGGGGTGCGCGAGGCGCAGCCGGGCATCCGGGTCTCGCTGACCGAGGCCGAGCCGCCCGAGTCGCTGGCGATGCTGCGCGGCGGGGACTGCGAGGTGGCGCTGGCCTTCCGCTACCCGGGACGCGTTACAGAGCTGCATCTGCCGCTGGACGACGCGGGCGGGTCGCGGCGGCAGGCGCGGGCCGAGGCGGTGGTGGAGGCCTCGGTCTCGGCGGCCGCCTGCGACTGGTCCGATCTGGTGGTCCGGCCGCTGCTGGAGGACCGGCTGGTCGGCGTGGTCGCCGCCGGGCACCGGCTGGCCGGGCGCGGCGCCGACGATCCGGTGGAACTGGCCGAGCTGGCCGACGAGCAGTGGATCGCGGGGTGCCCGCAGTGCCGGGGCCATCTGGTGGACATGTGCGCCGAGGAGGGGTTCGCGCCCCGGATCGACTTCGCCACCGACGACTACCCCGCGGTGCTGGGCCTGGTCGGCGCGGGTCTGGGCGTCGCCGTGCTGCCGGAGCTGGCGCTGGCGTCGGTGCGGTCGGCCGGGGTGGCCGTGGTGCCGCTGGCCTCGGGGGTGTTCCGCGAGGTCGTCGCGCTCACGCTGCCGGACCTGGCGCAGGTGCCCGCGGTGGAGCTGATGCTGGACCGGCTGGCCCGGGTGCCCGTCCCGTCCCGCTGACGCGTTCGGGGGCGGGGACCCAGGCGGCTGAAGAAACGATTCTTCTTTTGTTTCCGCTGGTCAGCGCCGGACCGACTCGAAGACATCGGCGTTCAGGTCCACGTCCTCGTCCTCCTCGGCATCGGCATCGGCGTCCCGGTCGGCGTTGGCGCTCGGCCGGTGCCGGGTCCGACCCAGCAGCTCCTCGCGGTCGTCCTCGGTCAGACCGCCCCAGACCCCGTACGGCTCGCGTACGGCCAGGGCGTGGGTGGCGCACTCGGTGCGCACCGGGCAGCGGGAGCAGACCTCCTTGGCGGACTGCTCGCGGGAGCTGCGCGCAGCCCCTCGCTCGCCCTCGGGGTGGAAGAAGAGGGAGCTGTCGACACCGCGGCAGGCGGCGGAGAGCTGCCAGTCCCAGAGATCGGCGTTGGGGCCGGGGAGGCGGGAGAAGTCTGCCATTGCTGCTCATTCCCTCAAGTTGTTGTGCGGTCCGGTCCTAGTAGCTGAAAATATGACTCACATAGATCTAATCGGACAAGAGGCCATCAGCGTTGCATATGTGTCGTATGTTCTGAAAATCTCATAAAACGGACGAAGGGAGTAGCCGCGTGTCCTGCGACTGGGGGTACTCGTTGGGGCTGGAGGTAGGCCGAATGCGGCCGCCACGCCGGGTCCGGTCGACGGCTGCGGAGCCGTGTGCGACGTGCGTGCGCTGTGCGCGCGGCGCCTGTGCGCCGGAGTGCACTGCGCGGTGGATGATCCGTAACGGGTCGACCACATAGAGTGGTGGAGGCGATCGTCGGGCCCGTAACTCATTCGGGTGACGGTCGTTGGTTGTGCGGAGGCGGTCAGCGGGTCGGACGTCGGGGAAGACGTCTGTCGCCACGGCCGTGCCGGTGACGCTTTGTACCAGCTCGTACCAGCCAGGAGGCTCAACGTGACGCGGATCAGCTGCGGAGGACGGTCATGACTTCCGTTCTCGTCTGTGACGATTCACCGCTTGCCCGGGAGGCGCTCCGCCGTGCGGTCGCGACCGTGCCCGGTGTCGACCGGGTGACCACCGCCACCAACGGTGAGGAGGTGCTCCGCCGCTGGGTGGCCGACCGGTCCGACCTGGTCCTCATGGACGTGCGGATGCCCGGCCTCGGCGGTGTCGAGACCGTGCGGCGGCTGCTGTCCGCCGACCCGGGTGCCCGCATCATCATGCTCACCGTCGCCGAGGACCTCGACGGTGTGGCACTCGCGGTGGCCGCTGGCGCGCGGGGCTACCTGCACAAGGACGCCTCACGGGCGGAGCTGCGCGCCACGGTCACCCAGGCCCTCGCCGACCCGACCTGGCGGCTCGCGCCCCGGCGGCTGCGCTGCGCCGAGATGGGGGCCGCGCCGACACTGACGGCGCGTGAGATCCAGGTGCTGGAGGGGATGAGCCACGGTCGCAGCAACGCCGAGATCGGCCGGGAGCTGTTCCTCTCCGAGGACACCGTCAAGACCCACGCCCGTCGCCTCTTCAAGAAGCTCGGCGCGTCGGACCGGGCCCACGCCGTCGCCCTCGGCTTCCGCTGGGGCCTGGTGCGCTGACGGCGGTGTGCAGCCCCCGCCCGACGGGCGGGGGAGGGTTGCCCGGGTTCCGCCGGGTAGGCTCCGAGCGTGGCCCGTCCGCCACCTGGGGTCTGCGTGGGGGCGCGGGGGGTCGTTCCCCCGGAGACCGGAGCGCGGGGATTCCCGGCCGAGGGCGCACCATGGAGTACATGGACCGAATGCGGAGTCCGGCGGCCGGTGGGCGGGAGGGGTCAGTGGTGGCGCATAACGTTCCGATGCACAAGTCGGGGTGCGGTGCCGCGTTTTCCTCTGCGACCAGGCACCATGGACCGGTGCGTGACGACGAAGTGACGGCTGCCGCAGGCGGCGTCCAGACCACCGGTGGGGCTGCTGTTCCCATCGGTGCGCTCGTGGTCCGTGCGGTCGGCGGCGACGCCGAGGCCACCGACGAGCTGCTGGCCCGGGTCCACCCGCTGGTGCTGCGCTACTGCCGGGCCCGGCTGGTCCGGCTGCCCGGGGGCGCCCGGCACCATGTGGACGACGTGGCCCAGGAGGTCTGCCTCGCCGTGCTGTGCGCGTTGCCGCGCTACCGCGACCAGGGGCGTCCCTTCGAGGCCTTCGTGTACGGGATCGCCGCGCACAAGGTGGCCGATCTGCAGCGGGCCGCGATGAAGGGGCCCGGGCAGTCGGTGTTCCTCGCGGAGGAGCTGCCGGAGACCCCCGACGACGCGCTGGGGCCGGAGGAGCGGGCGCTGCTGAGCAGTGACGCGGCGTGGGCGCGGGAGCTTTTGGCCTGTCTGCCGGCCAGGCAGCGGGAGCTGGTGCTGCTGCGGGTGGCTGCGGGGCTGACGGCGGAGGAGACCGGGGAGGTGCTGGGGATGTCCGCGGGGGCTGTGCGGGTGGCTCAGCATCGGGCTCTTAGTCGGTTGCGGGCTTTGGCGTTGGGTGGGCCGGAGGGGCTGTCCGCGTAGCGGTGCGGCTTGTGCATGGTTGGCCGCGCAGTTCCTCGCGCCCCTGGGTGCTGCATGGCGGGGCGCCGGGAGAGTGTGGCGCTAAGCACATGAGGGGGTTGTGGCGCAAGAGGGCTTTCTGTGTACCGGTAGACTCAAGTATCGGTGCCTAAGCTGCCTTGCTGGAAGGCCCCCGGTGGCGCCGACGTCGAGTGGTTGATCGGGTCGGTACGGGAAGGTGCCCCAATGTCTTTGAATGCCGCAGGTGTCCCCGAGAAGTTCGCGATGCTCGGGCTCACCTACGACGACGTCCTGCTGCTCCCCGGAGCCTCCGAGGTGCTGCCGAACATGGTGGACACCTCGTCACGGGTGTCGCGGAACGTCCGGGTGAACATTCCTCTGCTGTCCGCCGCGATGGACAAGGTGACCGAGTCGCGGATGGCGATCGCCATGGCCCGTCAGGGCGGCGTCGGTGTGCTGCACCGCAATCTCTCCATCGAGGACCAGGTGAACCAGGTCGACCTGGTGAAGCGGTCCGAGTCCGGCATGGTCACCGACCCGATCACGGTCAGCCCCGAGGCCACGCTGGCCGAGGCGGACGCGCTCTGCGCCAAGTTCCGGATCAGCGGTGTACCGGTGACCGACCCGTCCGGGCGGCTGCTGGGCATCGTCACCAACCGTGACATGGCCTTCGAGTCGGACCGCAGCCGCCAGGTGCGCGAGGTCATGACCCCGATGCCGCTGATCACCGGAGAGGTCGGGATAAGCGGTGAGGACGCCATCGCCCGGCTGCGCCGCCACAAGATCGAGAAGCTGCCGCTGGTGGACGCGGAGGGCAGGCTCAAGGGCCTGATCACGGTCAAGGACTTCGTCAAGGCCGAGAAGTACCCGCTGGCCGCCAAGGACGCCGAGGGCCGGCTGCTGGTCGGTGCCGCGGTCGGTGCCAGCGCCGAGTCGCTGGAGCGGGCCCAGGCGCTGGCCGAGGTGGGCGTGGACTTCCTGGTGGTGGACACCTCGCACGGCCACAACAGCAACGCGCTGAGCTGGATGGCCAAGATCAAGTCCGCGGTGGACGTCGACGTGGTCGGCGGCAACGTCGCCACCCGGGACGGCGCCCAGGCGCTGATCGACGCCGGCGTGGACGGGGTCAAGGTCGGCGTGGGCCCCGGCTCGATCTGCACCACCCGGGTGGTCGCCGGCATCGGCGTCCCCCAGGTCACCGCGATCTACGAGGCGGCGCTGGCCTGTCGCGAGGCCGGCGTGCCGGTCATCGGCGACGGCGGCCTGCAGTACTCCGGCGACATCGGCAAGGCCCTGGCGGCCGGCGCCGACACGGTGATGCTGGGCAGCCTGCTCGCGGGCTGCGAGGAGTCGCCGGGCGAGCTGCTGTTCATCAACGGCAAGCAGTTCAAGTCCTACCGCGGCATGGGCTCGCTGGGCGCCATGCAGTCCCGCGGCCAGGCCAAGTCCTTCTCCAAGGACCGCTACTTCCAGGGCGACGTCAGCTCCGACGAGAAGCTGATCGCCGAGGGCATCGAGGGCCAGGTGCCCTACCGCGGCCCGCTGTCCGCGGTGCTGTACCAGCTGGTCGGCGGCCTGCGGCAGACCATGGGCTACGTCGGCGCGGGCACCGTCGCCGAGATGGAGTCCAAGGGCCGCTTCGTCCGGATCACCTCGGCGGGGCTCAAGGAGAGCCACCCGCACGACATCCAGATGACCGTCGAGGCACCGAACTACCACGGCAAGTAGCCGCGCGTTCCACCGGAAGGGCTGCCTCGGCGGCCCTTCCGTCGTTGTACGGGATACTGGGGCCTGGCAGTAGCAGGTTGAGCGAAGGGCTGGACGTGACCGAGATCGAGATCGGGCGGGGCAAGCGGGGCCGGCGGGCGTACGCCTTCGACGACATCGCCGTCGTACCGAGCCGGCGGACCCGGGACCCGAAGGAGGTCTCGATCGCCTGGCAGATCGACGCCTACCGCTTCGAGCTCCCGTTCCTGGCCGCGCCGATGGACAGCGTGGTCTCGCCGGAGCAGGCCATCGTCTTCGGGCAGATGGGCGGCCTGGGGGTGCTCAACCTGGAGGGGCTGTGGACCCGCTACGAGGACCCGCAGCCGCTGCTGGACGAGATCACCGAGGTCAAGGACGAGGCCGTGGCCACCCGGCGGCTCCAGGAGATCTACCGGGAGCCGATCAAGGCCGAGCTGATCGGCCGCCGGCTCAAGGAGATCCGTGACTCCGGCGTGGTCACCGCCGCCGCGCTGTCCCCGCAGCGGACCGCAGAGTTCTCCAAGGCCGTGGTCGACGCCGGGGTGGACATCTTCGTGATCCGCGGCACCACGGTCTCCGCCGAGCACGTCTCCGGCGCGGCCGAGCCGCTCAACCTCAAGCAGTTCATCTACGAGCTGGACGTCCCGGTGATCGTCGGCGGCTGCGCCACCTACACCGCGGCGCTGCACCTGATGCGCACCGGCGCGGCCGGCGTGCTGGTCGGCTTCGGCGGCGGCGCCGCGCACACCACCAGGACCGTGCTGGGCATCCAGGTGCCGATGGCGACCGCGGTCGCCGACGTCGCGGCGGCCCGGCGGGACTACATGGACGAGTCCGGCGGCCGCTACGTCCACGTCATCGCGGACGGCGGGGTCGGCTACAGCGGGGACCTGGCCAAGGCCGTGGCCTGCGGCGCCGACGCGGTGATGATCGGAGCGGCGCTGGCCCGGGCCAACGACGCGCCCGGCAAGGGCTTCCACTGGGGCATGGAGGCGGTGCACGAGGAGCTGCCGCGCGGAAAGCGGGTGGACCTGGGCACCGTCGGCAGCACCGCCGAGATCCTGCACGGCCCCTCGCACACCCCGGACGGCACCATGAACCTGTTCGGCGCGCTGCGCCGGGCGATGGCCACCACCGGCTACTCGGAGCTCAAGGAGTTCCAGCGGGTCGAGGTCACCGTGGCGCCCACCGCGCACCACTGACCGTTGTCCTTCCATCCACGTCCCCGGCGCGTTCCCGTGCCGGGGACGTGTGCTTTTCCCTGCGATTCTGGAGCAAAGCGGCAGACTTGCCGTGAGTAGGTCCTGTCGGAGCACACGGAGGCAGCCTTGCGTAGCGCGAAACTGGGACCGGCCGAGCGGGCGGGCGCACTGGCCCGGATGGCCGAGCAGGAACTCGACGTGCTGGTGGTCGGCGGCGGGGTGGTCGGTGCGGGGACGGCGCTGGACGCCGTGACCCGCGGCCTCGCGACCGGTCTGGTCGAGGCGAGGGACTGGGCGTCGGGGACGTCCAGCCGTTCCAGCAAGCTGATCCACGGGGGGTTGCGCTATCTGGAGATGCTGGACTTCGCGCTGGTCAAGGAGGCGCTGAAGGAGCGCGGGCTGCTGCTGGAGACGCTGGCGCCGCATCTGGTCAAACCGGTGCCGTTCCTCTACCCGCTGCAGCACCGCGGCTGGGAGCGGCCCTACGTCGGCTCCGGGGTGGCCCTGTACGACGCGATGTCGGTGGCCGGCGGCCACGGCCGGGGGCTGCCGGTGCACCGTCACCTGACCCGCCGCCAGGCCCTGCGGCAGGCCCCCTGCCTGCGCAAGGACGCACTGGTCGGCGCGGTGCAGTACTACGACGCGCAGATGGACGACGCCCGCTTCGTCACCACCCTGGTGCGCACCGCGGCCTCGTACGGGGCGCTGGCCGCCAACCGGGCCCGGGTGGTCGGCTTCCTGCGCGAGGGCGAGCGGGTGGTCGGCGCCCGGGTGCACGACCTGGAGCAGGGCGGCGAGTTCGAGGTGCGCGCCCGGCAGGTGGTCAACGCGACTGGGGTGTGGACCGACGAGACCCAGGCGCTGGTGGGCGAGCGCGGGCAGTTCCACGTCCGCGCCTCCAAGGGGATCCACCTGGTGGTGCCGCGGGACCGGATCCACTCCTCGACCGGGCTGATCCTGCGCACCGAGAAGAGCGTGCTCTTCGTCATCCCCTGGGGCCGGCACTGGATCGTGGGCACCACCGACACCGAGTGGAACCTCGGCAAGGACCACCCGGCGGCCAGCAGCGCCGACATCGAGTACCTGCTCGACCATGTGAACTCGGTGCTGGCGGTGCCGCTGACCAGGGAGGACGTCGAGGGCGTCTACGCCGGGCTGCGCCCGCTGCTGGCCGGGGAGTCGGACGCCACCTCCAAGCTCAGCCGCGAGCACGTGGTGCAGCACGCGGTGCCGGGGCTGGTGGTGGTGGCCGGCGGCAAGTACACCACCTACCGGGTGATGGCCGAGGACGCCGTGGACGAGGTGGTGCACGGGCTGGATCAGCGGGTCGCGCCGTCCTGCACCGAGCGGGTGCCGCTGCTGGGCGCCGAGGGCTACCAGGCGCTGTGGAACGGCCGGGCCGAGCTGGCCCGGCGCAGCGGACTGCACATCGCCAGGATCGAGCACCTGCTGAACCGCTACGGCTCGCTGGCCGAGGAGGTGCTGGCGCTGATCGCCGAGGACCCCACGCTGGCTGACGCACTGTCGGGCTCGGACGACTACCTGCGCGCCGAGGTGGTCTACGCGGCCCGCTACGAGGGCGCCAGGCACCTGGACGACGTGCTGGCCAGGCGGACCCGGATCTCCATCGAGACCTTCGACCGCGGCACCGCCGCGATGGTGGAGACGGCCGAGCTGATGGCCGGTGAACTCGGTTGGGACAAGGGGCAGGTGGACCGCGAGGTGGAGCACTACCGGAAGCGGGTGGAGGCGGAGCGCGAGTCGCAGCAGCAGCCCGACGACCTGACCGCGGACGCGGCCCGGCTGGGGGCGCAGGACATCGTGCCGCTGGGGTAGGGGAGGATTGGTACGTACGTACCGAAGGTGGAGGGGACCTCATCCGGATGACCAACGAGCGTGCCAGTGCCCAGCAGGCCGAAGCCCGGCAGGCCGGTGCTGAGAAGTCCGGTGCCGAGAAGTCCGGGGCGAAGGCGGCAACGCCCGCGGAAGGCGGCGGCGCGGCGGCCGGTCGGCTGCTCGCCGGCCGCTACCGGCTGGCGTCCGTGCTCGGGCAGGGCGGTATGGGTACGGTCTGGCGTGCCAAGGACGAGATGCTGGGCCGCGACGTCGCGGTGAAGCAGCTGCGGCTCACCGGGGTGGACGAGGACGAGCGGCATCGGCTGATCGCCCGCGCCCTCACCGAGGCCAAGGCGATCGCCCGGATCCGGCACACCGCCGCCGTCACCGTCTACGACGTGGTCGAGGAGGACGACCGGCCGTGGATCGTGATGGAGCTGGTCGAGTCGCGCGCGCTGAGCCAGGTGATCCGCGAGGACGGGGTGCTGACGCCGCGCCGGGCCGCCGAGATCGGCCTGGACCTGCTGGGGGTGCTGACCGAGGCGCACCGCTCGGGGATCCTGCACCGGGACGTCAAGCCGTCCAATGTGCTGATCGGGCACGACGGCAGGGTGGTGCTGACCGACTTCGGCATCGCCCGGGTCGAGGGCGACCCCTCGGTGACCTCCACCGGGATGCTGGTCGGCGCCCCCTCCTACATATCGCCGGAGCGGGCCCGCGGCCGGATACCCGGCGCCCCGTCGGACCTGTGGTCGCTCGGGGCGACGCTGTACGCGATGGTCGAGGGGCACCCGCCGTACGACAAGGGCTCGGCGCTGTCGACGCTGACGGCGGTGATGACGGAGGAGCTGGCGCCGCCGAAGGGCGGCGGCGCGCTGGTCCCGGTGATCGAGGGACTGCTCCGCAAGGACCCGGACGACCGGCTGAACGAGGCCGAGGCCCGGCGGATGCTGCAGGCGGTGCTGGACCAGCCGGACGAGCCGGTGCCGGCGCCGGTCACCGGGGCGCAGCCCGAGCAGACCCGGATCCAGCCGGTCCCGCCGCTGCCGCCGTCCGGGGTGCGGCACTCCGTCCCGTACGGGCCGGCGACGCCCTACGGGACGCCGACCGTGTCGACGGCGGGGCGGCGCCGGGTGCGGCCGCTGCTGGTCCTGCTGGTGCTGCTGCTGGTGGTGGCGATCGGGGTGGTCGCGGCCGTGGCCGCCGCCCGGAACGGCAACCACCGGAACGCCTCCCGGGGCGCCTCGGTGCAGGGGAGCACGGTGGCGTCCGTCTCGGCCTCGGCCTCGGCGTCCGGGGCCGCCTCGACGGGAGCCGGTACGGGCACAGGCTCGGGCTCGGCTGCGGCCGGCTCGGCTGCCTCCTCCGCCGCCTCGGGGACCGCAGCGGCCGGGGCGTTCCACCGGGTGCAGGGCCCGGGCGGCTCCACGGTGGAGATCCCGGTCGGCTGGACCCTGGTGAGCAGCAGCGGCACCAGCTGGAAGTACCACGGACCGGCGGGGACACTGCAGTTGGACGCGACCAGCACCCCCGGCAGCAGCGCGGTCGGCGCCTGGCGCACCGAGGAGGCGGCGATCTCCGGCGGCTTCCCCGACTACCGGAGGGTCGCCCTGCGGACCGTCGGCTACCGCGACGGTTGGGACGCCGCCGACTGGGAATGGACCTACTCCCACGCGGGGACGACGCTGCACTCGCTCAACCGCGGCTTCGTCACCGACGCGCACCACGGCTACGCCATCTACTGGACCGCCCCGGACGCCACCTGGAAGGACGCCAGGAACCAGCAGCTCCTGAACCGTTTCTTCTCCAGCTTCCAGCCTGCGGGCTGACGGCTCGTCGGGACGTACGCTGAGGTCGAGCACTCGCGTGCGGACGGGCGGACGGGCTGACGAGGGAGGTGGCGGCATGAGCAGGACGGACCGGACGGCCAAGGCGGACCGGACGGCCAAGGCGGATCGGACGGCCAAGGCGGGCAGGGCCGCCAGGACGGGGCGGGGCGCCCGCGGCGCCGTTCCGGCTCCCCGGGCGGCGGCCGGCGGCCGGGTGCTCGCCGGGCGCTACCTGCTGGAGGGGCGCGGCCAGGAGAGCGGTGCCGCGGCGCTGGACCAGCGCAGCGGCGCCGAGGTGCGGCTCGACGCCGTACCGCTGCCCGAACTGGTGCTGCCCTACGACCAGGTGGCGCTCGCCGCGCAGGCCGACAGCACCGTCGGCCGGGCGCTGACCCAGGCGACCTATGTCGCCGGGATCGTCCCCGACCACCCCCGGCTGACCCAGGTCTTCCAGGTCTTCGACGAGAACGGCTACCTGTGGGTGGCGGGGGAATCGCTGCCGGGGGTCCCGCTGCGGACCCTGCTCGACCGCGGCCCGCTGTCGCCCTACCGGGCCGCCGAGATGGGGCACGACCTGCTCTCGGCGCTGCGGGCGGTGCACGCCGTCGGCCTGGTGCACGGGAACCTCACCCCGGACACGGTGACGGTGTGCGCCGACGGCACCGCGCTGGCCGGCGGACTGGTGGTGGGAGCGGCGCAGGAGGCGCTCTGCGGCGGCCCCGGGGCGGAACTGCCGGCCGCCGGTGTGCCGGACATCCCCTGGTCGCTGGCCAGGGTCCGGGCCAGGGACGCCAGGGCGGTGATCGTCGGGGCGGTCGCCGAGCGCTGGTCGCCGGAGCAGGCCGGTCCGCAGCCGATGGACGCCGAGGCGGTGGCCGCCGGCGGTGCCGCCGGTACCGGAACTGGGGTCGGCCCCGAGGCGGACGCCTGGGCGCTGGGGGTGCTGCTCTACCGCTCGGTGACCGGTGCGTCCCCGTTCCCGGAGCAGGACACCGAGGAGCTGTTCGCCGCCGCGCGCTCCGGCCGGATCCGATTGGTCGGCGGCGATCCCCACCCGGCGATCGCCGCCAGGGGATCGGCCCGGCAGCCGGGCCGGCCGCCCGCCCCGCTGCCGGAGTGCGGCCCGCTGGGCCCGCTGGTGCAGGCGCTGCTGCGGCCCGACCCCGCCGAGCGGCTGGGACTGCCCGAGGCGGCCGAGCAGATACGACGGCTGCTGGTCCGCGCCCCGGAGCCGATCGACCAGGACGAGCTGCTCACGGTGGCCGCGCTGCTGCCGGCCCGCCGCGGGCGCGGCGAGGTGCTGGAGCATCCGGACTTCCCGCACGAGTCGCACCATCGACACGCCGCACCGCATCGGCACCCTGCGTTACTGGGCGTGATGCTGATCAGTGGCATCATGCTCTTCGTCCTCATTGCCCTGATGGTGACCGTTCTGGTGGCCCGCTGACCGGTTCCGGACCATTACAGGCCGGTCACATGAGTCACCCCGGCTATCCAGCAGACCCGGGTGTTGCCTAGGCTGTGCAGCAAACCCTGGGGTTGTCGTGCAGTGCCACCGGCTGATTCTTCTCGGACAGGCCAGTCGCCGCAGGCTTGGACGCAAACGGCAGGACACTGGCGAGGGGGCACGGTGGGTAGGGAAGAGGACTCGGTACTCGGGTCCGAGCGGGGTGAGGGGCGTGACGGACAGTCGTCGCGCCGTCCTGCCACGCAGGCGGACGCCCAGGTGCCCAGGACCCTGGCCGGTCGCTATCTGCTGGGGGCACGGCTGGGCCGGGGCGGGATGGGGACCGTCTGGCGGGCCGAGGACCGGATGCTGGACCGCGAGGTCGCGGTCAAGGAGCTCTCGGTCGGGCACCTGGCCGAGGAGGACCTGCTGATCGTCCAGTCCCGGATGAAGCAGGAGGCCCGCGCCGCCGCGCGGATCAAGCACCCCGGCGTGATCACCATCCACGACGTCGTCGAGCAGGACGGCAAGCCGTGGATCGTGATGGAGCTGATCGACGGCCGTTCGCTGGCCGAGCTGGTGGAGCAGGAGGGCACGCTCAGCCCCCGCGAGGCCGCCGGGATCGGCGCCCAGGTGCTGGCCGCGCTGTACCGGGGGCACCAGGCCGGGGTGATCCACCGCGATGTGAAGCCCGCCAACGTGCTGCTGGAGCGGAGCACCGGGCGGGTGGTGCTCACCGACTTCGGCATCGCCACCTTCGAGGGCGACTCCGCGCTCACCCGTACCGGCGACCTGATCGGCTCGCCCGACTACCTGGCGCCCGAGCGGGTGCACGGCTCTCGTCCCGGCCCCGAGTCGGACCTGTGGGGCCTGGGGGCGACCCTCTACGCGGCCGTGGAGGGCCAGTCCCCGTTCCGCCGCGACTCGCCGCTGACAACGTTGGCTGCGGTGGTCACCGACCCGCTGCCGGAGCCGCGCAACGCCGGGGCGCTGGCGCCGGTGCTGCACGCCCTGATGAGCAAGGACCCGGCCGAGCGGCCGTCCGCTCCTGAGGCGATCCGGATGCTGGAGAACGTGGCGGCCGGCCACACCACCGCGCTGTCCGCCCCGCAGGGCCCCAGCCCGCTGTACAGCCCCACCGCGGGGGTCCCGCTGGCGGACCGCAGCGGCCTCTCCGAGCACACCCACGCCCCCACGGCCAAGTCCGAGCCGATCCGGCCGACCTTCGTGGAGGCCGAGTACCGGCCCACCGCCGCCCAGGGCCGGCAGCCCGCGCCGCAGCACACCGGGACGCAGCACACCGCACCGCTGCAGGACGGGCCGCCGTACGGCGGCACGCAGCACGGCGGGCCGCATCACGGCGGCACGCAGCACCAGGCGGCGGGCCACGGCCGCCGCGGGCGCCGGGTCTGGCCGACCCTGCTGGCCGCGGGCCTGGTCGCGGCGCTGATCGGCGGCGGCGCCGCCTACGAGCTCACCCGCCACAACCACACCAGCGGGTCCGCCGGCGGTCAGGTCTCGCCGCCGCCCTCGCCCACCGGGTCGGCGCCCTCCACCGGCGCGCCCAGCTCGGCCGTACCCAGCCCGTCGCTGGCGGACGGCTACAGCTGGCAGCAGGACCCGGCCGGATTCACCTTCCCGCTGCCGCCGGAGAGCGGGGGCGTGCCCTGGACCGCCTACCAACGGGACGGTCGTCTCGCGATCAAGTACAGCCCCGACAACGGGATGCACCAGGTGATCTTCGGGGTCACCCCGAACCAGGGGGTCACCCCGCTCCAGCACGCCCAGGCGATGGAGAAGGACCTCCTCACCAACGACAAGACCTACCAACGGGTCAGCATGGACCGGAACACCTTCCAGAAGCAGTACCCGGGTGCCGTCTGGGAGTACACCTTCACCAACGCCGACGGCGTCCCGCACCACGCCATCGAGCAGCTCTTCGACGAGAACGGGACCGAGTACGACATCCTCGTCGACTATCCCGTCGCCGACTGGCACACCGGGCTGCTGCGCTTCCAGGACATCACCGTGGGCTTCTCCGCCGACGGCTGAGGCCGGCGACCGGCGCCGTCCCGGACCGCGAGACACTGTCTCCGACTGCTAGTACTTTGGAACGACGCAGGCCACATCCCCCCAACTCAGGGAGCCGGTCATGGTCGCCGCCGCAGTCTCCACGCCCGACGCAGTCGTCATCGGAATGGGTCCCGGAGGGGAGGATGTGGCCGGCAGGCTCGCCGACGCGGGCTGGGACGTCGTGGGGGTCGACGAACGGCTGGTCGGCGGGGAGTGCCCGTACTGGGGCTGCATACCCTCGAAGATCATGGTGCGGGCCGGCAACCTGGTCAGGGAGGCCCACCGGGTGCCGGGTTCGGCCGGGATCAGCCGGGTGCAGAGCGACTGGCGGCCGGTGCACCGGCACGTCCAGCAGGCCACCGACGACTGGGACGACAAGGTCGCGGTGGACCGCTTCACCAGCCGCGGCGGTACCTTCCTGCGCGGCACCGCCCGGCTGACCGGGCCGGGCGAGGTCAGCGTCGTCGGCGCGGACGACTCGGAGACCGTGCTGCGCCCGCGCCGGGCGCTGGTGCTGGCCGTCGGCACCCGGCCGTCCGCGCCGCCGGTGCCGGGGCTGGCCGGGACGCCGTACTGGACCAACCACGAGCTGATCGAGGCCGAGGAGCTGCCGTCGTCGCTGCTGGTGCTGGGCGGCGGGGCGATCGGTCTGGAGCTCGGGCAGGCGGTGCAGCGCTTCGGCTGCGACGTCACGGTGCTGGAGGCGCAGCAGCGGCTGCTGGCGCGGGAGGAGCCGGAGGCGGCGGAGCTGCTGATGCGGGTGCTCGCCACCGAGGGCCTGGCCTTCCACACCGGCGCCGAACTGGTCTCCGTCGGCTACGACGGGCAGCGGTTCAACGCGGTCTGCCGGCGCGGCGAGCGGCTGAGCGCGGAGCGGCTGCTGGTGTCCGCGGGGCGGCGGGTGGACCTGGAGCGGCTGGGCGCCTCGGTGCTGGGCGTACCGGCCGACGCCAGGGCGCTGCCGGTGGACGACCGGATGCGGGTGCTGGGCGCCCCGGGGGTGTGGGCGATCGGCGACGTCACCGGCAAGGGCGCGTTCACGCACATGTCGATGTACCAGGCGGACGTGGCGGTGCGGGCCATCCTGGGCCGGGGCGGCCGCCCGGCGGAGTACCACGCGGTGCCCCGGGTGACCTTCACCGATCCGGAGATCGGCGCGGTCGGCCTGACGGAGGCTCAGGCCCGGGCCCAGGGACTGGCGGTGCGGACCTCGGTGACCGACCTCGCCGCGAGCGCCCGCGGCTTCGTGCACGGCTCGGGCAACGACGGCTTCATCAAGCTGGTGGCCGCCGGCGGCGTCCTGGTCGGCGCCACCGCGGCCGGCCCGACCGGCGGCGAGGTCCTCGGCCTGCTCACCCTCGCGGTGCAGGCCCGGCTGCCGCTGGCCGAACTGGCGGCGACGATCTGGGCCTACCCCACTTTCCACCGGGCGGTGGGGGAGGCCGTGAAGGGGCTGTGACCGGCGCCGCCGGCCGTGGAGACCGGCGCCGCCGACCGACGACTGCTCAGGGGCGGCCGAGCGCCCGGTAGGTCCAGCCGGCGGCGCGCCAGGCCCCGTCGTCCAGGGCGTTGCGTCCGTCGATGATCCGGGCGTGGGCGACCGCCTCGCGGACCGCGGCCGGGTCCAGTGCCCGGAACTCCTTCCACTCCGTCAGGTGCAGGACCAGGTCGGCGTCCTGGGCCGCGGCGAGCGCGCCGGTGGCGAAGTCCAGTGCCGGGAAGCGCTTGCGGGCGTTGTCCATGGCCTTGGGGTCGTAGACGCACACCTCGGCGCCGAGGCGCTGCAGCCGGTCGGCGATGTCCAGGGCCGGCGAGTCGCGGATGTCGTCGGAGTCGGGCTTGAAGGCCGCGCCCCAGACCGCGATCCGACGGCCGCTCAGCGTTCCCTCGCAGAGCTCGCGGGCCAGATCCACCACCCGGTCCCGGCGGCGCAGGTTGATGCTGTCGACCTCGCGCAGGAAGCCCAGCGCCTGGCCGGCGCCCAACTCGTCGGCGCGGGCCAGGAAGGCGCGGATGTCCTTGGGCAGGCAGCCGCCGCCGAAACCGACGCCGGCGTTGAGGAAGCGGCCGCCGATCCGGGTGTCGAAGCTCAGCGCCTTGGACAGCAGGGCCACGTCGGCTCCGGACGCCTCGCAGACCTCGGCCATCGCGTTGATGAAGGAGATCTTGGTGGCCAGGAAGGCGTTGGCCGAGGTCTTCACCAGCTCGGCGGTCGGGAAGTCGGTGACCACCAGCGGGGTCCCGGCCTCCAGCAGCGGGGCGTACACCGCGCGCAGGTCGGCCTCCGACTCCGGTGCCGCCTCCCCGATGCCGAAGACCAGCCGGTCCGGGCGCAGGGTGTCCTCGACGGCGAAGCCCTCGCGCAGGAACTCGGGGTTCCAGGCCAGCCGGGCCTCGGCGCCGACCGGGGCGAGCGCGGCCAGCCGCTCGGCGAGCCGGGCCGCGGTGCCGACCGGGACGGTGGACTTGCCGACCAGCAGGGCCGGCCGGGTCAGGTACGGCGCGAGGGAGTCGATCACCGCGTCCACGTAGCGGAGGTCGGCCCCGGGACCGTCCTGCCGCTGCGGGGTGCCCACGCAGGAGAAGTGCACCTCGCCGAACTCGGCGGCCTCCTGGTACGAGGTGGTGAAGCGGAGCCGTCCGCTCGCCACGTGCTTGGCGAGCAGCTCCTCGAGGCCGGGTTCGTAGAAGGGAACGCGGCCCGCCCGGAGCGCTGCGATCTTGTCCGGTTCGACGTCGACTCCCAGGACCTCGTGCCCCAGCTCCGCCATACAGGCGGCATGGGTCGCACCGAGGTAGCCGGTTCCTATGACGGTAAGACGCATTGAAGTGGGCGCTTCCTCGAGAGGTGTCCATGGTGTGAGTTCGGAGAGCTTAGCCGTTGTGCCGCGCGTTCCCCACGCCGGAGTGTCGGCTAAACCCGACATTGCCTAAAAATTCGGGTGCAATCCGTCTTGGTTGTGGTGGTTTCAGGCCAGGTCGACGGCGGTCCGGACCTCATGGCCGGAGCGGTCGGCGCGCATGTCCCACCAGGGTGAGTTGTCCGGGTGCCAGGTGATGATCTTGTGAAGGGACGGCACTCATGGGTTATCCTCCTCTTGCCAAACTCTTGTTCCCGTATCGAACAGTGATCCACTGCGACCTTTCAGGGGCCTCTTCCGTCATGCACACACTCATGCGTCTCGGAGGTCACCTGCACTGGTACGGCGTGACCGTCGGATCGCTGCTTCTGATAAAGCTGCTGCTCTCCATACGCCGACGTCAGACCGTGGATCCGACCTGGCTGCAGTCGGCGCACTCGCACTATATTCACGGGGTCATCACCGTCTACAACGAGTCGCCCGCGATGCTGCGGCGGTGTCTGGACTCGGTGCTGGCGCAGACCCTGCGGATCCAGTCGCTGACCGTCGTCGACGACTGCTCGACCGACGAGTCGGCCGCCGCCCTGGTCGAGGAGATGCGGCCGCAGTTCGAGCGGCTGGGCATCGGCCTGGGCTTCATCCGCTTCCCTGAGAACCGGGGGAAGCGCCACGGCCTCGCCGCCGGGTTCGAGCAGGAGCCGGGCGCGGACATGTACCTGTGCATCGACTCCGACACGGTCATCGACCGGAACTCCGTCGCCGAACTCGCCCAGCCCTTCGGCAAGCGCCGGGTCCAGTGCGTCACCGGCCTGGTCCTCGCCCACAACCGGGCGACGAACCTGCTGACCAGGCTCATCGACATGCGCTACGTCAACGCCTTCCTGGGTGAGCGCGTCGCCTACTCCCGCCTGGGTTCGGTGCTGTGCGCCTGCGGATCGCTGGCGATGTACCGCGGCTGGGTGGTCCGCAAGCACCTGGACGACTTCCTCGACCAGCGCTTCCTGGGGCGGCCCGCCACCTTCGGCGACGACCGGCGCCTCACGTACTACTGCCTCATCGAGGGACAGTCGCTGATCCGGCCCTCGGCCGTCGGCTACACGGACGTCCCCGAGCGCCTGGGCCACTACATGCGCCAGCAGATCCGCTGGGGCAAGTCGTTCATCCGGGAGGGGTTCCTGCTGTTCTGGGAGTTCCGGGTGACACGGATGTACTGGTGGCTGAACCTGGTCGAGCTGGTCACCTGGGTGGCCTTCACCGCCGGCCTGATCACCGCCCTGGTGGTCAGCGTCCTGCATCCGACCGGCTGGGCGGTGCTCGCGTCCTACGTGGTCTACATGTGCGTCATGTCCTGGGTCCGCTCGATCCACTACCTGCGTGGCGCCATCCAGATCAAGATGACCGAGCGTCTGTTCACCTTCTTCTGCGCGCCGCTGTACGCCCTCATGAACCTGCTGCTGCTGCTCCCGCTGCGGCTCTGGTCGCTGGCCACCCTGCGCAGCACCAACTGGGGCACCCGCGGCACCATCGAGGTCGGCGAGGAGCTCGAAGCCGGGGGCCAGGCCGTGCCCGTGGCCCCCGCCGGAACCGACGACGGGTTCGCCGACCCGAATGACGGGGCTCCGGCATGGGATGAGACGATTAGCCTCCGGCAGCTTCCGGCCCAGCGCCAGGCCGCCACCGCGGACGGCCCCTACTCCTGGTCGGACGCCTCTCGGTGAACGACGACCGGGGCGTCTGCCGCGTCCACGAGCGCCGCGGCAGGCCGGCCCCGGCGGGTTCCGCTGCCGTCCCCACCCATCAATCGCCAGGTGTACCCTCGGGCTCGCCGCTGTCCCCCTGCTAGGAGTTCCAGTGGGCTCATCCCGTGGCCGTTCTGACGACCGGAAACGTGTCAAGACGGTATTCAGGGTGCTCTTCATCGTGGGCGTGCTGATTGCCGGAGCCACCGCACTGCGGCCGGTCCTGAAGGGCGGCACCAGCGGTGGCGGCAGTTCCGGCAGCACCGGCGCCACCGCGGTGAAGTCGGTTCCGGGGCAGCTGAGCCTGCGTTACAAGTCCGGTACCGCGGCCGCGGCAACGGCCGCCCAGCCGTGGCTGCAACTCGTCAACACCTCAGCACAGCCGATACAGCTGAGCCAGGTGACGATGCGCTACTACTTCTCCGCGGACGGCGGCTCCTACTCCTTCAACTGCGTCCAGGCCGCGATCGGTTGCTCCAACATCACCGAGAGCGTCGTCGCGTTGGACAAGCCCACGGCGACGGCCGACCACTACCTGCAGGTCGGCTTCACCGCGGCGGCAGGGACCCTCGCCGTGGCCAAGAACACCGGGGACATCGAGGTGCAGCTCTACCGTCCGGGCGGTACCAAGCTGAACCAGGCGAACGACTACTCGTTCAGCGCCCCCAGCGGCGCGAAGTCGCCCTTCAAGCCGTGGAAGCAGATGACCGCCTACCTGGCGGGCGCGCTCACCTGGGGCACCGCCCCCGGCGCCGACGACTCGGCGGCGACCGCTGCCGCGGGAACGGTCGCCGCCGCCGCTCCCACAGGCGTCCTCTTCGACGACTTCCACTACAGCGGTGCGGCCGACCCCGCCCTGTACCAGCACGGCTGGCTGGTCCGGACCGGTGCCGGACGGCCCGGAATCCTGGACACCTGGTCGTCGAAGGGCGTGAGCTTCCCGTCGGACCAGGAGGCCCAGGGCGGAGAGGTCCTGGACCTCAGCGCGGCAACCGACGGGACCAAGGCCGGCACCACCCAGGCCGAGGTGCAGAGCTCGTCCAGCGACTTCTTCACCGGGACCTACGCGGCCCGGATCTACTTCAACGACAAGCCCACGACCGGGGCCAACGGCGACCACATCAACGAGTCCTTCTACATGATCTCGCCGGACAACTCGAAGTACAGCGAGCTCGACAACGAGTACCAGCCGAACGGGGGCTGGGGTGCGCCGGGACCGCGGCTCGACACCACGAGCTGGTACAGCGCGGACAACAGGGACCGGATCACCCAGAAGAACATGTTCAGCATCGCGGGCTGGCACACCATGGTGATCACCGCGGCGGACGGGGTGGCCACCTACTCCATCGACGGCAAGAAGCTGTTCAGCACCTCGGGGAAGTACTACCCGCGCGAGGGCATGTCCGTGAACTTCAACACCTGGTTCGTCGACCTTCCCTTCACCGGGCAGCGGAGCTGGGACATGAAGGTCAACTGGTTCTACTACAACTCCAAGGACGCCCTCTCCCTGGACCAGGTGCAGCAGCAGGTCGACGGCTTCTACAAGGGTGGGACGAACTATGTCGACACCCTGGCCAAGCCCTGATCCGAGGTTCGTGGTCGGAGCGGTGGCCGGCCGGGGTGCGCGCGCCCGTACAACGGTTTGAAACGGCGACGGTAAGAGCCCCGGAGCATGGCTTACTATTCCGACACATGAGCGATCGACCAGTAGCGCCAGACGATTCGGGGGACGCCGCAGGACGGCCTGTTCGTCCGACTCCGTCGGACGTTCCCCCGCAGGGGCGGCAGCCCTCCGCTGCCGCCCCGCCGGAGTCCAAGCAGCAGCCGCCATTCGCGCAGCAGCCGACCGTGACAGCCCCTCAGGGCTTCGGTCCCGCCCCGGCCGCGTTCCAGCCGCAGCGGCCGGCCCAACCGCAGCAGCCGGTCCAGCCGCAGCAGTCGGCCCAGCCGGGCTGGCCCGCCCAGCCGACCCAACCCGGCTGGCCCGCCCAGCCCGGGCGCCCGGTGCCGCCGCCCGTCCAGCAGGGTTTCGGAGCTCCCGCATGGCCGCCGCCCGGGGCGGCCTCCGGTGTCGCGGAACCGGACTGGTCGGCGCTGGCGACGCAGAACGACAAGCGGCTGAAGCGGCGCAGGAGACTGCTCATCGGTGGCGCGGTGGTGCTCGTACTGGCCCTGGGCGCCGGGACCGGTGCGGTACTGATCAGTCACGGCAAGTCGAAGAACCCCGTTGCCGGACCCACGCAGAGCTCGCAGCCGTCGAGCCCGGAGCCGGTCACCGTCGGGTCGCTGGCCGCGGCCGTCGGGACGACCCCGCTCGGCCTCGGCCGGGATGCCGCGGTCGCGCCGGTGGCGGGCAACCCGGGGAAGGCACTGACCCTGCCCAGCGGGCAGGACTCCTTCGCCGCGACGACCGCTCCGGTGGTGGACGCCAGCAAGAGCTTCACGGTCTCCGCGAGGGCGCTCGTCGACGTGTCGTCGGGCCACCGCACGATCGTCAGCCAGGGATCCGGGACCTACAGCTCGTTCTCGCTGGCCAGGGGCCTGGTGAACGGTGTCGAACGCTGGATCTTCAAGGTCCAGCTCACGGGTGACATATCGAAGTCGGTGCTGTCCCAGGTGCCGGCCGCCGCCGGAAAGTGGACGGTGCTGACCGGGTCCTACGACGCCGAGCACCACCAGATACAGCTGTATGTGAACGGGACGCTGCAGGGAACCACTGTCCTGAGCGGGATCCAGCCGTCGACGGGCGGTGGACTCCAGATCGGCCGGGTCAGGTTCAATTCGGCGTGGGCGGACCCGTGGCACGGAGACATCTCCGACGTCGCGCTGTGGGACCGCACGCTGACCGCCCCCGAGATCGCGGAGGTCGTCGCCGGAGCGTCGACCGGCAGTGCGAAGGGTGTTCCCGCCCCCACTGCGGCGTGGTTGACCGGATGAGCGGTGGGGGTACGTCGGCTCCGGGCTGACTGACCGACACCGGTGGAGAGCGGTGCGCCGGAGGAGGAAGCCCCTCCTCCGGCCCGCGATCGCCGAGGTGTCAGCCCTTGATCCACACGGTGTAGGCACCCCTGCCGTTGGTGTTGGTGTACGGCACCGTCGCGGCGAGGTGGTACTTGCCGCTGGCGGCCAGCGCGTTGTCGATGGCGGTGTCGTTCGCCGAGGGGGAGGAGTCCAGCACCACCATGTCGTACTTGCCGTCGTCGACAGCCGCCGTGTAGGCCGCAGGCCCGCTGAGGCGGACGCCCTTGCTGTCGGTGTACTTGAGGACGTAGGTGTTGTCCCACCGGCTGGCCGCGGTGACGTCCCTGAAGTAGAAGATCGGCACATCGGCGACGTCGGCGAGGTACTTGCCGCCGCTGGTGACGTGCGGGCGCAGCACACTGATCAGCTGGGACGAGTCGGGCCAGGTCGCATAGCGCCGGCCGGACTGCTCCACGCCGTTGAACAGCGCGACCGCCAGCACCGCGACCCCGAGCGCGATCCGCAGGAAGTGCGGTCCGACGATGCGGCTCAGACCGAGACCGGCCAGCGGTGCGACGAAGACGAGGCCGAAGCCGACGTGCTTGTACAGCGAGATCGACGTGGACAGGTGGATCTGGTAGGCCGGGGCCAGGAGCGCGGATCCGAACAGCAGCAGGCAGAGCAGTGCGCGCCAGTACCGCCCCGGCTCGGTCTCGCCGGTTCGCGCGGCGACGTCGGAGATCTCGCTCAGTCGCCCGCGCCGGATGTACGAGATGCTCCCCCAGCAGGCCGCTGCCAGCATCACCCAGGTCCAGTCGGCGGACATATTGATCAGTGACGAGGTGCTGTTGGTTCCGTGCTGTCGTGAGGTGGTCGTGGCCTGAATACCCGTCATGACCTGACTGTGGTACAGGACCGCGACGCCGAGCACGCCGGTCCCGACGCAGAGGAGCACCGCACGCCACAGGGCGGCGGCCTGCCGGTACGGCCACGCGGTGAGGACCGCGAGCCCGATGACGGGCGGGATGAAGATCCCGGAGGCGTACTTGGTGCAGAAGGCGAGGACCAGCACGGGAACGGCGAGCAGCACCAGGGCCGCATGGGCGCGCGCGAAGCGGACCACCAGCCAGGCGGCGAGGGTGATCAGGAACAGCGCCGGAGCGTCGTAGGTCGCGAACCATCCCAGCACGATCGTGGACTGGGCGGAGGCGAACAGGCCGGTGCCGAACAGGGCGACACGTTCGTTGAACAGCCGTCGGCTCGTCGAGTAGATCAGTGCGGTGGCGCCGAGCATGAAGAGCAGGCTCACCGCCCGCACGCCGTCCACACCGAGGACGGAGTCGACGGCCCCGGCCAGGACGGGGTAGAGCGCCGGTGATCCCGAGAAGTAGCTGGCATAGCTGTAGACGAGCGGGGCGCCGTGGAAGATGTGGGCGATCTCCATGTGACCGGCGTAGATGTAGAGCGCCTCGTCCTGGAACGCGGTGTTGTGCAGCCGTACCGACAACAGTGCCTGGGCCAGCAGGATGACCAGCAGCGCGGCCCGTCCGAGCCAGGCGCGACGGCGAGCGGCCTCGGCGGACCAGGCGGCCGGGACCGGTGCGGGGCGGTCCGGACCGGGATCGGGCCGGGGCCCGACCTCCTGCGGATCCGTCGGCTCCTGCGGGTTCCACTGGAAACCGGGGTGTTCCAGCCCCTGGGGATACGTCTCGGCCCCGGCCTCCCAGTAGCCGGCCTGCTGCGCACGAAGGAGCGGTGCCTGCGGCACGTCGGTGCGCGGGCTGAAGGGATCGGTCACGAATGCTCCATATCGAATCCACAGTGGCTGCGTCTGGGCACAGCCGCCACAGCCTATAGCGCGTTCAGCTGCTCGTATGAAGAATCGGTGTGGTTGGAAACGGGACTTCCCGCGGGGCGGCGACGCCGTGGACCGCATCGTCGACGGTCGGCGACGGCCACCCCGCGGGCCCGTCAGGTCGTCAGTACTTGACGGTGAAGTACTGCCAGGCGCCGGTGGTGTTGAGGTTGGCCTGGTCGGTGCTGCTGTGGAAGTACGCGGCGTTCCACCGGAACAGGTGTCCGGTGGCGCCGCTCGGCAGCGTGTAGCTGCGCGAGGCGGTGCTGCTGCTGTTCAGGGCGTAGCAGCCGGACTGGTTGATCGTGCGCCAGGCGCCGGACAGGTACTCCTGCAGCTGGAACTTGACGCACTCCGCGGGCTTGCCCGGGTACACCGTGGTGCTGACCGCCGGCTTGGCGGTGTGGTGGTAGACCGCGTACTTCGTGCCGCCGGAGGACGTGGTGGTGTAGTAGCCGGACTGGTGCTCCGCGAGGCTCGCGTACACGTGCACACCCGTGCTCACGGTGGCGGGGGCGAACTCGAAGTCGCCGGTGAAGGCGGCCGTGAAGGTGGTCCCCTTGATCACGCGGTAGCTGGCGGTGAGCTTCCCGCTGCTGTTGACGGTGCCGGTGGCGATCGCCGTCCTGGAGCCGCCGTAGCGCTGCGCGTAGATGGTGACGGCGCGGTTGGCGTACGTGGAGCCGAGTTGGGCGGTCACCGTGGCCGTGGTGCCGTAGGTGAAGGTCGAGGCATTGGTGTGCACGCTCAGGTAGGGCGTGCTGTAGCTGACCTTGACGTTCGCGGAGCCCACCGCGGAGGAGCGGATCGGGTCACCCGCGTAGGTGACGGTGTAGGTGTTGGTCCCGCCGTAGTGCGGCGCGTCGGTGAAGCTGAACGTCCCGTCGCCGGCGACGGCGACCGTGCCCAGGCTGACGCCGGACGGGTGCGCCGGGTCGATGCGGGTGATCTTCACCGTCTCACCCGTGGGGTACGGGCCCTGGTTCAGCCCGCCCTTGACCGTGAGCTGGCCGTTGCGGACCTGCGAGGACGGGGCGCTGAGACTCACTGTCGGGGCGAGCGGCGCGACCTTGACGGTGACGTCGGTGCCGGCCGCGGTGTAGGTCGTGGCGCCCGGGTAGGACAGGTGGTACACAAAGCTGTGCGCGGCCTGCGGAGCGTCCAGGACCTGGAACGTGCCGGTGGAGGAGGTCACGTCGACCGACGGCAGTTGCACCGTCTGGCCGCTGGTCAGGTCGGTACGGCTGACGGCCACGGCCGTGCCGATCGGCGGCGCGGTCATCAGGTGCCCGGCCAGGTTGAAGGCCATGAGACTGCCGTTCAGTTTCACCAGGCTCGGGGTGGCCGAGAGCGTGCCGACCACGATGCGGCTGGTGTACGGCTGGACCGTGACGTGGACCGTGGAATTGCCGCTGCGGTGGGTCGTGTCACCCGGGTAGCTGACGGTGTAGTCGTAGGTGCCCGCGACCGACTGGTTGTCCTTGAAGGAGAAGGTGCCGTCCGCGGCCAGGTGCACGTCGGGGAGGGCCGCGCCGTCGCGGCTCACCTGCAGGGCGGTGCCGGTCGGTAGCGGCACGGTGCTCCAGGCGGAGCCCTGCACGGTGAAGTCCTGGCCGGGCAGAGCCTGGTCCTCGTCCTGGTTCCAGCCCAGAATGACGTAGACGGTGGTGACCCTGGCGTCCGGCACCAGGTGCAGACCGTAGCCGCCGCCGGAGGTGCTGGTGACCGCGTAGGCGCCGATGTTGTCGGGCATCCAGGCCAGCCCGTCGGGGGCGAGGCGGTCGGTGGTGCCGTCGTTGTGCAGGTCGACGGAGTTGAGCTGGTTTCCGGTGGCGGCGTCGGTGATGAGGTCGGTGCCGTCGGCGGCAGCGGTGCCCGTGGCGATGGTGCCGTCCGCGGCGACTGCGAGCGCGACGGACGGAGTCTGGGTGGCGCCGTAGCTCCGTGTCGCGGCGAGGCCGGCGGTGGTGAAGCCCTTGACGAGGGCCTGACCGGGCGAGGCGGCCAGCACCTCGGTGCCGTCGGGGCTCACCTGCAGCGATCCGGTGGTGTTGCCCGTGGCGACGGTGCCGTCGGCCTGCAGCACGGGGGTGCCCGAGGTCTGCCCGAAGGTGGCCATGTGCTGGGCGGAGAAGTCCTCGGCGACCAACTCGTCGGAGGCGGAGGCGGAGGCGAGTACCGGGGCGCTCGCCCAGGTGGACATGGTCGGCTGCGCGGTCGCGGCGGGGCTGTCGTCCTGCGCGTCGATCACGCCGATGCCTCCGGCGTCGGCCGCGGTGGTGTAGCTGTACCAGACCTTGCCGCCGGAGACGGCCAGCGACGCCGGCGCGCTGGAGGCACCGGTGGCGTACCGCGCCTTCTCGGTCAGGCTGGTGGTGTCGATGGCGGCCACGGCGTCGCCGTCGGACAGCGCCGCGTACAGGGTGCTGCCGTCGGCGGAGAGCGCGAGGGCGGTGGCGCCCTGCTCGTCGTCGATCGTGCCGACGTCGTGGCCGGACAGGTCGGTGACCAGGATGGTGCTGGTGCCGGAGCCCTGACTGAAGTACAGGTGCTGGTGTGCGGCGTCGACCAGCAGGTGCGAGTAGTGGCTGAGCGAGAGCGGCACTGCTGCGGGCTCGGCGGCCCCCGCGGAGCCGGCGGCCCCGATCACGCCGGCTGACACGGAGCCGGCCACGACGGCTATGGCCGTGGAGAGCGCTGAGAGTTTCACGGTGGGCGGCCCCCTGAGTTGCCTCTGCATATGAGATGTGCGTGCGCACACTAGCGCACCGGCGCTATCAGGGGCACGAGTGTTCCGCCTGCGTACCAAGTTGTGGGCTGCGGTGTCACCTTGGCGAATCGGCCGCAGTTTCTTCCGCTTGCCCGGTTGTCACCGATATGCCCACGCGGACTGGCGTCAGCGCCGGAAAACGCGCGTTCCACCCCCTCCGGCGGGGCCCATCGCCCGAATCGGTCCCCGTATGCTGCGGATCCCCCGGTGCGGACGGACCCGTCGGGGCTGGAACCCGATGGAGTCGCGACATGATCGACCAGGGGCGCCGTTACCGGTGGGCAACGGCCGCGGCCGTCGTACTGGCGCTGGGGGCGACGGCGCTCGTGGTCCGGTGGCCGTCCTCGTCCGCGGCCCCGAAGGCGGCCACCCGGGCCCGTACCTACTCCCGGAAGCAGGCCTGCATGCTCACCGGTCCGACCGGCCTCGCGGATCAGCACGCCGCCGCGGCCTGGGCCGGGATGCGCGAGGCGTCGACCGAGTCGGCGGCGCAGGTCCGGTACCTGTCGGCCACGGGACCGGACACGCCGGGCAGCGCGGGACCGTTCCTGGCCTCGCTGGCGGTGAGCGGATGCCAGGTGATCCTTGCCGTCGGAGCCGCGCCGACGCAGGCGGCCGAGAAGGTCGCCGAACAGTTCCCGAAGGTCGAGTTCCTCACCGTGGACGGCAGCGCGACCGGGAAGCGCCTTGCACCGGTTTCTTACTCGTCAACGGGCGGAGAGCGGGCCGCGGTGGCGGCTGCGGTCGAGTCCGCCCTTGCCTCCTAGCCGCGGCACCGGGGGAGCCTGCGCGTCCTTACCAGGGAACCCTGTCACTGGCCTGTGGATCCGAGAACGTGAGATCCGCATGAGTAAGGAACGCGTGTGACCGCCTTATGTGATCTTGCGTCGCACACGGTCGAACGTGGTCCACTTCGCCTTGCCCTGAAGGTGTGACAGGTTCAGGTTCAAGACACGGGTGGGGATTGTCGATGCGTACGCGTTCGGTGCGGCGGTCCAGCTGGTCGTTGACGGGACGTCGGATGCGGCCCCTGGTGCGGTTGGTGACGGTGCTGCTGGTGGCCGCCCTAGCCGTCGGCAGTGGGGTGAGCACCGCCGGAGCGGCCACCCGTGGCTTTCCCGCGCTGAGCCTGCCGTCGTTGACGGAGATCGCCGGCTGGTTCTCCAGTCCGCACTGGGGCCGGCTTCCGCAGCAGGCCGGCGGGACCGCAGCTGGGCGCAGCCATGTGGCGAGCGCGGCGTCGACGCGCTCCGGTCGCGGGACAGGTGGGGCACCGGGCACCGGACGCGGCCAACTGGCCTCGTACACAGTCCGGGCACGCAAGGTCAGCAGCGGCCTCAGCGCCGCGGCGCCGGTCGGATTCAACGCCCGCACCAGCAAGCGGGTCGCCTCCAAGTCGTCCGCCACCGTCGACTACTTCCAGAACGCCGACGGCTCCGTCACCCGCCGGGTCCGCCAGACCCCGGTGAACTACCGTGATGCCAAGGGTGACTGGCAGCCCGTCAACACCACGGTGTCGGTCGGCACGGACCAGCGGTGGCACGAGGCGGCCAACTCCCTGGCCGTCGACTTCGCGCCGAAGGCGTCCACGACCTCGCTCGCAGCCTTTGCCGTGGACGGCAGCCACAAGCTGACCTACGGCCTGCAGGGAGCAGCCGCCGTCACCGGCACCGCGCGGGGCTCGACGGTGACGTACCCGGGCGTGCTTCCCCTCACGGATCTTCTGGTGGCGCCCACGACCACGGGCCTGAAGGAGTCCGTGGTGCTGCACAGCGCTGCTGCCGGTAACCAGTGGGTCTTCCCGTTGCAGCTGCAGGGTCTGACGGCAGTGCAGGGCACCGCCGGGGCGATCGACCTGCGCAACGCGGCCGGGCGGACGGTGGAGGAGATCCCGCCGGCGTACGCGTTCGACTCCAAGGTCGATCCGCACTCGGGCGACCCGGCCACCACGCACGCGGTCAGCTACACCCTGCAGCAGAGTGCGGGCCACACCGCTCTGGTGGTCACCCTGGACAGGGCATGGCTGGACAACCCGGCGCGACGGTTCCCGGTCACGGTGGACCCCTCCATCAACGACGCCTGGACGACGACCTACGCCGAGTCCGCCAACCTGGGCGACCACTCCACTGAGCTGTCCATCAAGGCCGGGTCGTACGACTCGGGCACACACAGCGCGGTGGGCTACATCGCCCCGCAGCTGGGCACCTTCGACGGTTCCAAGGTCACCGTCACCGCGGCCAGCCTTCAGCTGTTCGACACCTGGGCGTCCACCTGCGCGTACGCCGAGGAGTTCGACGTCGCCGCCGTCAGCGCCGCCTGGACCCCGTCCGGGGTGACCGGGTGGCCCGGTCCGGCCTACGGCGCCTCGATCGGGAGTCTGACCCCGGCGACCAGCACCCTGACGGCCGCCTGCGGCAACACCGCGGCCGACCGTACGGTCGGAGACTGGCTGACCGTTCCGCTGTCGACCACGACCTTCCAGGGCTGGGCCAACGGCACCACCGCCGACCACGGGCTGGCGGTCTATGCGGCCACCACCAACGACCTGACCTGGAAGCAGTTCGGCTCGTTCTACGACCCGGGCTACGCCCCGATCCTGACGCTGACCTACACCGGCAACGTGGCTCCCCAGCTCACCCAGACCTATCCGGCCAACGACACCACCGTCAGCACGCTGACCCCGGAACTGGCGGCGGCCGCCATCGACGACGGCTCGCCGAACACCACGCTGGAGTACGACTTCCAGATCTACGACTCCACCGACACCAAGGTCGTCGACTCGGGGCTGGTCACCGGCGGCGACTGGAGCGTGACGGCCGGCAAGCTGAAGTGGGGCCAGACCTACGAGTGGACCGTCCAGGCCTACGACGGTTCCGCGTACTCGACGGCAGCGGCCTGGGCCTCGCTGACGCCACAGGTCCCGCAACCCGTGACCACGTCCAGCCTGTCCCAGAACAGCAGCGACCACGGCTACGACGCCTCGATCGGGAACTACACCACCGAGGACACCGACGCCTCGGTGTCGGTCACCGGTCCCTCGCTGGACGTGGTGCGCGACTACAACTCACGCGACCCCCGCACCACCGGTGGCTTCGGTGCCGGTTGGTCGAGCATCTTCGACGCCCGCGCCGCCGAGCAGTACGACACCGGCGGCGCGGTGGCCAGCGTCCAGGTCACCTATCCCGACGGTTCGGTGGTCGGCTTCGGGAAGAACAGCGACGGCAGCTACAGCCCGCCCTCGGGACGCTTCGCCACGTTCAAGCCGGTCACCGGCGGCTACACGCTGACCGACAAGAACGACACGGTCTACACCTTCACCCAGGCCCTGGGCAGCGGGGTGTACGGGATCACCTCGGTCACCGACGCGGACGCCCGCGCGGTCACCTTCACCTGGTCCTCCGGACAGATCACCACGATGACCTCGGTCACCTCGGGTCGTTCCCTGCACCTGGTGTGGTCGACCCCCAGCGGCGCCACCAGCGCGCACATCGCCACGGTCTCCACCGACCCGGTCACTGGCACCGACCAGAGCACCGACCTGGTGTGGACCTACTCCTACACCGGTGACGCGCTGAGCAGCCTGTGCGCCCCCGCGGACGGCACCCACTGCACCAGCTACGGCTACACCACCGGCTCGCAGTACCAGGCGGCCGGCCTCGACCTGGACCCGCACTCGCTGTGGACGCTCTCGGACGCCTCCGGCACCACCGCCACCAGCGCGGTGATCGCCAACGAGGGCAGCGACAACGCCACCTACAGCAATGTGACCCTCGGTCAGAGCGGCCCGCTGAGCGGAAGTACCGCCACCGCGGCCGGCTTCAACGGCACCAGCTCCACCGTGACGCTGCCCAACTCCCTGGCCGTGGCCGCCAATGCGCAGACCGTGTCGCTGTGGTTCAAGACCAGCAGCAGCACCGCGAGCGTCCTGTACGGGGCCTCCTCCGTGCCGGTCAGCAACGGCAGCACGCCCGGCTACTACCAGCCGATGCTGTACATCGGCAGCTCCGGCTACCTCAACGCGGAGTTCTGGTACAGCGCAGGCGTCTCGCCGATCAGCGAGACCCTGAAGAAGGTCAACGACGGCCAGTGGCACCACGCCGTACTGGCCGCAGCAGGCGCCTCGCAGACGCTGTACCTGGACGGCGTCAACGCAGGCACCGCGTCCGGCACCGTCTCGGTCGGCGGCGGAGTACCCGTCCAGACGCTCAGCTACCCCACGGTCGGGGCCGGATTCCTCGGCGGGGCGTGGCCCGACGAGCCGAACGAGGGCAAGAGCGGCAACACCGGTTACGCCAGCTACTTCAACGGCTCCATCGCCGACGTCGGCCTGTACTCCTACCCGCTGTCGCAGGCGCAGGTCACCGCCCTGCACGCAGCCGGTACCAGCAGTGCCAGTCTGCTGTCCTCGATCACCCGTCCCTCCGGCAAGGCGTACGCCGCGATCGCCTACAACGCCTCGACCGCGACGGTCACCCAGGTCACCGACGAGAACGGCGGCACCTGGAAGCTGGGCACGCCCACGGTGACCGGCTCCAGCCAGGTCTACCGCTCGGCGGTGCTGGGAGCGGCGCCCACCGAGTACTTCCGCCTGGGCGAGGGGGCCGGCGCAGCCAGCGCCCTCGACGAGACCCGCGGCGGCCTGGGTACCTACTCCAATGTCACGCTGGGTGCGGCCGGTCCGTTCTCCGACAGCACCGCTGCGTCCTTCAACGGCACTTCCTCGCTGGTGTCGCTGCCGACCAACAACCAGGTCACCGCCGGGTCGAACTCGGTGGAGCTGTGGTTCAAGATGCCCTCGGGCAGTACCGCCGGCGGAGTGCTCTTCGACTACGCCGGGGCGTCGCTGACCGGTGGCAGCCCCGCCTCCAACAACTACGTCCCGGCCCTGTACGTCGGCGTGGACGGGCTGCTGCACGGCCGCTTCTACGGCTACGGGTACGTCACCAGCACCGGCAAGGTCAACGACGGCCAGTGGCACCACGCGCTGCTGGCCTCCGGGGGAACCACCGAGGCGCTCTACCTCGACGGCACCCAGCAGTCCAGTTCTACCGGCGCGTTCGCCACTGCCGTCTCGACGTACCTGTACGTCGGGGCGGGCGAGTCCTCGGGCTGGACCTCGGCGCCCACCAACACCCTGGGCTACTTCCCCGGCTCGATCGCCGACTTCGCGCTGTACCACAGCCAGCTCACCGCCGCGGACGCGTCCGCGCACTTCCAGGCCGCCCACAACTCCGCGGGCCTGCTGCCGCTGGAGACCGTCACCGTCACCGACCCCGGCGGGAAGACGCTGAGCAGCCAGTACGACGTCACCAACGGCAACCGCACCATCTCGGAGACCGACGCGCTGGGCAACAGGACCAGTTACGGCTACGACACCGGCGGCTTCGAACACACCGTCATCGACCCCGACGGGGCCATGACGATCACCGGCCACGATGTGCGCGGCAACACGGTGTCCAGCACCACCTGCCAGAACCAGGCTGCGAACCAGTGCTCCACCCAGTACTTCAGCTACTACCCCGATGACACCACCGCGGAGCTGACCACCGCCGATCCGCGCAACGACCTGCCGCTGACCGCCCGCAGCGGCCGTTCCACCTCCGCCACCGACAACACCTTCCTGACCTCGTACGGCTACAACACCGCAGGCGACGAGACCAGCGTTACCACTCCGGCGGTGCCGGGATCCCCCTCCGGCCGCACGACCAGCACGGTGTACTCCGACGGGACGGCCACCTACCCGGCTGCCGACACCGGCAACGTCCCCAAGGGACTCCCGGTCTCGACCACCTCACCGGGCGGTGCGGTCAACACCGTCGCCTACCTCCACAACGGCGATGTCGCCTCCACCACCGACGCGGACGGCCAGGTCACCAAGTACAGCTATGACGGCCTGGGCCGGGTGCTGACCGAGACCGTGGTCTCCGACACCTATCCCAACGGCCTGACCAGGACCTTGACCTATGACGCCAACGGACAGGTCACCAAGGAGAGCGACCCGCCGCTGACCGACCGGGTCACCGGCGCCGTGCACACCGCGGTCAGCACCACCGTGTACGACGCGGACGGGGACGTGACCTCGCAGACGGTGGCCGACGCCACCGGCGGTGATGCCCCGCGTACCGACACCACCACCTACAACGCGTACGACCAGGTGGCCAGCCACACCGACGCGAACGGCAATGCGGGTGCCGCCGACGGCAACACCACCACCAGCAGCTACGACGCCTACGGCAACCGCATCTCGGACGTCGACCAGAACGGCACCACCACGCGGTACGCCTACGACGCCGACGGCAATCTGCTCACCCAGAGCCTGGCCTCCTACACCGGAGACCCGGTCAACCCGTCCACCGCCACCACCCTGATCGAGTCCTCACGGGCCTACGACCCCGCGGGGCGGCTGGCCTCAATCACCGACTCGATGGGCAACACCACCAGCTACACCTACACAGACAACGGGCTGACCTCCACCGTCACGCGCACCGACGCCACCGGCAAGAACAGCTTCGTCCTGCAGTCCAACAGCTACGACGCGGCCGGCGACCTGGTCCAGCAGGTCACCAACAACGGCGCCACCGTCACCAACTACACCGTCGACGCGGCCTCGCGCACCACCAGCACCGTCACGGACCCCACCAGCACGGACCGGACGACCCAGGTCTCCTACACCCCGGACGACCTGGTGGCCACCTCCACCCAGCACGACTCCTCCGGCTACGACCGCACCACCAGCAAGACCTACGACCCGATGGGGAACACGCTCACCGAGACCCTGTCCGGCGACGCCTCAGGACACCCTTCCGCCTGGTACCCGCTGAACCAGACCGCCGGGACCGCCGTCACAGACGCCTCCGGCAACGGTTACACCGCCACCGCCGACAGCGGAGTGACCTGGAGCGGCAGCGGCGCCACCTTCGCCGGCAGCACCACCGGAACCGGCGGCCTGATCTCCGCCAACGCCCCGGTGCTGACCACCAACTCCTCCTACACCGTCTCGGCCTGGGTCGACCCCGCCGACGTGTCCACCTACCGCACCTTCGTCGGTCAGGCCGGCGCCACCGCGAGCGCGTTCTACCTGCAGTACAGCAAGTCCTACGGCGGCTGGGCGTTCATCACCACCAGTGCGGACGCGACCACCGCCACCCAGACGATCGCGCACACCAGCAGTGCGACCTCCAACACCTGGACCCACCTGGTGGGGGTGTACAACTCCAGCACCGGGGCGATGAGCCTGTACGTCAACGGCGCCCTGGCCGCCAGCGCCACCGCTGCCACCACCTGGAACGCCTCGGGTCCGCTGACCGTGGGAGGCGTCAAGACCACCGGCGGCACGATCTCCAATGTCGTCAACGGTCAGGTCTCCGACGTACAGGCATACCAGCGGGCCCTCTCCGCCGCCGAGGTCGCCACCCTGTACGGGAACGGGCGCTCCGGCGGCACCGTCGGGTCCAGCAACGCCCAGACCACGACCTACACCTACGACAAGCGCGGCCTGCCCACCAGCATGACCGACGCCGACGGCAACACCACCAACTACTCCTACGACGAAGCCGGGAACCTCGCGGTCACCACCGCGCCCGCCGTGTCGGTGGAGACCAACGGCGGCACCGCGGTCAGCGCACGCCCGGTGACCACCTCGGGCTTCAACACCTTCGGGGAAGCCACCGAGGAGGTCGACCCCGACGGGAACCAGACCGACACGGCCTACGACGCCAACGGGCAGAAGGTCTCGGAGACCCTGCCGTCCTACACGCCGCCGGGTTCCAGCACCCCGATCACCGCCACCAGCACCTGGACCTACGACGCCGACGGCAACGTGGTCGGCACCGCCCAACCCGACGGTGAGACCACCAGCACCAGCTACGACCAGATCGGTGACGCGGCCCAGGTCACCGCCGCCGACGGCTCGAAGACCCATGCCGTCTACGACACCAACGGCGAGCTGGTCTCGCAGACCGACGGCACCGGCGCCACCACCCAGGCCACCTACGACTGGATGGGCCGTCAACTCACCTCCACCACCCTGGAGCGGTACCCCACCGCCCAGGCACTGACCTCCACCAACTCGTACGCGGTCAGCGCCGGCAACGCGTACGGGGCGTTCCTGACCTCCACCACCACCCCGGGCGGGGTCACCACCGGCTACAAGTACAACAGCCTCGGTGAGACCACCGCGGTCACCGACGGCGCGGGGAACACCACCACCTACTCCTACGACTTCATGGGCAACCAGCAGAAGACCACCCTGCCCGACGGCACCTGGTCCGACACCGACTACAACGTGTCCGACCAACCCTTCAAGACCACGCAGTACGACGCCGCCAGCACGGTCCTCTCGCAGACCGGGGAGACCTACGACGGCGTCGGCAATCTGATCTCCTCGACCGACGCGAACGGCCACACCAGCCACTTCACCTACGACGCGGCCGGAACCGTGACCCAGGAGACCCAGCCGGTCTCGGCAACCTCCTCGATCACCACCAGCTTCGGCTACGACGCGGCCGGGCAGCGCACCCGCTACACCGACGGGCGCGGAAACTCCTGGATCTACACCTACACCCCCTGGGGCCAGTCCCAGAGTGTGGTCGCCCCCGCCACCAGCAGCTACACCAGTGCCGCTGACTCCACCACCACCGACACCTACAACGGCGACGGCCAACTGGTCTCCGCGGTGCAGCCCGGTGGCATCACCACCACCCTGGGGTACGACAAGGTCGGCAACCTCACCAGTGAATCGGGCACCGGAGCCGACGCGGCCACCGCCAGCCGCTCCTTCACCTACGACTCGGCCGGTCAGGTACTGACCGCCGGCACCAGTACGGCCGGCACCAGCGGCACGACCGGATACCAGAGCGCCACCAGCGAATCGTTCACCTACAACGACCGCGGCTCCCTGCTCACCGCCTCCGGTTCCGCGGGCTCCAGTTCCTTCGGCTACAACAGCGACGGCAGTCTCACCTCGCGCACCGACGCCGCCGGAACCACCAGCTACGGCTACGACACCGCCGGGCGGCTGTCCACCCTCAACGACGCTGCCACTGGCACCCAACTCGGCTACAACTACAACACGCTGAACCAGGTCGCCAGCATCAAGTACGGCAGCACCGGCCAGACCCGTACCTACAGCTACAACACCGCCCACGAGCTGACCGGCGACACCCTCACCCAGGGCAGCACCACGCTGGCGTCGATGAGCTACGGCTACGACGCCGACGGCAACCTGACCACCAAGACCACTACCGGCGTCACCGGGGCCTCCAGCAACACCTACACCTACGACTGGGCCAACCGCCTCACGTCCTGGAACAACGGCAGCACCACCACCGCCTACGCCTACGACGCCTCCAGCAACCGGGTCCAGGTCGGCTCCAACGTCTACACCTACGACGCCAGGGACGAACTCACCTCCGACGGCGTCAACTCCTACCGCTACTCCGCCGCAGGCACCCTGCAGATGGAGACCACCCCCAGCGGCAGCACCACCTACACCACCGACGCCTACGGCCAGCAGATCACCGACGGCACCCAGGGCTACACCCTGGACGCCTCCGGCCGGAACATCACCGACACCGACAGCACCCTGGGCACCAGCCGCACCTTCCAGTACTCCGGGGGCGGCGACACCATCGCCGGCGACGGCGACTACACCTACACCTACGACCCCAGCGGTGGCCTGATCGGCCTCAACACCGCGGGCGCCGGCTCCACCAGCACCGGCACCCTGGCGCTGACCGACCAGCACAGCGATGTCGTCGCCGGCTTCACCTCCGGTGCCACCACCCTGACCGGCTCGGCCACCTACGACCCGCTCGGCAACGTCACCGCCAGCAGCGGCACGGCGGGAGGCCACCTCGGGTTCCAGTCCGGCTGGACCGAGAACTCCACCGCCCAGGTCGGCACCGCGTCCCGCTGGTACAACCCGGCCACCGGCACCTTCCTCAACAAGGACAGCGTCTCCCCGAACCCCGTCCCCAACTCCGCCAGCGCCAATCCCTTCGCCTACATCGGCGGCAACCCGCTCAGCGCGACCGACCCCAGCGGGCACTGCTGGTTCGGCTGCAGCATCTTCAACGCCGTCAGCAACGCGGTCTCCAGCGCGGTGGACGACGTCTCCAGTGGCTGGGACGACTTCTCCTCCACGTTCTCCAGCGGCTGGGACGACTTCGCCCACTACACGTACCACGCGGTCGCCGCCGTCGTTCACACCGTCAAGCACGCGGTGTCCAAGGCCGTCCACCGCATCGCCGACGTCTACCGCTCCACCGTGCGACGGGTCCGCCGCTACTACCACTACGCCGCGCGCCGCATCCGACGCGCGTACCACGCCGCGGTACACGCCGTCAGCAGCGCCTACCATGCCGTCAGACGGGCGGCCAAACGCGTGGTCCATGCGATCAAGAAGGCGGCGCATGCCGTCGCGCATGCCGCCAGGAGCGCCTACCACGCCACCGTCAAGGCGGTGAAGACCGCCGCCATCTATGCCAAGCACCATGCTGCCGCCATCACCTCCTTCGTGGTCTCGGCGGCGGTCGGTATGGGCTGTGAGGCCGTCACCGCAGGCATCGGCACCATCGGCTGCGCGGCCATCGCGGGCGCCGTGGGCTCCTTGGTCACCCAGGGATTCGCCTGCGCCGACAAGGGAGGATCGTCCTGCAGCGCGGGTGCCTTCGCTTCGAGCGCGGTCGACGGCGCGGTAGCCGGCGCGGTGGGCGGGGCGCTGGGCGCGCTGGGAGGCAAGCTCCTCTCCAAGGTGGCCCCCAAGGCCCTGGACGCGGTCGGAGGCCTCTTCGGCAAGGGCGCCACCGAGGCCGGCGACAGCGCGGCTGCGGACGCCACCGACCAGGTCGCCAACGACAGCGTTGCCGACGAGGCAGGATCCGCCGAGCAATCGTCGTGCCCCACCGGCCCGAGCAGCATTCCGCACAGCTTCACGGCGGGCACCCGGGTACTGATGGCGAACGGCTCCACCAGGGCCATCAGCACCATCAAGGTCGGCGACACCATCGCCAACGCCGTCCCCGGCCTCAGCGGCACCCAGAGCCACCAGGTCACCGCCGTCATCGTCACCCACACCGACCACGACTTCGCCGACGTCACCATCGCCCCGACCAAGGCGGCGACGGCCACCCTCAGATCCCGGGTCCTGCGCAAGGCCGCCCTCGGCCTGGCAGCCTCGGCCGCCGGCATCGCCGCCCTCCTGGCCACCCACCACCAGTCCGCCACCCCGGCCCAACCCGTCGCCTACACCGCCCCCGCCGCAACCTCCACGGCGACACCCGCTACCACTGCGGACCAGGGCGGAGTCCTCCACACCACCTTCCACCACCCCTTCTACGACGAGACCCAGACCGCCTTCGTCGAAGCCGAAGACCTCCACATCGGCGACCGCCTCCAAACCCCCACCGGCACCGCCGAGGTCACCAACCTCCACCTCTTCCACGCCAACACCACCACCTACGACCTCACCATCGGCACCCTCCACACGTACTATGTGGAAGCTGGCAATACACCGGTACTGGTCCACAACTGTGGCGTCGATGAGAAGGCGGATCTCTTTGATTCGTTCGGGGTGAAGCCGGGCGAGAATCTCAACCTTGCTGAGCCCTCCGCGGCAAATGGGAGAAGCTACATCACCTACGTAGCCAAGGATGCCGATGGAAATGTCCGATACGTCGGCCGGGCTCAGGGGAAAGGAAATCCCTTGCAGGTCATGAAGGGGCGCATAGCGAGAGGGCATGACATCTTCAAGCAAAATCCTGACCTCACTCCGCAGGTTGTTGACGTTCAGCAAAGTATGGATGCGAGCAAGGGGGCTGAGGAGTTTTTCACGCAGGGATTTGCGCAGCGCGGCGCAAGTCTTCTAAATAGTCCTGATTCTCCTGCGCTCGGGTTTTCCAAGGCTGCACGAGGTCAAAAGTCCGTGCAAATGATGGACGCATTCTTTGATGAACTTTTGTCGAGGTAAGGCGGCGGTGAATGGATTTTGTGGAGATTTGGTTTGACGGCCCAATGTCGGTTGACCGAGACGATGTTGAGGATGCGCTCAATAGTGCATTGCAGGGCATTGGTGAAGTGACTGGAGGAGGGACCGGCGAGACCGGGTCGAATCTTGATGTAGAAGTGGATGGAGAGTTCCCCAAGGATCTGGTTGTGGGTAAGATCTTCGCTGTTATTAATGAGCTTGAAGTCGGGGATTCGGCCCGGGTTAGGCCAGGCGATGGCGATCTTTGGATCCGCCTGAGCGAATGGCCTCTGTCAGCTCCGTGATGGGAGCCAGTAGTTGGGGTTGGGGTGCTGCTGATATTTGTCTCAGTAGCACCCCAGTTGCATATCAAGGATCTTGCGCCTCTGCGGCTTCCTGCTACTTCATGTGTACGTATCGCCAGGTCTATGCTGGCGGGTGACATACATGCTATTGGGGCTTTTAGGATGCCTTGACGGTGACGGCAGCGTCAGCGGATGAAGATCCCAGAAATGGGCGGACCGTCCTCGTCCCGGAGCCGGACGAGGCTGTCCCTGAGCAGGTGCCGACACCCTGGTAGTGAAGCCGAGGGCAGAGTGAAGCCCGGATCGGTTCGACCGCTATAGCCACGGTGGGAGTGTCCGGTACGAAGGTCTGGACGCACTCGGGCGGCCGCAGGGCGTGCATGCTTCGATCGATAAGTCGATGCCGGACACCGGCAGCGAGGCCCGCTTGCGCGCTACAACTTGGTGACCTTGACGCAGAATCCTGTCAATTCGCCGTTGATGCGAGACCTCGTCGAGCAGCACATCTACGATGCGGTGGATGCGGATGAGATCGTGCAGTATTCGGTGAAACCGATCTATGAAGGGGCGAATAGAATCCCGACTAGCCTAGAGTTTTCCGCCGTGGGCAATAAGGGATTCAGCCTCTCGGGTTTCTTGGAGAATCCGGCAGCTGGAGTAATTTCGGGTAAATTCAGCTACTGACTGTGCTGAGGACCGCACGTGAACGTTGACCTCAGCGCAGTTGGATATACTTGGGACCCGTATTCTCGGAGGTCAATTTGCCCCGGACGACACCACCGCGCCCTATTGACATCGAGGGTGTTTTCCCAGAGCTTCACGAACATGCCGCGGTTGCGACGCGACTCCACCCGCGACCAGGCAGTCCTGCGCCGGCGGAGAGTTCGGTGGGGGGAATGCTGCTCTGGCCTGCAGACGAGCCTTGGCCAGTCTGCACGGAAGCTCATCAGAAGTCCCGAGGTGAGCTGCTGCGTAACGTGAGAGAGAGGCGACGTATACTCGACGCCGCCTGGAGTCGGATTGACGCGAGGGGTCGACCTACCGGGCCGACAGACGAAGAGCGTGAACTGCTGTCTTCTCTGAACAAGCGCGGCAGATACGCTCCAGAGCTGACCGAGGACACGCCTGTTCCCATGCTGCCGGTGCTGCAAGTCTTCCGGAAGGATGTCCCGGCGCTAGGCTTTCCGGAAGGGGCGGACCTGCTGCAGGTTCTCTGGTGTCCGTTTGATGCACACGGTGAGGGTCTGGCAATTGACCTCCGGCTGGTGTGGAGAGATTCGGCGATGATTTCTGCGCCGATGGTGGAGGCTCCGGAGCTGAAGGTAGTAGGGCGAGCCGGATATGTCCCTGACGTTTGCGTTCTGCATCCAGAAGAAGTTGTCGAGCATCAGAGCTTCGAACTACTTCCCAATGCGATCCAGAATGCCCTGGAGGAATGGGAAGACTGGGAGAGCGAAGAGGCCCCGCACTATCAGTACGACCTGTCGGTGGCACCCGGATGGAAGGTGGGCGGCTTCGCCTCATGGCACTTGACGGGACCTCAGGAGATGGTCTGCGGCTGTGGTGCTCCGATGCGATTGTTGCTGACGGTTGACACCAAAGAGTGGGACAACGGGAGCCTGAGTTGGATGCCCTTTGAGGATGCAGAGCTTTCCACCTACGGGCTCAGCACCCCGACGCGTGTTGTCGTGGGGCGAGCTGGCTCGCTGCGTGTTTTCGTCTGCAGCAAGGACGTTAAACACCCTCACAAGATTAATGAACAGTAGTCAACCTCTGTCCCTTTGTTCGCAATCACATCTTTGCAGGCCAGTAGCACCCCTCTCTAACTCGGCATCAGATCACCATGCCCGGTTGAACACCCGAGGCTGGTGCGGATCCGTCGTGGTGAGGGGTCGCGGGGGGGGGGGGGGGGGCCCCCCCCCCCCCCCCCCCCC